>NZ_JBIVBC010000060.1:0-1000 GCF_044745865.1 Streptomyces sp. NPDC086787 | reverse complement strand
CCTCGACCGCCAACCGGTTCCGCGTCCTGGACGTCGCCGCGGGGGGACACGTCATCGCGGACAACCTCACCATCATGAACGGCGCACCGCCCGACGACGGCAACGGCGGCGGCGTACTCGTCCAGACCGACGGCGAACTCGACGCCCAGGACGTGAACATCCAGGGCAACGCCACCCGTGGCACCGGCCTCGGCGGCGGCATCAGCGTCGCGGACGGCGCCACCGGGAACCTCACCGGCGGCCAGGTCAAGGACAACCGGGCGACCGCCTCCGCCGGCGGGGTCGACGCGGAGGGAACGGTGAAGCTCGACGGCGTACTCGTGACCCTCAACCGTTCGCAGGCATTCGGCGGCGGACTGCACACCGAGACCGGCGACAGCCAGATCACCATCACCGACAGCATCTTCAGCGCCAACCACGGCGGCCAGGGCAGCGGCGCCATCGACATCGACGCCGGCACCGCGCAGATCAGCGGCACCACGGTCAGGAACAACACCGCGGCCGGGTTCGGGCTCGCCGCTGGCATCTACTCGACGGGCGACCTGACCATCACCGGTTCCAGACTCGAGGGCAACACCGGCACCAGCGGAGCCGGCCAGAACGCGGACGGCGGCGGTCTCGACATCAACGGGGGCACCGCCACCGTCACCAACACCGAGATCACCGGAAACCGTCTCGTCGGCGAGAACACCCAGGGCGCCGGAGTCGTGATCTACGGCGGCACACTGACACTCACCAACTCCAACGTGACGAACAACGTGGGCTCCGGCCGCTACGCCCAGGGCGGCGGCATCTATGCCGACAACACCATCACGGCCCCGTCCCTGACCCTGGATCACACCACCGTCAGCGGCAACAAGGTGACCGGCACCGGATCCGTCTCCGGCGGCCTCTACACCACGTTCGGCACGGGGGTCGGCTCGGTGTCCCTGGTGGACTCGCACATCACCGGCAACTCCAGCCCCTCCGCCCCGGCACCGGGCGGCGTCTGGACCGACAC
>NZ_JBIVBC010000059.1:0-1075 GCF_044745865.1 Streptomyces sp. NPDC086787 | reverse complement strand
TGGCCCTGGCCGCCGGAGACCTCGCCGGGCCGCTTGTCCTTCAGGCCGTCGACCTCGAGGCGTTCCATCCAGCCGAGTGCGGTGCGTTCGGCGTCCTTGCGGGAGGTGCCGTTGAGCCGCAGGGGCAGGGCGACGTTCTCGACGCAGGTCAGTTCGGGTACGAGCTGGCCGAACTGGAACACGAAGCCGAACTCGGAGCGGCGCAGGGCGCTGCGCTGGGCGTCGGTCATGGTGGTGAGTTCGCGGTTGTTGTAGGTGATCGACCCGGAGTCGGGCGGCACGATTCCGGCGAGGCAGTGCAGGAGGGTGGATTTCCCGGACCCGGAGGGTCCCATGATCGCGACGACCTCGCCGGGGTGGATGGAGAACTCGGCTCCGTCCAGGGCGTGGGTGGGGCCGTACGCCTTGCGCAGGTCCTGCGCGGTGAGCAGGGAGCCGGGGGGAGGGGTCATCGGGCCACTTCCGTGCGGAGCTTGTCGAGTCGGGCGGCGGTCAGTTCCAGCCAGCGCAGGTCGGCTTCGAGGTGGAACAGGGCGTGGTCGCAGACGAGCTGGTCGGCGAGGTCGCCCTTGCGTTTGCGGTCGGTCAGGATCCGCATGCTGCGCAGGTGCTCGGAGCGTTGGGTGTCCAGGATCCCGGTGGCGTCGCGGTGGGTGAGGAGCGCGAGGACGACCTTGGTGTAGAGGGTCGACTGGAGGTACTCGGCGGGTTTCTCGGGGGTGGCGAGCCATTGCTCGACGTCGGTGATGCCGGCGTCGGTGATGGCGTAGCGCTTGCGTTCGGGGCCGCCGCCGGTCTCGATGCCGTCGACTTCGACGAGGCCGTTCTTCAGGAGCCGGGACATCGTCGAGTAGACCTGGCCGTAGTGCAGGGGCCGGTCGTGTCCGAACTTCTCGTCGAAGGCCCGCTTGAGGTCGTAGCCGTGGCGCGGGCCGGACTCCAGGAGCCCCAGAAGGGTGTGACCGATGGACATGACCCGCACTCTACACACCGTGTATACGCCCCATGTATACGCCGTGTGTGCAGGCCATGGCGGGGCGTACCACCATGCAGGTGGGGCGGCTGATCAGCCGTT
>NZ_JBIVBC010000058.1:0-1148 GCF_044745865.1 Streptomyces sp. NPDC086787 | reverse complement strand
AGATGACCGATCACCTGGGCTATGACCGGCACGATCCGGCGGGGAAGAACGGCGGCAACTCCCGCAACGGCAAGCGGTCCAAGACCGTCGTCACGGACGTCGGACCGGTCCAGATCGAGGTGCCGCGGGACCGCGAGGGCGGATTCGAGCCGCAGATCGTCAAGAAGCGGCAGCGGCGGCTGACCGGGGTCGATGAGATGGTGCTGTCGCTGTCGGCGAAGGGCCTGACCCACGGTGAGATCTCCTCACACCTGGCCGAGGTCTATGGAGCCGAGGTGTCCAAGCAGACCATCTCCACGATCACCGACTCGGTCATGGAGGGCATGGCCGAGTGGCAGGCCCGCCCCCTCGACCGTGTCTACCCGGTCGTCTTCGTCGACTGCATCAACGTGAAGATCCGCGAGGGCCAGGTCGCCAACCGGCCCATTTACCTGGCCTTGGCGGTCACAGCCGAGGGACACCGCGACATCCTCGGACTGTGGGCCGGGGGCGAGGGAGGTGAGGGGGCCAAGCACTGGTTGCGGGTGCTGACCGAGTTGAAGAACCGCGGCGTCGAAGACGTCCTCATGCTGGTCTGCGACGGATTGAAGGGCCTGCCCGACGCGGTCGGTGAGGTCTGGCCGAAGACCGTGGTGCAGACCTGCGTAGTCCACCTCCTGCGGGCCTCGTTCCGCTATGCCGGCCGACAGGACTGGGACAAGATCGCGAAAGCACTGAAGCCGGTCTATACGGCGCCGACCGAGGACGCCGCGATGAGCCGGTTCCTGGAGTTCAGCGAGGAATGGGGCGGCAAGTACCCGGCGATCGTCCGGCTCTGGGAGAACGCCTGGGCCGAGTTCGTGCCATTCCTGCAGTTCGACGCGGAGATCCGGCGCATCGTCTGCACCACCAACGCGATCGAGTCAGTCAACGCACGCATCCGCCGGGCAGTGAGGGCCCGTGGTCACTTCCCCTCGGAGAACGCGGCGCTGAAGTGCATCTACCTCGCGGTGATGTCCCTGGACCCGACCGGGACGGGACGCAAACGCTGGACGACCCGCTGGAAGCGAGCCCTCCAGGCATTCGACATCGCCTTCGACGGCCGCCTCACCCACAACCGAATCTGACCCACGACACCAACCCAGTTACACCGTTCACTGGACAGACCC
>NZ_JBIVBC010000057.1:0-1160 GCF_044745865.1 Streptomyces sp. NPDC086787 | reverse complement strand
CTAGTGTCCTGCGCCAGTAGTTGATCGTTAGTAGTTGTGTGACTTCTGCTGCTGATGCGTCAGTTCCTCGTCGAGGCCCGAAGCTGGAACCATTGCTGCTGTCTGATGACGAGCGGGCGGTGTTGGAGCGGTGGACGCGTCGGGCGACATCGGCCCAGGCACTGGCCCTGCGGGCACGGATTGTGTTGGCGTGTGCGGGGCCGGAGGTGCCGCCGATCGTCGCGGTCGCCCGGGATCTGCGGGTGACCGCGGACACCGTCCGAAAGTGGCGACGGCGCTTCCTTGCCGAGCGGCTGGACGGGCTGGCAGACGAGCCCCGACCGGGCCGGCCGCCGACCATCAGCGTCGATCAGGTGGAGGCGGTGGTGGTCACCACGTTGGAACAGTTGCCGAAGAACGCCACGCACTGGTCGCGGACATCGATGGCCCAGCACAGTGGCCTGTCGAAGTCGACCGTGGGCCGGATCTGGCGACAGTTCCAGCTCAAGCCGCATCTGGCGGACACCTTCAAGCTGTCGACGGACCCGTTGTTCGTGGAGAAGGTCTACGACGTCGTGGGCCTGTACTTCAACCCGCCCGAGGGAGCGGTGGTGCTCTCGGTGGACGAGAAGTCGCAGATCCAGGCCCTGGACCGCTCCCAGCCGGTGCTGCCGATAATGCCGGGCATGCCCGAGCGGCGCACCCACGACTACGTGCGCAACGGCCTGACGACTCTGTTTGCCGCGTTTGATGTCGCCACGGGTGAGGTCATCACCGCCCTCCACCGTCGGCACCGGGCCGTGGAGTTCAAGAAGTTCCTGATTCGGATCGACAAGGAGGTGCCTGCGCACCTGCAGGTCCACTTGATCGTGGACAACTACGGCACCCACAAAACTCCCGCGATCAAGACCTGGCTGGCCAAACACCCGCGATTCGAGCTGCACTTCACCCCCACCGGCTCCTCCTGGATCAACCAGGTCGAGCGGTGGTTCGGCTACCTGGCCCACCAGATGATCCGCCGCGGCGCACACAAGAACATCCAGGCCTTGGAAGCCGACATCCGCGCATGGGTCAAGGACTGGAACGAAGAACCCAAGCCGTTCATCTGGACCAAGACCGCCGAAGAGATCCTCGACTCCCTCGCCCGCTTCTGCCGACGGATCTCTGGCGCAGGACACTAG
>NZ_JBIVBC010000056.1:0-1170 GCF_044745865.1 Streptomyces sp. NPDC086787 | reverse complement strand
CGCCGGATGGTGTTGAGGCGGGTGATGAGGGGGGCGATGGTGCGGCCCTCGCGGGTGGCGGTGGTCCAGTCGCGGGGGTGGAGCTGGTATTTCTCGGAGTCGAGGTATTCCTCGCTGCCGGGTTTGAGGGGGGTGTTCTCGCAGAGTTCGTAGCCGCTGTAGATGCCCCAGGTGGGGGAGAGGGTCGCGGCGAGTACGGCGCGTACCTCGAAGGCGGGGCGTCCGCCGTGCTGGAGGTAGGCGTGCAGGATGTCGGGGGTGTTGGTGAAGAGGTTGGGGCGCATGTAGGCGGCTGCCTCGCCGGTGAGTTCGGTGAGGTGGTCGGTGAGTTCCTGTTTGGTGTTGCGCCAGGTGAAGTAGGTGTAGGACTGCTGGAAGCCGATCTGGGCGAGGGTGTGCATCATCGCGGGGCGGGTGAAGGCCTCGGCGAGGAAGATGACGTCGGGGTCGGTGCGGTTGATGTCGGCGATGACGCGTTGCCAGAACTGGACGGGTTTGGTGTGGGGGTTGTCGACGCGGAAGATCCGTACGCCGTGGTTCATCCAGTGCCGCAGGACGCGGAGGGTTTCCTCGGTGAGGCCGTCCATGTCGGTGTCGAAGGCGATGGGGTGGATGTCCTGGTATTTCTTGGGGGGGTTCTCGGCGTGGGCGATGGTGCCGTCGGGGCGGTGGTGGAACCAGTCGGGGTGTTTGTGGACCCAGGGGTGGTCGGGGGAGCACTGGAGGGCGAAGTCCAGGGCGGTTTCGAGGCCGAGTTCGCGGGCGTGGGCGACGAAGGCGTCGAAGTCGTCGAGGGTGCCGAGGGCGGGGTGGACGGTGTCGTGGCCGCCTTCGGGTGAGCCGATGGCCCAGGGGACGCCGACGTCGTCCTCGCGGGCGTCGAGGGTGTTGTTGCGGCCTTTGCGGTGGGTGGTGCCGATGGGGTGGATCGGGGGGAGGTAGACGACGTCGAAGCCCATGGCGGCGATGGCGTCGAGGCGTCGGGCGGCGGTGCGGAAGGTGCCGTGGGGCTGTTCGGGGGTGCCTTCGGAGCGGGGGAAGAACTCGTACCAGGAGCCGTACAGGGCGCGTTCGCGTTCGACCAGCAGGGGCAGCGGCTCGGACGCGGTCACCAGTTCCCGCAGCGGACATTGGGCCAGCACCCCCACCACCTCCGGCGCCAACGCCGCC
>NZ_JBIVBC010000055.1:0-1282 GCF_044745865.1 Streptomyces sp. NPDC086787 | reverse complement strand
TCTCAGTCGATGTCCGTGGCTGCGAGCACCGCGATCTCCTGCCCGTCCGGTCGCAGGGCGGCCACGGCGAGGTCCCAGGCAACTTGGTGGAACCAATCCGATGAGGGGTCGGCGATGAACCAGTGAGCCTGTTCCACCAGCGCTGCCGTGTGGTCGATCGAGGCATCCGGTGCGGCACCGACCAGGCCGCCAAGGGAGCGCCAGGCAGCGAGCCGTCCGTACGCGCCATACATGCCGCTGCCGTAGGCGGGGCTGCGTACCGCAGCGGTGAGAAGTACCCGCAGCACCCTGTCCGGGGTGGCCGGGTGGAGCCGGGCTCGGCCCCCTTCCACTGGCCATGCGGCGAGTGAAAGTTGTTCGAAGACGGCTGCGAAGTCGCTCGGTGGGACAGGAGACGCGGACCAGAACTCCTGGGCGGCGACGCTGCCGTTGGACTGCTCGCACCAGTGCCTTACCGCAGCGCCCATTGACTCGGCTGCCTCCGGAACGGTGACCTCTACCGGATCTACCTCGACACTGCGTCGGCGCATCTCCGCTGAGACATGAAGTTCGGGTTGGTCGCTTTGCTTCTCGACCGTCGCTGGAGGCAGAGCCCACGTCCAGCCGTGTTGAACGTGCGCCGGCTTGAGTAGTCCACGTTCCGTAGGGAGCAGATGGAGCGGCAGGTGCGCAAGTGGGTGCCCCTCAGAGACAAGTACTTCTCCGAAAGATCGCAGAGGCGGGTACTCCGGGACTACGACGCCTTCGAGCACCAGCTCTTGCAGCAGGCAGGCCCTGAATTCGTCTGACGCCGCAGTGTCGAGCTCTTCACCGTAGACGACCGAGACGATGTCGGCGGGCCGATGCCCCCGGGCCACCATCTGAGCCAGGCGCCGCTCGGCCTTGATCCTTACCGACTCTCCCGTCTGGAGGCTATTTGGCAAGCACACCAAAGCACGCAGGCTCTGAGGTCCCGCTGTACTGGCCAGAGCCGTCTGCAGCCGGTCAAGCAGGAGAACGTGCGCGGACGGATCTCCTCCGTCGCAGGCGGCCCGTCGCTCGAGTTCCGCACCGAGCAGCGTCACCCACTCGCAGTCTCCGGACGAGACGCGCTGGCGGATCTCCTGGTCGAGCGCGGACACCGCTGAGAAGTCTCCGTCCAGCAGTTCTTGCATTCGCTGCGTCATGTCGCTGTCCATGATTCACCTTGTCTCACACTCGTCGAGCACGGGGGCTCGGTTGGCGCCGTGCAGCGTCAACCGAGCCCCCTGCTTCGGCTACGACACAACGTGATCGCTAAAGG
>NZ_JBIVBC010000054.1:0-1391 GCF_044745865.1 Streptomyces sp. NPDC086787 | reverse complement strand
CCCCGTGAACGTCTCCACCCACACCCGTTCAGCACGTAACACCGCGGCCATACCTCAGAGATGCCCAGCTCAGAGCCTTGTGCAACACCCTTTAAAGGTTGTCCCGTAACTCGTGTGGCGGTTGCTGCGTTGCCTGGGCATGGGTGGGGTGATCTCAGCGGAAGATCCGAAGTGGATCGAGCCATTCTCCGGGCTGACCGATGTGCAGTTCGCAAGTCTGGTGGCGTTGGTACGGCGCCGTGGCGGTGACGTTCAGCGCGGCCGTCCCTGGCGACTGCCGCTGGAGGACCGGGTGCTGCTGGTGGCCACGTACTGGCGCACGAACCTCACACTGCGGCAGATAGCGCCGCTGTTCGGAATCTCAAAGTCCGCGGCGGACCGCATTCTCGATCACCTCGCACCCCTGCTGGCCATCTCGCCGGCCCGCCGACCGCGCAAGGACACCGTCTATATCGTCGACGGCACCCTGGTGCCCACCCGCGACCGCAGCATCGCCGCTTCCAGCAAGAACTACCGGTACTCGACCAACCTGCAGGTCGTCATCGACGCCAACAGCCACCTGGTCGTGGCGATCGGGATCCCGCTGCCCGGCAGCCGCAACGACTGCCGAGCCTTTGCTGAGTCCGGTGTCGACCTGGCCTGCCGCGGCGCCCCGGTCATCGCCGACGGCGGCTACCAGGGCACTGGCCTGCTCATTCCGCACCGCAAACAGCGTGGCCAGACGCATCTCAGTCCGCAGCAGGAGGCGGAGAACGCCGTCCACCGTCGGGCACGCGCCCGGGTCGAACACGCCCTGTCCCGGCTGAAGAACTGGAAGATCCTGCGCGACTGTCGGCTCAAGGGCACCGGCGTTCACCAGGCCATGCTCGGCATCGCCCGACTTCACAATCTCGCTCTCACGAGATGAGCTGGCCCCGGTTCACAGCGAAGGTGTCCCGTCCATCCGGCGTCGTGACCCCATCCGGCGAAGTGGAGACAGTCACGACGCCGTCGCCGCCCATCGCCTCGATGTCACCCTGGACCTCGCACGCCACCGTGACCTTCACCGGGTAGACCGACTCGGGGGTCAGCTCAGCGAACTGCGCGAAGATCGAGCTCTTGTCGATCAAAGACCAACGTTGGCCCGCAGCGTCAACGAACTGAACCTCGACGAGGCCGGGAAACGGCTCGTCATCCACCCAACGAATCGCTTCACATCGCAGCTCAGGCACTCAGGCTCCCCTCCCAGGTCCGGACCCCAGCGACAACGAGCGCCAGTATGCCTGAGACCCCTGGGCCTCGTTACGGGACAACCTTTAAAGGGTGTTGCACAAGGCCGCGTTTGGGCAGGTCAAAGCGTGTGAGCACAGTCTTCTGGTCATGATGTGAGGGCGAGGTTGTGCATGTGTGCG
>NZ_JBIVBC010000053.1:0-1734 GCF_044745865.1 Streptomyces sp. NPDC086787 | reverse complement strand
AAGACATCTCAGGGAGCCAAGAAGTCAAGCTGCTTGCTCGGCCGGAGGTGACAGGAGCGGTGCGAAGGCATGCTGTTCATCGAAATGCTGCCGGGTCTTGAGGCAGTGGTGGAGCTGTCCGAGGAAGCGGTTCAGCAAGTGCCGTTGTGCGGCGGCATGCCAGTCTCCGTGCTCGCGTCGGCGTCTGTAGTGCGCGTTCGCTCCCGGTGAGGCGGTGAGGGCGGCGAAGGCCCAGAGGAAGCCGGCATTGATCAGGCGGTTGTTCTTGACGAAGCGGCGACCGACGAACCGCTTCTTGCCGGAGGCCCGGGTGATGGGGGCGGATCCGGCGTACGACTTCAGCGCCCGGGCGTTGGCGAACCGTGTCCGGTCGTCGCCCAGCTCGGCGAGGACGCGGGCGCCGAGCATGGGCCCCAGGCCCGGGAAGCTAAGCAGGATCTCGCTGTCGGCGTGCTGGTGGAAGGCGGCTGTGGCCGCCTCCGCGAGGTCGTCCGCGGCCTGGCAGGTGGCGTCCAGCTGCTTGAGCAGGGCCAGGAGCTGGTGGCCGAAGGCATCCTCGACGCCGGGCAGCTGATGGGCGTACTCGGCGCGGAAGACGTCCCGCAGCCGCTCGGCTTCCGCGTCGCAGCCACGGAGGCGGCCACTGCGTTTGAGGGCGGCCCGCAACTGGGCGAGGGTGAGCTTCGCGGCCTTGGCCGGGGTCGGGGCCAGAGTGAGGATGGCACGGGCATCAGCCCTGGTCAGACCGCCTTGCTTGCTCTGGAAGGCCAGCAGAGCAGCGGGATAGTACTCGCGCAGGAGCGAGCGGGCCTGGTTGGCGACCTGCTGCCGGGTCCAGACGGCGTCCTGCTGGGCCCTGGCCAGGACCGTGATGGCCTGGGCGAGTTCGGAGTCGGTCGGCAGGGGCCGGTGGGCGTGCATGTCGGTGCGCAGAATGTTCGCCAGGACCAGGGCGTCGCCTGGGTCGGACTTCTTTCGGCTGACGCCGTGGCGGTCGCGGTAGCGGGCGGCGGCGAGCGGGTTGATCGCGAAGACCGGACGGCTGCCGGTGCGCAGGCTCGCGACCAGGAGGCCGTGGCTGGTCTCGATGGCCACCGGTATCGGATCGTCTGGGTTGTCGCCGTGCTCGGCCAGGAGGGCCAGGAGCTGGTGGTAGCCGGCCGCGTCGTCGGTGATACGGGCTTTGGCAAGCAGAGTGCCGACTTCGTCGACGAGGGCGACGTCGTGGTGCCGCTCCGCCCAGTCGATACCGCAGAACACGGTCAAACTGTCCTCCCAGATCCGTCCGTCTACGCAGGTCACGAGCACATGCGGGTCACGCGGCGCCCTAATCCAAGGACTCGTTGGTCCGCCATCTCAGTAGCCGTTCGCGACACCAGCGCACTCCAGGGGCTCGATCTTCTGCAGAGCTCACGGGCTCGCGGATGAACAAGAGGTCGACCCTGGCGCGGGCTCGCGCCGTGACGATCAACGTCCGACCGCGCCCCGCGAGTTTCGCGGTGACCACGGAGGCGCCGGGCTGCGCCACTCTTGACAGAGGCCTCAAGGGCCCGGAGAAACGGAGGCATCAGCCCGGCGCCCGCGTCATCACCGCGGACCCCGCACCGGACAGCGATGCCGCTCTTTCAGGAGGCCTTGACGGCCAGGGGGGACCCAGGCATTCGCTGTCCTGCGCGAGCAGTCGTCCCGGGTCGTTGCATGGTCCCGGGCCACCTGCTTACGCACTGGATTAGG
>NZ_JBIVBC010000052.1:0-2541 GCF_044745865.1 Streptomyces sp. NPDC086787 | reverse complement strand
ATTCGTCTACTTCAAGCGCCCTTTGAGTCGTTGCCCGTGCAACAGCGGGTAGGAGCCATCGCTCTCCTCGCTGGCCTGGAGGTCGGGCACGTAGGAGGGCAGGGGCCCTGCCGTTTCGCCGTAGAAGCTGTCAAGGTCGTGGTGCACATGCCATGCGATGCGCTGAATCGTCCCGATGCCATACGACATTGAAGGGTCTTCCTGAGTGAGGACCGCCATCTGGTAGAGACGTCCGTGACCGGTGAAGATGCCCAGGCTGTGTACTCGCCAGGCGAACGTGACTCGCTGCAGCCAGCCGTTCTTGACCTGGACCGTGATGTCGCGAGGCGCGCCGAAGGGTGTGCCCCAGCGCTGCCCCGGGACGACCTCGCTCATCAGCCGCAGGCCGTAAGCCTGGTTGGCCGGGGAGAGCACGGTGCCGTTGACGGTGTAGACGTCGAGTTGCTTCATCTCGTCATGCGCGGTCACCTGGGTGAGACCCCAGTCCCCGGTGGTGTTCAGGACGGTGTCGTGCATGCCGCACCGGTTCAGGGTGAACTGGATGAAGGGCACGCCGAGGCTGTTGTAGAGGTTGGTGGCGGACTGGTTGTCCGAGATGGTGATCATGAGGCGGAGATTGAGTTCCTCCCAGGCGCTGAGCGGGCGCCCCTCTTCCTGGGCTCGCAGCAGGGTCGCTGTCATGAGGGTGACCTTGACAATGCTGGCCGAGTCGTACTGGGCATTCGGCCGGAAGCCGCATGTCAAACCCGTGCCTTCGTCCCAGACGGTGAAGGACAGGGTGGACTTGCGCCCGCTGACGGCGTGGGCGATGTCCCGGTCGAGGCGGGCGGCGAGTCCCGGGTGCCCGGGTGCGGTGCAGTAGTGGCCGGACTCCTGCGAGGCACCGGCTGCTTGAGCCGGCGCAGCTGGCAGAAGCGCGGCCACTGCCAGCAGCAGGGCAGTGGCCCTGCCGGTGCGCGCGACACGGGCGTGCGGCATAGCAAGGTCCATCCTTTGCGGGCGTTCAGACGGTCGGGTCTTCGGGGCTGAGGGCCAGGGCGAAAGGCGCCCAGAGTCCGGTGCCGACGGTGCTCTGTTCGCCGGTGTCCGCGTCCACCCGGAACACCCGGCTCTGGTTGAAGTCCGCGATGTACACGTCGCATGCGGGGGAGACAGCGATACCCGTGGGGAACTGCAGTCCGGTGCCGACCGTGCTCTGCGGGCCCCCGCCAAGAGGCACCCTGCGCACCAGACCGTTGTACGGATCGGCCACGAACAGAGTTCCGTCGGGGCACAGGGCGAGCCCGGCGGGGTCACCCAGGCCGGTGACGGGCACGGTGCTCACCGGGCCGCCGTCCACGGACACCTTGACGACCCGGTTGTTGTACGGGTCGTTGACGAACACGTACCCGTGTGGATCCAGTGCGATCGAAGTGGGGTTGCTGAGACCGCTTCCCACTCCCACCAAGGTGGTCTGCCTGCCGTTCGGCGTCACCTTCAGCACCCTCTGATGCCCGGTGTCGGCGATGTAGACGTTCCCGGCTCCGTCGACGGCGACTCCGTACGGCTCGGAGAGGCCGACTCCGACCGTGGTGCCACGTCTGCCGTGAACCGGCATCTTCAGCACGCGGTTGTGACGGCTGTCGGCGATGTAGAGAGTGCGGTGCCGGTCGATCGCTACGCCGTACGGCAGGTCGAGCCCCTCGCCGACCACGGTGCGCTGCCCGGCCATGCCCGGCTGTGCCGTCACTACGCGATCGTTGAAGGTGTCGGCGATGTAGACCACCGGGCCGCGTGCATCGTCTGCTCCGTGGACGCCGAGGGCTTCAGGCGTGGTTCCGAGTCCGACGACCAGAACCGCTCCGGCGAGCCCGAAGCACAGACGACGGTACGGCCGCGGGAGCCGTCTGGCCTGTCGCGTAGTGCCGTGGGTGCGCGTCATGCCAACCTGCCTCGCTGATCCGACGTGACGACGGCGTCGGAACTGCCAGGACAACCCGCGCCGCACCTGCAAGCGTGGAGCAAGCGCTCTCCCGGGACCCTCGCACCACGCTTCGGTCACTTCTGCCGCGCCACGCCGTTGTCGCTCCTCGGTTCGCCCTGTCAGAGGTGAGGGGGAGAGGAACGCTGGGGCTGTAAGCCGCCGGGAGGCGTGGGGTCGGTTTCGGGCGGGCGGAGGAGGTCCGTGATGCGGCCCTGATCTGTTCGGCCTTGTGGCCTCGGGCGGGGGCCCGACTGGCGGCAGCCGGGGAAGGGGATCGTAGGCTTCGGGCATGGAGCGTCGGGGGGAGTCCGATCCGGTGTCGGTCGGGGGGTATCCGTTGTTCGCGCGGCTGGGCGCGGGGGGCATGGGCCAGGTGTACTTGGCACGGACTCCGGCCGGACGGCCGCTCGCGCTGAAGACCGGGCGGTCGGAGTTCGGGCTCGGTCCCGCTTTCGGGGAGCGCTTCGCCCGTGAGATCCGGCATGCCGACCGGGTGCGCTCGCCGTGGACGGTCACGGTGGTCGACTTCTCGCCGCAGGGATCCCGCCCGCAGTGGATCGCCACCGAGTACGTGGCCG
>NZ_JBIVBC010000051.1:0-2564 GCF_044745865.1 Streptomyces sp. NPDC086787 | reverse complement strand
TACGACGAGCACGCTGCTCCACCCGTCGCATCGGGACCATCGTCCAAGCTGTCCACACGCTACTGACCTGGAGCTATTCAGGATGAAAGGGGTTCACTGATCTACATAAAGGATCGAGTGCCGTGGCGCGACCAATTACCGTGAGTGGTCATTCGAGTGGCGGAGTGTGAGGGGGTGAGCTGAGGATGGACAGAGTCACGGCGCACTCACTCCCGGATATCGTGCGGCGGGTGTGCCCTCATTCGGCAAGGATGGACTCCAGCACATGCGTAAGGCGACGATAGGCAAGTACTTCGCGATCTGTGTCGCGGCAGCAGCAATTGCCCCCCTGACGCTGGCAGCGGCTCCTGTGATGGCGGGGAACGGCGACGGCCACGGGGGCGGCGGGAACGACAAGGAGGTCGTGCTCAAGGTCACTGGCACGGACACCTCGTCCTTCGGTAACGACAGGGACCCGGTCCCCGGAACGATCTTCGGGTTCGCCGGGACGAACGTCCTCACCGAGACGAATGCCCCCTTCGGGACCTTCGGCGCTGTCTGCACTTTCGTGGCCAACACCGACACCGGCGAGACCACGCAGTGCCAGGAGACTCTGGAGACCCCGTACGGGCAGATCACCCTCCAGGGGATCAAGACCGAGCCGCACGGTACTCCGGGCGACTTCAGGGAAGCTGTCACCGGTGGCACCGGCAGCTTCTCCCGCGCCTCCGGCTGGGCCGAGTTCCACAATGACACCGGCTCCGGCATCGCCATCACTCTGCACCTCTACGGTGTGGAGAAGTGCTGGTAACACGCTTCACTTCGGCGGTCACCCCGAGGCCACGCCCAGGGTGGCCGCCAACGGTGCGTGGGGCGGAGAGCGGGAGAGGGACGGGACGTGGGTGAGACGGCCGGGCCGCTGGGCCGCTGGAATTGGGCGGCCGCGTAGATCGGTCTGGCCACCGCCGACGTAACCCGCCGCGACCAGGAGAGCTTTCGAATGCGTGTGCGCTGCGCATTGACTGGGTCTTTCCCGGGCTGCGGAGGTCGCTCATTTGGCCTGGGCGGCGGGCGTAGCGGCCGGGTGCCTTCTAGGTTTGCTTGTGCCCGGTCCCGGCAGAGCCGGGTTGTCGGCCGGCCCCGCGTTCCCTGCCTCTCCGGTCCCGGCGCGGGGCCGTTCGCTGCACGCCCGCTGGGGGGCAGGTGGCGCGTGAGGTGTCCCCCGGAGTGTGGACACGGGGTTCATGCTGCGAGTGTGAGTTTACGTTCTCTCCGATGCTGCTGTTCGAACTCGGCGGGTGAGAGATAGTTCAGGGCGCTGTGGCGCCTGCGGGCGTTGTAGTACGTCAGCACTGGAAGAACTCCAGCCGTGCCTGTCGCACCGTCGAGAACAGCCTCTCGTGCATCGTTTCTCTCTTGAGCCCCTGTCAGAAGCTCTCAGCGAGGGCGTTGTCCAGGCTCGAGCCGAGGCGGCCCATGCTCCTGCGGATCCCGAATGCCTCGCAGACCTGCGCGAACGCGGAGGAGGTGTACTGGGCCCCACAGTCCGCATGGAAAATCACCCCGTCCACACCGCCGCCACGCGTCGCCACTGCCATGTTCAGAGCGTCGATGACCAGGCCGGACTTCATGTGGGTGGCCATCGACCAGCCCAGCACCCGGCGCGAGCAGATGTCCAGAACGCAGGCGAGATACAGCCACGTGCCGCCCACCTGCACGTATGTGATGTCACCGCACCACTTCTCGTCCAGCCTCCCGGCGGTAAACCGTCGGTTCACCAGGTCCGGGGCGGGCGGCGCCAGCCGGTCGGGGACCGTGGTGCGCTTGCGACGCCGCAGGTGACGCCCCCCCGATACCGTCCTCGCGCATCAGGCGCTCGCCCCGCTTGCGGTTGACGGTGTGCCCGAAGCCCCGCAGCTCAGCATGGACCCGGCGGACCCCGTAGGTTCCCTTGTGCGCGGTATGGATCTCGCGGATCTCCGCGGTCAGGGCCTCGTCGGCAGCCGCCCGCGCCGCGCGGGCCTTCGCACCGTCGCGCCATCGGTAGTAGCCCGAGCGCGAGACCTCAAGGACCCGGCATATCCGCTGGATGCCGAAGGTCTCGGCGTGGACGGAGATAAAGTCCCAGCGGCGGGTCACTTCATCTCCTTCGCGAAATACTGGGCTGCCCGGCGCAGGATCTCCCGCTCGAGCTGCCATTCCTTCTCGGCCTTGAGCAGCCGGGCGTTCTCGGCCCGCAACCGGGCCAGCTCCGCCTGGCTGACCTGCGGCCCGGCCGCCGCGGAGCCCTCGGCCTCGCGCACCCACGTGCGCAGCGTCTCGGGATTGACATTCAGATCGGCCGCGACGTCCTTGAACGTCCGCCGGCCAGCCGAAGCGCGCCACAACGCCACCGCGTCGGACCGGAACTCCGCGTTGTACTTCGAGGGCCTTGCACGAGGATCTACACCTTCCTGGACCATCAAGATCCATTGTCAGGTGTGTCCACACGGCACTGTCACGTTGTTGGGTACGTGATCGCTTGTTGGTGTGTCGGGGTGTGGTGGGGCCGGGTTTGGGGTCTTGGGTCAGGCGGCGGGCTGGCC
>NZ_JBIVBC010000050.1:0-2890 GCF_044745865.1 Streptomyces sp. NPDC086787 | reverse complement strand
CTGGATCGTGTGATCATTCGTTTTGCGGGTGATTCGGGTGATGGGATGCAGCTCACGGGTGACCGGTTCACGTCGGAGACGGCGTTGTTCGGGAATGATCTGTCGACGCTGCCGAATTTCCCGGCGGAGATCCGGGCGCCTGCGGGGACGTTGCCGGGGGTGTCGTCGTTCCAGGTGCATTTCGCTGATCATGACATTCTGACGCCGGGGGATGCGCCGAATGTGCTGGTGGCGATGAATCCGGCGGCGTTGCGGGCGAATGTGGGTGATCTGCCGCGGGGTGCGGAGATCATTGTGAACACGGACGAGTTCACGAAGCGGGCGCTGGCGAAGGTCGGTTATGCGGTGTCGCCGTTGGAGGACGGGTCGCTGGAGGGGTTCAGTCTGCATCCGGTGCCGTTGACCGGGTTGACGGTGTCGGCGTTGAAGGAGTTCGGTCTGCCGCGGAAGGAGGCCGAGCGGTGCAAGAACATGTTCGCGCTGGGTCTGCTGTCGTGGATGTATCACCGGCCGACGGAGGGTACCGAGGCGTTTTTGGCGGGGAAGTTCGCGAAGCGGCCGCAGCTCGCGCGGGCGAACATCGCGGCGTTCCGGGCGGGCTGGAACTTCGGGGAGACGACGGAGGATTTCGCGGTCTCCTACGAGGTCGCGCCGGCGTCGAAGGCGTTCGCGCCGGGTGTCTACCGCAACATTTCGGGGAATCTGGCCCTGTCGTACGGGCTGGTCGCGGCGGCGCGGCAGGCGGATCTCCCGCTGTTTCTGGGCTCGTATCCGATCACTCCGGCCTCCGACATCCTGCACGAGCTGTCGAAGCACAAGAATTTCGGGGTGCGCACGTTCCAGGCGGAGGACGAGATCGCGGGGATCGGTGCGGCGCTGGGTGCGGCGTTCGGCGGGTCGCTGGCGGTCACGACGACGTCCGGGCCGGGCGTGGCGCTCAAGTCGGAGACGGTGGGGCTGGCGGTGTCGCTGGAGCTGCCGCTGCTGGTGGTCGACATCCAGCGCGGTGGTCCCTCGACGGGGCTGCCGACCAAGACGGAGCAGGCGGATCTGCTGCAGGCGATGTACGGGCGCAACGGTGAGGCCCCGCTGCCGGTCCTGGCCCCGCGTACTCCCGCGGACTGCTTCGACACCGTGCTGGAGGCGGCACGGATCGCGCTGACCTACCGCACCCCGGTGATGCTGCTCTCCGACGGCTACCTCGCCAACGGCTCCGAACCCTGGCGGATCCCCGCCGTCGAGGAGCTCCCCGACCTGAGCGTGCGGTTCGCCGACGGCCCGAACCACACCCTGGACGACGGCACCGACGTGTTCTGGCCCTACCTGCGCGATCCCGCGACCCTGGCCCGCCCCTGGGCGGTGCCCGGCACACCCGGCCTGGAACACCGCATCGGCGGGATCGAGAAACAGGACGGCAGCGGCAACATCTCCTACGACCCCGCCAACCACGACCACATGGTCCGCACCCGCCAGGCCAAGACCGACAACATCACCATCGACGACCTCACCGTCGACGACCCCGACAGCCGCGCCCGCCTCCTCGTTCTGGGCTGGGGGTCCACCTACGGGCCGATCACCGCCGCCGTCCGCCGGCTGCGCACCGCCGGCGAACCCGTCGCCCAGGCCCACCTGCGGCATCTGAACCCCTTCCCCCAAAACCTGGGCGAGGTCCTGGCCCGCTACGACCGGGTGGTCATCCCCGAAATGAACCTCGGCCAGCTCGCCACCCTCATCCGCGCGAAATACCTCATCGACGCCCGCTCCATCACCCAGGTCAACGGCATGCCGTTCAAGGCCCAGCAACTCGCCGCCGCACTGGAGGAGTTCCTCACCCATGCCGCATGACACCCACCCCCTCACCCTCGTGCCCCGCGCCCAGGCCGAACAGAGCATGAAGGACTTCAAAACCGACCAGGAAGTCCGCTGGTGCCCCGGCTGCGGCGACTACGCCATCCTCGCCGCCGTCCAGTCCTTCATGCCCGAACTCGGCCTCGCCCGCGAGAACACCGTCTTCATCTCCGGCATCGGCTGCTCCTCCCGCTTCCCCTACTACATGAACACCTACGGCATGCACTCCATCCACGGACGTGCCCCCGCCATCGCCACCGGCCTCGCCGTCTCCCGCCCCGACCTGTCCGTCTGGGTCGTCACCGGCGACGGCGACGCCCTCTCCATCGGCGGCAACCACCTCATCCACGCCCTGCGCCGCAACGTCAACCTGAAAATCCTCCTCTTCAACAACCGCATCTACGGCCTCACCAAAGGCCAGTACTCACCCACCTCCGAAACCGGCAAGATCACCAAATCCACCCCCATGGGCTCCCTCGACGCCCCCTTCAACCCCGTCTCCCTCGCCCTCGGAGCCGAAGCCTCCTTCGTCGCCCGCACCCTCGACTCCGACCGCACCCACCTCACCGACACCCTCCGCGCCGCCGCCCACCACCCCGGCACCGCCCTCATCGAGATCTACCAGAACTGCAACATCTTCAACGACGGCGCCTTCGACACCCTCAAAGACCACACCACCGCCGACGAAGCCGTCATCCGCCTCGAACACGGCCAACCCATCCGCTTCGGCCCCGGCCACAACCAAGGCATCACCCGCGACCCCACCACCGGCGAACTCACCCCCCAAACCCTCACCCCCCACAACCAGCACCACGTCCTCATCCACGACACCCACACCCCCCAACCCACCACCGCCTTCGCCCTCTCCCGCCTCGCCGACCCCCACACCCTCCACCACACCCCCATCGGCGTCTTCCGCGCCGTCCAACGCCCCGTCTACGACACCCAACTCAACGACCAACTCGACACCGCCACCAACCAACACGGCAAAGGCGACCTCACCACCCTCCTCACCGGAAACGACACCTGGACCGTCACCGAC
>NZ_JBIVBC010000049.1:0-2933 GCF_044745865.1 Streptomyces sp. NPDC086787 | reverse complement strand
AGCCAGGCTTTTTTTGGGTTGCGGTTGACGACTTCAACGTCGATTCCGAGGCGGGCTCCGTGCTCGACGACGGCGTTCTTGAAGCCGGTGTCGACGTCGACCCAGCTTTTCGTGATGGTCGGGCAGGTCTCTTTCGCCTGGTTGAGGAGGCGTATTCCCATGGCGTTCTCGGAGAGGCCGGCGCCGGCGACTGTCACGGCGAGGATGAGGCCGATCGTGTCGGTGAGGATGCCTCGCTTCCGTCCGACGATCTTCTTGGCGGCGTCCGTTCCCTGGCTGCTCAGGGGTACGTTGGTGGAGGTCTTGACGCTCTGGGTGTCGATGACGGAGGCGGTCGCCTCGGGCTTGCGGCCTTCCTTTACGCGGGCCAGGCCGGTCAGGTCGTAGTTGAGTTGGGCGAGGATTCCCTCGTCGCGCCAGGCGGCGTAGTAGAAGTAGACAGTGCCGTGGCCCGGGAGTCGTGCGGGAGGGTGGTATCCAGTTGTGTATACGGCGTATCAGGCAGGCCGGAGAGCTGATGCGGTACACCTCTCCAGTGCCCCCGGCCGTGCTTCTTCCCTTCTGGCTTGCGGGGCGGTCGCGTCCACGGCTACTCCCGCTGGCGGGCGCGCTTTCTGGAAGTCAGCCCAGGAGGAACACGCATGGTAACCCTCACGATGACCGCCCGCTGGCTGCCGCCCGTTCTGTCACGGCTGCTGGCGGCCACCATGCTGGCCGCCGCGGTGGTCGCCTTCCCCTCAGCCATCACCGCCCACTCAGCAACGACCATCACCTGCGGTGACATCACCGCCCTGAAAGCAGCTATCTCCGCAGGCGGCACCATCGACCTGGCCTCCTACTGCGTCTACGTCCTCCCCGCCGCCGACAGCGGCGTGGACGGACTGCCCCCCGTTACCAACAACACCCTCATCAACGGCAACCACGCCACCATCCGGCGCGACCCCACCCTCACCACCGCCATCCCCTTCCGCATCCTTGACATCGCCTCCGGCGGCCACCTCGCCATCAGCGACCTCACCGTCATGAACGGCGCCGTCACCAGCCTGAGCGACCGCGGGGGCGGCGTCCTCGTGCAGAACGGCGGCATCCTCACCGCCACCAACGTGAACTTCCAGGGCAACACGGCCGGTTACGGCGGCGGCCTCGCCGTCGCCTCAGGCGCATCCGCCGATCTCACCGGCGGACTCATCGGTGACAACACCGCCAGTGGCTCCGGCGCGGGCATCGTCACAAACGGCGGCGTCACCCTCCATGGCACGACAGTCTCCGGCAATCGAGTCACCGCCGCTGGTGTCGACGGTGCCGGCGGCGGTGTCGCGGTGTTCAACAGCGGCAGCTTCACCACGGACGCCACCGGCAACAGAACCGTCATCAAAAACAACACCGCCCCGCTCGGCGGCGGCGTGTTCGGACAGGCACAGGTTCCCGGGTGGACTCTGACCCTGCAGAACGCCGATGTCCTCGGCAACACCGCCAAGACCGGGGAGGGCGGAGGCATCGCGGCGCTGGGTAACGGCAACGCCACGATCACAAACTCCACCATCGCCGGCAACACCGCTTTCCTCAGTACGGGAGGCCGTCCTGCCGGCGGAGGCCTGTCAGCCGACTTCACCCCCGACGGTACGTCCACTATGGCTCTGGACCAGACGAAGGTGACGGGGAACAAGGTCGTCGGGGCGCACGGTGAAGGCGGCGGCATCTCCCACTACGGTGGGGCGCTGACGCTCCAGAACGGCACCATCGTCAGCGGAAACCTCGCCTCCGGCCAGTACTCCCGGGGCGGCGGCCTCTTCTCGAGCACCCCCCGCTCCTCCGAGTCCCTGACGGTCGACAACTCCTCGGTCAGCAGCAACAAGGTCACCGGCACCCTCTCCCAGACCGGCGGCGTCTATATCACCGGCACCCCGACGGTGACCTTCGACAGCGCCACCATCACCGGCAACTCCGCACCCCCGGCCCCCGCTCCCGGTGGCGTCTACAGCGACGTCGACATCACTCCCGCCGGCACCACCACCATCACCGGCAACACCCCCACCAACTGCAAGTACAGCCCCGCCACCATCACCGGCTGCATCGACTCCTGAGGGAGTGAGCCTTTTCCAACCTCAGTTTGAGCAGGTCAGGTGCAGGGTGAGGGTGGCTTGGACGAGGTTGGTGATGCGGGTGGTCGAGCATCGCAGCTTACGCAGGAGCCGCCAGGTCTTGAGGGTGGCCATGGCCTGCTCGACGAGTGCGCGGATCTTCGCGTGCGAGCGGTTGACGGCCTGCTGACCTGCGGAGAGCGTCTCCCAGCGACCCCAGTAGGGCACCCGAATGGTGCCGCCGGCGCCCCGGTATGCCTTGTCGGCCCAGCATTCCACGGCGGCTTCCTCCAGAGCGTCGATGATGCCGTGGGCTCGCGCGGCCTTGATGTCGTGGACGGCGCGAAGCGGTGGCGGATCTACGGCACCACCCGGCCGTTCCCGCTGTACCGCGACATTGAGGACCCCGGCGAGGCTCCCACCGAGCCGGTCGCCGACCTGGTCCTGCGGCCGGGTGACGTCCTGTATGTGCCGCGCGGCGTGTGGCACGCCGTCGCCGCCGACCAGGGCACCCGTTCCCTGCACGTCACCTGCGGCCTGCAGACCCACACCGCGACCGACCTGATGGCATGGGTGTCCGAGCAGCTGCTCGGCCGGGGTTGTTCTGGCTCCGGCTGCTCGGATCGCCGGTCGTGGATGTGCAGCGTGTTGGCGGGGTGCTGCGTCAGTGGCCGGGGCCCGCGGCTGCGCCCGCGGGCCCCGGCCCCGGTCACCGGACGCCGGGGATGCGCACGGCGGTGTGGGTGGGTCAGCCTACGCAGCCGGTGGGGATGACGGGGCTGAGGAGGCAGTTGGTGGGGGTGTTGCCGGTGATGGTGGAGCCGGCGGTGGTGCCGAATTGCCTGTCGGTCC
>NZ_JBIVBC010000048.1:0-3243 GCF_044745865.1 Streptomyces sp. NPDC086787 | reverse complement strand
ATCCGGAAGTCGTGCGCGTACACGAAGACCGTACGGCCCTCCACCGTGCCCCAGCCGGTGACGACACCGTCGGTGTACGGCTTCTTCGCCTCCAGCCCGAAACCGGTCGCCCGGTGCCGGCGCAACTGCTCGACCTCCTGGAAGGAACCGGGATCCAGCAGGAGCTCGATCCGCTCCCGAGCCGTCAGCTTCCCCTTGGCGTGCTGCGCCTCGGTCGCCTTCTCGCTCGGGCCCGCCGCCGCCTGCGCGCGAATCTCGTGCAGCTCGGCGACTCGCCCACGCGCGTCCGTCGGCTCACCGGCCGTCGGCTCGTCGGTCGGCGTCGGTTCACCCGTCTTCTCTTCCAAAACGGTCATGTAGCGACCTTACGAAGGACAGCAAGCAAAGCGAGCCGTCGACTCCGCACAGTCTCCGGCCCGTTTTCCTGGTACCCCTGAACAGAACCTCACCGAGATGCAGCCGTTCCGACTGCTGGGAGGGCATCGCCGTTGTAGAGGGGCAACAAACCGGCCGCCCGGGAGCCGCCCCATATTCAAGCAGGGCACATGCCATCCGTGGAGTGACACGGGACCCCTAACGGCGGCGCCGGTGACATCCGCGTTGGCCGAAACACACTCACGCCTCACGGGAACTGTTGAACATTGAACGGAATGCGTCTACCGTCGTCGGTGTTCAGTTCATTGAAGCTTCAACTTCAGGGCTTCGAGAACCCACGTCCCCAGAGGAGCAAGACCATGGGCATCTTCGGCCGCAAGAACACCACCGACAGCGCAGCCACCACCACCGCACCTGCCGCCGTGAACCCGGAGCTGGCCGCCCTGACCGGCTCGTACACGGTCGACCCGTCGCACACCACGCTCGGCTTCGTCGCGCGCCACGCCATGGTCACCAACGTCAAGGGCTCGTTCCTGGACTTCAGCGGCACGCTCGAACTGG
Source organism: Streptomyces sp. NPDC086787 (assembly GCF_044745865.1). Classification (NCBI taxonomy): domain Bacteria; kingdom Bacillati; phylum Actinomycetota; class Actinomycetes; order Kitasatosporales; family Streptomycetaceae; genus Streptomyces; species Streptomyces sp. NPDC086787. Next base: position 2,307 of record NZ_JBIVBC010000048.1, on the reverse strand, counting down.
ACGGCTCCGACCCGGCGAAGTCGAGCGCCTCCCTCGACGTCAAGATGGACAGCATCGACACGGGCAACGCGGACCGCGACGGTCACCTGAAGTCGGCCGACTTCTTCAAGACGGACGAGTTCCCGACGATGACGTTCCGTTCCACCGGCACGCAGGCGCTGGGCGGCGACGACTACCGCATCACCGGCGACCTCTCCATCCTCGGCGTCACCCGGCCGCTGACCATCGACCTGGAGTTCAACGGCGCCGCGACCGACCCGTTCGGCAACCAGCGCGTCGGCTTCGAGGGCAAGGCGGAGATCCTGCGCTCCGAGTGGGGCCTCACCTGGAACGCGGCCCTGGAGACCGGTGGTGTCCTCGTCTCCGACAAGATCAAGCTGAACTTCGACATCTCGGCGATCAAGAACGCGTGAGCCCGCGGCGGTTCACCCCCGCTCCCCCTCGGTACTCCCTTCGGTGTGACCGTCCGTCAGGTCCGGGCAACCCGACCGGTGCCGGTGGCGTCTCACAGGAAGGACACCGAGGGGGAGATACGTATGGCCATGGTCGGCCTGTTCTGGATCACCGAGGACTGCGTGTACGTCGGGTCCGAGCCCGTGGGCATGGCGACGGGCGTGCGCCTGACGGAACACGGCGTCGAGATCCCGGGCCTCCGGCCCGAGAAGGCATGGAGCTGGAACGAGGTACGGCTGCTGGAGGTCCGGGACGTCGCCGTGCGGTCGGCCGCGCGGCGCTTCGTGTCCATGGCCTTCGACACCCTGCTCGTCGCGGTGACCGGGGACGGCGAACTGCCGCCCGCCTACACCGTCCGCGTGGAGACCGCGGCCGGTGACGAGACCGAGGTGAGCGTTCTGTCCGCCGTCACCGGCGGGATCTACACCCGCGAGGAGTACGACAACTCGCTCGCCCTCCTGGAGCGCCTCACCGACGGCCGCACGAACATCGCCGACCTACTGGCCTGGCGCCGGGACCACGGCATGGACGACACCCCGCCACGCGAGGAACGCGAGGCGCTGCTGCGGAAGTGGACGGGCGTCTGAGCGCCGACGACAGACCCTGGGGCCTGTCGTTTGGATCAGGCCGCAGACGCGGGGCCCGGCACGCACGCCGAAAAAGCACCGCCGACATCCTGCGACCTGATCAAAACGGCAGCCCCTAGGCGCCGGGACTCTTCCAGTCGCCGTACGCCGGAGCGGGTGGTTGCCAGTCCGGTGGTGTGCTCGTCGGGGTTCGGCCCCGGTCGCGGAGGGCGAACAGGGACAGGGCCGCGATACCGACGGCGATCTCCAGCACCAAGGTCAGCCGTTGCAGGACCTCTGATGTCGGGGCGTCGAGGGTGAACGGCATGTGCGCCGTGTGGTAGAAGATGAGCGTTGCCGCGCCGGAGACGGACAGGGTCAGGCCGAGAGCCGGCCCCGACATCCGTGCCACCGGCGTCCTGACGAATGCCTGGGCCGCTGTCAGCAGACACAGTGCCACGATCGCCCAGCCGTTCCACGCGGGCGGAGCACCGAGCAGAGAGCCGATGGTGTACTCGCCCGTGAACAGCTGCTCGTAGGAGCGGGGTCCGGCCGACTTCGACGTGTACTTGCCCATGAGGTAGAACTGCCAGGCGACGCCTATCAGTCCGTAGAGCGCGAGGAGCGCCCCCGCGACCGCCGCGGGAACGCGTCGGGGCCGCGCCGGCGGGGTACCGAGGGCGGGGTTGTCGGCCGGCCGCCGGCTCACGATCACGGTGACGATCAGGGCGACCGCCGCGACCACCTGCGTGATACCGGTGAGCAGCAGCCTGGTGCGGTCGGGCAGGCCCTCGGTCCAGTCGGAGCTGAAGATCCACACCGTGGGAGTGCGCAAGGCGAGGGTGAACACGGCGGCCGTGACGAGGGCACCGGAACCCGCCGACCTCGTGGACACCACGCAGGCACCGGCGTACACGGCCAGGAGCACCACGTCGGACTGGCTGGTGGCCAACGGGGCGTGATAAAAGCCCGGCAGCATCGCCCCGAACCAGGTCCACACGGTGTCGTGCGGTCCGACGTGGTCCATGTCCCGGATCATCCACCCGAGTTCGATCACCGCCAGTACGGCGCATATGAGCCCGCCGACGACACGCGCCTTGCGCGTCAGAACCGTGCCATGTGTCATGGCCTCTCCCCCCGTTGTCCGCACGCCGTCGCGCGGGAGACCCCCGACCGACGGAATTCGACACCCTACTAGTGTCCTGCGCCAGTAGTTGATCGTTAGTAGTTGTGTGACTTCTGCTGCTGATGCGTCAGTTCCTCGTCGAGGCCCGAAGCTGGAACCATT
>NZ_JBIVBC010000047.1:0-3537 GCF_044745865.1 Streptomyces sp. NPDC086787 | reverse complement strand
GGACCGACAGGCAATTCGGCACCACCGCCGGCTCCACCATCACCGGCAACACCCCCACCAACTGCCTCCTCAGCCCCGTCATCCCCACCGGCTGCACTGGCTGACCCCCCCCCACACCACCGCGACATCTATTGGACCTACCACACCGCCCGCGAACACGCACGCCACTACCTCAGCCCTGACCAGCCCACATTCAGACTGACCGCCTGATCCACGTCGTCGAGCTTTTCCACCGCTCCGAGGACGCGACCCTTGTGGTCGCAGACTGTCTCCAGGACCTCATAGTCAGTCATCCCCAAAGGTCGGGAAGGGCGAGGCTATCGGCAGATGCGGGGAGGAGCCGCGTTCGGACCAGTGTTGCCGGTCCAGGTGTTGGCCGTGCCCTCGGTGCCGGTGCCGCTGGTGCTGTCGCGGCAGTCGAGCATGCCGTTGCGCCGGGCGATGTTGGACTTGATGGTGTTGCCCCCGTTGCCGCCGGCATCGATGCGGATGCCATCGCCCGCGTTGTCGTTGGCGGTGTTCCAGGAGATGACGGACCTCGTGAGCGAGTCCGCTGCCACGCTGATGCCGTGACCAACGCTGCTTGATGCGGAGTTTCTGATGATGTTGCCGACGATTGTGACGTTGGTGCTGGGCGAAAGGCCAAAGGCATTGGCCCGCACGCCTAGAAATCCCCTCTCAATGGTGTTGGAAGTGATCTTCAAGTTCGTATTGTTGTCGCCCAAGAAAATCCCGGGGGCACCAAAATTGTCCTGGATGATGTTACTCCCTACGCTGGCGTTGCTGGACTTGAAGATGAACGCAAAGGCTCTGTCCGCCAAGGAGGTGTTGCTGTTTACTTTGACATTATCGACCCCTCCGGGCGCCGGGGCATCCAGAAGAACGCCGGAGTTATCGTTACCAGAAAAAGTGTTTGCTGCGATTTCCGCCTTCTTCAAGCCCGCGTCTGAGTAGATTCCGCTGCCGCTTGCAGAACCGGGTTCATTGTTCTGGCGGATGCAGTTCTGTTCAACCTCAGAAAGGTTCGTGCCGCTGGAGTGGAAATAAACTCCGATTACGTTGTTCTGGATCATGTTCTGCCGGACTTGGTGGCCTGAGTGTGCCGCACTCGTGACGATGCCATAGCTGGAGGTGTTGTTCTGAACGGTGAAGCGGGAGAATCCGATGCCGTTCTCCAGCAAGCGGACACTGCCTGAACCGTCCGCAGACTGAATGATCGCCTCCCTGGAAGGATTCGGAGCACCGGCCTGGCGGCACGCTGTCCCTGCGGGGGCGGCGACCGGTCCGATCAACTGCAGATTCGCCTTGTTCGCAATGACAACCTCGTTGTATATTCCGGCACAGACCCTGATCACATCTCCTGGTGAGGCCGCTGTAATCGCTGCCTGGATCGTAGTGAAAGGTGCACCCGGACATTGCGCCCCGTCGTCATCCACAACGAGTACGGTCTGAGCTGCCTGGCTGGGCACTGCAGAGAATGCCGTAGTCACTGCCACGCCCGCCGCGAGAAGAACCATCTTCTTCATAACCTTCTCCTTAGCCCTCAGTGCAGCCTGCAATCCGGTCGTGCATCAGCAACTGGCAGCCGGACTAATGGAATCACCTCGCATTGACAGGAATCCATTAGCTAGGCAAACCGAACGAAGAACGGGTAGTTTCCGCTGATCACGAAGCTAGGCGTGCCACGTTAAGTGTGCAAGTGGTAGCGCTCTGTATGTGCAGCGTCTACCGCCCTGGCTCAGGGTCTGTTGCGAAAGTTGATCTTGATCAGGTGCGGTCACGTTGACCGGTGGGTGAGATGATCTCCGGGTTGGTCGCGGGCTGGGTGCTGGCGAAGGCTGGCGGCCGCGGGCCTGGCTGGGGCACCGTCCACGTCGTCGACTGCGCGGAGGCGCCAAGCCGGGGCGCCAGTGCTCTCCCTGGAGCACCGCCCTGGACGTGGCGCAGCACCCGGGGACGAGGCTGTGCTCGCTGGGCGGAGCTGCGGCCGAACTCGACCCGGTCCTCAAGGGCTTCGACCGTGGCTGCAATGTGAGGACCGACGCCCCAGCGCCCGACCGCGTCGGTCCGGGCCTCGCGGGCTGTTCGGGTGCGGCCGAGTGGCGACTGCCCGGGCTGTCAGTCATTGATTGCCCGCGTCAGGCCAGCGCAGCTCGCCTTTCGTCCGTGGCCTCCACGAGGTCGGGCCGCTCACCGTTCGCCGGGTGGACGACCCGCACCAGGTTCTTCTGCCAGAGGGAGAGCGAGGCCCTATAGAGCGTGAACTGCTCCTCGTACCAAGCCACGCGAACCGGGTCGTCCTCTGGAGCGTGAACCTCGGGTGGGGCAGCCTGGGTGAGGGCGGGGAAGAACGCGGATATTGCGGCCGGGACCGACGCCTGGGCAACGGCGTGCAGCAAGCCCCGCTCGTGAACACTCAGCTCCATCACGTCAGCGTAGAGGCCCGTTCCCCGAACAGCGATCGGGTCGACGGGAAGGCAGGCATCGCCGAACCTGCCCATGCGGCTCGCTCGGCGTTCCACTCCAGCCGACGGCGGGCCGGGACCTGTCGGTACTCGAAGAGGCACGGCTGCAAGGTTGAGCCGGATACCGCTGTCGCCGACCAGCTCAACGACGCCACGGGCCGCCAGCCGCTTCAATTCCTCCCTGAGCTCGCCGTGCGTCAGAAAAAACGCTGGCGCGACCAGGAATCCCAGGTCGAAGTTCCTGAGCTTCGACTTCTCTTCGGCGTGGTGCTGCTCCGCTTCCAGCAGCACCAGCCACAGCAGCGCAGCCGCCTCGTAGGGCGAGTTCAAGAACTCCCGCAGCAAGTGCGGGTGCAACGACACCACCAGCGTGTCGACGGAGTCGACATCGAGCGGCAGGAGCCTCCGGTCCTCGCCCGTGTCCGGCAGGATCTGGTGCATCGGCAACGGTGCCATCGCGCGCCGGGCGGCCTGAAGGCGGCCCCGTGCAGCTGGGAGCGTCCGGCCCTGTCCGGCGCGCATTTCTCCCCAAGGCGGAGAGGAACATGGCGCGTTTGAGCTGCCGGTTTCCGCCTCGGGGGGCGTGTTCGCCGTGGATCGATGTGCCGGACGATTTCGTGGTGGGGGCAAGGCCGGCGTAGGAGGCGAGGTGGGCGGCGGTGGGGAAGCTGGTGCCGTCGCCGACGGTGACCAGCAGGACTGCGGCGGTCCTGACGCCGACGCCGGGCATCGAGGTCAGGACCTGGGAAAGAGGGTGGGCCTCCAGCAGGGCGTTGATCTGGGCTTCCAGTGCCCGGCGCTGTTCGTGGACGGCCGCGAGGGAACGGGCCAGGGACGGCATCACGGTGTCGAGCGTGCCGGTCCCGGGCACGACGACGGTCTGCTCGTCCAGGGCGGCAAGGACGTCGTCGATCAGCCGGTTGGCCATGCGTGGGGCCTTGGGCCGGATGAGCTCGACGAGGCGTCGGCGGCCGGCCTGGCACTGTCACGTTGTTGGGTACGTGATCGCTTGTTGGTGTGTCGGGGTGTGGTGGGGCCGGGTTTGGGGTCTTGGGTCAGGCGGCGGGCTGGC
>NZ_JBIVBC010000046.1:0-4720 GCF_044745865.1 Streptomyces sp. NPDC086787 | reverse complement strand
TCCTTCACACCTACAACTACCATCGCTGCCACACCGCACTCGGAGGCCAACCACCCATCAGCCGTGTCAACAACCCTGCGGGTCAATACACCTAGATGCTCCGCGTCATCGCAGCAGCCCGCCTCGTGGCAAAGCCACGGTCAGCGCAGAATCATGGGCAGGCGCCGAGGAACTGGCTATGACATCTCACGCACGCAAGAATGCGGCCCGCCAACGGCAGGAGCTGACAGGGGTGAACCGGCGAGCAGCCTTGCAGGACGTTCGCAACGCGCTGCCGCCCGCGCCGCAGGCCCGAAATGCGGCACGATCCCAGAGTCACCAAGCATCCGAAGCTGTCGTGCCGAGCGAGCTGATCGTTCTCGTCCAGGACTTCACCCGGTGGGGACGGCAGCATCTCGATGAAGCGGTCCGTGTCGCGCATCGGAACGTCGATCAGCCAAGCGAGTGGCATCGTTTGGTGCTCTATGCGCTCACTGACGCCCTCGCCTACAACTTCCTGGCGGTAGGCACGCTCGCCGCCTATCTCCAGGAGCAGGGGCTCGACGCAGATCTGCTCCGACGCCATCTTCAGTCACCTGACCCTGATCGTTATGTCACCCAAGAGGCGCTTGACCTCCTGGCGGGGCTCATGGGTAGGCAGGTCAACGAGGGTTCGCAGCAGTCCACTTGGCACTTCATCGGGCGGCAGCTCACCGAATCTCGTGCAGACTGTCCCGTCTCAGTGAAGGTGAACCACGTCGGGGCTGTGACCAGCGATGAATCGTGTTGAGTGAGACGCGGTGCGGCGCGGCGTCTCACTCAATCTGAGGTCTGCAGTCCTGCGCTGCTTCGCGCTCGGCAGCGAACTCGTCGAGGAGCTCGTAGAGGACCTTGATCGCGTGCTGTTCGTCCTCAGGCGGAAGATCCCAGAAGTCGTCCCAGCCGTTCGGGAGGGCTATGTGGAGGACCTGGCCGGGCCAGGCGTGGTTGCAGTCGCGTCCACGACGGGCGACGAGCCAGTCGTGCCAGCCGGTGAGCCCGGGCCCACCGTGCCGGAGAGCATGCTGGTCATAACCGGTCAGGAACGCGGTCAGCATGTGGAAGGAGGTCTTGCCGACGAACATGCCGGGACGTCGGCCGACGCTGGCGAAGTACTCGCGTTCAGTCATCCCCGAGAGGGGCTTCATGCGTCCGCACCCTCCTCGTCACTGGCGCTGTCGTCCAGGTCTGGACGAAGCCTGCTGCGGGCCGCCTCCAGACGTTCGGAGTAGTCCGCCGCAAAGATCTCCGGCAGCGACTTGTCGAGCGTTCCGGCAATGCGGTGGAGGGGTGCCCAGACCGCCGCATCGTCGACGAGACGACTGAGGTCTGTCATCTGCACCTGCTCCAGCCAGTCCGACAGGACCAGCGCCTCATCCGGGGTGAGTTTGATGATGATCTCCGGATTCTCCACCGCTCGAACATAGTCCGTCGACCATGCATTGTCAGAGGTGCCTGGCACAGTGCCGCTGTGGACATTGATTCCTTCTGGGGGCTCATCGAGGAGTGCCGGCGTCAGGCGCAGGGCTCGGACGAACGGCTTGCGTGGCTACGTGGCGAACTGTCGCGAAGGTCGCTGGCTGAGGTCCTGCAGTTCCAGGTGCGCTTGGACGAGGTGACGCACGAAGCGTTCACCTGGGACCTGTGGGCAGCGGCGGACCGGATCTTCGGCGGATGGTGTTCCGATGACGGCTTCTGCTACTTCGGCCTGTGGATGGTGGGGCTTGGCAGGGATGCCTTCTCACGGGCAGTGGCTGATCCGGACTCCCTGGCCGACGCCCCGGAGGTCCAGCGCCTGGTGGGCCGTCCGACGGAGATGTGGAACGACGAGTGGCCCGGGTGGGAGTCTCTCGACTATGTCGCGATGGAGGCGTACGGGGTCCTGACCGGTGTAGAAGATGACTGCGGCGACGCGTTTTATGCGGCTGTCGAGGCCGAACAGGGTGATGGAGAGGCCAGTTCAGGGCCGCTCGGTCAGCGGTGGGACGTGCGACGCGAGGACGAGGCAGCACGCAAGCTGCCGAGACTGAGCGTGATGTTTCCTTTGTGAGCGTTCGCTTAAACGAGTCGGACGGCGTCGCAGGTGCATCAACGGGAAGCGGTCGGCCCGTGGGCCTCGCCGAACGCGCCTTCTCCTCACCAAGAGATCATGTGAGCGTGCTGCTGTGGATCCGCGCCTACGACGGCGAGAGCGATGTTTGGTCGTACTTCGAGCTCGACGGCGAGGAATGGGCCCTGCGCCAGGTCGACCTGCAAGGACCTCAGCGCCAGCCCGTGACCGCAGCCTCGCTGGCGGAGGTCATCGAGATCCGTGACCGTGGCGACCTCGCTGCCATGGCGGCCTACGAGCGGCAGTACGGCGTCCTCGCGGAAGGCGCACTGCGCGGATGGCAGGAAGCGCACGGCGCTGCCGAGATCACCCGCCGAGAATTCGAGTCGACGTGGGCCGCTGCGCGAGAGACCCTCGATGCGGATCGCACCGAGGAGACGACTTGATCACGGAGTACCAGCAGAAGCTGCGCGAGCGCTATCTCACCGCTACCGTCATGTCGGCTCCCGAGCCATGGCAGCCGGTGATGGACCGCAGGACTCCCATCGGGGGCCTACTCGGTATTGGATTCGCCGTCCATCCCGACAGTGGACACGACCTCATCATGGTCGTGTCCAGCGACGGCCATGGACTCTTCGACGCGGTCACCGGCGAGAAGATCGCTCGCGACCGGGACCCTGCTCCGGAAACGAGCACCCCCGACGCCCACCCGGACCTCACCTGCCCTGGGCTCGGCCCAATCGCGGGCGCCCCGGTACGCATAGCCGGACTCTTCGGCGGCGGCCTGCACAGCACCACGCCGGACGGTTGGACCCTGGACGTCGTCAGCCCCGAGTGGCCCCACGATCGCGTCATCCTCTCCGCCAACGGCGGGTTCCACAAAGGACCGGCGGGAGGGACGTGGTGGCACGTCTTCCACTCCGAGTACTCAGAACTCCGCGCGGCCGGGTTCTCTCCCTCCGGCCTGACCCTGGCGGTCGCCACAAGCAGCGACCTCACACTCTGGACCCGGCCGGGCCTCCACTTCGACGACTGAGCGGACTGCGGGACAGTAGGCGGAAAGAGGACAGATGGACCGGGCGGAACTCGCCGGGATGCTGGGCGACCAGACCACGGCCTGCGAAGCCGCCAGGGAGGCGCTTTTCGCCGGAGGCGACTTCGTCGTATGGGACGGCCGCGTTCCCAGTCAGCAGCTTGCCAGCATCTACGCGGCTCGTCTCCGACGGGCAAGGAAGCGAGGTGCTGAGACTCTCGCCCTGCCGTCCACCGTCGACATCCTCACCCGGCTCGAAGCCGCTCAGGTCAGGATCGGCTGCATCTTCTCACCGGACCGGACGTGGGCCTTCATACTCTTCCTCTCCGACGATGCCGACGCAGTCCTCGCCTGTACGGGAGTCCGCCGAGCTGAGCGGTGACAGTTGTCCTGCTGACTTGTCTCACTCAACCTGAGCAGTCTGTTGTCCCGGCTACGTCTTTTGGGGGTGCTGGTGAGTGCGCCAGAGGCGTCTGAGGGCTTCGAGTTCGGTTCGGGGGAAGTGCTCGCCCCACTTGCCCCGGTAGCCGCTCTCGCCATGGGCCTGTGCGACCTCGTCGAAGCAGCGGATCACAGCGCGGGCGAGTTGGTTGATGCCCAGCTGACTCGACCAGATCTCGGTTCCCCTGTTGTCGTGATCGCTGCCGTCGCGCAGTTCCAGCACGCGGATCCAGACGTCGTCGCCTTCGCGATAGAAGATCCACCGGTAGGCGGTCGGTTCGGCCTCGAACTGGACACGGGTCTCCGTCTCCCCCGCGACGAGCCGGGCCACCGCGGTCAGGAACTCCTCGGGCGCACTTGTGATGTACGAAGCGGTGAGCTCGGCCTTCGCGTAGTGATCCTCAAGGGTGCAGTCGGCCCATCCGTGTGTAGCCAGCACCCAAGTGATGCGCATGCCCGATGTCACTGGTGCTCCTCGGCGAGGAAGCGCTGGACGTCGGCGGCCAGGGCAGTCATCTGCTCGCCAGCCTCAAGCCACGTGGTTGCCGAGGCGCTCCAGCCGCCAGCGGCCCTCGGCCAGGGTCGCAAGGTCCAGGTCAGTCCGACGTGGCCACCGGAACGGAAGACGGCCGACACCGTTAGGTCTCGGTCGTTGGTCTGCCAGCTCCGTTCGCCGTCCCATCCCCGGTAGTCCGCGGCCAGTTCTTCCAGGAACGCGGCGAGATCGCTGTCCCAGATCCAGGCGACGACCTCGTTGACGCGAGCCGTCAAGCCGGGGGCCCGCAGCTCGACGGCATAGTGCACGGAGTCCGCGTCGAAGCTGAACCGATCGCAGAAAGTCACGCCGACGAAGGTGTTGTCCTGGCAGCGGATGGTCACGCTGGCCTTGTCGTCGGGGTCGGCGCCCAGGGAGGTCATGGGCGGAACGCTAAGCCAGCGTCGCGTTCGACGTCATCGGGATTCTCCCCTTTCGGGGCTATGCCTTCCTCAACTTGAGCCACAAGGCGAAGAGCCGTGGGCCGTGTTGCCTCCGGTGGGGTGTTCTGCGGCGTTTTGGATGGTGTGTGCGATGACGCGGAGCTGGGGACTGTAAGAAGAACGGTGTAACTCCGATCTTGAAAGAGTGCACCTGTGACCAGTGAGAACATAGCCAGGGAGCCCGCGTCGGGGTCTGTCCC
>NZ_JBIVBC010000045.1:3849-5273 GCF_044745865.1 Streptomyces sp. NPDC086787 | reverse complement strand
ACACAGTGGACGCGAGCAACTGAGGACAAGCCCTCGGCCTATTAGTACCGGTCAACTCCACCAGTTACCTGGCTTCCATATCCGGCCTATCAACCCAGTCGTCTACTGGGAGCCTTACCCTCTCAAGGAGGTGGGAATACTCATCTCGAAGCAGGCTTCCCGCTTAGATGCTTTCAGCGGTTATCCTTTCCGAACGTAGCCAACCAGCCATGCCCTTGGCAGGACAACTGGCACACCAGAGGTTCGTCCGTCCCGGTCCTCTCGTACTAGGGACAGCCCTTCTCAATATTCCTACGCGCACAGCGGATAGGGACCGAACTGTCTCACGACGTTCTAAACCCAGCTCGCGTACCGCTTTAATGGGCGAACAGCCCAACCCTTGGGACCGACTCCAGCCCCAGGATGCGACGAGCCGACATCGAGGTGCCAAACCATCCCGTCGATATGGACTCTTGGGGAAGATCAGCCTGTTATCCCCGGGGTACCTTTTATCCGTTGAGCGACGGCGCTTCCACAAGCCACCGCCGGATCACTAGTCCCGACTTTCGTCCCTGCTCGACCCGTCGGTCTCACAGTCAAGCTCCCTTGTGCACTTACACTCAACACCTGATTGCCAACCAGGCTGAGGGAACCTTTGGGCGCCTCCGTTACTCTTTAGGAGGCAACCGCCCCAGTTAAACTACCCATCAGACACTGTCCCTGATCCGGATCACGGACCCAGGTTAGACATCCAGCACGACCAGACTGGTATTTCAACGACGACTCACCGCGAACTGGCGTCCGCGTTTCAAAGTCTCCCAGCTATCCTACACAAGCCGAACCGAACACCAATATCAAACTGTAGTAAAGGTCCCGGGGTCTTTCCGTCCTGCTGCGCGAAACGAGCATCTTTACTCGTAGTGCAATTTCACCGGGCCTATGGTTGAGACAGTCGAGAAGTCGTTACGCCATTCGTGCAGGTCGGAACTTACCCGACAAGGAATTTCGCTACCTTAGGATGGTTATAGTTACCACCGCCGTTTACTGGCGCTTAAGTTCTCAGCTTCGCCAGAACGAATCCTGGCTAACCGGTCCCCTTAACGTTCCAGCACCGGGCAGGCGTCAGTCCGTATACATCGCCTTACGGCTTCGCACGGACCTGTGTTTTTAGTAAACAGTCGCTTCTCGCTGGTCTCTGCGGCCACCCCCAGCTCACGGAGAAAATCCGATCACCAGACGTGGCCCCCCTTCTCCCGAAGTTACGGGGGCATTTTGCCGAGTTCCTTAACCATAGTTCACCCGAACGCCTCGGTATTCTCTACCTGACCACCTGAGTCGGTTTAGGGTACGGGCCGCCATGAAACTCGCTAGAGGCTTTTCTCGACAGCATAGGATCATCCACTTCACCACAATCGGCTCGGCATCAGGTCTCACCCTGCATGAGT
>NZ_JBIVBC010000045.1:1898-3752 GCF_044745865.1 Streptomyces sp. NPDC086787 | reverse complement strand
AGCCTACCACTCGGGCTACACCCTTACCCCGGGACAACCACCGCCCGGGCTGGACTACCTTCCTGCGTCACCCCATCACTCACCTACTAACCGCTTGGGCCGGCGGCTCCACCACTCCCCTTTGCCCGAAGGCTCCGGGGCGGCTTCACGGCCTTAGCATCACGATGCTCGATGTTTGACGCTTCACAGCGGGTACCGGAATATCAACCGGTTATCCATCGACTACGCCTGTCGGCCTCGCCTTAGGTCCCGACTTACCCTGGGCAGATCAGCTTGACCCAGGAACCCTTAGTCAATCGGCGCAAACGTTTCTCACGTTTGTATCGCTACTCATGCCTGCATTCTCACTCGTCAACCGTCCACAACTACCTTCCGGTGCTGCTTCACCCGGCAGACGACGCTCCCCTACCCATCACAGCACCCGTTGGGGCTATATGCTGCAATGACACGACTTCGGCGGTACGCTTGAGCCCCGCTACATTGTCGGCGCGGAATCACTAGACCAGTGAGCTATTACGCACTCTTTCAAGGGTGGCTGCTTCTAAGCCAACCTCCTGGTTGTCTGTGCGACTCCACATCCTTTCCCACTTAGCGTACGCTTAGGGGCCTTAGTCGATGCTCTGGGCTGTTTCCCTCTCGACCATGGAGCTTATCCCCCACAGTCTCACTGCCGTGCTCTCACTTACCGGCATTCGGAGTTTGGCTAAGGTCAGTAACCCGGTAGGGCCCATCGCCTATCCAGTGCTCTACCTCCGGCAAGAAACACACGACGCTGCACCTAAATGCATTTCGGGGAGAACCAGCTATCACGGAGTTTGATTGGCCTTTCACCCCTAACCACAGGTCATCCCCCAGGTTTTCAACCCTGGTGGGTTCGGTCCTCCACGAAGTCTTACCTCCGCTTCAACCTGCCCATGGCTAGATCACTCCGCTTCGGGTCTTGAGCGTGCTACTGAAACGCCCTATTCGGACTCGCTTTCGCTACGGCTTCCCCACACGGGTTAACCTCGCAACACACCGCAAACTCGCAGGCTCATTCTTCAAAAGGCACGCAGTCACGAGATACAGCAAGCTGTATCCGACGCTCCCACGGCTTGTAGGCACACGGTTTCAGGTACTATTTCACTCCGCTCCCGCGGTACTTTTCACCATTCCCTCACGGTACTATCCGCTATCGGTCACCAGGGAATATTTAGGCTTAGCGGGTGGTCCCGCCAGATTCACACGGGATTTCTCGGGCCCCGTGCTACTTGGGTGTCTCTCAAACGAGCCGCTGACATTTCGACTACGGGGGTCTTACCCTCTACGCCGGACCTTTCGCATGTCCTTCGTCTATGTCAACGGTTTCTGACTCGTCCCACGGCCGGCAGACCGCAGAAGAGAGATCCCACAACCCCCACGACGCAACCCCTGCCGGGTCTCACACGTCGTAGGTTTGGCCTCATCCGGTTTCGCTCGCCACTACTCCCGGAATCACGGTTGTTTTCTCTTCCTGAGGGTACTGAGATGTTTCACTTCCCCTCGTTCCCTCCACACTGCCTATGTGTTCAGCAGCGGGTGACAGCCCATGACGACTGCCGGGTTTCCCCATTCGGAAACCCCCGGATCAAAGCCTGGTTGACGACTCCCCGGGGACTATCGTGGCCTCCCACGTCCTTCATCGGTTCCTGGTGCCAAGGCATCCACCGTGCGCCCTTAAAAACTTGGCCACAGATGCTCGCGTCCACTGTGCAGTTCTCAAACAACGACCAGCCACCCATCACCCCGCACCGAAGCACGAGTTCACTGGGGCCGGCATCCCGAAGGACGAGCAACGCTCGCACCCTCAGACACCCAACAGCGTGCCCGACACAG
>NZ_JBIVBC010000044.1:0-6048 GCF_044745865.1 Streptomyces sp. NPDC086787 | reverse complement strand
CTGCACGTCCGATAAGTCGCTCGGGTACGGCTCTCGCTTCATGTCCCGCATATCAACATGAACATGCCCAGCACGCGACCTGCGCAGCGATCAGTGAGCCTTTTCCAACCTCAGTTTGAGCAGGTCAGGTGCAGGGTGAGGACGGCCTGAACGAGGTTGGTGATGCGGGTTGTGGAGCATCGCAGTTTGCGCAGGAGCCGCCAGGTCTTGAGGGTGGCCATGGCTTGTTCGACGAGTGCGCGGATTTTCGCGTGCGAGCGGTTGACGGCCTGCTGACCTGCGGAGAGCGTCTTCCAGCGACCCCAGTAGGGCAGCCGTATGGTGCCGCTGGCGCCCCGGTATGCCTAATAGGCGTTGAGGGCTGGAAGTTGGATCAGCTCTAGGCAGGGGTCGGGCGAGATGTCTTGCTGTATGCCGCGCCTTGAGTGCTTCGACAAGAGCGACACGTGCGCGACCCCTGCCGCTCGGGACTCGACCGCCGTAGCGTGCCGTGGTTCGAGCCGTTCCCAGGGCCACCTCTTGATCAGCCGGAGTCGTGGAGCTCTTCACGAGAGCGAGGACCCTGAGAACAGCTGGGGCCACGGACGGCTGATGGGGTGGTGCGCCGGCGAGCGCTTCTATTAGGTCGCCGAGTGGTCCTGCCGCGGCTCGACGCCGGCGGACAGCGACGTATCGAAAAGAGGCGCGCATGCAGGTGACCTGCGGAATCGACTGGGCCGAAGACCATCACGACGTGGCGGTGGTTGACTGCGACGCTCGCCTGCTTGGCAAGCTCAGGGTCAGCGACGACGCGTCGGGCTTCCAGGACCTGCTCCGCCTCCTGGCCGAACACGGCGACACTCCCGACGATCCGATCCCGATCGCGATCGAGACCTCGCGCGGACTCATGGTGGCCTGCCTGCGGGCATCCGGGCGCCAAGTGTTCGCGATCAACCCCATGGCTGCGGCACGCTACCGGGACCGGCACGCCGTCTCCCGCAAGAAGTCCGACCACCAGGACGCCGTCGTCCTAGCGAACATCCTACGGACCGACGCGGAGCTTCACCGGCCCCTGCCGGGCGACACTGAGCTGGTCAGGGCGATCGCTGTCCTCGCCAGAGCCCAGCAGGACGCGGTCTGGGACCGCACCCGAGCCCACAACCGTCTGCGCTCGCACCTGCGCGAGTACTACCCGGCAGTCCTTGAAGCATTTGCCGACAAGCGCGAGAAGCTACTGACCCGAGAAGCTCGAGCGATCCTGGCGATCGCGCCCACACAGGCCAAAGCCGCCAAGCTCACCCGCAGCAAGCTCAAAACCGCGGTCAAACAGGCCGGCCGCCAACGCCGGATCGAGGCCGAGACCGACCGCCTGCTCGAAGTGTTCCGCCGGACCTGGCTTCGTCAGCCGGCTCTGGTGGAAACGGCGATGGGACACCAAACACTTGCCTTGCTCGCCCAGCTCGAAGCCGCCTGCAAGGCCTGCGACGAGCTGGCAAGCGCCACCGAGGAACTCTTCCTCCAGCATCCCGACGCGGAGATCATCACAAGCTTCCCTGGCCTCGCCGCGCTGACCGGCGCCCGGCTCCTCGCCGAAATCGGCGACGATCGCACCCGGTTCGACACAGCCCGCGATCTGAAGGCATACGCCGGAAGCGCCCCCGTGACGCGCGAGTCCGGCAAAAGCCGCCGCGTCAGCCACCGCCGGATCAAGAACAGCCGCCTGGCCGCAACCGGCCGGCACTGGGCTTTCGCCGCACTCACTGCCTCAACCGGCGCCCATGACCACTACAACCGCCGAAGGGAGACCGGCGATCGCTACTACGCGGCCCTCCGAAATCTCTTCAACCGCATGCTCGGCCAGCTCCATCACTGCCTGACCACCCGGCAGAGGTTCGACGAAGTGATCGCATTCGCCCCACCGAGAACAGCACCACTCGCCACAGCTGCTTGACCCGATAGCTGCATGGGGTGTCTTGTCGGCCCAGCACTCCACGCCGGCTTCCTCCAGAGCGTCGATGATGCCGTGGGCTCGCGCGGCCCTGATGTCGTGGACGGCTCCGGGCAACGCGGGCGATGCCCACAGCAGCCGCCCCGCCGGATCGGTGATCACCTGCACGTTCATGCCGTGCTTCTTGTGTTTCCCGGAGTAGAAGGGCCGGTCGGCGGCGATCCTGTCGATCGGCAGCAACGTGCCGTCCAGGATCACGAATGCCTTGGTGGAGGCAGTCTTCATCGCTTCGGCGAGGGCCGGCGCGAGGGCGGCCAGGACATCGATGGCCTCGGCGAAGTACCGGTAGGCGGTCGTGGTGCCGACGCCGAACCCGGCTGCGAGCTGGGCGTAGGTATGGCCGCAGCGCAGGTGCGCGAGAACGAGCAGAGCCTGGCGGCCCACGCTCACCCGGCGCCAACGTGTTCCGCGTTCCTGGCGGCGGGCCCGCAGATGAGCGGACAGGAAGCGCAGGGTCGAGGTGGACACATCGATGCCGGACGGGTAGACAAGCACGCGGAAGCTCCTGGCAGACAGGCGATCTTGGTCGTGAACCCGCCTACCAGGAGCTTCCTCACGTTCGGACACCGCCTCCAGTCCAACTACCCACCCATCCAATCAGGTTGGAAAAGGCTCAGTACCACGATCGAGTGATCACGAACTGAGAAAGATCGGACTTAACGTCCACTCAGTTCTCAGGGCAGTAGTTGCGGGAGAAACGGATGCGGTACACCGGAGAGTTCGGAGCGCTCCCAGGAACGAGGGTGAACAGGGCGCAGCCTGCGGCGTCACGGTAGGTTCCGGTACCGCCAGTTACGGATTCCGTAAACCTGGCTGGCGGCCCCAGGGGACCTCTCTTGGCTCCCTGCGTGGTGATGTGACCGTCTGGGGTGACGAATGTATGGGAACACTGTGTAGCAGCCTGGTCCTGAATTACATTCAGGAAGCGGCACTGGAAAGCTTCCCAGCCGTAGGGTTTGGTCCCGGTCCGAACGAATTTCGCGATCTCGCTCGTACCGCCGATCGTGCTTCCCGGAGCCGGTGGGCCAGGAGGGGTGATGAAGCTTGATTCTTGATCGCTTTGAAGCTCGAGGAATGCCTTCCCGGCACTGCCCGGGACGATGGCCCTGTCTGCAGCAAGCGCAGGCGCTGCTGACAGCATCACGGCAGTCAGTGCCATCGAGCACGTGCTGAGTGACATCACTCTGGTGGGTTGGTTCATGAGATTTTTGCTCCATTCCAGTGCGGAGGCCACCGCTTTGCTTTAGTTCTCTTTTGCTGCAGGGGGAAGGGAGTAGGGTGCATGATGGATGACTTTGAAAGCGGATGCCATCTACCCCACGATGGCTGCACCTCGACCAAACGGTTCCAGTCAAACGAGCGTTATCGTCCGCCAGTGAATCAGTTAAGAGAAGGCAGTAAAATCGCCTGCATGAAGGATAGGGTGGGAAATTCATGCTTCCAATTCGACACGCACTGATTGCACCCGAACGGACGTCCAAAGTCTTCTGCGAAGCATGAAGGAACGGCTCATGCCGCGACTGATTGCTCATCTGCTCGAAGCTTCTGCCGTTCGAGGCGGTTGCATCAGATCTTGCTCGCCGAGCTGAACGTGGCCAGCGGGCTGGACCGGTCAACGGGCATGTGTGGACGGTTGTCGCGTCCGCACGAAGGGGGGAGCCGACACCGGTCCGTCGCCGGTCGACCGGCGCAAGTCGGGTAGCAAACATCACCTTATCTGCGACAGACGCGACACTCCGCTCAACGTCATCACCACCGCGACCAAGTCAACGATGTCACCCAGACTCTCGTCCCGGTCGACGGCGTCCCGCCTGTCGCCGGAGGCTCCGGCCGTCCGCGCAGGCGTCTTCGGGCTTCGCTCGGCAGCAAAGGCTACAACTCGGACGACAACCGCCGATACCCGTGAAGGCGTTGAATCTTGCCGGTCATCTCCCGCAGTGATGCTCCGAACATCGAGAGCCCGGCAAACGCCGCTACGTCGTGGAGCAGACCTTCGTCCTGCGGCACCAGTTCAAGCGCCTCGCCTCCGTTGGAACGCCGCACCGAATTACGCAACGCCTTCGTCTCCCTGGCCTGCAGCCCCATCTGCGGGGGGTGCCTCAGGAAGGCCCGACCTCGCAGGTCGCAAGGCCAGGGCGGCACATGGCATTGGCTGTGTACGGGTGCCACCCGAACGAGGTAATTGGATACTCCATCAGATGCCAGGTTCTCCGCGCCATCAGGTTCCACCTCTCTCGCCGAGCTGTAATCCGTATTATCTGATGGCACTCATGGCTGAGTCGTGCGGGAAGAGGAATCATCGTGACGGATGTGATGGCGAATTATTCCACAATCGATAGGCAAGACACGCGTAACAGCGAGAGTCGGGAAGTTCGCCCCCATGCTCAACGCAGTCGACTAGAACGGCACTAGCGAGTCCGGCTCTTTGATCGACGACATTGTCCGCGAGGACGTGAGGCGGACGCTCGCCGCCGCACTTGAGGCCGAGGTCTACCAGTGCATAGCCGAGTTGGCCGGTGAGGGACGAGGCCGGGCGGCGCCTGGTCGTGCGCACCGGCCGCCGCCGCCCGGCCTCGCACCGTGGCCACCCCGAAGATCACCTAGGTGCCGCTCCTGCTCTGCCTGCACGGCCGGCCGGTCCTCGGCAACCGTGACCAGGCTGACCCAGGCGGCCTCTTCCTTCGGCGTACCACCGTCACACCATCTACTGCACCCGGTCCTCCCGGACCGCCTCATCATTCTTAAGGACGCCCATGCACGACGACCGGCTCCCGGCACCCGGCAACCCATATTCCAGAAGGCGGCATCTTGCTTCGGCAGTCGCTGTGGCGCTCTCCACCAGCGCCTTGACTTTGTTGCCCGCCGACAGCGCCCACTCTGCCGCGACCTGTACCGGGACCACCACGGTGACCTGTGTCTATCCGTTCACCGGGGCAGAGGACACATTCCTCGTCCCCTATGGTGTCTCCACCATCAGCATCACCGCCACCGGCGGCCCTGGTGGTGCCTATCCAGAAGGATCCACTCCAGCCGGATTCGGGGCCACGGTCACGGCGACCGTCCCAGTCAACTCCAACACCCTTCTTTACGTACGTGTCGGCGGCGTCGGAGGCAACCCCGGCTCCGACAGCACCGGCGGGTCCGGAGGCTTCAACGGTGGCGGTGCTGGGGGTAACGCGACACAACCCGTTGCGGGCCAACCGGGCGGTGGAGGCGGCGGGGCCAGCGCCGTCCAGGAGTGTTCCGGCACGTCCGGCACCTGCACCCTTACGGGCGGCTACAACGATCCACGGCTGGTCGTCGCCGCCGGCGGGGGCGGAGGGGGCGGCGGCGACGAAACCGTGGGCGGGGGAACCGCCGCGGGATCCGGCGGCGTCGGACAGCCATCTGGCAGTAACGACGGTGCTCCGGGAGGGGGATTCAACTCCCCGGGCGGTCAGGGGGGTACCTCCGAGGGTGGCACTGGCGGTTCCGCGGATGCCAGCACTGCTGGCGGCGGCGGAGGAGGAGGCGGAGAGGCGCTGTTCGTTTCCGCCGGCGGGGGCGCCGGGGGCGGATTCTCCGGAGGAGGCGGCGGCGGCGGGGCATTCGGCGGCCAGAACGGCACAGTTGGCGCGGGAGGTGCCGGTGGTTCGAACCCGCCTGATCAGCTGGACCTCGCGGGGGGCGGTGGCGGTGGCGGCGGGGGCTTCTATGGCGGTGGGGGTGGCGGCGCCACCGAGGTGTCCGACTCGGGAGGCGGTGGCGCTGGCTCGTCTTACGCGCGGCCCACCGCCACGGCCATGACCGTCGCTCCCGACGCGACAGGCGTGCCCCAGATCACCATCACCTTCGTGGTGCCCACCGGGGCCACCGGGCCGACGGGTCCCACCGGCCCGGCTGGTCCGGCGGGAGCAACTGGCGACACCGGACCTGCTGGACCGGCTGGCACGCCCGGAGACACCGGACCGACCGGCGCGACCGGACCGGCTGGAAGCACCGGGCCTGCCGGCGTCACCGGTCCGGCGGGAGCAACTGGCGACACCGGACCTGCTGGACCGGCTGGCACGCCCGGAGACACC
>NZ_JBIVBC010000043.1:0-8366 GCF_044745865.1 Streptomyces sp. NPDC086787 | reverse complement strand
GGGGACCCAGGCATTCGCTGTCCTGCGCGAGCAGTCGTCCCGGGTCGTTGCATGGTCCCGGGCCACCTGCTTACGCACTGGATTAGGGGGGACCACGTCGGACCCTCGCCCGTCGATCGGGCCCGCTCTGGCTCGAAGCACCACCTGATCGTCGACCGTCACGGAACCCCGCTCGCCGTCACGCTCACCGGTGGCAACCGGCACGACGTCACCCAGCTCCTGCCCCTGCTCGACGCCGTTCCGTCGATTCGGAGTCTGCGGGGGCGTCCCCGCCGCAAGCCCCGGCGCCTGTACGCCGACCGGGGCTACGACTTCGACAAGTACCGCCGCCTGCTGTGGAAACGCGGCATCAAGCCGATGATCGCCCGACGCGGCGTCGCTCATGGCTCCGGACTGGGCAAGGTGCGCTGGGTCGTCGAGCGTGCCTTCGCCTGGCTGCACCAGTTCAAACGGCTCCGCACCCGCTACGAACGACGCGCCGATCTCCACCAGGGCCTGCTCGAACTTGCCTGCAGCCTCATATGCCTGCGCCGCCTGCGCACCTCATCCTGAAGCGATCAGCTAGCGACACTGAACCACCCCGGTCGCACCTCGGTCAGAAGCGGTTGAAGGGACCGCACGGCGGTCCGCAGGTCCTGATCCGTGACGTCACGAGGCTCAGGCAGGCTCAGCCCGTACCAGCGCAGTCGCCAGAGGTCGAAGATCTCGCTCCCGTCGGGTGCGAAGTCGACATCGACCTCGATGCCGTCGCCACTGACGAAGCGGCACCCGGGCCCATGAACCGAGTAGGAGTAGGTGCCGACCCGCCCACTCCGGTTGATGATCCGGTGCGAACGGACCAGGCCGAGGACATCTGCGAGTCGCTCAAGCGAAGGGATCGCCGCCCTCATGGCCGCGTCAACTGCGTTGAGAGCGTCGACGTAACCAAGCACGAGCCCTCGTGCATCCCCAACCCGTTCCATACGGCGTCATCCCCCTGAGCCCGTGGTTGAAGGGGATTGTTCCATGGGCCGCCAGCGTCTCCGCAGGGCGGCATTCTGAAACGATCAGTAAGGCCGTTTCCATCGGATCATCTGATCGTCGATCCGTCTTCTTCTGTGACGACGAAGCCGTGGCCGACGTCTTGGACGTCCTGATCTGCCCCGACTTCGACTCCCTCCCGAGCTCCGAGTTGGCCGACCGCATCAACTTTCACCACCCGAGGCTCCGTGGAGGCGGACTGAAGTCCTGCGGGAGGAACGACGTCGCCGTTAGGCTCGGGCCTCCCAGAGGTGACCGCTGTCGACGGGAGTCGGTATGTACGGCATCGTCGTACCTGATGCAGACGCGCTCCGCGGCTTGATCTCCGACATGCAAAAGCAGTTGAACCTCAAGTGGCCTTACTGCGCATATCTGTTCTACCTGGCCCGTCACGTCGATGAGCAGGCGGTAGCTTTCCTTCGCCGCTACGCCCAGGCAGTCCACGACGAGACCGGCGAAGCGATTGCGGTCATCGTCCTGTTCGACGCCATCAATGTGCCCGGCCGTGTTCGTGGGAGACGTCTGGCACCGGATGTTGCGACAGAGCCGCGACGCCGTATCGAGGATCAACGCATCGCCTATGGCTCCTACCCGTTCCACACCGACGCGCAGGTTCCCGACCATGATTTCGATGCTGATTGCTTCGCGTCACCACGGTGGAGTCTGAAGTTCGCAGATGCCATAGGCCTCAGGCGGTCATTCCTGCCTTGCCTTGTGGCGTTCGACGCTGTCATGGACCCGCAGGCACCAGAGTGCATCGTGGTCGACCTCTCCGACGCCGACCAGGCCTGGGCCACGCTCCGAGACTCCGTGGCTGGCTTCATGGCTACGCAGGGTGGTCGTGACTTCGTCTCCACCGCCGAGCGGCTTCGCGAGCTCAGGACCCAGGTTCAGAGCGCGCGAAGTGCCCTACGCAGAGTTGAAGGCCAGGGGAGTCAACCGCGCTGGTGGCCGCCGAGTTTGGTCCCTGCCACGCCGGAGCGCCTTTTGGTGGTGCTCAGCCAGCGCGACCATCCCGACCGGAGAGGCGTTCTCGAACTAGCCGATCGCTGGAGCACGACGGAATCGGCCCGCGAGCTCACGCGGGCCGTTGGCGATGTTCGCGTCCTGCGCGCTGTAGTGAACTATGAGCGCTGCGCGGCGTATCTACGTGAAAAGTGGCTGGACGCATCGTTCGTGCCCGGCTCCGCTCCTGCCGGTGTTGTGCGCCGTCTTGCAGACAGTCTCCGCCTAATTGAGCAGGATCCTTCGCGTGCGGAGATCGACCGTCTCCTGGCCGCGCATGTCGTAGAACGCTCGCGTTTTGTTGAGGCCGTCGAGCGGAGCGGCCGCGCGAACCTGACGGCAATCACGCGGTCGCTCCAGGAGATCAAAAGAGCCGCAGTCCGTCCACCTATTGCCTCCGTCCCTGGGAACGAGCAGGCTCGTCAGGATGCCGCACTTCGCCTTGCCACTCGGCAACGGGAGGAGGCGACCCTACGTGCCGCGCTCGTGTCTGTCCCCTTCCTTCCCCACATCGCCGCCGCGATCGACTCCATCGCCGCGCCCAATCAGGTCGCCCGCCCTCACAGATTTACGCTGTCGAATGTGGCCACTGCCACCGGCGTTGGGGCGTCAGTCGTTCAGATCCTCCAGAGCATCGGAGTGATCCACTAGGCCGCTTCCTCGGATCATCTGGCTGATCAGATGAAGATGCCAGCGATGTGGTGAACCGTTCCGGGTTCGGTGGAGTCTCCACCAGAACCGGAACGGTTCACGTTGACGCTCTCCTCGAATTGCTGACTAGGTGACGCTGTCGGGGATCTTGGAGATTGGGAGCTCAGGGGGCATGGCTGGTAGGCGGATCTTGTCTTCCCGAGCAGAGCTGTTGCCGCTGCTCAACTGGATATCGGGGCCTTTGCGGAGTCCAGGATCACGCCCCCTGTAACGGTTTCGCGTAACGCCAGAACTGCGCCCCGTGGTGTTGAAGTGGCGGGTGATGCTTTCGTCAACCCGCACCGAGGTGTAGCCCTTGCGGTGTCAGTTCGGGCGAGCTGTGCTCTGCGTTGTGGGTGCTGCTGCGACGGTGAAGCTCCGTCCCACCGGAGGAGACCGAGTTGTGCATTCAGCCCCGTTCCGGCTCGGAGGTTCCGGAACTGACCGTGAAGGTCGCCCGCGCCAGCAATCCCCACGGCACCACCGCCATGGCCATCCGTGACCATCTCGACGGCCTTTGGCGGGACGAGGACTTCGTCGAGTGGTACCCGCGGGACGGCAAGCCAGGGCTCTCCCCGGCGCAGCTGGCGACCGTGTCAGTCCTCCGATCTCTCCTGGAACTCTCCGACCGCCAGGCCGCCGAGGCCGTCCGCTGCCGGATCGACTTCAAATACGCCTTGGGCCTGGAACTGGACGACCCCGGCTTCCACCACAGCGTCCTGACGGACTTCCGCGAGCGCCTGGCCCAGGAAGGCAGGGCGGACAAGCTGCTTGACCTCGTACTGGAACGGATCAAAGCCGCCGGACTGGTCAGAGAACGAGGACGGCAGCGGACCGACTCCACCCACATCCTGAGTGCCGTCCGGGACCTGACGCGCCTTGAGATGGTCACCGAGGCCATGCGGGCCGCCCTGGAGGAAATCGCACGTCAGGCACCACAGGAGCTTGTCGGGCTCGTCACGGCCGACTGGGGCGAGCGCTACGGACAGGGCGCCGGCTGTCAGTCCTTGAGCTCGTACTTACAGGGCTCGGCCGACTTGCCGCCCT
Organism: Streptomyces sp. NPDC086787; assembly: GCF_044745865.1. Lineage (NCBI taxonomy): Bacteria > Bacillati > Actinomycetota > Actinomycetes > Kitasatosporales > Streptomycetaceae > Streptomyces > Streptomyces sp. NPDC086787. Next base: position 4,604 of record NZ_JBIVBC010000043.1, on the reverse strand, counting down.
GGTTGTCAGCGACCTGCTTGCCGTCGACCTTGATCGTGCACGGGGCGGGCTTGAGCATCCTGTCCGGGCCCTCGACCGAGGCAGGTACCACCGACACCGTGACGCCGACCTTCAGCTCGGCCCCCTCCAGTTGGACGGACTCCGTCTTCGTCCAGGGCAACGTCACCTGCTCGAAGTGGTTGGTGTTCCCGATCCACATGACCTTGCCCGTGCCCGTGCCCCCGACCTCGAAGACCACCTGATGGGCAACACTCTTCTTCCTCGACGACGAGCCCTTCGCGCCGCCGCTCGCCGAGACGCTCGGCGAAGCCTCGCCCGCATTGGCCGGGCCGGTGTCCTTCTTCTCGCTGCCGCACCCGGTCAGCAGCACGGCCGCTGCGAGCAGGGTGGTGGTGAGCGTTGCTGTCTTGCGCATGTACGTACTTCCCCGTTGCTGAACTGATCGTTTCGGTGCCGTAGGAGACCGTAGATCATCGCGCCGCGCGGAGAGACATGGCCCGAGTGGCAGCAGGCGATGCCCGCCGGTCGTGGAACTCCTTGACCAGACCGTGGTCGCGCCAGCGGCGGAAGAAGGCGCGTGGACCCGGTCCCACGGCGGGAAGTCGGCTGGCATGGCCCGCCACTTCGTTCCGTTGTCGACGATGTAGCGGACCGCGTCCAACATCGTGCGGTGGCAGTACGCCTCCGGCTGTCCGACCCGCCCGCGCAGCCGGCCCGGCACCGGCAGCAGCGGCCTCACCACCGCCCACTCCGCATCGGACATGTCGGTGGGGTAGCGGCGCTCACGTAACCCGTTGTCACCAGCGTTTCCGAGCTGGTGAGCCAGGCAATCACACGAGTGAGTGAGCGCGCGGGACTCCGCAGCCGCAACTGCGAAAAACTGCAGCACCAGGGCCTCCTGGAACACTCGCTGGCGTAGACACCCTCCGAGCTACCACGAGGCCCTGCTTCCATGCCCGGCACCGGCCGCGATCACCCGATCGAGACTCCCGCTCGACGGGAGACCCCGGCCACCCGGCCTCGAAATTGTGGGCACCGCCGAGCTGCCCAGGGCTAAGTTGGCGCGGTGCATCCGATCCGTTTTGAGACTTCTACGACAGACGGCGTCCATCTCTTCCACTACCTCCCGGGCAATGACCTGGCGGTGACTCGGCACTGGCCTGGCCTTTGGCAGGAATGGCCGGACGAGGGGACGCCGTACACGGAGTGGGCGGTGAACAACAACAACATGGAGGAAGTCGCCGTCTATGTGGGCCTGGTGTGGCGGCTGACGGCCGGCCTGGACCGCTATGCGATCCCGACCTACTACTGCGACGACGCCGAGCGTTTCCTGGAGCAAGAGCCGATGCTCGTGAGCTGGGAGTACGAGGTCGACGCCGAAGCGCCAACCGTCACCACACGGGACAAGGGCTTCGTACCTGCTCGTACGGCAAAGCCCCTTCGCGCGAAGCCGGACAACGCCGGTCGTGCGGGCTTGTTCCGGTTGTCCACGCCTCGCGACCTGGTATCCGCGCTGCACGCGGTGATCTTCGACGCCTCATCGGAGATCACGGTCTTCGCAGTCGCCCCCGGGCCAGATCGTCTCCAGCGGCTGGTGAGCGCGTTGAGCAGCCCAACTCCCCCGACTCTGGGGGGTGTCCTTGAGGAAGAAGGGGTGTTCGCGGACCTGACGATCGGCTCGGATTTCGGCTACTACGACTCGATCACGGTGGCGTCGCGCGCCGATCTGCGGCACCGGGTCGATGACCTGGCTGCCGACTATGCGCGCAGGATCTCAGCATATGAACTGAGCTTGGACGATCTCGCGAGTGTTCCGGACTTCCTCCGGGCAATGCCGGAGCTTGCCGGCGTGGTCTTGGACGTTCCCTGAGCCCTCGATCACCCGATCGAGACCCCCGTTCAATCGGCAAGCCGCTTGAACGGTACGACAACAGCCACTCAAGCCAGTGGACCCGCAGTTCCTGCGTGACGACTTCGCCCACTGGCAGGCGGACTGGCGGCCAGGCTGGCCAGAAGACGTGCTGGTGGACAAGGCATGGGTCGATGCGGCGGCGACGTATTTACGGGGAACCGGCGTGATCGAGGAGACACTGCGCGCAGCAGGCTGGCGGCCGGGACGGCACGTCGGGATCGACCACTGGCGCAAGACGCTCGAGAGAACCGGCCTGGTCCGCAAGCACGATGCCGCTGAAGCCTTCTTGGCGAAGTTCGGTGGCCTGAAACGTCCAGATCAGCGGCCCCGGGATCACCTGCGCCAAGACCCCCTTCAACTTCGACCCGGACAAGCTGATCGGCGAGGAAGACCGCTTCGCCGACTGGAGTCACACCATCGGGCGCGCCATTTTCCCCCTCGGCGAACTCGATGAGGGCAGATTCTTCCTCGGCATCGACGAGAACAGCGCGATCTACCTGGTCGAGACCTGGCTGGCTACGTTCGGCTCTGCCCAGGACGCGCTGGAGAAGCTCATCCTGGGCATCGCCCCGGAGCGGATCGAGACTGCCGACTGGACAGCCCCAGCCGGACCGGGCTCCAGCCCAACGATGCTTCCCGCGGGCCACGCGATTCCTAAAGATCAGCCAATCGGCGCATTGCTAAGGCGCCGCGGAATCCGCAGTCTCGGCAGGACCTCCTGCCAACGAAGCGGCCGCACCTGCATCAGCCGCGGCGGACGATGTTCTCGGCCTGGGGGCCCTTCTGGCCCTGGGTCACGTCGAAGGTGACCTGCTCGCCTTCGTTGAGTTCGCGGAAGCCGTTGCCGGAGATGTTGGAGTAGTGCGCGAAGACGTCCGGTCCGCCCTCGTCCTGAGAGATGAAGCCGAAGCCCTTCTCGGCGTTGAACCACTTCACGGTGCCGCTGGCCATGCTGCTTGTCCTTCGATGTCGCCGGGTGCTTCCCGGTTGGTATGGAGGTGGAGCCGTCCGTCACCGGAAGGCGTCCGCCGTCCGTTCTACCCTGTGGGCGGCACGTCTATCCTGCTCCGCGTGGTCGCGGCATGCCGCTGTGCTGTGAGGCCGGGTCACAGTGCCTCCCGGTGATGAGCCGCTGCCCATGCACGGCGGGCTACTTGCCCTTGGCGGCTTCCTTGAGCTTGGAGCCTGCGGAGACCTTCACGCTGTAGCCGGCCGGAATGTCGATCGGGTCGCCGGTCTGCGGGTTGCGGGCGGTGCGAGCGGCACGGTGGGTGCGCTCGAAGGTCAGGAAGCCGGGGATGGTGACCTTCTCGTCGCCCTTGGAGACTACGTCGCCGACTGTCTCGGCGAGCGCGGCCAGGACGGCATCGGCGTCCTTGCGGGTGACCTCGGCGCGCCCGGCGAGGGCTTCGATCAGCTCACTGCGGTTCATGTGCGGTACTCCGTGTTGTTCGGGTTGCCGCGCCTGCTGGGCGGACGCGACGCTTGTGCCGCCATCCTGCCACCGGGGTCTGACAGCGAGGCCGCTCGGGGCGTGGCCACCCCCACTGTGACTGGTCGAGATAGATGTCACCTGGTCGCGATATCTCTCAGCCGTGCTAGTTCGGCGCGCTGCCATCATGCTGAGATGGCCCACGACATCGTGTTCTTCCTCGCTCCCGACCACGAAACCGCCGCTGCGACGCGCCCGCAGGAACCTGGCGTGGCCTTTGAGTCTGTGAACTGCCGCTTCATTGAGCCGGACAGTGCCATCGCCGAATGGGACATGTACTTCGAGGAGCGCTCAGCCGACGCCCCGCCGCTTGAGCAGCTGTATGGGTGGCGGCCGTGGCCGGAGTGGGTCACTCCGGCCTTGAACGATGGCGTTGAGGTGTTTGCTCTGCCGCAACGGTTGACCCGGGCGTTGGCCACCGCCAGCTCCACCGAGCTGGAAGAGCTTGCAGGTCGCTGGACCGCGAGACTCTGGTCTGACGACGGAGACGATATGACCGACGATGATCTACTTGCGGTGCTGCAGGGAGTTGCCCGGCTCGCGGCGTCCGCGGTGAGCACGGGCGGTGGCATCTACAGTTGGAGCTTCTGACCACCCGGTGGAACCTCTTCGTGCAGTGGAGTCGCCGCCCGCTGGGTGACGACCGGGATGAAAAGTCGGAGCAGGTGACAACAAGCCCGACCATCTGGTGACAAGAAGCGCGAACAGTGCGCTACGGAAGCCCAGGTCAGCCGCCGAATCGGTGACAACTATCTCGACCAGTCATAGCTCCGTGTGACTGGTCACGATAGATGACACCTGGTCGGGATGGATGACAGTGGCGCCTCGTCGGCACGGTCTCGGGATGCGCGGGGCCGTTGTCCGGCATCCACCTGGGTTCCGGTGACAGATGGGCCCGACCAACGCGAGCGAGTGCTAACAACGATGCCCAAACGGTGCCATCTATCGCGACCGCCACGGCGCATCGTGCCTGTCCGGCAGGCTCAGCCGGTTGTCCCGTCTCAGTCGATCTGGTCCCCGTCTCAAATGGTCTGGTCCGATTCGCCCGGCATCTCAGTGGACGTTAAGTCCGATCTTTCTCAGTTCGTGATCACTCGATCGTGGTACTGATCGCTGCGCAGGTCGCGTGCTGGGCATGTTCATGTTGATATGCGGGACATGAAGCGAGAGCCGTACCCGAGCGACTTATCGGACGTGCAG
>NZ_JBIVBC010000042.1:0-8943 GCF_044745865.1 Streptomyces sp. NPDC086787 | reverse complement strand
CCGGCAGCATTTCGATGAACAGCATGCCTTCGCACCGCTCCTGTCACCTCCGGCCGAGCAAGCAGCTTGACTTCTTGGCTCCCTGAGATGTCTTTGAGGGCCCGTACGTGCGATCCGTCCATGGAGCAGTCGTCCAGGTCCAGCAGGGCGGTGCGGCGAAGCTCAGTCAGAAGCGCGGCGTGCAGGCGTGGCCATACACCGGTCTCGGTCCAGTCCCGCAGCCGCCGCCAGGCCGTCACACCGGAACAGCCCACGGTCTCCGCAGGGACATCACGCCACGCGACACCGGTCCGCAGCACGTATAGGACGCCCGCGAGCGCCACTCGGTCGGGCACTCGCAGCCGCCCGGGGTGGCGACGGCGCCGCTCGGGAGCGGGCGGCAGCAGCGGGGCCACCCTCTCCCACAGATCGTCAGGAACAAGATCAGCACGCACCTCGGACACCTTGCCGAGCAAGATCATCAAGCGCAAGACCCGTGGCTGAACTCATTCTGAAACGATCAGTTACTCCGCCTGCTGCAGTCACTACGTTCGGCGGACGGCCTCGAACTGGTCCGCTCGGTGGCCGAGCGGATGCTGCAGGAGCTGATCGAGGCCGAGGCGAGTGCGAAGATCGGCGCGGAGTGGAACGAGCACACCGACACCCGCACCGCCTACCGCAGTGGCCACCGGGAGCGGACGCTGACCAGCCAGGCCGCGACCTGGACCTGGCCATCCCCAAGCTGCGGTCTGGCAGCTTCTTCCCGAGCCTGCTGGAGCGGCGGCGCCGGATCGACCAGGCCCTGTACGCGGTCATCATGGAGGCGTGCGTGCACGGCGTGTCCACCCGCTCGGTCGACGACCTCGTCAAGGCCCTCGGCGCGGACACCGGGATCTCAAAGAGCGAGGTCTCCCGGATCTGCGGCGACCTGGACGTCCAGCTGATCGCGTTCCGCAACCGGCCCCTGGACCACGTGCGCTTCCCGTACATGTACCTGGACGCGACCTACTGCAAGGCAAGGGTCGAGCACCAGATCGTGTCCCGCGCCGTGGTCATCGCCACCGGGATCACCGAGGACGGCGGCCGCGAGGTGCCGGGGGTGATGGTCGGCGACAGCGAGACCGAGGCGTTCTGGACCCAGTTCCTGCGTTCCCTGCGCGAACGCGGCCTGAGTGGGGTCCGGCTCGTGATCGGCGACCATCATTCAGGACTGGTCAAGGCCATCAGGAAGGTCATGCTCGGGGCCGCCTACCAGCGTTGTCGTGTTCACTTCCTGCGCAATGTCTTCGGCGTGATCAGCAAGGAGTCGGCCGAGATGGTCGCCGCGACGATCCGCACGATCTTCGCCCAGCCCACCGGCGAGACGGTCCGTGCCCAGCTCGACACTGTCGCCGACATGCTCGGCGGCCAGTTCCCCAAGGTCAAGGAGATGCTCCTGGAAGCGAAGGAGGACCTGACCGCGTTCGCGGTCTTCCCCGAACGCCACTGGAAGAAAATTCAGTCCACCAATCCACTGGAGCGGGTCAACCGCGAGGTCAAGCGCCGCGTCGACGTCGTCCAGGTCTTCCCCAACGACGACGCGCTCCTGCGACTGGTCACCGCCGTCCTGTTCGAACTGCACGACGAATGGATCGCCTTCCCCCGCCGCTACCTGCCCGAGGGAAGCATGGATCAGCTTTACCCCGCCGAGCTCCCCAACAGCGCCCCCGCGCTACCGAACACCACCAACACGCCCTGACCAAGATCGGCTGCACCAACCAGCGGGACACCACCCACAACCCCGTGCTCCTGGTCGACCGAGGCATGCGGTCACGCCGCCTGGACGGCCCGCCGGGCGCGGGCCAGCTGCCGCCGTTCGGAGCGTGCCGCCGGCACCGAGGGGTGGGTCTCCCAGTAGGGGTGCCACCACAGCCGTACGGACAGGAGCAGCAGGCGGCGGCGCAGGGCGGTGGTGTCGCGGGGGCGGTGCGGCGAGCGCTTGCGTGTCACTTCGGACGCGCCCCGTCCGGCGCCGTGGTCGGGGGTCGCACCCGGCATGGTCGGCCTCATGGGGTGGATTCGAGGGGTCGTTGCAACACGCGGTGAGTTGATCAAGCCGCGAGCAGTGTAAGCAGCGGCTCGGCTGTGAGTTCCCACCCGAGCGCTGTTGCACAGTCGACGGGGTGGTGTTGGCCTTCGGTGGCGGCTGGCTGAGCACGCACCAGAAGTCACCACCTGGCCGCGCTACTCACTCCTGCGTGACCAGGCCAGAATGAACCTCATGAACGACGGATCGAGCTGGCCCGTGGACAAACTGACCGCGCTCCATCTCGGCAGGAGGCTGGTTGCGGAAGTCCCAGCATCGAGGCCAGGCCGCCGTGCATTTGTGGACGTCCGCCCCAAGAAGAGCGATCCCGATGCCCAAGCTCAGGGCGAAGGATGGGTTGTCAACGCTTCGCGAAAAGTGACCCTCGGGCAGTCTCCGAAAAATGCCCCCCAGTTGCGTGACGGCCCGGTCCGTCCTCGCAGGCGTTGACCGTCGGTGGCGGATGCCAGAATCCTCGGTATGCCAGACGCCGACTACTTTTCTGCCGCCGATGATGAGTCCGCTGTTGCCGTGATCGAGGCCGGCGGCCCGGCCCGTGCTGGGCTGGACGTGATCTTCCTCAAGGACATCGATCCGGTTGATGCCGTCGCCCAGCTCGAAGCTGTCATGACGGGCTGCAGCTATGAAGAGGCAAGCAAGCGCCCGAGGGTGGGACAGTTGCTGTCCTCTGAGGACGTCGACAGTCCGTTCGTGCTGACCGTGTCGAACACCCTCTTCGACGGCCTGACCTCCGTCTCCGGGGACGACATGACGACCGTGGCCGAGGCCTGGTCTGCGACCGGCGGCGTGCGCGGACTCGATGCCGCGACGGCAACAGTGGTCGTGGAGGCACTGGTTGGCCTGGCCAAGCGGGCTCGCGCCGCTGACCTGCAGCTTTATTGTTGGTGGACGCTGTGAGGACTCACTCCCGTCCGGCCCTATCTTTGGCCAGCAGCTCGCGTCGGGCCCGGGTGCGGTAGGAGTCGCCGGTGAGGGTGAGGACCTCGGCGTGGTGGACCAGGCGGTCGATCATCGCGGCCGCGACGACGTCGTCGGAGAAGGTCTCTCCCCAGCGTCCGAAGGGCGGGTTCGAGGTCACCATCACCGAGCCCTGTTCGTAACGCGACGCGATGAGCTGGAAGAACAGGTTCGCGGCGTCCTGGTCGAACGGGATGTAGCCCACCTCGTCGATAATGATCAACTTGTAGCGGCGGATCTTCTTCAATTCGGCCTCCAACCGGCCGGAGTGGTGGGCCTCGGCGAGGCGGGAAATCCAGTTGCTAGCGGTGTCGAACAGAACCGAGTAGCCGGCGTGGGCTGCCTTGACGCCGAGCCCGATGGCCAGGTGCGTCTTCCCGATCCCGGGCGGCCCGAGCAGGATCACGTTCTCCGCCTTCGCGACGAACGTCCCCGTGGCCAGGTGCGCGAGAACGTCTCGGCGGAGCGACGGCAGGTGGTCGAGGTTGAAGTCCTCTAGCGTCTTGACCTGCGGGAAGTGGGCGGTGCGGATCCGCATCGTGGTGCCTTTGCTCTCCCGGTCGGCGACTTGCCGCTGCAGCAGGGCGGCCAGATACTCCTCGTGGGACCAGTTCTGGTCGCGGGCCTGGTCTGCGAGCTCCTCCCAGAAGGCGCCGATGGTGGGCATCTTCAGCACCCTCGTGAGGTAGGCCAGCATGGACGGCATGCCATCCTTCGGGTTGCTCGCCGCATTAGCCGGTTTGGTGGTCGTGGCCATGTATCACTCCGCCTTCGTGGTGGGTGGGTTGAAGTCGACACCGAAGAGGGCGTCGTAGTCGGGCAAGGCCCGAAGCGCGACGGCGTGCCCGTCGCTGTGGTGACGGGTCGCGGCCTGGCGTCGTTGGCGGTCCAGCGCGAGGGCCTCGCGCATCCTCGCGGCGGTGGTCGCGTGGACCAGGTCGGTGATGACCTGCTGTTTCGCCCATGACAGCTCGTGTCGGGCGACAACCTTGCCGTCGCAGAACACGGTCACGGTCTCCAGGGAGGCGGTGACGTCGACGAACCGGCCGATGACCTGCGGGTCGACCGAGTAGTCGACGGTGTCGACGCGGATGTAGTAGTCCCGACCGAGCCGGATCCGGTGGCTCAGCCCGATCGGCGGGACCACGGGCGGCAGCGGGACCATCGCCAGGTAGTCGGTCTCCAGCAGGTCAACTGGGCGGCCCTGGATCGACCGGACCGTCCGTTCGTTCGCGCGGACGAGCCAATCGGACAACTGCTCGTTGAAGTCAGCGGGCGAGACAAATTGCCGTCCGGGCAGGAACGAGGTCTCCAGGTACTGGTTGTTGCGCTCGACCAGTCCCTTGAACTCAGGATCCCGTGGTGGGGCCAGCTGGATCCGGGTGGCCAGTGTCCCGGCGAAGGCCGACGCTGGGGCGGTGACCTTCCCGGTCCCGCCGATCGCGGCCTCCCGGTCCCAGACCAGCGTCTTCGTGACGCGGCCGATGCCGTGGATCAGGGACCACATGCCCGACAGGATGTCGCCCGCCTGCCGGGACGGGATCATCACCGCGGACATGAAGCGGGAGAACCCCAGCGTCATCACCAGCACCGGCAGGATCCGTTGCTGACCGGCCCCGACCCGGACCTTCGTCTCCGGGAACCACAGATCGCACTGGGCGACCTGGCCGGGCTCGTAGACGACCCGGTCGACCGGGTCGATGCCCACGTACTCCGGGCGGATCACCGCGAGGCGCTTGCGCAGCGGCGGTAGCGAGTATGGCCAGCCGATCCGCTCAGCTATCACCGGCGCCGGCATCCTCGGCCATTCCTGCAGCAGGGCCCGCATCTGCGGCTCGTAAGCGTCCGCGACCTGGCCGCGGGGCTCACGTTCGTACTTCGGCGGCCGGTCCGAGTTCAAGGCGGCCCGCACCGTGTTCCGAGCCACCCCAAGCCGCCGAGCGATCTCCTTGATGGGCACACCCTCCGCGCGATGCAGACGGCGTATCTCTGCCCAGTCCTCCACTATCAGCACCCTCCAAGAGTCCGAAGGGGGTCAAGATTCCCGGACTGCTCAGGGGTCAGTTTTCAGGAAGCGTCAACACGGCCAGCCCTTCACCCGCTGGTCCCTGCGCAAGCTCGTCGCCTACCTGCGCAAAGCCCACGGCCACATGATCCGCATCGGCCGCGAGGCGTTACGCTGCCTGCTCGCCCGCCGCGGCATTACCTTCCAACGCACCAAGGCATGGAAGGAATCCCCCGACCCCGACCGCGAGGCGAAGCTGGACCGGATCGAGGAGGTCCTCGACCGCTTCCCCGACCGGGTGTTCGCCTTCGACGAGTTCGGCCCGCTCGGGATCCGTCCCACCGCGGGCTCAGGCTGGGCTGAGCACAAGCGCCCCGACCGGCTGCCCGCCACCTACCACCGCACGCACGGCGTGCGCTACTTCCACGGCTGCTACTCGGTCGGCGACGACACCCTGTGGGGCGTCAACCGTCGCAGAAAGGGCGCCGCCAACACGCTGGCCGCGCTGAAGTCGATCCGCACTGCCCGGCCAGACGGCGCCCCGATCTACGTGATCCTGGACAACCTGTCCGCCCACAAAGGCGCCGACATCCGCCGCTGGGCCAGGAAGAACAAGGTCGAGCTGTGCTTCACCCCGACCTATGCATCCTGGGCGAACCCGATCGAAGCCCACTTCGGACCGCTTCGGCAGTTCACCATCGCCAACTCCCACCACCCCAACCACACCGTCCAGACACGGGCCCTGCACGCCTACCTGCGCTGGCGCAACGCCAACGCCCGCCAGCATGACGTCCTGGCCGCCGAACGACGTGAACGCGCCCGCATCCGCAGCGAGAAAGGCATCCGTTGGGGCGGACGTCCCCTCAAGACCGCAGCGTGACCGCACTTCCCACCCAGTGCACGGCTCCTCGTGAAAGGCTGGGAGCATGATGGGTGGACCGTCTGAGAACCCAGAACTCTGGGCCTTCCTGGAATCACTGCACCGCGGCGAACTCCTTTCCGGCACCGTCACAGCGATCGAACGGTTCGGTGTGTTCGTTGCGCTGGACGACGGACCAGACCATCCGGTCTTCCCCGGCGTCGGATTCATCTCCTTCGCTGAACTGTCCTGGCGACGTTTCGAGGCAGCCTCCGACGTCGTGCAGATCGGACAGCGCGTCTCATGCGAGTTCCTCCAGTTCGACACGTGGAACCTGGAGGCCCGACTGTCCTTGAAAGCCACACAGCCGGACCCCTTTCAGGTATTCGCCGACACCATCGCGGTGGGGCAGAAACTGCCTGGCCAGGTCACCAAGCTGATCCCGTTCGGCGTCTTCGTCCAGGTCGCCGACGGAATCGAGGGACTGGTTCACCTGCGAGAGCTCGCATGGACACCGGTGGAGACTCCATCAGATGTCGTCCAGGTCGGCGACAAAATCACGGTGGTCGTCACCGAGATTGACCGAGAGCGACGCAGGATAGCCCTCTCCCGACGACAAGCCTCATCCGCCGACGTGTGATGAGCTGCCTTCCTGCGACAGCTCCCTTGCGCGAGTGTTCCTGAACGTCTGCTCAGTCAAAGGAGGCACACTCGCCAGGCCGGTGAACCTTTGCGGTCAGAGCACTAGACGAGAACGCCCGTGCCGGCGCGTCCGGATCGCGCAGAGTGTCTGTCTGCCTTGACGGCCACCTGCACGGTGCAGCCTATCTGTCACCGTTCCGTCACAAGCAGTCGCCGACGGAACCCTGCAGCTCTCCCGCCATATCTGCACTCACGTACCACGACCACGCGTACCGCGGGGGTAACAACCGACGACCGAAACCCGCGGATGAGACGACGACTCAGGGGGACGACAACATGCGTCACAGCAACGGCATTCGCAGGGCGGCTCTGGCGACGACGGCGGTCACGGCCGTCGCGGCGGCAGTGACCGGCATCCTGCCCGGCACCGCCATGGCGGCGAGCACCACCTCCACCTCCACCCCCCCGCCCGCCTGCCCGGCCTCCGCCCTCCAGGTCAGCGCCTGGCAGGCCGCCCACCCGCCCGTCGGGACCGGGACCGGGGCGGCGGTGGTGCAGTTCACCAACGTCTCCCGGAAGACGTGCGCCCTGAAGGGCCATCCGACGGTCGCGGGCGCCGGCAACGGCTCCCCCGCCCACAGCACCCCGCTCAAGGTCGCCCCCACCGGCAGGGCGGCCACCGTGACGGTCCGGCCGCACGGTAAGGCGTGGCTGAAGCTGACCTTCGTCCAGGTCCAGGGGGAGGGCGACGGCTACTGCGTGTCGGGCAAGACCCCGGCGGCGTATCCGACGATGGTCATCGGGCTGCCACACTCCGGGAAGCACCAGGTCGCCCTGAACGACGGATGGTGGGCCGAGTGCGACAACAAGGTGACCGCCACCCCGGTATCGGCGGTCAAGCCTTCCTGACCCCCGTCCCACAAGTCGAGCAACCTCCTTGACGATCGCAAGGCTCTGACCTACACGTTTACGAGGAACTGCACATAACTGCAGGTCAGCGATCAGCGCACCGACGGTGCGCTGATCGCTGACCTGCGGTGATCAAACTCCGATGACACAAACTCGCGTCCGTCAAAGTCCGCTGGCAAACGGTCAAGATCCAGTGGCACGGGACACCCACCTCCAGATCGGGAGGCGGGCCCACTGTCCCGTCTCAGGCGATCTGGTCCATGTCTCAGATGATCTGGACCGATTCGCTCGGCGTCTCAGATGATCTTGTAGGTCCGGGTGCCCGGCCCGCTGGTTTCACCCGCCGCCTGACTATGGTGGCGGTCGTGGAGACCTCCGACTCGCCCTTGGCGATACGTGCATGCTGGCTCTCGTGGATCGCGGTGCATGGCGCCGACCAAGCTGATCTTGTCGCGCGACTTGGTCTCAGGAACGTGCGCGAGATGACCTGGGCGGACGGTGTCGATCTCATCGACGAGGTTGCGCACAGCGGCGAGGAGCGATTCTCAACAGTCGTGATCACCCCAGCAATCGAGGGATGGGCCTTGATCTTTGGGGCGTGGTGCGGGCTTCCCTATCTGACGCGCACCGACCTCGTCACGGACCTGTGCCAACAGCTGAGCTCGGAATTTGGACGAGCTCAGGCCTACTTCCATAGCGAGCAGAACGACGGCGAGGCGTGGTTGATCGCCGAAGGCGGTGCCGTCATCAGGCGGTGGATCGCCGAATACCCTGAGCTGGCGTAGGGCGAGCCTTTTGGCGTCGAGCGCCGCCTTCTGGATGCGTTCGGCATCCCAGGCAAGCCCGAAGACCTCGACCCCGAGGATGACCTGGCCAGCAGTTGGGCGGCTACTTGGGGTGACTGCGACGCGCCCACCGTCGCCGCGGCATCGAGCCTTGATCCCCGGCAGATCAGGCCGGGCACGAGTGCATCCGGAGTCGTCCTCGTCGCTGACACGGTTTGAGGGGGTTGCCACCCTTTCGCGTGACGTCTCCAGCTCTCGGCCATGGTGGCCCGCAGGGTGCTCCACCCTCGCAGTGACGGGGGGCTGGGCTGGATGACGACGAGGACGGAGACGGAGAGGAATGACCGCGACCGGAGTGCCGACCGTTCTCACGGCCATCGCCGTGGCCGTGTCCGTTACTCCGTGACGGCAGGCCGCGCCCTGGCTCAGCGCGTCTGGTCAGATGTTGGGCGCGGGGAGGTAGGTGAAGGCGCCGGTATCGGTGACGCTGCCGACTTTGGTGGTCAGGGTTACGTCTGCTGATCCCTCGGTTCCGGCTGGAGTGACGGCCAGGACCTGGGGGGCCTTGCCCCCGGATTTTGAACACGTCTATGCGGCTTGGGCCAAGGGCTGTCCCGTAACTGCTGTCTCAGTCGATGTCCGTGGCTGCGAGCACCGCGATCTCCTGCCCGTCCGGTCGCAGGGCGGCCACGGCGAGGTCCCAGGCAACTTGGTGGAACCA
>NZ_JBIVBC010000041.1:0-9775 GCF_044745865.1 Streptomyces sp. NPDC086787 | reverse complement strand
AAGAACCCAAGCCGTTCATCTGGACCAAGACCGCCGAAGAGATCCTCGACTCCCTCGCCCGCTTCTGCCGACGGATCTCTGGCGCAGGACACTAGCTCAAGGACGCCCAGACCTGTCTCGCCACCGGGCGGGAGACCCCGGCCGGAGCCCCGTTCACCACTGCGGCGGGCGAGAACCTCCTCCGCCGCGCCGGGGTGTCCTCCGGCGTCTACGCCGACGACCCCGCCACCGGCCGGCGCCGGGACCTGACCGTGGAAGAGGAACGCGCCTTCTGGGCCTGGGCCATCGTCGAAGTCCTTCGTCACACCGGTATGCGCATCGAGGAAGCACTCGAACTCACCCACCACAGCTTCGTCGCCTACCAGCTGCCCACCACCGGCGAGATCGTGCCCATGCTCCAGGTCGCCCCGTCCAAGCTCGACCAGGAGCGGCTGCTGCTGGTCTCACCAGAGCTCGGCGAGGTGCTCACTGCGATCATCCACCGCGTCCGGCGCGGACAGCAGGCCATGCCCCTGCTCTCCGCCTAGGACAGTCTGGAACGGCTCTGGAGTGCACCGATGCCGCTCCTCTTCCAGCGCCGCTGCGGCCCCGAGGACCGGGCGATCCCGCGCAACTACATCTACACCTGTCTCAACGACGCCCTCGCCGCCAGCGGGCTGACCGGGCCCGGCGATGAGCAGCTGCGCTACACACCGCACGACTTCCGGAGAATCTTCGTGACCGACGCCCTTCGCTCCGGCCTGCCCCCACACATCGCCGCCCGCATCTGCGGTCACCGAATGGTCGACACGACTCTCGGCTATGCCGCGATCTATCCCGAGGACGTCATCAACCACCACCGGTCCTTCATCGCCCGCCGCCGGTCGCTGCGGCCCAGCGAGGAGTACCGCGAACCCACCGCGCAGGAATGGCAGGACTTCCTCGCCCACTTCGAGCTGCGGAACGTCGCCTCGGCGTCTGCGCACGCGACTTCGGCACCCCCTGCGTCCATGAACACGCCTGCATCCGCTGTCCCGTCCTGCGGCCCGATCCCGAGCAGATGCCCCGCTTGGAGGAGATCCACGCGAACCTGCTCGACCGGCTCCAGGAGGCCAAGGAACAGGGATGGCTCGGCGAGGTCGCCGCGATCGGGGCCAGCCTCGCCGCCGCCGAGCAGAAACTCACCGCCATGCGCGACCTCGCCACCAAGCACACCACCGTTCAGCTCGGCATGCCCGACTTCCGCAGCAGTGCCGGACGTCTTGATGCCGAGCAGTGACAGCGGTGCCGCCTCGCATCAGAACCGACGGTCCAAAGCCTCAACGAGGCTGCGGAGTTCGCGCGACCGGCGGCGGGACATCGCCAGCATCACCGCTTCGAGGAACTCGCGAGCCTGCCACGGATCACCGCAACAGGCCCACTCCGTGCAGCCACCGCTCTCGTACTCCCACAACCGTCGATTCGGCTGGTGGACAAAGTCCCGCCAGCGCACCATCGCCGACCCGATTGAGCCCGGCCACAGGTACTTCTTCTGACGTTCGATCCGTCGAACCTCAGCGAGTGCGGCCGAGGAGAGGCCACGGATGGTCGTGATGTCGTCATGCTTCCGGCGCCGGCGCGGCAACTCGGCCCGGACGCGCCCAGGCCGCCTACGCGGCATGGGCCTTTCTGTTGATCGTCATGCCGGTCATCTTCCCATCTGCGGTCGCTACGCGACCAGTCCGGACTGACCCGCACCCCCCCGAGCGCCTCGGATACCCTGCAGATCACGCCTGCAGATCTCCCTCGCGCCCAGGGACGGAAGGCGGTGTGACCTCGGTGATCACGGCCGTGCCGACAACCGGCCTGCCCTCGTGCATGGTGATCACATCGCCAGGCTGCACATGGCGCCACTGTTCGGGGCTGAGTGGCGCCAAACGGACCGTCGCGCTTTCTCCCGGTGCCAGGCCGGGCGCACCCTCCACCCACAGTCGCGCAACGTTGACTGACTGTCCGCCATCGGGCGCCCGGTTACCGATGTCCCAGAGCGGCCGCAACTGCCCCTGCCCGGAGAAGGCGGTCTGACGTCCGCCCTCCTCCGTGCTCAGCAGGCTCAGCCTGGCCCGGAGGGTGCCGTGTTGCGTCTCCCAGGCCCGCCACTCGCACCAGTCGGCGCTGTGCTCCAGCATCATCTGGCGGGCTGCGTCCTCGAGTAGCGACCAGAATCGCAAGGAAACCGGCTGCTCGTCCGCGATCTCCATCAGGAGGTCGAGGACGAGCTCCCACTCCTGGTGCCGTTGATAGTCGCGCACGTCGTCAACCGTCACACCGTTTTCGGCCCGGGCGCCCTCGGGGAGTAGATCAGTCGCTCGCTGAAGGAGCGTGAAGGCATCGTCCATGAGGAGCATTTTCCAAGGCCCCAGTGACGTCCTCGCTGGGCTCCCTCGCAAGAACCGGCTCGGCGACACGCCCGGGAGGCCCCTGATCCTCAAGAAAATCGGCCGCTACTCTCAGCGACCTATCGGCGGACAGACGGCCCTAGGCGGTCAGCATGCCAAGTTCAGATAAGACCAGCTCGGCGCGCTCGGGCTGGTCCTCAATGCCATCGTGCTCTGGACGACGAAGTACATCGACGCCGCCGTCGCCCAGCTCCGCGCCGAGGGCCACGAGATCCGGGACGAGGACATCGCCCGCCTCTCCCCCCTCAAGCACCGCAACCTGAACCTGCTCGGTCGCTACAGCTTCACCGCCTCCACCCCGGTCGGCGGGGGCCTGCGCCCGCTGCGCGACCCGGACGCCTCGGATCTCGACGAGGACGAGGAGGAGGCCTGATCACACACACTGGCGGGCGGCTGTCAGCGCGATGCCAAGGCTGTCGAGGGCGCCCATGAACACTCAACTGGCCACAGGTTCCTACTGGTTGTAAGATTTTCCAACCAGTAGAGATTGATGCAACGAATGGGGCCGGTCGATGAGGACACAGAGAGCCGATGCGTCGCCTCCGCGGTGGCGCGGTGTACACAAGGCCCTCGCCGATCCCCTCCGCATCCGGCTCCTGGAGGCGCTGTGGGAGACGCCGCAGTCTGCACGTGAGCTTGCCGACCGCGCCGATCTTCCGGCTGACCGGCTCTACTACCACCTAGGACAGCTTGAACAGTCCGGGCTAATCGAGATCGCCGAATATCGGCCCCTAGCCCGCGGCAAGGTCGAGCGAGTCTATGCCCCTGCGGTCACGGAGCCTCCCAGTGATGCTGCGAGCCCGGAAGAGATGGCCGAGTTCCTCGGCTCGATGCTGGACGCCACTCGGGCCGACATCAGCGCCGCCTACCGGTCCAAGCAAGCCGGTGGTCGCCGAGAGGTCGATCTTCGCCGCGGTGCGCTGCGGCTGACCGACGAGGCGCTCGCCGAACTGCGTGAATACATCGCACGCCTCGCCAGCCAGTTCGGGGACCGCGACACACCCGGGGTCTGGACGCGAGTAGTGGTCGCGCTCGTCGACCTGCAAGACCGCCCATCCTCGGATACCACAGAGCCGCCTGAGAGGACGTCATGAATGACAGCGAGGAGCAAGCACCCAACACGCCGATACGCGTCTCGGACGCCGAACGCGACCGGGCTGAGGCACGATTACAGCACCATTACGCGGTTGGCCGACTGACACTGCCCGAACTTGAAGAACGAGTGGAGGTGGTCTACGAAGCACGTACCCGCGAGCAACTCGATGCCCTCTTGAGGGACCTGCCGACCGATGCCGAAGAGCCTGCGCGACCCGCTAACGTGATCGACTCCCGCCTGCTGATCATCCTGCTGTGCTGCTCACCACCTGCGGCGCTCGTCTACTGGCTCATCTGCCAACGAGCGGCACGGCGAAGAGGCTCACAGCTGCGGGCTCTGGAAAGCAGCAACGAGCCATAAGCCGCATATGAGGCAGAGCGCAAGTCGCCTCGGCGCAGTGAGTGATTCTCATAAATGTTCATCTGTGAGAGTTCTGCGAGAGCCCCCGTGGTGATCACGTTTCCGCAGGTGGCCGTTCGCGAAAGCCCTCTCGAAACCAGCATGTTGTGCGAGGCATTTCTGCGAGACTTCCCGGATGGACCTCACGCCCGATCGAGCCGCATTGGCGGTAGAACGTCATGACTGCCCGAACTGTGACGCGCCCGCCGGCTCCGCCTGCCGCACCCGCGGCGGGAAGACCGCCGCGAAGTACCACACCCCCCGCTTCGTCCTCGTCCCCGCGCTCCGCGAGGAACTCGAAGTCCTCGTCCCCGCCGACCGCCACCCCGGCCGCGCGTGGAAGCAGTGCCCGGCGCTCGCCATCGTGCCCGCGCCCCGCACCGAGCGCCCGGTCCGCATCGGGTACGCCAGGACCTCGACCGCGCGGCAGGAGCTGGCGAGCCAGCTCGAAGCCCTCCACCGGGCGGAGTGGCGCCCCGAGGCCGGTACAACGCGCCTGACCGAGCCCGCCCGGCGTAGCCGGGTGAGTAGCATGCTCCTGCCGGCCGCGGCGAGCGGGCCGGCCGTCGTGCGCTGCCCTCACTTCAATGCCATGGGCTCCTGAACCGGCCCGGCGTGGCAAGCCCTCGACATCGGCGGTGCAGCGGGGCAGGGTGACGAAGTCGCTCTCTCCGCAGGGGGAGATGCGTGCGAAGGCGCCGTCGATGGCCGTGGTGATGTTCAAAGGGGCGTGCCGGCCTTCGGGAGACTGGTCAGCCCAAAGGCGAAGCACCCGCTTGAAGGGTGTCGGCGATGGCGGGGGCCGGGCGCCCGGGGGCGGCGCCCAACTGCCCAAAGAGCGGCATCAGGATGCCGGCCGGTCGCATTGACTTCCCACCGTCACACAGGCACGCCCGCCACCACGCCATCGTCCGGTCCGGTCACGGCAGCGAATGAAATAGACCTGAGGGAGCGTCATGTCCTGCCGTCAGGCGACAAGGCTTAGTGAGTGCTTTTGAACCTCGGGCTGTCCTGTCGGTTGGTCGACGCTGCCTGATGGACCCCTCTGTAGGCTTTCAGCTCATCAGGAGGTGTCGTGGACGTAGCGGGCGGTGCAGGAGAAGAGCGCAAGTACGCCTTGACGAGCGACGAGGAGGAGAGCGACTTCTGGGGCTTCGCGGACGAAGCCAGGGGGCTGTTCATTCTGAGTGAGGACGGTCTTCGTCAGGTCGAACTCCTGGGATGTTCGCCGCAAGGAACACTCCTGACCTGCCTCGATCACCTCGGTGGCCGCCGCGCAGCTGCCGGGAGCGCGCACCTGGCCTTCCTTGATGCTGAAGGCGTTGAGATGGGTTCGTACTTCGTAAGCAATGTCACCGCAACCGCCGCCGGGCCGTCACAGCGCCGGGAGGGCCTTCTCGATGTCACTGTGCGTCTGTGGTGCGAGGAGCTTCTCCCTGGTTCGGCATGGGTGTGGGATGCGGTTCGAACGGGGCAGCTGAACCGGAAGGGTTTGTGGCACTCTCTCGACGCGGAAGGGCGGAAGGCCTGGTTGTCCGTGGCTCTGTGGTCACGGCAGTACCAGCGCCGTGAACGCCCGAAGGATGCTGCACCAGGACGGGTGTTCACCTTGGACGGCCGGCAGGTCGTTGATGCGGACAGCTTCTACTGTGCGCTGGGCGAGGCCATCAACGGGCCCGGCGGGTACTTCGGGTGGAATCTCGCTGCCGTGGACGACTGCCTCGGAGGAGGCTTTGGTGTCAGACCTCCGTTCACTCTGGAGTGGCAGAACTCAGGCATAGCGAGGTCACGGCTGGCTAACCAAGCGCGAGGCAGGGACACCGGAGCCTTTTTCGAGGTGCTCCTAGAGATCTTCGCTGACCATGACATCGACGTTCTACTGCGGTGAAGCACGGGGTGCCTTTTTCTCCCAGCTGGACCGCCTGCGGGTCAGCCGCCTGGTCATGAGGGTGATGAGTGACCAGTTCAGGTGGGCTTCGCTGTGCTGAGGAAGCCGCCCGTAGTCCCTCGCGTTACGGCGGGCGTTCATGGTCCCTCCCAGTGTGCGTTCGACGCGCCAGCGGCGTGGGAGGGCGACGAAGCCCTTGGCGCCTCTGGGGCGGGAGACGGTCTTGAGAGTGATGTGGAGGAAGTCCTCGGCCCGGGTCACGAGCTGGCCGGCGTCGTGTTGGCCCCGACGGCCGTTTCTATCCGCGGTCCCGCGCCCTCTCACAGGCGGCCGGTTCCTCTGCGTTGCCGATGAAGACCGGGGCGCGTTTACGAGTTGGTGCGTGATAGCGGGTGGGCATGCTCTCGTGGTGAGGGGCATGGTCGATCGGGCGGTGTTGGCGCATCCGTTGTTCACGGGTGTCTCGACGGTGCATCTGGCTTCTTTGGTTGAGGAGTTGGCCCGGCCGTGGGCAGCTGCGGCGGAGGGTCGGCGGGGGCAGGTACGTGGTGGAGCACGGAGGCGTGCGCCGGGTGCGGGTGCTCGGTACCGGCTGGTGTTCGTGGACCGGCTGGTGGTCACGCTGATCCATCTCCGGCACGATCTGCCTCACGCGGTCCTGGGTGTGCTGTTCGGTGTCGACCGCTCGACCGTCACCCGGGCCGTCGGTGAGATGCGCCGACTGCTGGCGGAGCGGGGCTTTGCCGTTCCCGACAGGCCTGGTCTGCGGCTTCGGACGCTGGAGGACGTGTTCGCCTACGCGCAGGCCGAAGGCGTCGAGTTGCGGCTGGACGCCACCGAAATCCAGGTCCGACGGCCCGTCGCCGGCCGGGGCGGCAGGCGGGCATTCGTGTCGGGCAAGAAGAAGCAGAACACGATGAAAGCCACCGTCATCGCCGACCACCAGGGCCGCACTCTGTGGGCCGACGGCCTGGGGCCGGGACGCATGCACGATGCGACTGCGGCCCGCGCTGCAGGTATCACCGGCTGCTTCCACCACTTCGACCTGGTCGAAGTGTTACTCGACGACGGCTACCTGGGCCTTGGCCGTGACCATCCCGGCCAAGCCGTCACCCCGCCCAGAAAGCCACGGCCCGGAGCACTGCCCGGCAGGTCGAACAGTGGGAACGCGACCGGCACGGCCACTCATCCGACCGCATCACCGTGGAACACGCCCTGGCCGATCACAAACGCTGGAAGCAACTCATGCGCTGGACCCATCGCCGTGATCGCCTGCCCGACACCTACCGAGCCATCGCAGGCATCGTCTCCGACCGCACCATCATGGCCTGAAAGCCGCCGTGAGCAGGACAAACACGCGCCACCCGCTATCACGCACCAACTCGTTAGTTTGGCGACTCATCGGAACTGCCGGAAAGCCGCAATTCCCCTAGGTGCGGCCCAAGCTGCACATTTTTTGCTAGCGATGATGAAGTTATGGACGAGCCAAGGGGTGAAGCCGATTTTTGCCACGCTAGTGCGATGCTGAGGAGAGCTCCTGTTGCGGTGTCGGCAGTAATTTGGCCCGTAGTAATATCGCTAGCAACTTCAAGCGCCGAGATTGCCGCGCTGGGGGCGCGGGTCTGGAGTCGGCGGGACTCGGTTGCTTCCCAGAAGCCACACTTTTGCTCTATAAGCAGAGTCGATGGTTGCCCCGGCTCGAAAGCCTCACATAGTTGGCCATTGGACCAGTAGGAAGCTGTGTCGTAGCCGCCGGTGCCGAGGCAAACCATAATCGTCTCAGTATTTTGAGACAACGATGAAAGAATTTCCTGGCGCGTCCCGAGAGTTCCCAGACTTTCGAGGCAGAACGACCAGCTACCCATTACTCCGACCCGTAGGATCGAGCTGTCGGGCTTGGGATCTAGAGTTTCGAAGACCTCCCCCCAGGCTGCCATGACTGCAGTTTCTGGATCAGCCCCATATTTCGCAATGAGACCTTTCGGGGAAACACCTTGAGTGAAACTGATGCAGAGGCTCTCGTGATCCCTCACCCAATCCCACGAGCTTTCCTCGATATTCATTGAGTCTACCTCTATTCGTTACACCCGCCCTGCTGAAACTCAGCAGGGCGGGTGAGGCTCGCTTTGGCGGTTTTTAGCTCGCGACAACAACGATGAACTTTTCGGTATCCAGTATGCGTTCGCTCTGACTGTTGCTCCCGAGCTTTCCACCAGCCGTCGAATTCTCGGTGGATGGAACATGCGACCTTACACACGGCTCGCTAAAGGTTATCGCGGGGGCGCTGGTGTCACCGTAAAACTGCCAAACGCCACCTTCCAGCTTGGGAACTATGTCTGCACACTTCCCTCCGTCGTTTCCCCCCTCGTAGGTGGCTGCAAATGGGTACTCGTCACACGAGTCTGCGGGAATTGTACTTGGCATATAAACGAAGGGGCGTGACGCTCCTTCTTCGCACGTGCGCTTCCGGTTGGCCTCCTGTGCACTCTTGCTGGCCAAGCGCCGCAACGGGCTATCTGAGGCTCCCCAGTGGCCGGAGAATTTCTGCTGAGCGAAACCGTAGGTAGCCGCAGCAGCACCGTATTGTGACAGGGGAAGTACAAGCCGGGCTCTAACGTCCGGCACAACGCACCCTGTACTGGCGTTATTCGCGAAAGTTGTGTCGCATCGCACCTTGCGCGGATTACTAAAGGCGGTTGTATTACTCAGCGGAGTCGCGCCCGGCTGAATGGCCGTAATCTGATAGCTTGTAGTTATGGAGCTGTCCTTTCCTGCCCCTGGGGTAGCTTCAAATTTTGTGGCTCCGGCAGTTGATTGCCCCGGCCTCAGGTTCCTGACACCAAGCCATGGTCCTGGGACAATGGCTTTGCAGCTCGGACTGCAAGTGGAACTGTAGGTGAAATCCAGAGATTTCACCGACCCAGTAGCACTAACGAGAGTCACCATCTGATTTTCCTGCCACGTACCGCTGTTAGGTGAGAGTTCAGCCGTACCCGTGGCGGTGAAAATCGCAGCACCGATTATCTGCAGAGGCTTTTCTCGGTCGAATTCGGTCAGGGTTCCTTGCAGGTTATTGAAGCAATAGCCATGGCGAGTGTAATTCCAGGTTCCTAGCGTCGCAGAACAAGATGTAGCCGATGGCTCGTCATTCGCGGATTTAATCCTTCTCTGATTTGACGTCGATTTGACCGGAGTCAGTTCCAGACAGACCGTCGTCGCGCCCATTTTTGCTGAGGAAGATTTTGCAGGGACCTCCTGACAATTTTTTTCGGGTAACGCCATCTGACTTTCCAGCGTGGTTTCGCTGAGCCCCGAAGCGTCTGGGGGGGGGTTATGGTACCGAGGAGCTTTCCAGGGCTACTAGTTGTTATCACCTCCTGGGCGCTCACGCTGGCGCTGGCACCTATGAGTGTCACCGCCAGGGCGGGCGCGGTTATGAGAATGGCGAATCTTTGTCTTGCTCTCACGATTTCCTTTTTCCTTGAGTTGCGGGCGATGAATGCCCCAGTAATATATATGGAAAGTGGTTGCACTGGTGTCGTTTCCTACCCGATATGGCGTGAAATCGTCGCTAGGTGCCCGGGGCTCGCGCTGACCACCTGCTACCGCCCCGTCGATGACCAGGAGCACTCCACCCCGGCCGCCGACGTCGCCTACCCCGATCACCGCTTCCGAGGCTGCATCTTGGTTGGCGGCCGCGATGATGCGGGTCTGCTCCGGGCCTTCGTCGCCCAGGCCGACGACTCCGGACACACCGTGAGCTGACCGGCGTCGGCGTCGTATGACACGGCCGCGACGTGCCCGGCGAGCTCGGGGGCGATGGCCGCCCACCGCTCCCGCAGCGTCGCGCTGGCGGCCGGGAGCTCCCACGCGCGCTCGGGGCGCTGTCACGTTGTCGGGGGTGTGGTCGTCTGGGGGTGTGCCTGGTTGGTCGGGTTTCGGGTCTTGGGTCAGGCCGCGGCAGGCTGGATGGCC
>NZ_JBIVBC010000040.1:0-10201 GCF_044745865.1 Streptomyces sp. NPDC086787 | reverse complement strand
GTGCGGTGTGTTCCTAGACAGCTCCACCACATCGGAGGTCTTCGCCATGTTCAAGACCCACCAGTGTCAACAACGCTCGTGATCAATACACCTAGCACCATGACAGCAAAGCGGCGCAAACCGCGGATCTGGCATGAGACGCCGGACGAGTACGCCCTCAATTCCCTATCTATCGCTGGCTGTCCGCGACCGAACGGCAGTCCGAGTGGCGATCGCATTGGGGTAGTCTCATCGCACCAGCGAAGTCTCAAGGCGTGTCCGGCTTGAGCCCGGTGTGGCGACGTCCGAGCTCGCCCACTGTTTGATTTGTAGGAGCATCATGAGGATGAAGTATGCCGCCCGCATGGCACTCGCGGCGGGTGCCGCGGTCACCGCAGGGGTCGTAGGCGCCTCCCCGGCAGCCGCGATCACCTACGGCTACGGACCCTGGTACAACGAGAACAAGGGGGCCGTCGCGTATTTCGAGAAGCATGGCGATCACATCAAGATCTGTGACATCAAGTCGGACGACATGTACGCGAACATCTATGTCTACGACAAGACGGCCAAGCGCTTCCAGGTCGACCTGAGCGACACCAAGAACGATGGCCACTGCCACTACTCGAGCGCTGCGGACGGCGGGAGCTTCAACCTGCCGGAGAACCACTGGTTCGAGATGACGGTCAGTGTCACGAGGGGCGGCGGCAGCGAACGCTACAAGACCTACGAGATCTACAACAACGCCTGACAGTTCCGCCGAAGCCGCCGCATGGGCTGAACCGACCCAGGGGTACCAAGTTGGAGGAGGCCCTTGTGGCGGTGGAGGCAGAGAGGTAGACCCCCGACCGCTGGTCATCCTCGACCGGCACGCACGGTAAGAACCCGGGCATGAGTGAGCCAAGTCGCTACCGCCTCGTCCTGACCGCCGGGGGCCGGACGGCGATGCGTGGCGACACGCTGATCGACCTCGTGCTTGGCGTTCCGGGCGGTCGGCCTGGTCCGGCAGCGCACCGACTCCACCCACGTCCTGGCCGCGGTCCGCGACCTGACCTGTCTGAATCTGGTCACCGAGGTCATGCGCCACGCCCTGGAGGAGCCGCCCGCAGGGCGCCGCACGGGCTGGTCGGCCTCGTGACCGAGGGCTGGGGCAAGAGCTACGGCCGCGCGACCTTGCTCGGCAAGAACCCCTCCCAGCCGAAGACCCGGTTCAAGGAGACGGGCGAGCACAGTGCCGGCCTCGCCGGACCGATCCGGGCCAGGAGCACCCCCTGGGCGTCGAGCAGCAGACCAGCGAGTTCGTTAACGGTCAAGGCGCGCCAGTGCCGCTACTGAAGCGAGGACAGGGCTCATGTGCAGCATGGCCTGACCCAGTGGGGACTGGCTTACGTGCCCGTTTGCTCTGCTTCTTGATCTGGGCTCGGGACAGCGGTCACTCGGCGCCGGTTTCGAAGAGGAACCGGCGGGGCGCCGAGAGCAGGGTGCCGCCCAGTGTGAGGAGTTCGGTGTTCACGACGTCCAGCACGAGAGCGATGGCCAGGTCCGTGCTGTCGACGGGCCCCTCCGCCTTCCCGGCGCGGGTGGAACCGGTGTCGGCATGATGTCGCCCCCGGCCGATGGCGACGCGGACGCCGTCCCGCACCAGTTCGGCACTGCGGTGATTACCAGTGGAGGTGTACCTGTACCGACGTCCGTCGTGCGCGATGTCCAGCCATCGGGCGCCCTTGCGAACCGTCCACACGTGCCGTTCGAGGCGTGGGTACACCCCGTTCACCTTGAGCGTACCGAGGTCCAGGCGGGGCGTGCCCATGCCCACTCCACGGAACGCTGTGTACGGAAATCCGGGCCCTTCGACCGTCACCTCGCTGAGGGGCTGCTGGCGCGCCGACCTCCCCGCCGATCTGCTGTAGACGGCGACCTCACCGAAGGGACCTACCGATCCGCGAAGTCTGCAGGCAGGAGCATCCCGGACCGTCGCCAACTCGAACGCGAAGCCGTCCACAGAAACATTCCCCCGTTGATCGTCATCTCACAACCAGGATAGCGTCGGCGGCTGTTCAGCAGATCAGAGCCGCCTGGGGCGACGCCACGGAACAACCGCAAAAAGGGCCCCATGAACGAGCAGACGCCAAGCAAGCCTGCCGCAGTCCCTCAGCGCACCTCTCCGCAACCGCGATCGGCACCGCGCGCCTGCCGAGCGCCCTGGTGGTCATGGTCTGGCGAGTGGACTTCACTCCGGATCGGCGGGGGAGCCGTACTCCGGATCGGTGGGGGAGCCGTCGGCGTGACCGTGTCCCCGACGCAACGATGCCACCGCGCTGGATCGGAACCTGAGGCATCAAGCGCGTGCACCAGATCGCCGTCCAAGCAGACCGGACCGTGGACATTGTCGCCGTCGCCACGCAGTCCCTCGCGCGGCAGCCGACCGCCTTACGCTCATCGCTCGCGGCGCAGTAGCCGCTACTCGGCGGCCCGCTCCTCCGCCTGGCGGGCCACGTGTCCGGTCTCGGCGCGCTGCTCCGGTATGGGCGGTGGTGGAAGTTCGCGCGCGTAGCTGTGCCAGTAGGCGGCGCTCTGTGAGGTCTGGCGGATCACGCGGTCCGCGCGGGGCGGCGCGGGCCAGAACTGCAGGAGGTAGCTGTCCGCCTGCGGCTCCCCGGACACTCGAGTGTCGAGCTTCTGCCCCTCGTCCATCCCCTGGGCGCAGTACCGCACCCGGTAGTCGGTCCGTGGGAGATCCAGGTCCCACGCGGCCTCGGCCGCCCACTGCACCAAACTGGTGCGTTCCGACACCGGGCGGAAGGACACCTCCACCACGTCCTCCCAGACCGGGTCCAGCGGAGGATCCTCGTCGTGGACCTCCACGACGAAGCCGACATCGCCCGTGTGCAGCCCGGTGACCAGCCAGAGCGCCCCCGGGACCGAGGCCCCGCACAGCCCCCCGCTCTGGCCTGCGAACGCGTCGGAGAGGTCCGGGTTCGCACTGTCCGGATCACTCTCGACGTAGATCTGACCGTAGTGAACGTGAACCTCGCCTGTGACTGGCCTGCGCACAGCACCCCTCCCTTGGTAGGTGACGGCCTCGAAGCTCAGTTGGACGAGTCGTCACATGCCTCGCATCATGCCGCAGGCCACTGACAACAGGTCCCACGGCAAGACGGACTTGGCCGCCGCCTGCTCGTCCCGCTCGCCGCAAGAGTCCACCCGGGCAGCGCCCCGACGTCGTGACCTCACCCCCACGAATGCGCCACGCGTCCGGGCCGGGTCGTTCGTAACGACGGTGCGCCCAGCCAGACCAGGACGGACGATAACCAAGACCGGAATGGAAGACCATCACGGGCGTTCCCGGGCCTGGACGGAGTACGGTGGTGATACCGAGCGCACCTCGCACGCCGTCATCCATGTCGGCGTCGCCCTCGGGGAACGGCAAGCCCGGGAGCATATGGCGCCCGGATGGAAAAGAGCCGCCCCACATGAGCCTGTTGAGTCTCGGAGTCCTCGCCTCCTCCCACAAGGAGAACGAGTTCCGGCTACCGCTGCACCCCCACCATCTCGACCGGATCGATCTGGACGTACGCGAGAGGATCTTCCTCGAACACGACTACGGCCGACGGTTCGGCGTCGCCGACGACGCGCTTCGTCCACTCGTGGCCGGCCTTCGCTCCCGTGAGCAGCTCCTCGCCGAGTGTGACGTCCTGCTGCTGCCCAAACCGATGCACGAGGACCTCGCCGAGCTGCGCGAGGGCCAGGTGCTGTGGGGGTGGCCGCACTGCGTGCAGGACGAGAAGATGACCCAGATCGGCATCGACCGACGGCTGACCCTCATCGCCTGGGAAGCCATGAACCACTGGACCTCCACGGGCGCCTTCAGCGTCCATGTGTTCCACAAGAACAACGAACTCGCCGGTTACTGCTCGGTGCTGCACGCCCTGCAACTCGGCGGGCTGACCGGCAGCTACGGGCGCCGCCTGCGCGCGGTGGTCATCAGCTTCGGCGCCACGGCGCGCGGAGCGGTCACCGGCCTGGGCGCCATGGGGATCACCGACGTCACGGTGCTCACACAGCGTGCCGCCGCAGCGGTGGCCTCACCGATGCCCTCGGTCGTGATGGGTCACTTCGCGGAGCAGGAGAACGATCCGTCGTGCCTGCGGGCATTCACCGCGTCCGGTTCGGTGCCGCTGGCGGAGTACCTGGCCGGGTTCGACGTCATCGTCAACTGCGTCCTGCAGGACACCGACGCGCCGCTCACGTTCGTCACCGACGAGGAACTCGCTCTCTTCCGGCCGGGGACGTTCTTCATCGACGTCGCCTGCGACGAGGGCATGGGCTTCGAATGGGCCCGCCCGACCACCTTCGGTGAGCCCATGCACGCGGTGGGGCCCGGCTGCCACTACTACGCAGTGGATCACAGTCCGTCCCACCTCTGGAACTCCGCCACCTGGGAAATCAGTGAGGCGCTCCTGCCCTACCTGCGCAAGGTCCTGAGCGGCCCTGCGGTATGGGACACCGACGTCACAGTCGGAAGGGCCATCGAGATTCGCGACGGCGTCGTACAGAACCCGAAGATCCTCTCCTTCCAGCACCGCTCCGCCGCCTACCCCCACACTCCCGAGATCCCGGCTACTCCGGTGGCTTCAGGGGTCTAGCAAGCCCGACTGTGGCCATTGAAGTGTCCAGGCGGTGGCAGGTGGTTGTGGATGTGCGGGAACGGCGCGGGACCAGAGGGCCTGCCGGTCGGCCGTGAAACCCATCCGATCCCCGTGGAAGAGGAGGCGGAGAGAGGAGAGAGGATGCCGCGCTTGCCGAGGCCGAGCCTTCCGCTCTCCGCTGCTTCCAAGAGGGTTCAGGCGCTGCGCTCCAGCCCTTCGACCCAGTCGCGTGCAACGGAGCTGGCATCCGGCCGCAGCCATGATGAAGCACCCGCGGCAGGCCCGGTCCGACCGTCCGCCGCCCTCGGCAACGGCCTCCCGGCCAGGGACCGACGCAGCGGGGCGATATCGATCCGCCCCCGGTCGAGCTCGTCGGACGCGAGCCGGGAGCGACGGTCGGCGCGTTCCGCCATCTCCCCTGCCTGGCTGAGGAGTTGTCGTATGCAGTGGTGCGGACGCAGTCTGCCGCTCAGGTCTGACACTGCGCCGTGGCGGCGGTAGACCACCCGCTCCACGCGGCCCCGTCGGCGCGGGCGTGTACACGAATCTCAACCTTTACGGGCCCGCACACCCGGGTCGAGCTTCCCACCTCCGTGGGCTCGACAGTCCCGCCTGCCGGGACATAGGTGCGACCGTTGCCCAACTTCACCCAGTGGCCACCGTTGACGACACGAAAGAACGCCTCGTAGGAGACGTTCACCGCCCTCGGCCCAGTGTTTCGCGCCTTGACGTAGGCGGTGATCTCCCGAGTGTAGATTCGGCCTTCCTTTCCGCGTTGGGCACTGATGCAGCCGTTGACGGCAACCCGCCCGGTCGACACACCGCCGCCGCAGGCGACTGCCGCAGCGTGAGCGTTCGTCGGAATGGCCAACACGCTGAGCGCGGCGACGCTCAGCATTGTTCCGATATGCCTCACATACACAACCCTGCTCCCTTCGACCCTGATTGCCTCAGAGGAACCATGACGCGTTGGGGCGCGGAGGGCAGCAACTCGCCGAGTTCTTCACCCCAATGGAAGCGGGCAGCGCTCCGGCACGCGGGGAGGAGCTACCGCTGCTCCACCCAACCGCCAGGTCGTGATTGACGCTGATGCCCGGTTGGTCGTCGCCGCGGGCCGGCCGGTGTCGGGCGATCGGGATGACGGCAAGGCGTGAGAACTGTCCAGCACGCAGGACACTGTCGGCAGGACCCTGGTGATCGCGGATGGCGAGGGTCCATGCCCGCCCCGAGCACGCCTTCGCCCAGAAGAAGGTGAATGACGGAGAAACCAGCAGGCCAGCCAGCACCGTGGATCATTTGCCGGACAATCCCTAACATCGCTGGTCATGGCTACAGTGATTGTGACGGTTGGGCTGGCGTTCATCGGCTACCTGACGACCTATCTGAACGGGCTGCGCCTGGCACAGAGACAGGCACGCCTCACGCGCGTCAACCAGCAGCTCAGTAACTTCTACGGGCCACTGTTCGCCTTGATGGAAGTCAACAGCCGCACCTATGACACCTGGTCAGCGAAGTACGCCCGCCCCGACGGTCGCGACCCCTTTCGCCACGACATTCCTCCCACCGAGCAGGAACTTGAGGAGTGGCGTACCTGGGCCACAACAGTCTTCATCCCCAACATCCAAGCCATGCGCGACGTCGTGGTCACCAAAGCCGACCTCCTCATGGAGGAGGAGATGCCTCAGGCCCTCCTACAGCTTTGCGCCCATGTCTCGGGCTACGAGATCACTGCTGCGCGCTGGGCCCGAGGCAACTATGAAGAGCACTTGTCGGTCATAGCCTTTCCGGGCCGGGCGCTCAGAGAGTACATCCGCGACAGGTTCACACAGCTCAAGAGGGAGCAGGCCCGATTGCTCGGACACAGCGGAGCGGTCGGCGGGAACCGACGGACGAGCTGACCGCATCCGCAACCGTCAGGAGCACGTCCCGGGGTGGTCGGGCACCGACGTCAATGAGTGACTGTGGCGTGCACCTTCACAACAGGTCCTGGTTCCCGCAGTCCGTTCAGCTGCCGATCGTTGTCCACCGGCCCTGTGGCGTGGCCGGCCGGTGAGCCACAGGCGTCGTCGACCAGGCCGGGCTTCCTGCGACCGTCAGTTCGCGTTCGGGTACGGCACTCGTGCGAGCAGGTCGACCAGTTCTCGGGTGGTGTGCCCGGCCATGTTCTTGACGACGTCCTTGATTTCTCCGGCGAGCCCGGGGTCGACCTTGCCCTCTACAAGGCGGTCGTACTTGCTGACCGCGTCATTCCACGTAAAGGGCCGACACGGCAGTCCGGGATAGTCCTCGACACCATGGGTGAGGACGCGGCCGTCTTGCAGGCGGACCGTGATGTGCGCCGGCATCAGCTCGGGGTAGGCACGCGTGAAGTCGTGCCCGGGTTTGACGACGACCTTGGTCAGCAACTGCTGTACGTCGTCCCGCGCGATGCGTTCCGGCAGGAACTGCGCCGGCATCACGTCGCCGTCGAGCAGTGCCACGGCGAGCAGGTAGGGAAGGCTGTGGTCAGCCTGCTCCTTCGTCGTAATCGTCACGGACGCTCCGCCGTACAGCCCGCCGCCGGTGAAGTCGAAGGTGATCTGAGGGACGACCGCCTCGATGGAGACGACCTGCGTGGAGTCGATCGGCTGCCGCCCGCGCAGTTCCACCATGCAGTGGATCGCCGACTGTGTGTGGATCTCGGCGTTGTATCGCTTGATGGCGCTCGTGACCACGCCTTCGTACTTCTCATTGGCCCAGTCGACGTCGATAGGGCGATGCAGCAGGTTTTCGATTCCGTTCGGGCCCTCGATGATGGACAGCGGTCCCTGAACTCCTCGACGTGCGAGAAACAGCGCGTTCATCGCGGCGAACGTGGACTGAGCCGAGGCGAGGCCCTTCCACTGGGAGAGGGGCTTCGCCCTGATGTTGGCGAAGGAGGCGCCGCTGGCGCCGGCCATGGCCATCGCGTGAGCGATCTGTTCCGTATCCATGCCCAGGAGTCGGCCGGCCGCTGCGGGTACGGAGAAGGCGAGTTGCGCGGTGTGGTCGAACCCTCGCGTCATGAAGTTGGCGTGGTCGACGAGCCTGGACTGGATCGTGTAGCTGACCGCGAGCCCCAGCATGAATTCGCGGCCGCTCGCGTCGGCGAGATCCGCTGCAGTGAGAACGCCGCCGAAGTTGTCGGCTGTGTGGCAGGTCTCGGTCGGTGCGAGGAAGTTCTCCATGATGTCGACGTAACGCACGAGAGCCGTGTGCCAGAAGGACGCGTAGACCGGGTTCGAGGATCCGCCCCCGATCAGTCGGCAGGCTCCACCGTCTCCGAATTCGCGCACCTGTTCGCGGCACGCGTCCACCGGTGGTGCGCCGAGAGCGGCGAGGGAGCAGGCCACACAGTCCAGAATGTGTGTCGGCAACTGTTCGACAGAGGCTTTCGAGAGGTCCTCGTATCGCGCACGGTGCGCGTACGCGGCGATCTCCTCCACCTTGGTGGGCTTCGCGTCCACTGGGCCGGCTGGGGCAGTCATGGCATCTCCTCGTGGTCTCGGACGGACGGATCGGTGAACGTTCGACCACGCCCAACGGCCCCAAGCGGATCGAGCAGGTACCCGACAATCGCCAAGCAACCTGATGGCATGATTTATCCATATTTACGATGCGTCTGTCGCCCTTGGCCACTGCTCCCCATCCATCCGGCATGGTTGGTCACCCGCATGGCGCAGGAGACGCAGTGGAGCCTCTCCATTACCGTCTTGGTGGCCCCGCGCTGGGGCGCCCGGCCTCTGGAGCTCGCCGCCGCCCTCACCACCATGGAGAAGAAGGATCTCGGCAAGTGCCTCCCATCTCCGCGCCCACGTCAGCGGCAGGAAGCATCCGGTGACAGGCCCATGCTCAGCGCGATCAGCACAGTGCGAGCACGTTCCAGCCGGCCGTGGAAGCGGGAGGTGCCATGTCGCGAGTCTCTGGATGATCCGGGTCTGGATTCCACGATGACGCGGACGGCAACTGCTGCCATGTGCCCAACATGGCTACGAACACGATGGCGGCCGGCACGTCCCGGCCATCATGCCGACGCCAGCCGCCGTCGTGAGGCTGCGAGGACGCCATTGGCGCCACTCGTTGGAACAACTCCCAGAACTCTTCCGGCATCAGCCGCTGAACAATCCTGCAAGGTATGCCTACCGAGGCAACCGAATGCGACGACCTCTCAGTGGACGTTAAGTCCGTTTCTGGTAGCGGCCTCGTCCGGGTTGGTTGAGGAAGCCTTGTCGGACGAGGCGTCCGAGGCGACTGCGGGTGACGTTGACTGTCGCCTCGTCGGTGGGCATGCCGAGGAGTTCATGCAGCTCGCGGGCTCGAGATGTCCGGTCGGGGTGCTGGTTGAAGGCGCTCACGATGGCCTGGTAGGCGGTGTTCGTCTCGGGCTGATCGGGCTCGGTCCCGAGGGGGACGCGTTCGGCGATGATCTTCCGGGTGATGTCCAGGTCTGCGAGTCGCGCTTCGGTTTCGGCCAGGGCGGCAGTCAAGTGGTCGATCTGGTCACGTAGTTCGCTGGCCCGGGACACGGCCTTGTCGTGCTGGTCCTGGAGGTCTGCCAGGAGCTCGCTGATGTTCACGCGGCCAGTCCGAGGGAGTCGCGCCAGGTGGGGGCGGGTGTGGTGAGGCGGCGGGCGCTTCGTCGGCCTGGACGACGACTCCGACGACCCGGTGATCGTCACCGGCCGCCGGGCCAGTCGCGGCCATCCCCTCACCGCTGCCCAGTAGGAGGCGAACCGGCTCGTCAGCCGCGAGCGAGCAGCGAACGAGCACGGCTTCGCCGACCTCAAGAACTGGCGGATCCTCACCAAGGTACGCATGAACGCCAGGCACGCGACCACGCTGCTGCGGGCCCTCCTCGTGCTGACGAACGCCGAAGTCCGGCGCTGACGGGCGATCACCTGCTACCGATCAAAGCCCCAACCGGCGCGAGCACCCCAACCACGACCCACGCCAGCCCCGTGACCTGCAACTTCAAGATGGAACGAACTCATTGAGATTCCCCTTGATCATCGGATCCGCCGTTGATTAGACACTTCCTCTTTGGGGAGTGGTGATGGGGACGAAGCGTCCGCAGTCGCGTTGCAGGAATTCTGCGGTGAGAGGGTGGCGATTGACGGGGCAGCTTGCCTCGTAGACCCTATTGTCGACAGTGAGCAGGGTGATCAGGATCTCCTTGTCCCTGGAGGGGGCGAGGGAGATGCTCGCGATGCGTGCCGAGGGGTAGCCGCGAATGTTCGACAGCGCGACCCACGAGTTGGCGGATCGGTCGAATTGATCTCTCTGGATCCAGGCAACCCCCTGGGAGTCCACCTCGGCTCGGTAGAGGCGGGACTCGACAACCACCGTGACGATGTCCAAGGACGAACCGGCCGGACCCGTGGGCCCGGTGTTGCCCTGCGGTCCGGTGGCTCCGGTGTTGCCCTGTGCTCCGGTGGCTCCGGTGTTGCCCTGCGGTCCAGCCGCTCCGGTCGCGCCGGTCGGTCCGGTGTCTCCGGGCGTGCCAGCCGGTCCAGCAGGTCCGGTGTCGCCAGTTGCTCCCGCCGGACCGGTGACGCCGG
>NZ_JBIVBC010000039.1:0-12302 GCF_044745865.1 Streptomyces sp. NPDC086787 | reverse complement strand
TGGTTCCACCAAGTTGCCTGGGACCTCGCCGTGGCCGCCCTGCGACCGGACGGGCAGGAGATCGCGGTGCTCGCAGCCACGGACATCGACTGAGAGGTCGTTTTCGCTCTAGAGGTAGCGTTCTTGGTTGCTTTGTTCTGCCTGTCGGTGTGCTGCTGGTGAGGCTGTGGTGGCGGTTGTGCTGGGTGGGTCTGACGGTGTGACGGATGGGGCCGAGGTCTGCTTGCGCCTGTCTCATTCCAGGACGCCCGGGTCTGTTCCGTGCTTCGACACGGCAGGATGGACGCCTGGGCGCACGCCCCTGGGCGGCGGTATGCCCAAGTCATGACGGAACGTCGTGCGTATCCGAGTGATCTGTCTGATGCCCGCTGGGTCAGCAGGGCCCGGTCCTCCAGCGGCAGGCTCCAGGGCCGGCCCCTGCGGACTGCGTCCGCACCCTCGCGCCGCAAAACCGTCACCAACTTCCCGAACTGGCGCGGGCTCAACCCGGTGAACGGGGCTATCCAAGACGGCTCCGACGCCGTGATCACACCAGCCACACCAAGATCATCGCACCGGGCCGGCCCGCCCCGTCAGCAAGCCCTCTTGCCTCAGCGGAACTCGTGGACCACCTGGATCTCGCCGACAATGTGGGCGTTGAGGTCGTCCAGCTCCTCGGCCGGAACCCAGAGCTCGAGGATCGTCTGCCCGCCGGCCTGCTGGATGGGATACCGGCTCAAGAACACCGACTCGACCTCAAAACGAGTGACGAAGCCGGCGCCATCGTGCTTCACGTTCCAGTCTCGCGCGATCCTGACTGCGTAGTCCTCGTTGAGGACCGGGTAGAAGATCGGCTGCTCCGGCAGCCGGGGCGGCCAGGCGCGCCAGTTCAGCTCCCGAACCAGGTCCAGCTCCTTGGGGCCGGTGGGGCGCCACAGGGTCGTCGTTGCTTGCTGGCTGGTCATCTGCATCGCTCTCTGAACGTAGCCCGCCGCTACGGCGGGTCGGGAGACTGGACGATACCGGTGCCGCGGACTCAGCAGCTACGCAGTTTCCATACCCTGACCAGGTCCGTGACCAGCAGTTACGGGACAGCCCTTGGCCCAAGCCGCATAGACGTGTTCAAAATCCGGGGGCAAGGCCCCTGTTGGAGCTACACCCGCGGATGCTGCTGGCCTACGAGCTGGTACGCGCCTACGAGCTGCCCGCGACGTCCACGACAACAAGGGCATGCGCATCTTGTCGGCCGACGAGTCGGCGCATATCGGTGAGCTCCTGGAGCACTTCTCCTATGCGAGCCCCGCTGGGCCTTCAGTCAGGACGGCCCCGCCTGTGGGCGCCTGGGTCCGGCGGAAGGCCTATGGCGGCGGCGAGGTGCTGTTGGGTTTCTTCGGGCAGGGTGCCGCCCTGGGTGGTGGCGACGAGTTGGCCGGCCAGCTGGTGGAGTTTGGTGTTCGTGTTCTGGGAGAGCGTGACCAGCACGTTCCACGCAGTCTCGGGGCTGATGCCGAACGAGGCCATCAGGACGCCGGCGGCCTGGTCGATGACCGGCCGGGTCTGCATCGCCCTGCGCAGCTGAACGACCTCAGCGCGCAGGTCTTCCTCCTGGCTCGGAGCACCCTCCGGGGTCTTCATGGCCGGTCAGTGTCCTGACGGTGTGTGCGGGAGGTGAGGGGGGAGGGTGAACAGGGTTTCGGCGCCCGTTATGTTCAGTAGGCGCTGGACCGGGATGCCGGCTGCTCGGATGGTCATCGTCCTGCCGAGGTCCAGGGCACGGTGCCGGGCGGCCATCAGGGCACGCAGGCCCGAGCAGTCGCAGAACGAGACCTCGGTCAGGTCGAGATCGACTGCCCGGCTGTTGTCGCTGAGGGCCTTCCGCAGGGTGGACTCCACTGCCCGCTCTGTGGTGATGTCCAGTTCGCCGCTGATCGTCACGAGAACGCGTTCCCCGGGCGGGGACATGGTGATCACCAGGTTCTGCAGCTGGCGATCTGCTGTCGCGGGGCGGCGGTCTGTGATGGTGTGCACGGTTATGTCTCCTGCCCTGCGTGTTGCCGCGGATCTCCCGGCTGCGTCATGGCCGCTTCTCCCGTCGGTTCCCGTCGGTGTCAGTGACCCGGTACCAGGTTCGGCTCCCCGAGCCTCATCCGTCAAGTAATACCGGAATATTAGTTCGTCCTTTTGGTTACGCGAACAGAGCGCCTAACCTGGGCGGATGGGAGAAGTACCTGAGCCGCACACCGCGTGGACGTTCCTCACCAACCACGCCCGGGTGCTGGCCACGATCGCCGACGATCACACGGTCCGTATGCGCGACATCGCCGCGCGCTGCCGGCTCACCGAACGCGCCGTCCAGAAGATCATTTCCGATCTGGAAGTCGACGGCTACCTCACGCACACCCGTGAGGGCCGGGCCAACGTGTACCGGATCCAGCCCGGGACGATCCTGCGGCACCCGGCCGAGGCAGACCTGTCCGTGTCCGAACTGCTGTCCGTCCTGGCCGGCCACGAGACCCGCCACGCGGACGGGACTACGCCCGCCGAATGAGGGTCAGGAAAAACGGGCGGTCAACGTGACCGGCGACCGCACCCTGCCGCCGTTCTTCGCGCTCACTCGCTTACCCGCAGTCCCTGTGGGCGTGGCACGGGTACCCCCGTCTCGGCCACCCTCGTCACTGCCGGTGGCGTCGTGGTCCCGGTCGCCGTGCGGAGAGCGTTGCACTGGCTGCAACCCCCGGTGCAACACGCGCGCAATGCCCTGCGTTTCACATCTGACCTGCGGCGGGCCCGGGGTCGGTCAGATCCGGGGCGGTCAGGAGTCGTCGCGCTCGGAGTTCGGTCCGTACCGCTCGATGAGGTCGCAGGTGCAGGTCCCGCCCTCGTAGCGCACCTTGTCGCACTCCTCCTGGCGGTCCCACGGCTGCCGCTCCGTTGGGGCCGCCGACGGAGCGGGCTGCGCCGGGGTGGCCTCGACGGCCAGGACCGCGCCCGCCCAGTCCATGCCCAGCGTGCGCACATCACGGAAAGCGAGCCAGAACCTTCTTTTGGGACCCACGGCAGCAGGAAGTTCGGGCTCCAGGTTGTGGCAAGTTGATCTGGCTCCAGCTGCCCCTGGATGCTCCTGGGCATCGCAGTGTCGGTGGTGCCTCGTACTCTGCGCGGGTGAGCATGAATGGTGAGTACCTGCGTGTAACACCGGCTGAGCTGGCCAGGGCAGTCAAGGACCCGGACTGGGCGTTCGAGTACGTCATGGAGGTCATGGAGACAGACGGCATCAATGACGTTGCTCCCTCGGATGCACGGCAGCTGACGACCCACAAGGCGTTCGACGCCATCGCATTCCTCCTCGAACGCGCGAGTTTCCCCGTCGACATCGTTCATGGCGAGCAGGCGTTCACGAGCGAGGACTGGGGCTATGGGCCGGCTAAGTACCTGGACGCGGACCAGGTCAAGCTCGCGGCCGGAGTCCTGGTCGGCTTGTCCTTCGAGGACTTGATCCGGGACGTGGACCCTGAGCAGATGACGGCCGCGCAGATCTACCCGCTCCTGTGGGATGAGGCCGATGCCCTGGAGTGGGTGCGCGGGTGGTTCGACCCGCTGGTTCCGTTCTTCGGCGCCGCTGCCCAAGCAGGGGAGGCCATGCTGGTCTGGCTCGACTGAGTTCGTGCAGCTCCGCCTCGGCAAAGGATCCCTGGCAGCCACTGGTCGGCCGTTCGGCGCGGCCATGCGTCTCGCCCGCTTTCGAGTGAATCCAGGTACTCCGTTCGGCAGCCGTGCCAGGGTGTGATCCAGTGATCACGGCTTGTCGGGGGCCGTGGCTGCGGTCACGGTTGTGTCGGGAGGCCGAGGTTGGCGCTGTCGCGGGTCGAGCTGTTCGCTCGGGACAGACGCCTTGATCCCGATGTGTCCCAACGGCTGCTCGCGGAGAAATACAGCGTTCACCGCCGCACGGTGCGGCAGGCGCTGGGATCGGCGGTGCCGCCGCCGCGCAAGACGCCGCCACCTCGCAGGACGGTGCTGGATCCGGCGAAGGACTGGATCGACGCGATGCTGCGCGAGGACCTGACGGCGCCGTGCAAGCAGAAGCACACCGCCCGCCGGATCCATGAGCGGCTGGCGAAGGAGTACGGCTTCGCGGACGCTTCGTACTCGACCGTCTGCGACTATGTGGGCGCCCGCGTCCGCAGATCGAAGCGGAGGCCCGCGAGGGACGGGTCCACCAGGACGGGATGGTCCCGCAGATTCACCTGCCGGGCGAAGAAGCCGAGGTGGACTTCGCGGACGTATGGGTCGGTTGGCCGGCACCACGATCAAGTGTCACCTGTTCACGCTGCGGCTTTCGTACTCGGGCAAGGCCGTCCACCGGGTCTTCGCCTCCGGTGCTGTCACGTTGACTGGAGGGTGTGATGATCTTCGGGTTGGTCGCAGCCGGGAGGGGCCTGGCGTGGAGAGTGCGTCGCCGTCGTACAAGGGGCACCGCTACCCGGCAGAGATCATCGCGCACTGTGTGTGGCTGTACTTCCGCTTCCCGCTCAGCTACCGCGAGGTGGAAGAGCTGATGCTTCAGCGCGGGGTGACCGTCTCCCATGAGACGGTGCGCCGCTGGTGTGGGAAGTTCGGCCAGTCCTACGCCGACGGCCTGCGGTGCCGCAGGCCCCGGCCCGGCGATAAATGGCATCTCGACGAGGTCTTCGTGAAGATCGGCGGCGAGCGACAGTACCTGTGGCGGGCCTTCGACCAGCACGGTGACGTGCTGGACATTCTCGTGCAGTCCAGACGCGACGCGAAGGCGGCCAGGCGTTTCATGGCCAAGCTCATGAAGAAGCAGTGCGGCGTCCCTCGGGGCCTCGTCACCGGCAAGCTGAAGAGCTACGGCGTCGCCCACCGCGAACTCATGGCCTCGGTCGAGCACCGCTCGCACAAGGGGCTGAACAACCGGGCCGAGACCAGTCTCCAGCCGACGCGGCAGCACGAGCGCGCGATGAAGTACTTCCGCTCGCCCGGCGCAGCACAACGGTTCCTGTCCGCGTTCAGCGGCATCTCACCCCACTTCCGACCCCGACGGCATCTCCTGACCGCCACCCAGTACCGCTTCGAGATGACACTCCGCTTCACCCTCTGGGACCACATCACCAGCAGCACCAGCCTGTCCGCCGTGGCCTGACCCAGGAACCGAAACCCGACCCTCACACGCCCTGACACACCATCAGCCGATCACATGCCCGACAACGTGACAGCACCCCTCGTCGGCCTCCAGGCCCAGCACGACGAGGTCACCGCCCGAGCCGCAGAACTACGCGGTCAGATCGAGCACTTGACCGCCGTCCTGGCCGAGACCGAGGCGCGACTCGCGGACCTGGACACCGCCCGGAAGGTCATTGCGGAGGCCGCGCCGGCAGGAGCCGAACCCGGGCCGCCCGAGACCAGCACCGCCTACCAGGCCATCGTGAACGCCTTCAACCAGCACCCCGGCCAGGTATTCAGAGCCCGTGAGCTGCACGAACTCCTCGACATGCCCACCGACGAAGCGACCGTCAACATCACCCGCAGCCGCCTCGGACGCCTCACCCGCCAAGGATTCCTCACCCAACCCGGACGGGGCCGCTACCAGAAACGGACTTAACATCCACTGAGAACGGACATCTCGTGGTCATGAAGAACTGTCCGCCGTTGATTAGACACTCCCCGCTGAGCAGCACCCGCACGTTCCGTGAACTTGCGAGCGCCTCTGAGGGTCGGCGGCTGGGCCTGCGAGCCCGGCTTTGGGCGGGAGGTGTGGGGGTGTGGGGATTTCAGGTGCGGCGTCGGCGGGCGGCTACCGAGAGGGCGGCGCCGATGGTGAGGGCTCCCGCGCTGCCTGTGGTTGCCCAGGCAAGGGCGGGTTCGGTACCGGTGGAGGCGAGTTGGGCAGAGGTGGTGTCCGTGGTGGCGGGGCGGGTGAGAGCCGTCGTGGTGGGGGCGTGAGTGGTGGGCTGCGTGCCCTTGTCCGGGACGGCTGATGCCGGTTGCGTGGCGTGGGCACCGGTGGCAGTGCTGCCACCGGTGGAGGTGCCGGGCTTGGCCTCGTGCGTCTTCGCGGCGGCCTCGTCCTGACGCCGGGCCTCGTACTGGCCGGTGTCGAGGAAGTACTGGACGTCCGCAGGGGTGCCCCGCAGCGCGGCCTTCCCCGCCTCCCTCACCGCGTCGCCGCCGGAGTGGATGATCTGGCTGGCCAGCACCTCGTTGTCCGACTCGCGGGCCTTGTACTGGCCTACTTCGAGGAAGTGCTCGATCGCGTCGCCGTCGCTGTTGAGGGCGGCCCTGGCGGCCGCGATAACCTCCGGACCGCCTTGACTTGCGATCTGGGCGACACGTACGCGGTTGTCCTGGTGCCGGGCCTGGTACTGGCCTACTTCGAGGAAGTGCTCGATCGCGTCGCCGTCGCTGTTGAGGGCGGCCCTGGCGGCCGCGATAACTTCCGGACCGCCTTGACTTGCGATCTGGGCGACACGTACGCGGTTGTCCTGGTGCCGGGCCTGGTACTGGCCGACCTCCAGGAAACGGCGGAGGTCCTGAGCGGTTCCGTTCAGTGCCTTCTGCGCTGCTGCTTCCAGCATCCGGCCGATGTTCTTGTCGGCGAGGATCCTGAGCGCAGCGATGCGGTCGTCCTCTTCGGACCGTGATGCGCCACCGCTGGATGTGTGTGCCGTGGGGGGCACGTCGGGCGTCGAGACGCCGGGCTGTGTGGCGGTTCCCGGGCCGCTCGCGGCGCTGGCGGAAGTCGCGGGCAGCAGGACGGGAGCGAGCGCGGCCGCAGTGAGTGTCACTGCGAAGGCGCGGGTTTTCTTCATCAGGGTCTTCGTCTTTCCACTACAGGTCCGTCACGGACGCTGCAGTCCGCCCAGCGGCTGCAGTGCATCACTTATTTGACCGAATGCAACACTATGTCACAACAGCATTTTCGTGTGGTGCCGGTCCTGGGCGGGTTCAGGCGAGCTGGAGGAATGCCTGCCAGGTAGTACCGCCTGGCAGGGTCGCGCCAGGGCCGGCGACCTGCCCGTTGCCCAGGCGCGGGGTACTTGTGCGGGGCGCCCGTCACCCCAGAGCACGAGGACATCGGCCATGCCGGCACTGTCGGCATCGGTATCGGCCATGAGCATGGATGCTGTCCCCGGTGTCACCGCCGGTGGTGACCGATCATCTCACCCGCCGGTCAACGTGACAGCACCCCCCGCGGGGCCGTGGTGTCACGGTCTACTTTGTCGCGGTCAGCGCGACGAGCGCGTAGTCGCGCTTCTGGGGGTCGACGGTCTTGCCGACGCCAACCCATTCGTTCTTCGGGACGTCATACGAGGCTCGCGTGTCCTCGATGGTCATATCGACGTGGACTTTGTAGTCGGTGGTACCGACGGCGTATACGCGGGGCAGTTCCAGGATAAGCGAGCCTTTGCTGCCGGTGACGCGGAAGCAGAACGGCTTGTTCGGCTCGGTGTGGCTGTAGACCTCGACAATGTTGGGGTCAGGGTCAGCAGGGCAGGCGGTGTAGACGATATGGCCGTCGCCACTCTTCAGTTTGATACCACGGGCCGCGAATGCTCTGTCTGCGTCAGCCTTCGGGTAAGCTTGCTCGTTCAGCCGCGCAGCAGGCGCAGTGCGCAGCCCCCCAGGCCGACGCTTCCGCGGCCTCGGCCCGCTACTCGGCCTCCAAAGCGGCGTCCTACGCGGCCGATGCCCAGCAGTCCGCCGAGTCGGCACGCGCCTCGGCCGTCTCCGCGGGAAAGGACGCCGCAGCGGCGGCCCTAGCCGCCATCGACGCGCAGCGCACAGCCATGAGTAAGGCCGTTGAGGAGATCAAGGCAAAGAGCAACCCTACCGGTGCAATCAACGCCGGGGACACGGGCACGGGCAACGACAAACCCACCTCGGACCAAGCGACCACCCCAAATACGACTCCGCGGACTGGTGGGAGCGCCTCAGCATCGGACATCAGTACAGCGTCATGTACGCCGGCGCCCTCGCCACCTGCTACCACGGTCCGTTGGCCTGCGAGCCGTACGGCTAGTGGAGGTCGGAGCCCAACAGCCCGTACAACCTGTTGCCTGGCCAGCTTGAGAAGCATCGACATCACCTATCCGTGACGATCCAGCGAACCTGACCGACCCGTAACCCGAACACCGACGGAGGACTCCATGAATGTGCGCGACAGGGCCGGAGCTGCCAAGGGCCCACGCACTGGGAGGGGTTGGGTCTTCGTCGTTGCGTGTGTTTTTGTGCTTGCCGGGTGTGGCGGAGAGCCGAGTCGGCAGGAACTTTTGACCGCGTTCCGGCTGGACCTGCCGCCGTGTCAGACCGAGAACGTCACTTCTTCCGGGGACACCTCGTCGATGGAGGCGAGACTGGCGCTGAGTTTCACAGCGCCCAAAAACTGCGTGACGCAGTACCTCAAGGACCATCAGGTCGACGTGACAAACCCTGTTCAGTGGCCTCGTCCTGCGCCGAGCATCATGGACGGCGTGGCGCTCTCACCGACCAGGCCACCGTTTACTGAGGGCGTGATGAAGCAGTTCCACCTCACACTCGACCCGCACAAGAAGTACGCCACGTACCACGATTTCCGCACACCGAAGGAGGCGGAGTTCCGCGTGCTGCTCGTTCCTCAAGGGCAGAAGACGGCCGTCTACATGGAATCCCTCGTGGCGGGCAACGTCGGCAAACCGGACTGAACGCACGCACCACGCCGATACCCAACGCCGATGTTCTTGCTGCCCTGAACCACGTAGTCGCGAGCCAAGCCGTACCGATGCAGTTCAGCGAATACGCCGAGGGCGACGCCCATGACCTTCTCGTCGTAGTCGAAGTTGTAGTCTTTATAGATGTCGATACGGGTGCCTCCGGTTACTCGGTACTTGCCCCCGTCGAGCTTCGTCATGGTGAGCATGCCGCTCTGACGGTACTCAGAGCCGCGGAGAGCGAAGTTCAGGTCAGGGTCGGCACCGAACTCGCCCTTTTGCCACTTGCTGTCCAGGTTGATGCTGCACCTCGTGCCGACGCTGCCCGCACACTGCTTCACAGCTGCCTGGAAGTAGCCAGTCAACAACTCCTCGCGATTGAACTTCCACGTCTCGTCGCTGACGATCTTCTCAAGCTGGCCAGACAACAGGTTGTACGGGCTGCTGGGCTCCGACGTCCAGTCAGAGCACACGCTGGTAGCGGAGCTCAGTGAGCGTGATCTCCTCGTAGGAGTCGTCCTGAGTAGCACCGTCGGCTTGATAGCCAGACCGCTCGTAAAAGCGCCGACCTCGTTGGTTGTCAGCGAGAACCCACAAGGCCGACTCTTCGAAGCCCTGACTCTTCATCTGCGCGTGGGCCTCCTCCAGGAGCCTCCGGCCGATGCCCTGGCCGATCAGATCCGGCGAAACGTACAGGGCGTAAACCTCACCGACCCGTCCCAGACCAGGCACTTCACCTCGCCACGGTCCGAAGCAGATCCACCCCACCGGGCCACGGTCACCGAGCGCCACAAGGTCTCGTGACGGTCGTCCGGGTTGAGAAACCCACCGCCGCCGTTGCCTGGCATCACTCTCCACCGTCATGGCATCCAAATACGTCTGGGGAACGATGCCGGCGTACGCTGCCTGCCATCCCTGGACTCGGATCGTCGAAACGGCCTCGACGTCGGCCGCATCCATCTCCCGCACGTGCACCATCGCGCCACCGTAATCGCACAAGTGCCTCAGGACGAATTCCTTTACCCCGCCGTCGGTACCTCCTGCAACGAGAGCAACCTGACGAACGATCTACTGCGCAGACAGTCGCTCATGAACTGCGCGAGTCCCCCGAGTACGACGCACACCAACCCTTTGACCTGCGGATTCAGGTTGGCGGAGGCTCACCGTGGCGCGTATCGAGTCGAGGGTGGATCCCACCGTGATGCCCACCGGGTGGGAGTGGCGTCCAACTGAGCCTCCGCCAACTTGAAGTCGCAGGTCAAAGGGCTGGTATGACCAGTCCTCGGGGCGCTCACGCTGGCCACGGGCGACTGTCTGAGCAGTAGATCGTCCGTCAGCGGTCGATTTCGAGGTTCGTCAGGACGAGCAGAGCGCGCAGGAGTCGGGTGGCGCGGGCGGGGGCGGTGCGAAGCTTGGTGAGGAGACGCCAGTTCTTGAGGTGGAGATTGTGCTCGCCGTGGACGCGAGCAACTGGCTACGGCCTGACGCCCCCACCAGCCCGGAGTTGCTGTTCTGCCACGTCTACGGGCGGGGCCGCAGCGCGGATCAGTTCATCCCCGGCTGGCCCTACTCCTTCGTCGCCGCGCTGGAGACGGGACGCACGTCGTGGACGGCCGTGCTGGACGCGATCCGGCTTGGGCCGGCCGACGATGCCACCGCGGTGACCGCCGCCCAACTGCGCGAGGTGGTCACCCGGCTGGTGCACACCGGGCACTGGCGGCCGGGCGACGCGGACATCCTCGTCGTCATGGACACCGGCTACGACGTCACCCGCCTCGCCTACGTCCTGGCCGACCTACCCGTCGAACTGGTCGGCCGGCTCCGCTCGGACCGCGTCATGCTGAGAGATGCCGGCCCGCGCCGCTCAACCCCGCGCGGCGGGCAGCCCCGCAAGCACGGCGGCGTCCTCACCTTCTCCAAACCGGACTCCTGGCACACCCCCGACCAGGCCACCACCTGCGGCACCACCCGCTATGGCACGGCCGAAGCCCTCGCCTGGGACAGGATGCACCCGCGCTTGCAGGCCCGTGGCCCCTGGCTCGACCACTGCGGTGAATTCCCTTGGATTCACGGCACGTTGATCCGGCTGAAGGTCGAGCACCTGCCCGGCGACCGCGACCCGAAGCCGGTCTGGCTGTGGTCCTCGCGCACCGGCATGACCGGACGGGACGTCGACCTGCGCTGGCAGGCGTTCCTGCGCAGATTCGATCTTGAACACACTTTCCGGCTGTTCAAGCAGACCCTGGGCTGGACCGTCCCCAAGGTCCGCGATCCGCACACGGCCGGCCTGTGGACGTGGCTGATCATCGCCGCCCACACCCAACTCCGCCTCGCCCGCCCCCTCGCCGAGGACCTCCGCCGCCCCTGGGAACGCCCCGCCGAGCCCCGTCGGCTGACCCCCGCCCGGGTCCGCCGGGGGTTCCGCCACCTCCGCGTGAAGACCGCCCGTCCCGCCGACGTGCCCAGACCCTCCAAGCCCGGGCCCGGACGCCGACCCGGCTCGAAGAACCGCAGGCCAGCCCCATGTCACGAGCCGGGGAAGACCGTGAAACGAATCGAAACCCTCACCGAACACGTCCGCCAGAAACAGCAGCGAGGTTAACGATCAAGCTCAGCGTACGTGCGTCTCCTCCACCCCTCATGAGTCACAGCACGTCAGCCTGTGGGCTGTCCGTTGAGGCGGTACTCC
Source organism: Streptomyces sp. NPDC086787 (assembly GCF_044745865.1). NCBI lineage: Bacteria > Bacillati > Actinomycetota > Actinomycetes > Kitasatosporales > Streptomycetaceae > Streptomyces > Streptomyces sp. NPDC086787. The sequence goes on along the minus strand of NZ_JBIVBC010000039.1, from coordinate 926 downwards.
TCGGAGGGCATCGAGTCCCATTCGGTATGCGCACCGTCCCGCGGCACCATGAACAACGGACGCGATCGAAGGCCCTGACCGACGAGTTGCCCGCGCATCACGACCCCGGGGTCATCCGGTCCTGCGTAGCCCTCGGGCGTATAGCGGAAGCGCACATCCATGGTCTCGGCATACGTGATTGCGTCGCTCTCCAGCTCCGACAGGTCTCTCCCGACCAGCGGGATTCCGTCGTAGGTGACCTGGGGACCGTGTAGGGCGTCCGCAGCGATGCAGAACAGCCCCACAGCTTGGCTCACATAGGCGATGACGGCCGTCGAAGAAGGAATCACCCAAGGGCGGTGGACCTCGACTTTCCAAGTCGGCGAGAAGATCGCGTGGCCTCGTGCGCTATCGCTGACCTTCGCCTGGCCGAGTGCGTCCGTCGCCTCGACGACTTCGTCGACCGTCATACCGAACCTGAGCGGTCCGACACCGACAGCCGGCGTATAGGCCCACTCGTCCCGCTCGGCCACTTTTGAACCGGCTTCGGTCTTGGACGCCATGGTCGCCCTCCGGAGACACCTGAGAACCTGCCCCTCCCATCATGTCAGTCGCCGATCAGCGGGTTGCCGGGTGCGAGAAGCCGCCTTCCGCTCCATCCGGCGGCTGTGCGACATCTCACACGGTGCCGTCTCCGGGGTCGCCCACCGCGCTGCTGAGCAGTGTCGACGGTCAGCCAATTCCCCACCTCGAACGTCACGTAATGGGCCAGGGGGACGCTGACGCCGGCGCCGTCGAGGACCTGGGGACGGTGACCGTGCGTCGAGATCCCCAGGGTGTTGACGCTTCCTGAGTGGACGTTAAGTCCGTTTCTGGTAGCGGCCTCGTCCGGGTTGGTTGAGGAAGCCTTGTCGGACGAGGCGTCCGAGGCGACTGCGGGTGACGTT
>NZ_JBIVBC010000038.1:0-12312 GCF_044745865.1 Streptomyces sp. NPDC086787 | reverse complement strand
CCTCCGTGCGGTGTGTTCCTAGACAGCTCCACCACATCGGAGGTCTTCGCCATGTTCAAGACCCACCAGTGTCAACAACGCTCGTGATCAATACATCTAGGGCCTACCAGTCCTCCGGTCATGGGCCGGACGGACACTCAGCCGGGCACCGTCGCGGCAGTAAGGCGGCACCAGCGACCTCAACGAACCATCGTCAGCAGGGTTACGCGGCGCCGACGGGCTTCGTTGTGCTCGGTGGTGCTCGGTGGTGTCGTCGAGGGCTGCCGGAGAGCGATGACATTCGCTTCCGGCTCGGGGCCGTTTCCCGCCCGGCGGGCACCAGGGAAGAAAGTTCGGCCGCTGCGCCCGCCTGGCGGGACGTCCCGCTGATCGGCCTTTTCTTGCAGATCAGAGCCGTGTCGCGTGGTCTGTATGACAGTAGATATCAGGGTCATCCGGGCCGGTCAGATGTACCGCTACTATCTCCGCGAGACCGTTGTCGGAGACGGTCGCCGCCCGGCCCGCACACCGCTGCGCGCCGCTCAGGAGCAAGCCGGTGTCCCAGCCGGGCGCTGGATGGGCCGCGGCCTGGGCGCGCTCGGACTTGCGCCGGGTGAGGAGGTCACCGAGGCGCAGCTGCGGAACCTGTTCGGCGAGCGGGGCCGGCACCCATACGCGGACCAGATCGAGGCCGACCGCCTCGCCGCGGGCGACTCCCCGAAGCAGGCGTACAAGGCCGGCGCCCTCGGACGCCGCGTGGTGGTGACGGGCGTCGACTTCGTCTTCCGGCCGCAGCCGACGATCTACCTCCTGTGGGCGCTGGGCGATGACGAGACCCGGCGGGTGATCGAGGCCGCGCACGAGCGGGCGATCGAGCGGGTGCTGGAGTGGATCGAGGACGAGGTCGCCGTGATCCGGTACGGCAAGGACGGCGTCTACCGGGTGCGGCCGCCCGGCGGTCTGGTCGCCGCGCGCTTCCGCCACTACGAGGCGCGCTCGGGACGGCCCTTGCTCCATGATCATCTGCTTCTGTCCGTGAAGGGGCAGCGCTTGGACGGGAAGTGGGGGTCGATCCACACCCTGGCCCTGCACGAGAACACCGTGGCCGTATCCGCGCTCTACAACGAGCTGGTGGCCTCCGAGGTCTGCGAGGCGCTGGGGCTGGCGACCGAGCCGCGCACCGTCACCCCGGGGCGCCGGCCTGTGATGGAGATTGCCGGGGTGCCGCACGAGCTGATCCGCTGGACCGCCCGGCGCAGCGACCAGATCGCCGCCTGCCTCGATGACCTGGAGCACGAGTACGTCACCGCCGTCGAAGACAACGGCGAGCTGAAGTTCCTGCCCGTGGTCTCCGAGCGGGCCCGCGCCAAGCTGAACCAGATCGCCGCCCGCAAGACCCGCCCGCCCAAGCAGAAGACCCGGCCGCTCGCGCAGCTGCGCGAGGAATGGAAGGAGAGTGCGATCCGCACGGCCAAGGTGGCCGTCGGCGTCATCAATTCCCTCCTCGAGTACGCCCGTGCCGCGGCTGCGGCGATCCGGGCCCGGGTCGCCGCCGTGGTCGATGTCGCCCTGGCGGCCGTCGACGTCGCCGCGACGGTGTTCGTGATGAACGAGGGCGGCCGTTTCCACCGCCGGCACCTGCTCGCCGAAGCCCGCCGCCACCTCGCCCTCGTCCTTCGCGGCCGCCGACGCGACCCCGGCCTGGACGACCGGATCGTGGCCGCCGCCATCTCCACGTACTGCCTGGACATCAGCGAGCCGAAGACCGTGCGCGGCCTCGAGTCCGGCTACCGCCTCTACACCGCCCGGTGGGACCTGTCCGACCTTCCCGCCCGGCCCCGCCCACCCACTCCCGCGCCCGGCCCGGACCGGCAGCCCCCGGCCGATCCCGGCGAGCCGGCTGCGCCCCGGCCTTCGGGCCAGGATGCGGGGGAGTGGGAGATCCCCCGCATCCCGCTTCAGCACGAGCGTGCCGTCATCACCGGTGTGGTGGTGCGGGAGAAGCTGCGCACCACCACCGCCGTACGGGGCCGTTCGTACGACGTCGCCGCCCACCAGCAGGCGGCGATGCCCGAGCAGCTGCTCGCGCCCCCGGCCGCCGAAGTCGAGCACGACGACCAGGAGCCCGGACACCGGGAGGCGATCGACATGACGGCGCTGCGGGCCCTGCGGGAGTCCCGCACGGACGTGGAAGCCCTCGATCTCACAGCCGACCGGCTGCGCCACCTCCAGGACGCGTTCACCAAGGCGGCCGACGACTCCCGCGTCCGCGCGGACCGCCACACCGGCCAGCACGACGCCGACGTAGTGCGCCCGGTGCGCCAGGACGACCAACAGGCGCACCGCCCGCAGGAGCCAGGGCCGCACCGCGGCCGAGAGGCCGGCCACTGAGTGGACCCGATGGTGCGCACCCGGTGCGGTGGTGTGCACCGACCGTCGTAACGATGCCCGGCTCCACTCCACCGAGTGGAGCCCACCGGCCGGAGAGTGGATGGCATCGTGCGGGGACGATGCCATCCATCCACCCAGGGCGCACCCGCCGCATTTCTGCCTCAAGACCCGGCAGCATTTCGATGAACAGCATGCCTTCGCACCGCTCCTGTCACCTCCGGCCGAGCAAGCAGCTTGACTTCTTGGTTCCCTGAGATGTCTTGACCGACTTCGCTACCGGCCGCCGTCAGATCGCGGACAAGGGGTGGGCGTTCACGATGGCCGCCACGCGCCCGCAGGAGGGGCATGCAGCGGCCACCGAGCCACCGGGGCGGCTCTCCCTCGCGCGGGTGCGCCACCGGCCGTCACGCGGCTGGTGGAGGACACCACGACGCAAGGGAGAGACCGCCGATGATGACCGAACACAGGAGCCCGCCGTACCCTGGCAGCGCCGCAGACCGGCGAGCTGCGCGCCCCGCGCCGGGAGGGCTGGTCGGCTGGGCAAGCCGACGCAGTCTCCTGCCGCTGGCGCTTGCGATCCCACTGCCGTACCCACTTCCGTGCCTGGCACGAGCACTGACCGCATTTCCCCTGGCCACCACGCCTTTCCGGGGCTGTGGCGCGGCGTCACAACCCTCTTCTCTCCTCCTCTCACTGACCAAGCCCTGGGAAATAGGTGGGGGTGGGGTGTCAGTGGTGGAGGCGATCATCGGGTTCAGGGCGCGTCGGGTGCCCTCTGCGGCCGGGCGGGGCCGGCGGCCGGCCGGTGGCCGGCCGCGGACGACGGGAGGGCGGGGCTGATGGCGAAGCGCAAGGCGAACGAGGCGGGATCGTCGACCGGGCACCGTGCCGATGCGCTGCGGGTGCTCGGGGTGCTCAAGGCCGCGACGGCTGACCAGATCCAGCGGCTGTCCTCACCGCACCTGACGTACCGGCACACCACCAAGGAAACGGCGGCCAAGCGGAAGGAGGCGCGCACCGTAAGTGTAGTGAGAGCCCTCACCAGTGGGAAGCGCTCGAGGAGACAGTGAGCAATGAGACACCCGCTCAGCAGTTCAACGACTACAAAAATGCCGTCACGATCTCAGTGGGCCTCTTCAGCATCCTCCCTGTCGCAGCCGCATGCGTTGACGTACCCGTAATCGCCGGGCAATGCGTATCTGCAGGAGCCGCATTCGGCAATGCGGTGAATTCAATGTTCACGGGAGCCAATGAAGGCGTCGAACCTCCAACCCCTGGAGGCAAGGTTGCGTCTGAATGCAGCTTCACGCCAGACACGCAAGTGCTTCTGGAAGGGAAGAAGTCCAAGCCCATCCAAAAGGTCAAATTCGGAGACAAGGTCGAAGCCGCAGACCCAGTCACCGGAAAGCACAAGGGTGCCCGTGCCGTCACAGCCACCCACGTCAACCATGACTACGACCTGATCGACCTTCGCATCCGGCGATCCGACGACATCACCTCAACTCTCCACACCACGTCAAACCACCCCTTCTGGGACGACACCAGCCACGCCTGGGTCCCCGCCGGCAAACTCAAACCAGGCCACGCCCTCGTTACGGACACCAACCAGCACGTCCATGTCTCCGCCGTCATCGTGCGCCCAGGTGATCGCGACATGTACAACCTGACGGTCGACGACCTGCACACGTACTATGTGCTGGCGGGGGCTACGCCGGTACTCGTGCACAACGCCGGTGGGGATCCGGCCACGCCAAACATCATTCTGCGTGGACTGCAACAGATCAACGACGGAACGCTGCAGCAGCGCGTGAACCCCGACGGTACGCCGGACTTCTACAAAGGTGGCAACAACAGGAAGACGGCATGGTGGGAAGGCGCGAAGATCTACGCACCTGATCCCAATAACCACGACTACCGCATTCTTGAGAAGAACGGACAGTACAAGTGGGTCGGTCCGCTTGGGAACCAGAAGGGCGCCGGTCACAACTACAACAAGCTCATGGACATCGTTCCCCGATGCCCATAGACAGCGAAGGAGCAGTGGTGGACAGGGAGCTCCTGGAACGCACGATGTCAGAATGCGGCCTGCGTTTCCTGGGACTGAGACGCTCGACCGGAATTCCTCCCTATCTCGCGGGGATGGTGACGTCACGCCATCCTGACGAGGGGCGGCGGGACCGGACCGTCGGTCTGGACGCTCCAGACCGGGTGGCGAAGGCAAACGCCGACTGGTACGAGCTGGCGACGGAATTCGGGTTGTTCTCAGAGAACCGGAGGTTTCTTCTTTCCCTCCCTGTACCCGTGGCTTCGGAGGGAGCGGACGAGCCGCCAGAGGCAGTCTGGGGTCTCGTCGAGTTGTTGGACGCCTGGGACGTCATGGGCAAGGGCGGTGAAGTAGGGATCACGGGTTGGGCCTACGGCTGCCCCGCCTTCGTCATGTCAGCTGTGGACGGTTCTGTCTTCGTGCAGGGAACCATGTGGCAGGACTCCATGGGCACTGCGATCCTGCCCGCACCGCATGGCGTGAAGGCACTCAGAGACGTCGCCCGCCTGAATGTGGGGAAGTCCTACCGGACAGCGGCGGAGAACGAGGACACGCTGGCCTGGCTCGCCCGTGGGGACGACGCCGACGCGTAGGAGTCTCGGCGGCGGGCGCGGCGCCCTCTTCGCGGGCCGCGCCCGCCGTGCTGCCTGCGATCTCTCGGTTTTGGGGCAGTGAGGTGAGAGGTAGTGGAGTCTGTGTGTGTTGTTGCTGGTCGGTGGGGGTTTCGAGGCGTTGGGTCACTGTCCTGGGTGTGAGAGAACCGCGGGGCATTGCTGTCTCGGTGCGTTATTGCATGTGGGGTGACGCTGTCTCAGTTTTGTGAGTTCTGATCCGCTGGCCGACGGGTGTTGGTGTGCTCAGGGGTGTGGATCAGGGAGAGCACCTATTGATGGCGAGTGGCCACCATCATGAGTTGTCACGTCGCCCTCGTGGCGGGCGATGACGACGAGGAGTGTCAGCGGTGTTGGAGACCTATCTGTCCTGGTACCGCGAGGGCCGGATGGACGAGTCCGGGTTCCGCTCGGTCACCGACCACTTGGCGCAGTCCGGGGTGGCCGTCGAGCACCCAACGCTCGGCTGCGGGATGCTTTTGGACGTCGGCGGGGAACAGGTGAGGCTGCCCGTCGGGCGCATCCTGGAGCTTGTTGGCCTGTCGGTCGGGCCGCTCTGCATGCAGTTCTGGCTGTCGGCCGACACGGACGTGGTGTGCGATGTCAGGTACGTGGCGCCGGACACCCAGATCCTCACCTTTGTGCTCGGTGGGTTGACCGAGAACGAGCGTGAGCAGGCCGCCGGTGCGGTTCAGCGTCTGATCCAGCGGGAGTTGGACAGGACTGTCGCGCTGCTCGTCGATGTCGGCGGCGAGACAGCGGACGAGGACGATGACGCGCTGGTCCTGTACGGCCGACTGCCGATGGGCCCGCGTCCGGACCAAGTGCAGTTCCGGACGGACCGGCTCAGCGCCGTCCCGGCTGTTCTTGCTGGAGCAGAGGTGACGGATCTCGGCAACGGGCTGAGTACAGTCCGCTGGCAATGATCATCGGGCAGGCAGCCGCCCGAGCAGGCAGTCGACGGCGAGCGCGGCGGCCGCGGTGACGATGACGCCCACCATCACGTCCACCGCATGCCGATCGCGGACAGCTGCTCCACCCGCTCCGGGGTCAGCGTCGCGGCCCGGCTGCGCTGGTTGCTGATCCATGCTCCGAGCCGGAGCTCCCGCTCTTCCTGGTCCTTGCCGCCGACGATCCGTTCGACGTGCTTCCTCGGCACTCGTAGGTGCGCCTCGCGTTCGTAGAACTGCCGGGCGGCGGCGAGGTGGGCGTTCCACTTGTCGGCCTGCGTACGGCGCGGCGGGGGCTTCTCGTCCTCGGTGGCGGGTTCGATTCCGAGGATGTGTTCGCACATCCACTGCTGCACGGTCGTCAGGTTGTCCCAGCCGAGCCTCACGGAGCGGACCCACCGCCCGAGGTCCTCGCCTTGGTGGACAACGTCGCCGGGTGATGCGGGCAGCGGTCGGCCGGCGTTGAGGTGGTGCCTGACGAGGTGGAAGGCGCGCTGCCATTCCACCGGCCAGGCCGGGCACCAGGACGGGTCGATGTCCTCCAGCTGCTCGCGCCGCTCCTCGGACAGCGTCCCGGCCGACGACCCCACCGGCAGCCCCTCGGCACGACGCTGCTCGACCTCCTGCGCCTTGCGGGCGGCCGCCCGCGCGTTCTTCAGCCAGATACCCACCTTGTAGCCCTGGAAGGTGGCGTCCAGCGGCGCGAGCAGGTGACCGTTCGCCCCAGCCCATCCACGTGCCGCCGCGAGGCCTTCCTGCCAGGCGACGTCGAAGTGCGACCAGACCATGCCGAGCTTTTCCAGCTCCTGGACGCGGTCGGCGTCCATGTCTCCGCGGGTGTAGAACCGCCGGTTGTCGGCGATCCACTGTCCGAGCGGAAACCCCGCGAGCGACGCCGGCCACGCTTCGGCCTTCACCGCCTGGTCGTCGCCGCTGGGCACCCGGTAGGTGAAAGGCACCTTCAGGTCGGCGTGCAGCCGCTGGTAGAGGACGGCGGCTTCGATGCCGCGCCGCCAGTGTTCGTGTTCGGGGTTGAGGACGCGCAGGTTGATGAACGCGGCGAGGGCGGCCGGGTCGCGGGGCGTGGAGAACTTCAGCAGTGTCCGCGCGGGCAGGGAGAGTCGTTGGTCGCTTCGGTCGCTCCCAGCCCCTTCCTCTTCCCTCTCCGCGGAGCGGCTTTGCACGCCCTTCACTCTGCTGGGCGCCTGCTGCTCGGCGAGCTGCTCCACGACCCGGGCGTCATGCGCCCTGAGCGCCTCCAGCAGCTTCGCCAGCCCGCCGAACGCCTTGGAGGTCAGCATGGTGTCGGCGGTCTCGCCGGGACCGAGCAGCACCGGCACGACCAGGCTGGCCACCTTCCCCTCGCCCGGCTGCATCCGCAGCGCCCGGCCGACCGCCTGGACGAGGTCGGGCATGGATCCGCGGACGTCGGCGAAGTACACCGAGTCACAGTGGGATGTATCGATGCCTTCGCCCAGCACCCGAACGGACCCGAGGAACGTCTTCTCCACGACCGTGCCGTCAGCAGCGATGCCCCTGGAGAACTCGCCCAGGACACGCCGTCGGTGGCCCGGCTTGTGCTCTCCGCACAGCCAGTTGGCCCAGATCGTGCGCGGGTACAGCTCAAGGTCCGCGGCATGCAGCTGCGCGGCGACACGGGGGAGGCCTGCCGCGAACGCCTCGGCCTCCTTGACGACGTGGTGGAAGACGAGCGTACGCCTAAAGTTCTCCTCCGCCGACGCCTTCACCAGCGCAGTCTGCAGCGCAGCCAGCCGCGCCCCACGGACCGCATCCGAACGCTGCTCAGCACCCAGAAGCTGCGCGGCCTGGAGCTGCGTGTCGGTGATGTCCACGCACACCACCTGGTAGGGCGCACAGATGCCCCGGTCGATCGCCTCGGACAGCGTGAGGGTGTAGCAGCGGGCGCCGAACGGCCCGTCCGGGTCGTCGTCCATGGACGCGACCAGCTCACCCGGCACGCCCGGCAAGGCCTCGGGATCGTCGTCCAGCTGCCACAACCTTGGGGTGGCGGTCATGTACAGCCGCCGCAGGGACGGAATGCGGGTGTTGTCGTGAACGACCGCCCACGGCTTGCCCAGCGAGCCCGACGTCCGGTGCGCCTCATCGACCACGATCAGATCCCACCCCGGGAGGCCGGCCTGGTGCGCGCGTTCCAGCGTGCCGAGCCCGAGGCTGGCGTACGTGGCGTACACGGTCACCTTGTCCAGGCCCCGCGTCCACTCCACCAGCTCGTCCACGTCGGTGGTGTTGGGGAAGGACACCTCCTCACCCCGCAGCGAGGACACCCCGATCATCGGCCCCCGGCGGCCTCCCTCGCGCCACGCGGCCTCGGTCTGGGCGAGCAGGTCCAGCGAAGGCACGAGCACCAGCACACGGCCCGCACGCAGTTCCTCCGTGCTGCGCACGGCGACGAGGCTCTTGCCCGACCCGGTCGCCATGATCACCTGAGTCCGGAACCCCCGCGGGGGCACAACGGATCTTGCAGACAGTTCAAGAGCGCGCAGTACAGCGTCCACGGCTTCTCGCTGATGGGGACGGAGTTCCTTCACTGCCATTCGGATCTGCCTTTATCCTGTGGGCCGCGTCTGTGGCTTCACGCGGCAGAATGCGGGGAACCTCTACGTAGGAGGCATGTTGTCGGCTACGGTGAACCTCACCGTAACGAGGTCGCAGCCTCGGACCAGTAGTGGTCAAGTGCAATCGAAGGCCGACCCTACTCTCTGAATTCTGATGCTATCTGAGTCCAGAGTCAATCTGGTGCTTCAAAATGAAGCACCAGAACTCCGATGTTCCTCGAACATGAACCGGATCCCGTTGCTGGTCGCCTTGCCGTCATCACCCGAAGCGGCCTGACACCAAGTCATTCCGCGTGTAGAGAAAGGGCCTTCTGTGGGCTACAGCCCGTCCATCTACAAGTTCGTCGAAGGCAGTGACACGCCCGTTCCTTTGGACATGGATGTCGTGCGGGCGGTTCTCAGCCCCTACGACATCGGTGACCCGAACCTTACGGTGATGGACGATGGGCGACTGCAGTGCTGGGTCCGGGCTGCGGATGGAAGCGAAGCCGAGATCTTCGTCGACGAAGTCGGGATCTTGGTGGAGCGTCCGCACTCCGGCCCCGGTGTATTCGCGATCGTGGCGGAACTCGCCTCACGACTGGGGGCGGCGGTCCTCGATCCGAGTAGCGGGGTGTTCTTCTGCAGTCGTGAGGCGCATGCGTGCCTTCCCGTGGACATGCGGAAAGACGTCATTGTGATCGAGATGACGGGTGAGGGTGTGAGAGCTGCTCTGATCGGATGACAGCCAGCCATGCCGAGCGGGCGCCAGGGCACCTTTCACACGAGACGGCCGAGCCCGAGCGGACCCGCCAACAGGAACTGATGTTCACGAGTCCTCGGGGTACACGGCCCCGCATGGCACCGAAGACTGATCGCATCATGTTCCTGCGGGCCGTGCGGCAGCTGCACCGCGTCCGTTCCTTCTACGTTGTGGGTGTCCTCTTCTGGGCGATGTCCGCCGCCTGGACCGGCTGGCAGGCGCCAGGGAGTCGGCAGATGTGGGTGTCTGTTCTCCTCTTCGTCGCGTTCACCGGTTTCCTCATCACTGCCGGCCTGTCCCTGCAGCGTCTCCAGTCTCCTGAGGCGGGCCGTCCCGCTCATCACGCCGCACCAAGGAAGACAACAAGCTCTCGTCACGTCCACGCCTGAACCCTCGCCAGCAGACCCTGCAGCCTTCCCTGTGGGCACTGCCCACAGGGAAGGCTGCAGGGTCACGTCTGCCTGGCCGGTAGCGGGGCATACGGGTTCCACCCCTACGAGAGGAGCTTGTCCATGCTCGGCATAGGCGCGGCGGTGCTGTTCTTCGTGTCGTTTCTGATCAATGCAGCCGACCTCAGCACCAACGATGCGTTTTCTTCGACAAACGTGATGCTGCTGGGGCTGACCGCCCTGGCTCTGCACGTGGCTGGAATCGGCACCGGCTGGCCCCGCAGGCGCTGACCCCTACCCGGGGGAGGGGGGCTTGATAATCCGTCACCAAGCCCCCGGCACGCCAGTTTCACAGCCAGCCCCCACGTAAGCGGGCCCAACGATTCTGGAGGCGCAGCCGAAAGAACCGTCAGGCGGGGAGCGCAGCGGATCCCGCCTTCAGGCTGAAGCGAAGCGAACGCCTGGGGGCTTCTTCTCACCTCAAGGCCGCATTGGCGGCGTCGTCCTGGCCCCGCCGGCCACAACCGTAGCCGGGAGCACCACACCCGCCGCTTGCCTCTGCCGCGCGTTCGGACGGGTAAACGCCCAACGGCTCACCGTGCGCCGAGCAGGGTGCTGGTGTTGATCTTTTTAGGTGATGTGCGGTTCTACGTCTGGTGGGTCGCGAGCGTCGGATGCGCCGATGCGATTACGCCTTCTTGTCTGCGTATCCGCCGGGCGCCCCCCCTTTTTTTCAGCTTGAGGGCTGGCGATCACGTCTGTCGGGCCCCGCGGGAAGTGCTCGCCTCAAGACGGCCCTGGAGGAACACATGAGAGTCCCCGCGATGACCTTCCGATGTCTGCGTGTGTCGCGTGCTGTGTCACGGCCGCTGGCGGCCACCGTGCTGGCGGCTGCGGCGGTGGCATTCCCCGCCGCGGTACCCGCCCACGCGGCACCCATCACCTGCGGTGACATCGCCGCCCTGAAAACGGCGATCATGGCGGGTGGCACCATCGATCTGGTCCCGTACTGTGTCTACGTCCTCACCGCTGCTGACAGTGGTGTGGACGGGCTGCCGGCGGTCACCAGCAACACCGTCATCAACGGCAACCACGCCACCATCATGCGGGATCCCACCCTCACCAGCGCGACCCCCTTCCGCATCCTGCGCATCGCCTCCGGCGGCAGCCTCACCGTCAGCGATCTCACCGTCATGAACGGCCTCCTCACCGGCGTGGGTGGCAACGGGGGCGGGATCCGTGTGGAGAACGGCGGCAGCCTCATGGCGACCAGTAACCTCACCATCCAGGGCAACCGCGTTCTCACCTTCGGTGGAGGACTCGAGGTGGACGCGGGCGGGGCGGCCGAACTCACCGCCAGCCTCATCAACGACAACACCGCCACGTCGCTTGCAATCGGCCTGGGCGGTGGCGCTTACAGCCGGGGGAGTCTCAGGCTTCACGGGACCGTCGTGTCCTCCAACCGTGCGGGCGAGTACGGAGGCGGTGTCGGAAGTGATGGCTCCACATTCGTCATCGACCAGAACAGCAGAATCAGCAACAACCGCGTCACGGGTTTCGGCCCCAATGACGGTGGAGGAGGTGGCGTGTACACCGGACCAGGAGGGTCGATCACCGACAGTTCGGTCACCAACAACACCCTCACCGACGGGGAAGGCGGCGGCGGCATCTACTCCGGCGGCGGCCCATTGACAGTGACGCGTTCCACCATCAGCGGCAACACCCTCGCCTACAACCAAACCCCACCCGCGGCCGGTGCGGCACTCCTGAGCAGGGGCAGCGTCACCCTGGACAGCAGTACGGTGGCCAGCAACAAGATCGTCGGCGCTCCGGGGCGCGGCGCCGGCCTCGCGGTCCTCAATGGCTCGCTGACCCTACAGAGCACCACCACAGCGACCACCGTCAGGAGCAACCTGGCTTCCGGTCAGTATTCGCAGGGTGGCGGTATCTACGCCGCGAGCGGTACGAACCTCACCACGACCGGCGCCACTATCACCGCCAACAAGGCAAGCGGCACCGGCTCCCAGGGCGGCGGCCTGTTCAACAACGGTGGGACCGTCTCCCTGGACAGCACTACCTCCGTCACCTCCAACAGCGCCGCCACCGCTCCCGGAGGCATCTGGACCAGCACTCCCTTCGCGACCACCGCCACCATCAGCGGAAACATCCCCACCAACTGCCTCGGAAGCCCCACTATCGTCACCGGCTGCGCCGGCTGAACCACACGCGAGGCTCCTTTACCGCGTCGGTCTCGGCGAGCGGTACCGACGCGCCCCTGGCCCTGCACATAGCGGGAATCGGCAGCACCTGGCACCGCAGACGCTGACCAAGCACCAGACCCACTCAGCCCCTACTGCCGCCCGGACCGAAGGTCCGCTGGCCGACCCCGCGCAGCGGGGTCGGCCCCCATGGCGCGCAGCGCCACCAGGTGGCTGAAGCGCAGCGCAAGCCGCCAAGCTCCGGGAGCGCAGCGAACGGAGCGTCACTCGCCTTGCGCAGCAAGGCGAGTGACCTGACCGCGCAGCGGTCAGCAGCGCTCACGCGGAGCGGGAGCGCTGCGCGCAGCGCGGGGGTTCGCTTGCATCGCGCGCAGCGCGATGGGACCCGCT
>NZ_JBIVBC010000037.1:0-12462 GCF_044745865.1 Streptomyces sp. NPDC086787 | reverse complement strand
TCCAGGCATTCGACATCGCCTTCGACGGCCGCCTCACCCACAACCGAATCTGACCCACGACACCAACCCAGTTACACCGTTCACTGGACAGACCCACCCGGACGAGGCCGCTACCAGAAACGGACTTAACGTCCACTCAGGGCGCGGTGCAGAAGGTCGGCAGGACGGTGGGGTTGGTGTAGGCACAGTTGGTGGGTGTGCTGCCGGTGATGGCGGTGCCGGTAAGGTCCGCTGCCGAGGTTGTAGACGTCGGCCACTGTGGCTCCGGCGCCGGAGACCTTGTTGCCTGAGATGGTGGTGGCGGAGATGTCCAGAGTGACGTTCCCGGATTTGTACAGGCCGCCTCCTTGGGAGTACGCGCCCGAGGCGAGGTTTCCCATGATGGAGGAGCTGGAGTCGAGGGTGACGGAGCCGCCGGTCTGGGCGATGCCGGCGCCCTGGGCCTCGAATCCGACAAGTGTGTTGCCGTTGAAGGCGATGCCGCTGAGATCAGCGGTTCCGCCGGTGATGTAAAGGCCGCCCCCGGCAGGAGTTGTCGCCGCAGTGGCGGTGTTGCCGGTGATGGCGGAGTTCGACATGGTGAGGACGCCGTCGTCTTCCAGCTCGATGCCTCCGCCGACGCCGGGGGTGACTCGGTTGTTGCTGATGGTGATGCCGTTGACAGTGGCGTTGGATGACAAGTACATGGCGCCGCCGTAGAGGCCGGCGGTGTTGGACTTCATGCTTCCGCCGGTCATCTGAACGGTGCCCTGGTCGCTGCCCGAGTTGACCAGGGCGCCGCCGAAACTGGTTGCGCGGTTGCCGCGAAGGCTGACGTCGGTCGGGCTGACCGGGCCGATATCGACGGCAATGCCTCCGCCGTTGTCGGCCCGATTGTCGGTGACCGATCCTCCGGTCAGCGTCAGGCTGCCCTGGACAACGTTGACGGCGCCGCCGGACGCCGCTGCTGCGGAGTTTCCCTCGAGGTGGACATTGGTTCCGGTCACACTTCCGTTGAGGTCAATGTGGATTGCACCCCCTCCCGGTGAACCAACGGAGCCGTTTTGAAGGGTGACGTTCCTGAGTGTCAGGCTTCCCCGCTGGTGACCTGCAAAATGCGAAAGAGGTTGGTGGTGGGGTCACGTCGGATGGTTGCGGTGTGGTCGCTGCTGCCGGTGTCGATCGTGAGGGTTTTGTTGAGAAGGGGCAGGCTGTTCAGACCGGCAAAGGCACTCGAGAGCGTGTAGACGCAGTAGTCGTCGAGCAGGATCGTGTCACCGCTGGCAGCGGTGTTGACGGCGCTTTGAAGATTGGTGCCGTTGGTGGTCTCGCTTCAGGTGCAGGTGACCGTCGTGGTCGTGGCATGGGCCGGTGTGGCGGCAAGGCCCACTGCGAGGGACAGCGGCGAGGGGGAAGGCCGCCACTGCAGCGGTACGCATCCGACCGGTGGTGTCATACATGGCGGCAGCTCCTTGAGGGCAGGCAGGCCGTACGTATACCTCGGATTCGGCGACGCGGAGCTGAGGGAGTCCGGCAGCGGTAGCCGTCCGAGCCTCCGATGAGCCTGTTCTCGATCGAAGGGAACGCACGGGACGGATTCCCGTCCCGGTGACTGCACGCCACACCTGCGGGCGGAAACATCCGTCCGGCGCAGCATGCTCGGTCGTCCGGCGCACCACCCGCATGACGACGGCGCTGTTTGGCGGAGGGGCGTAGCGCAGTAGGCGGCGGAGACGGTCTGGACCTAGGCCGTGTCCAGCTCGCTGTGGACCCGTGCCCTGGTCGGTGAGCTGATCAGGATAGTGACCGGTGCGCGGATGACCGAGCAGGGCATCGGCAAGTGGCAGCTCGTCCCACTTCGGCAGCACTTCGTTCACGGCGAAGGACTGTCGACCACACCACCGCCCAGCCGGACAATTTTCGGGCGTAGTCGACCCCGCGCCTGCGGGGATGGTCCCCAGAGAGGAGCCCGACATGGGCTTGTTCGGACGCCACGCTCTGGCTTCGCCGGGTGGTCTTGTCGTCGATGGCGTGGTGGGCGGCCAGGAGGTGTGCGGCCAGGGGATCTCCGGCGTATGCGGCGAATGCCCACCAGAACACGGCTCCCTGACGGCGTTCGATGACGTACAGCAGGCAGGCGAAGGTGCGGCCTCCGCCCGGTCGGTCTTGGAGCAGGCCACGAGCACTGGGAAGGCGGTGCATGATGAGAGCAGTACGAGGGAAAAGGCATTGGTCTCTGATCAGAGGTCAGGCGATCATGACTCCGTGAATCCATTGAAGATCGTCGCGGGCGACGCAACCAACCCTCAAGCAAAGGGCCCGAAGATCATCGCCCATGTCTGCAATGACCTCGGCGGATGGAGCAAGGGATTCGTCCTCGCGATCTCGCGTCACAGGCCCGAACCCGAGCGCGAGTACCGCCGCTGGCACCGCGGGCGCGCAGGTAACGACTTCGCCCTCGGAGCAGTACAGATGGTCCGTGTCCGATCCGACATCTGGGTTGCAAACATGCTCGCGCAGCGCGGGATGAGGACGGGAAGCGGTGGTCCGCCCATCCGATACGACGCCGTCGAGCGCTGCCTACGAGCCGTCGCTGAACACGCTCTTGCCAGCAAGGCCTCTGTTCACATGCCCCGCATCGGCTGCGGCCTCGCGGAGGCAAGTGGGAACGCATCGAGCCGATCATCAGCAAAACCTTGAGTGCCCGCGACATCGCCGCCACCGTCTACGACTACACATGAGACCTGACTTCGACGGAGCACGAGGCGCCCGGGAACTCCCAGCCGTCGGTGCCCTCGCCGATGTCCTCCACGATGACGTCGTCGATGAAGTGGTCCTCGCACTCGTCGTCGGTGAGTTCGCCGGCGAGCCAGAGTTCTCGATCGCGTCCCAGTTGCCCCGGCGGCCGTCGATGCGCAGCGGTGAGGCGTCCGGGTGCCGCGCGTACGTTCGTCGGCCCCGGTTCTGACGACGCTGCTGATCTCGTACTGGCCGTTCGTGATGTGGTCGGGAATCGGTTCGGCTGGACGACGGCAACGTTCTCGTAGGCGGTGTGAATGAGGACGCCATAGTCGCGGCGGATGTTGTACTCCGAGTCGGACAGCCAGTCGACCAGACCCTTGGTCGTCACGTGGAGACCGGCGCCCCCCCCAGAGCGGCCGTGCCCCTCATGCGTGTCCGGCAGCACCACCGATACCGCCGCGGCGGCCTGGAGCGGCGACGGCAGGATCTCCTTCAGGGCTTCCTGGTCGCCGGTGGCGACGCAGTGCGCCATGCCGCCGGTTCGTGGGTGATGTTGGCGGGGATCCCGTGGTGTCTGCCGAAGTGTAAAGAAGGGCGGCTTCGGCTAGGTTCCAGCGCCGCTGTTCGGCCGCCGGCTGCCGAGAGCTCCGGGCCGCACTCGGGAGAGACACGGCACAGCGCATCGCCAGCCTGCAACCCCACGGGAGCCCGCGGACTGTCGGGGAAACGTCGTGGTCAGAGCCCGCGCACGCATGACAGCGGGTGTGACGGGTACTCGCTGCGCGGACACCGGACGCCCAAACGCAACAGCGACGGAGGGGGCCCCGATGAGCAGCAGCACCAGCCTTACGGGCAAGAAAATCGCCATCCTCGCAGCAACCGGAGTAGAACAGGTCGAACTGATCCGGCCGCGCGACGCCGTCCGGGAGGCTGGCGCCGACACGGTGCTCGTCTCCGTGGAGGACGGGATGCATGACGGGCGAATCCAGGCGATGAACGGCGACATCGAGCCCGCCGACACCTTCTCTGTGGACCGCATGGTGGGAGACGTGTCCGTGGACGACTTCGACGCGCTGATCCTGCCCGGGGGCGCAGTCAACCCCGACAAACTCCGCCAGGACGAGAGAGCCGTCGCGTTTGTCCGCGCGTTCGTCACCTCCGGCAAGCCGGTCGGCGCGATCTGTCACGCGCCGTGGACGCTGATCGAGGCGGACGTCGTACGGGGCCGGACGGTGACGTCCTGGCCGAGCCTGCGCACCGACCTGCGCAACGCCGGCGCAACGGTCGTGGACGAGGAGGTCGTCACCGACAACGGCCTGGTGACGAGCCGCAAGCCGGACGACCTGCCCGCGTTCTGTGCCAAGATCGTCGAAGAGTTCACCGAAGGTCCTCATCGGGCATGACGCGACCCGGTCCGGGAACATAGCGCCTTCCGGATCTTGGAGTGGTGACGATCCGCCCAAGCAGAGCCCACGAGTGAGCAGACGGTGGCGAGGGCCGGGCGGTTACGGGAGTTCGGGGAGCCTCAGGATGCTGCCTCCCCGCTGTGGTTGTCCTGCTTGGTGGACTGCCGATCACCGGTTGCCGGGTCCCCGTCGGTGGAGATGGCCGCTATGGCTGCGGCGAGTTGCTGTTGCACTTCATCGGTCAGGGCTGCGCCCTGAGTGGTGGCAGCCAGTTGATCGGCGATGTGACGGAGTTTGGTGTTCGTGTTCTGGGACACCGTGACCAGCACGTGCCACGCCTCCTCGGAGGCGAGGCTGAACGAGGCCATGAGGATCCCTGTGGCCTGATCGATGATCGGGCGCGTCTGCATGGCGCGGCGCAGCTGGACCACCTCGCTGCGCAGGTCCTCCTCGTGGCTCAGGGCTTCCTCCTGGGGCATGGCGGGGGCGTGAGACGGGAAGGCGAACAGGGATCCGGTGCCCGTTGCGTTCAGAAGGTGCTGGACTTGGACGCCGGCTGCCCGGATCGTGATGATCTTGCCGTCGGTCAGGGCGTGATGCCGGGCAGCGAGCAGAGCGTTCAGGCCGGAGCAGTCACAGAACGTCGTCCCGGCCAGGTCGAGCACAATCCCGTGCCTGCTCCGCGCGAGGGCGTTTCGCAACGCTGAGCCCAGGGCTGGCTCCGTACTGATGTCAAGCTCACCGCGGATCGTAACGAACACGTGTTCGGTGGGCGGGGATACGTCAATCACCAGGTCCGGCGGCTGGGAGCCCGCCGGGGGACGGCGGGCCGTGGTTGCGTGCACCGTCATCTCGTCCTCCCTGGCTCGTTGCCGTGGAAGCCGGCTGCGGCCTCGCCGCTCTTCCGGAGGGTAGCCATGGACACCCTCTTCCAGGTTCCACTTGGCGCACTCACCCGTCAAGAAATACCGGAAAAATATTTCCCCTCTCGGGTTACGTGAACAGAGTGCCTACCATGGGAAGCATGGGAGAAGTGCCGGAGCCGCACGCCGGGTGGACGTTCCTCACCAACCACGCCCGGGTGCTCGCCACGATCGCGGACGATCACACGAGCCGTATGCGCGACATCGCCGCGCGGTGCCGGCTCACCGAACGCGCGGTACAGAAGATCATTTCCGATCTGGAAGCCGACGGTTACCTCACGCACACGCGTGAAGGTCGGACCAACACGTACCGCATCCAGCCGGGAACCATCCTGCGCCACCCCGCCGAAGCGGGCCTGACCGTGGCCGAACTGCTTTCCCTCCTGGCCCGGCACGAGATCCTTTCCTCAGCGAACGAGACCAAATCGGCCCAGTGACGGCGCCACACGTGCCCACCGCGCAGACCGGCACTGTCGCAACGACCCGCCCCGCCTTCCGCGCGGGGCGCAAGACGCTCGTCGCCGCCCTCGCTCCGGACGGCACCCCACTCGCCGCCCGCCCCTACGGCCCGGCGGAGGGAACCACCGAGATCGACGGTGCCGGCACCCTCCCCACGGCTGCCCGACGCGCTTGACCCGCAACACGCCGACCCGGGGCACGGAGAGTGCACGCATACAACCGCGAAGAGCAGAGCGCCTCCGGGCCACCGGCACGGTCGCGGCCCGCCATCACGGTTGTCTGCGGCTACGACCAGAGACGCACCCGGGGTACACCCGTCCCTGCCCATGCACGCCACCGTACGAAGTGAAAATGACGGGCGGATGTCCCCCATACTCATCAGGACTGGTCAGGCGCGGTCCGTCAGCTCCTCCGCGAACACCTGCGACAGAGGCTGCGGCCCCACGTATTGCTGGCAGTTGCACTCGCCGGCCTCGAAACGCAGTGGCTTCTTGTTCTCGTCCCAGGCCGTGGGCACCTCGACGCGTTCGTGGCACCGACCCTGCTTGTCGTGCTTGGCGAGGTGATGCGTGCACCCGCACACCGGCTCCGGCGGCTTGTGCGCCGCCTCGACGGCCAAACGTTCCTGCTTCGCCGCCTCCAACAACTGCAACTTCCGTTCATGCCGATTACGCAGCGCAGTACGGACGTTGTCGGCTGCCCACGCGAAGCCACCCGTCCAGAAGATGATAAGAATCCACCAGAACCAGTCCACCAGCCGCCCCTTCCCCCAGGTCCTACTGCGGGTCAGCATAGACGGTCCGGCACATCGGGTTTGGGCTACGCGTCCTGTCGGCTCACTCACATGACGCCGTCGCACCAGCGGTCACACGCGTCGTCGGGGTCGGCTACGTCCAGGAGCGTCAAGACCTCGTTGCGGGGGCACCGCAGGGCGGCGGGCGGAAGGTCGCCCGGCATCACTCCGGTCGCCGGGCCGGGCCATCATTCGCCAACGACAGCGCTGCGGACGTTTGGTGCGGGGGCGAACGGACCGGGGTTGGGGTCGTCGTGGTCACGACCGTAGACCCGGCGCGCGGCAGCGACCCATCGGGGCCCGGTGGCAACGCACTGACCTCAAGCCCGTTGTCCTGCGGCGCGGTGAGCACGACCTCGGCCTGGGTGCCGCCCCTCCCGGGCGTGGTTCCACGTGCCGGTGGCAGGCCGAAGGCCTTGGGCCGCTACGCGGCGATGGTGCCGGTGGCGTCCGGTGCGTCAAGAAAGCTGAGCCGGGCGAACGAAACGCGGCCGCGCTTCTTCGCCGCGCCCCCCGAAGCCCGCAAGGATGCGGTGCCGTGGACATCCTGCTCGTCGCCAGCGCGTTCAACAGCCTTTCCCAGCGCCTGTATGCCGAACTGTCGGACCACGAGCACCGCGTGGAGGTCGTACTCGCCACCCATGGCTCTGAGCCGATCAGGGCTGCTGTTCGCGAGCTGCGGCCCGGCCTGGTCGTCGCACCGATGCTCAGGACGGCGCTGCCCGAGGACGTGTGGCGGGAGCACACCTGTTTGATCGTGCATCCGGGTCCGCCCGGCGATCGGGGACCATCCGCTCTGGACTGGGCCATCGACGCACGGGCATCCCACTGGGGCGTGACCGTGCTGCAGGCAGAGGCGGCGATGGACGCGGGCGCGATCTGGGCGGCCGAGTCGTTCTCCGTGGCGCCCGTCGGCAAGAGCGACCTGTACCGGGGCGAGGTCACCGACGCCGCGGTGAGCGCGGTGCTTACGGCGGTACGACGCTTCGTCGGCGGCTCTCACAAGCCCCTGCCGCAGACGGACGCGTCGGTGACAGTCGTCTGGCGTGACGCCTTCCGGCAGGAGCGGCGGCACATCGACTGGCACCGTGATGACACCGAGACGGTGCTGCACAAGCTTCGCGCCGCCGACTCGCAGCCGGGTGTGCTGGACGAACTTCTCGGCGGGGAGGTGTTCCTTCACGGCGGCCATCCCGAAGACCGGCTGCGCGGCCACCCCGGCGAACTCCTTGCCAAGCGCGCCGGCGCCGTCTGCCGGGCCACCCGGGACGGCGCGATCTGGATCCCTGAGCTTCGTCCCCGCAAGAACTCCGGCGACCCCGCTCCCTTCCGGCGCCCGGCCACCTCCGTCCTCGCCACCTTCGCCGAGGGCAACGCGGCGGCTCTGCCGGAGGCCCCTCTCCCCTTCGACGTGCCGACGGACCGGCGTACCTGGAGCGACATCCGCTACCGACAGCAAGGCGATGTCGGCTTCCTGAGCTTCTCCTTCCCCGGCGGCGCCATGAGCACCCCGCAGTGCCGCCGACTGCTCGCCGCCTACCGATTCGCGCTCTGCCGCCCCACCCGTGTCCTCGTCCTCGGCGGGACACGCGACTTCTTCTCCAACGGGATCCATCTGAACGTCATCGAAGCAGCCCCCGATCCTGGCCGGGAGTCTTGGGCCAACCTCAACGCCATGGACGACCTCGTCGAGGAGATCCTGCTCACCACCGACCGGCTGGTGGTCGCCGCGCTCGGCGGCAATGCAGCCGCCGGCGGCGCCATGCTCGCCCTCGCCGCAGACGAGGTGTGGTGCCGCACCGGCGCCGTCCTTAACCCGCACTACCGACGCATGGGCCTGTACGGCTCCGAGTACTGGACGTACACGCTGCCCCGACGCGTCGGGCCCGAACAGGCCGAGCGACTGACCGCCGAGGCCCTGCCGGTCAGCGCGGCCCGCGCCGAACGGCTCGGCCTCGTAGACCGGCTTGTACCGGTCGCACCGCAGGACTTCGCGGGCGAGACCGAGCGGCTGGCCTGTGAAATCGCCGCCGACCCCGGCCTGGTCCGGCGTATCGCCGCCAAGGCCGACGCCCACGCAGCGAATCAACGCGCTCGTTCCCTCGCTGACCACAGAAGGGCCGAACTCGCCCGCATGCACGCCGTCTTCTTCGACCCCGATGCCCCCTACCACGCCTTGCGCTCCGCCTTCGTCCGCAAGGCACCGAGCCTTTCGCCCCACCCGCTCACCACAGCCGCCGATGTCCAAGGTCGAGCTGTACGCGGCGATCTGGTATGATCACCGTCATGGCATGCGCGGTCGCCGGCCCAGCACGTGGGACGCCCGGCTCCACCGAGCGAGCAGGGCCCTGACCTTCGTGTGCGAGTCGGGCAGGAACGTGACCTGCCCGGCCCACGGGCGATTCCTCCACCTCACCGCACAGGACATGGTCCAGGTCCAGTCGGCAGGCCTTCTCCCGCGCCTGGCAGCACAGGAGATCCTGAATCCTCTGGGCCAGCCCGTCCTCACTCCACAGACGGAACAAGGCCGTGTCCGATGGGTCGTGTGACGCTCCCGCTGGGAACTCGTTCCGTGGGTCATGGGGCGGGGAGATCTTTCGGATGCAGAGTGGGCTCGGCTAGAGCCGCACTTGCCAAGGAATCGTGGGCGGGGTGGACGGTGGCAGTGTCACCGTCGTGTGATCAACGGGATCCTGTTCCGGCAGCGGACCGGCCTTCCCTGGCGGGACCTTCCTTCCTGTTTCGGTAGTTGGAAGACGGTTCACGACCGGCATCGACGGTGGTCGGCGGACGGAACGTGGGAGAAGATCCTGCGGGCCGTCCAGGCCAACGCCGATGCCGAGGGCCGGATCGACTGGAGCATGGTTAGCGTCGATTCCACGACCTGCCGCGCTCATCAGCACGCGGCTGGCGCCTCCACCCGCACCCCGAAGATCCCGGGACGGCGCAAGAACCCGGCGCGCCACCGCCCCGATGAGGCCCTGGGACGCTCGCGAGGTGGCCTCACAAGCAAGATCCACCTTGCCGGAGAGGGCGGGCTCCGCCCGCTCGGGTTCATCATCACGCCCGGCCAGTGGGGAGATGCACCTCAGATGATCCCCGTGCTGGAAGAGATCCGTGTGCCCCGGCGGGACGGTGGACGACCACGCACCCGGCCCGACCATGTCGGGGGAGACAAAGCGTACTCGTCACGCCGCAACCGGCGTCACCTGCGCAGACGACAGATCAAGCACACCATCCCCGAACCGAGGGACCAGCGGGCCAATCGTCGGCGCCGCGGCAGTCAAGGCGGCCGGCCCGCAGGGTTCGACAAGACCATCTATCGTCGCCGCAACGAAGTCGAGCGGACGATCAACCGGCTCAAGAACTTTCGAGCCGTCGCGACACGCTTTGACAAGCGGGCGTATGTCTTCCACGGGACGGTCACCGTGGCCGCCATCCGGCTATGGCTCCGTCCGCAGTGAGACGTCCCGTTCAGAGCGCCTCGGCGTCCGGGTAGTGGTGGCGCAGGTCGCTGAGTACGCCCTCGTCGACAGCCCTGACATCCCACGAGGAGCTGTCGAACTCGGTCAGAACCACCATCAACTCGACCCCGGCGAACCCCCGTGCTTCGGCGTCGATGAACTGCAGGAAGGGGGTCGTCAGCGACAACAGTGTCAACGTATCCATCCCCGCGTCAGCGGACCTTCTCCGAATCTCGACACAGCGAGGGTCGACGATTTCGTCGAACTCGACGCGCCACGTCAGGTCCAGGCCGGAGCCGCCAAGGCGAACCAAAAGCTCAGCCAGGGTCACGCAGTGCTTCCCGTGCCAGGCACGAAACCTGATCCCCTTCATCGACGCCTCTACTGCGGCTATTTCACGCGGCACGCAACCCCCTTCGTCCAGAGAACACTAGGTCCTCGGGCGTGTAATCGGCCATGGCCTTAAACAGCACCACCCGCTCCTCGGCACTGACCGCCTCACCCCGGCCCGTACGCGCCTTCACCGGCAGCCGTGCCTCCCGGCCCCCGGGCTTGGCAGGCACGCCACCACGTCCCGACCGACCGCTGCGAGACGCCGAACAACTCCGCCGCCTGCCGGTACGAGCCTGCCCGGCCCGACTCCAGCGCAGCCACCACCCGCAGCCGCAAAACCTCCTGCGTAGCCGGCGACAGCAACCGCGCATGCCCCACCCCGATCGTCACAACCACCCAACGGCCAAGGCAACCAACAAGTTTCGGTTCAATAACCAGTCGCGCACCTTTGAGGAATGTCGGAGACACTCGCTCCAAAAAGTGATTGCGACTTCCAGTCCTTGTATTTGACTGATGAGCTTATGAGTGGAGATTTTCCCGGTGGACCGTGGAGCTACTTGAGTGTTAAAGATGGGGCAAGGTGAGCAAAACTCAGAGTAATCGAGTGCAATAACTTGCCGGACCGGTATAAATGGGGGAAATTCGATCCGCGAGAGGACCATCAGTGGCCCGCTGGGATAGCGCATCCTCCATCGTCAGTCGAAATCCCCGCCGATGGGCGGCCTGGCTGTGCCAGGTGCTTGTCGGAGCGATGGTCTTCATCCTATTCCCCGCAGCTTCCTCGGCGTTCGCGGCGACAATCACCACGCCGGGACCGCTCTCAGCCATCACCATCAGTCCGCAGTTGAACTGCAACGTCACGCACGTGGGGGACGCTCAGCCGTCCTGGTTCGCCGGTAATGCCTGCGGGACCTTCATCGCTCTGAACGGGACACTGTTCGGACCGTCCTCGGTTCCAGCCGGAGGATCGGCCGGCCCCCGCACCCCCTACACGCCGGTCAGCCAGTCCGCAGTCACGGGCTCGGGCACCGAAGCGGATCCGTACAAGGTGGTGACAGTGGTAAACGCGGGTCCCGGTATCACGCTTACCCAGACAGACTCATATGTCGTCGGCCGGGAGACCTACGACACCACCGTTGTCGTGGCCAACGCATCCGGTGCGTCCCAGACCGGCAACATTTACACGGCCGGTGACTGTTTCCTGCAGGACAGCGACGAGAGTTACGGCCGTGTGGTCGGAACGTCCCCGGCATGCAGCGCCTCGCCCAACGCGGGCAGCCGTATCGTCGGTCTGCTGCCGCGCACCGGCGGAAACTCGTACATCGAAGACATCTATGACACGGTCTGGAGTCAGATCGGTAGCCAGCAGCCCTTCTCCAACACCTGCACGTGTACCGACTTCACCGACAGCGGCATCGGCATCAGCTGGCCGGTCAGCCTGGCCGACGGAGCAAGCACCACCTACCAGTGGTCGACGGCCTTCTCTCCCTCGGGGACCTTCCCCCTGGACGTCTCAGCCTCCGCCGCCTCCCCCCAGACCGCGACAGGGGGCACGAACGCGTACACCGTCTCCATCGCCAACCCGAACGTCTCTGATGCCACGCTGGACACCATCGCGGTCGAACTCCCTGCCGGCTTCTCCTACCGGCCCGGATCTACGACAGGGGTCACTTCCAGTGACCCGGACATCACGGGGAACAGTCTGACCTGGCATGGGCCGTTCATCCTGCCTGCCAACGGAGCGGTGAGCCTCACCTTCGGGGTGACGGTGAGCAGCATGCCCGGCACGTACACCATTGATGCCACAGCCACTTCGCCCGACGCAGAGGTGACGCCATCAGTCGACACTGCTGCCATCGAGGTCTTCGTCGCACCCCCGGTGATCACCAGCCCGCCCAACGGGTCGGTACTGGCCCAGAGCCCGCCGACATTCACCGGCACCGGCGAAGCCGGGAGCACCCTCACGCTCTCCGAAGCGGGGGTCACGCTGTGCACGACGACAGTCAATGCCACCGGTACATGGACGTGCACCCTGCCCAGGGCGCTGAGCCCAGGCACGCACAAGATCACCCCATCGACCCGACAGGGCCAAGCACCGGCCGTCGACGGTACTCCCATCACGGTGATCAGACGGAAGCTTTGAGCTGATCTATGCGGGTGAAGACGCCCGCACACTGACATGACCTCCCCCCTCTTCCGGTTAGACCCGCTTCGGGAACCGAGTCGAGACACCAGCCCGGTCGTCAGGCCAGCGGGACTAACCGAAATCGAGGATGCTGATGACGGGTCGCAGCACGCGCCGCGGTGCGACGGCGCGCAGACAGGTCGCGCTCTGGTTGGGGGTGGCGGCACTCGGTATGGCC
>NZ_JBIVBC010000036.1:0-13379 GCF_044745865.1 Streptomyces sp. NPDC086787 | reverse complement strand
ACCCCCTACTACCACCACAGCGAACAGCCCGAGCACTACCAGCAGTTCAACCGCGACCACGCCCGGCTGCGGGCTCCCGGCGAACGCGCCTTCGCACAACTGAAGTCCTGGCGGCTGCTACGACGAGCACGCTGCTCCACCCGTCGCATCGGGACCATCGTCCAAGCTGTCCACACACTACTGACCTGGAGCTATTCAGGATAAAAGGGGTTCACTCACCGGTCAAAGAGACAGGCTATAGCTCGGTCACCATCCACCGTCCTGAGTGTGTCGCCGCCGGATACCCCAACGGCCCCACCAGAAGGGAATCCGGTGGGGCCGTTGAAATTTTCAGAGCATCATTTCCGGCAGATCAAAGCCACCATTTCAGGGGTGTCACGCCGTCATTTTTCTCGTAGACATTCCCATAGTACCATTCTACACCCGCATGGCGAGTTGTGAGCAGGTTCAGTACTCGCTCGACAGCTGGAAATCCCACGGAAGCTGGAACAGTAAAGACCGTCAGATTACGCTCCCTACCATCAATCCTACCCCCGAGAGCCGACATTTCCCGCTCGATCGAATCTGCGGCGTCATGTGGACCATAGACCTGGATCGCGAGATTACCGCCTCTTGAGACGGTGGAGAATTCATGATTCTCGGAGTCCACCTTGATCACATCGCCAGCGGCCACATCGAGCACGACGCCGGGGGACGCAAGCACTCGGACGTGTCCCGGAATGGCAAGCCGCTCAACGAGAACCTCCTCAAACACTGGCTCACCTGACGTCTTGGTGCCCGCGATCAGTCGAACCGTCTGTTGGGTCGACTCGCCCATCATGCTCCAATCTTCGCTCTGTACTCTATCTGCCATAAGGGGCGCCGCAACTACCTCGCTCAGCACATGAGCTTCCAGGTTTCACGTAGCCGCGGTTATTGGCGCTGAGATTACATGCGGCTCCTTCGAGACACACGTTGTCAGGCGCTAGATTCCCGCCCTTTGAAGTGGGGATGTTCTTGTGTCCAAGGTGCATGTCCCTTTGGTTGGTGGAGCGCATACCACACCGCCAGCACTGAAAGTCGCCGTTCGCCGCGTCGATCAATTGCTGTCGTACCTGAGCCTGCCCAACTCTGGTTCCACCCCCCGGCATGCTGTTGGTTATCTGCGTGGGAGACGAGGTCTCCCCGTCATTCAGGACGAACAGTGGCAGCTGACACTTTTCGTCACTGTTATGCACGAGGACCGGCGTGGCCCCCGCCAGCACATAGTACGTGTGGAGGCCGTCGACCGTCAGGTTGTATGTGCGTGCGTGCCGAGTGAAGGGGTGGTTGCCGGTGACGATGACCGTGGCACCCTTTTCGGTGCGCAGGGTCATGCCTGGGGTGAGTTCTCCTGCTGGCACCCAGTCGTGTTGGGAGGGTGACCAGAAGGGGTGCTCGTGGGTGGCGGTGAGCTTCTCGATGCCGTCCTTGGTGGCGATGGACAGTTCGTTGAAGCTTTTGTCTCCATCGGTCCGGATCAGGCTGGTGACCTTGCGGGGGGCGGTTTCACCAGTCTTAGGGTCAGTTGCCAGGACCTTGTCACCGAGTTCCACGTTCTCGATGTTCTTGGTGGAGCCGTCGGCTATTAGGACATCCGTGCCAGCAAGGAAGCACTTGCAAGGCACGGGAACGTCGACCTTCTTGGCGACGGTCTTGAGGAGCTTCTTGCCTAGCCCCCGGACAATTCCGCCTACGTTGAGAAGGCTGTAGACGTCAAGTCTGGTTTGTGTGTCCTGATAGAGCGAGGAGTCGGTATCGATTCCCTTGCTGTCGACGAATTCTTCGTAGTCGTCAGCCACACTGCAGTCTTCAATCCAGCAATATGGGCTGACATGGGCCAAAGCGTCAGCGGACTCCGCTAGCCAGTGACCGGCGCCTGCAAGTGCGTCTTTCCAGTCTCCACGTGCCTGGGGTTTGGACGGCTCTCCGCCATAGCACGGCACGGGTACGGTATATCCGCCGGAGAAGTTGTAGCACTGCGAGCCAGGAGTGCCATTCTGGCTGTAGTTGGCACTGCCCGAGCTGGAAGTTCCACTGGATGAGGTGGTGCCGCCACTGGTGTGTCCGCTTCCGCTGGAGACGACCTGACTCCCGAGCGCTGCTCCGATGACCGCTCCGATGATTGGGCCGAGGAATTTTCCGTCTGGATCGGAGAAGGTGACGGGGTTGTTGTTGCTGTAGGCGTATCCGTTGATCTGCTGGGGATCCTTAAGGTCGCCGATGGGGTCGACGCTGACGAATCTTCCGGTCGCTGCGTCGTATTCGCGGGATCCGAGGTGGGTGAGGCCTGTCGGGTCTTCGGTTCCTCCGGCGAAGCCCTTTTCGCCGCGCCAAGTGGCGGGCTTTTCGGTGCCGCGGTCTTCGCCGAATGGTTTGGTGGCGCGGCGGGTGAGGGTCTGGGTGTTGGTGTCGATCTGAAGGCTGGCGGTGCCGTGTTGGTCGGTGGACAGCCAGGTCAGGTTGCTGGGGGTGCGCATCGCCACTGTTTTGCCCGCGTGGGTGTAGTAGCGGGTGGCGGTGACGTTGCTGCTGGTTTTGTCGAGGCGGAGTTCTGTCTCGGCCAGGTAGAGGGTGGTGCCGGTGGCGTCGCGGCGGATGAGCCGGTTGCCGTCGCCGTCGTTGAGGAACGTGGTGGTTGCGCCGGTGGCTTCGGTGACCTTGTCCAGTTCGCCTTCCACGTCCCAGTTGAGGGTTTGGGTGGTGCCGTTGAGGTTGCGGGTCTTGGTGGCTCCGTTCTCCCAGTAGGTGTAGCTGTTCATGGTCTGTGTGCCGGAGGCCATGCTGGTGACGGTGCTGGCCAGGGCGTGCGGGCGGGTCTGTTCGGTGGTCTTGTAGGTGTAGGTGGTGGTGGCAGGGCCTTCGGTTGCGAGTTGGTCGGTGGCGGTCTTGCGGTTTCCGATCGCGTCGTAGGTGAAGCTCTGCCAGTACGGTGCGCGGCCGCTGACGGTGCTTGTGGTGGGGGCGGTGGTGCAGTTGGTGGTGGCGGTCCAGGCTGTCTTCAGGCGGCGGTGGCCGTCGTATTCGAAGCACTGCTTGTCGCCGGGGCTGGTGGAGCGGTCGTCTACTTCGGTCGGGTTGCCGGCTTTGTCGTAGCGGTAGTTGATGTCGGCGTCGGTGCCGGCGTGGGTTTCGGAGACGACGGTCTGGCGGGCCAGTCGCTGGGTGCCGTCTTCGTAGGCGTAGTTGATCTCGGTCCAGTCGGCGCTGGAGGAGACGCCCAGGGTGGTGCGGGTGTGCTCGCCGGCGGGGAGGTAGTCGGTGTTTTGGACGATGCCGGTCAGGCCCTGGAGGGTGTCCGGGAGCCGGGTGGGGGTGTAGCCGTAGGTGAGGGTCTCGGCGGGGATGCCTCCCATGGCGGGGATGGTGCGCTTTTGCAGGGTGCCGTCGAGGTTGTAGGTGTTGTTGATGGTGTAGACGCCGGTGCCTGCGAGGGCTCCTTCCTTGGTGCTGATGGTGTACTGCTCTTTCAGCACGCGGTAGAGCTTGTCGTAGGCGGCGTTGGTGGTGGCGTAGACGTTGCCGGTCTTGCCGCCGACGTAGCGGATGCTGGAAGTCAGCTGGCCCTTGGCGATGGTGTCGTAGGACCAGCGAGCCAGGATCTTTGCATCATCCGGGGTGGGCACTCCGCCCACGAGGGGTACGGGGCCGTCGACACGGGCGGTCTGGCGGCCCAGGCTGTCGTAGGTGTAGCCGATTGTCTTCTTGCGGGCGTCGGTCGCGGTGACGACCTGGTCGAGGTCGTCGTATCCGGTCGTGGAGTCTCCCGCGTCGGGGTCCGAGGCGCTGGTGTTTCGGCCGAGGAAGTCGTAGCCGTAGGACCAGGTGTTGCCTTCGTCGTCTTCAACCGTCTGCAGGCGGTCGGCGTGGTCGTAGGTGTAGGTGAACCCGGTGGAGTCGGCGGTGACAGTGTTGCCGTTGTACTCCCGCTTCTCTGCCAGGCGGCCGCGGGCGTCGTGTTCTTCGCGCACGGCCGGGGCGCCGTCGGGCGGCTGGACGGTGGTGGCGTTGCCGTCATAGCTGGTGGTCGTGCGTGAGTCTTCCTGGCCCCGGACAAGGTTCTTCTGGACCGTGGGGCGTCCCGCACCATCAAAGACGGTTTCGGTGCCGGCGGGCGCAGCGGTGATCAGTGTGGCGAGAGCGCCGCTGGGGGCCGTGGTGTCGACGTACTGTGCAGAGGTCTCGACTGCGAGGCCACGGGAGTCGTACTTGGTTTCGGAGATCACCCGGCCCGTGCCGCTGGCAGCTGGCACCTGCACCTGCCGTGGGCGCAGCAGGGCGTCGTAGATGGCGTACTGGGTGAGGTAGGTGGTGCCGTCGTTGTTCAGGGACTTGGTTGCCACCCAGGAGGCGACCCCCGACTGGACTTTGTACTCGTACTTCTGACTGGGGGTCTGTCCGGCCGCGCGGTCGCGGTCGGCCAGCCAGACGTCGGTGAGGCGGCCGAGTGCATCGTAGGCGAGTTCGGTGCGGTTGCCGTTCGCATCCGTCCGGGAAAGGTCCACTCCCCAGTCAGGGGCGTGCGTGGCGGTGGCCGTGTGACCAGCTGCGTTGGTGGTCGCCGTCTGGGTTACGGGACCGCCGGCGGCTGGGGTGTACTCGATGTGCTTGGTCCGAGTGCCCTTGGCGTTCCAGGTGTCCGTGGGGCGGCCAAGGGCGTCGTAGGCGGCAGTGGTGACGGTCTGATACTGGCCGGAGCCGTCGGTGTTGTAGCCGGTCAGGCGTTCGGTGCGAGTGGCATCGCCCTTGGTCGGGG
Source organism: Streptomyces sp. NPDC086787 (assembly GCF_044745865.1). Classification (NCBI taxonomy): domain Bacteria; kingdom Bacillati; phylum Actinomycetota; class Actinomycetes; order Kitasatosporales; family Streptomycetaceae; genus Streptomyces; species Streptomyces sp. NPDC086787. Next base: position 8,605 of record NZ_JBIVBC010000036.1, on the reverse strand, counting down.
CGGCTGCGTAGGCCTGGTTGTCGTAGGAAAGACGCGTGTCGGCGACGAGGTCGGTGGTCTTGGGGTCGTTGGTGCGGGTGGGGGCTGCCAAGCAGCCGGCGGAGACCTTCTCCACCCTCTTGGGGTAGGAAAGCATCCATTTGGCTTCGTCGGTGGCGTACCAGGTGCGGGTGCAGTCCTTGGTGCCGTCGGCGTCGGTCTCCACGGTCAGCGGCAGGCCGCTCTTCGCGTCGTAGGTTGTGGTCGACGTCGCCTTGATCGTTTTGCCGTTGTTCAGGCGGGTCCGGGTGACCTCGGTGCCGGTGCGGACCATGTAGCCGCGGACGGTGCCGTAGGAGTGACTGTCGCTGGACGTCTGCTGTGACCAGGGGGTGACGACCTTGGCGGAGACTTCCTGGCCCGTAGTGCCGTTGTAGGTGATCTGCTCGCGGAGCTGGCCGGCGAGGGCCTCCGAATCGGTCTGGGACACCTCCTGGGAGTCGGTGATCGTCTCGCTGCGGGTCCCACTGGTCTGCTTGTCGCCGTCCATGCCGCGGTAGTACAGCGCGGTGGTCTTCGTACGGGTGCCGGAAGCGTCTCCAACGGTGGTGGTGACCGTGTTGTAGCCACGCCAGATACCCCAGGTGCGGTACTTGGCCCGGGAGATGGGTGATTCGTCGTCGTAGGCCCAGGCGCCGCCGCCGGAGTAGCTGTAGTCGGTCTCCTTCAGAGGGGCACCGCCACTCGGGTCGGATTCGGTGACCTGGGTGACGACGTACTTGTGGAAGAAGTCGGTGCGGGGCTGCGGGTCGTCACCGCCGGTGGGGTTCGTCGGCGGGATCCATTTGACGGGATAGCAGCGCTTGGTGTTCTTGTCGAGTGCAGTGGGCAGGTTGCTGTCTGCTATGCACTCGGGGTCGGAGTAGTTGACGGTCACGACCGCGCCGGTCTCAGAAGTGATCTTGCGGACGCGCCATTTGATGTAGGGCACGACGTCGTCGCCGGTCTTGTCGACTCGGTTGTGCAACTGGACGCCCTCGAAGCTCACCGCTGGCAGAGTGATCGGAGTGGAGCCGACCTTGCCGGTGTGCCGGATGCTCTTCAGCCACAGGCCAGGTGCCGAGCCGTCACCGGGGTCGGGGAAGGAATGCTCCATGTGCCAGGCGTTGACGTCACGGTAGTCGGCCTCCGCGCCGGTGCCGGAACCCTTGTAGACCTGCGTGGTGACATCGGTCAGCCGCTTGCGGGTGAAGAACGACGGCGCGTTGCGGTCGGTACAGGTGGTATTGGCGGCGCAGATCTGATCGAACGGTACGTCCGGCCAGGATGCCTTGGTCGTCGAGGTCAGGGAGTTGCAGGTTTCCCCGTTGGCGACAGGGATGCACCGCTCGGCGACGGCGAACTTTACGCGGGCTGCGGCAGGCTTGCTGAAGACAGTGTTGGAGCGCTGCCCGTAGTCGATACGGCTCAGGTACCCGCCACGGTCGTAGGCGGTTCCGTTGCCGGTGGAGGCGTTCTTGGCGTAGTAGTTGGCCTCCTTCGTGTACCAGTAGGTGATGACGTTGCCGTGCGGGTCAACGACGTAGTCGAGGTTCCAGCGCCATGCCTGGCTCTTCGCGCGGCCCGCGAAGCTGGTCCCGCTGGAGTATCCGGGCTCGCCGGAGTCGTCACCGAAGACGGGCACGGCCCACGTGGAGTTGGTGACGGGATCGTCGGCGGCGGTGCCGTTGTCTGACCATCCGGGCAGGCGGTTCTTGCCGAATACGTACTGCGTACCGTCGGTAGCGGTGATGGTCCAGTACTCGCCCTTGTCACCGCTGGTGCCGTCGTCCCCGTCATCGCCGTTCACAGCGCCGGTGCCGCGCGTGACTTTCTCGCCGTCATCGCTTTTGAGGTGCCAGCCGCCGGCGTCCTTGATCAGCGGGCTGGACTTCCCGTTGAGGACGACAGAGGCGTTGTCTTCCTTCCAACACAGGTCGGCTTTGTCGTCCTGGCCGTCGTCATCACAGGAGCCGTAGGAACGCTCGATATAAGACGTGGGCACGTCGAAGCCCTCGCCTACCCAGGACGGCTGGGCGGAGGTGGAGGAGGTTCGGCCGTCGATGCTCTGCGCGGAGTAGCCCAGTGACACCGTTGGGGCAGTGCCGGCCGGGGTGGGTACCGCGTCCATCGGGTAGGACCAGGTGAAATCGCCGTTGGAGCCGCCACCCGCCCAGGATGACGACACTGACAGCGGTGTGGCCTGGTAGCTGCCCTGGTCGGAGGAAGCTGCCGCAGACACCGCCACCATCGTCATCGTCGCGGCGACGCTGGTGGCCCGCCGAGTGGTGACCTGCGCGGTAAGCGTGCTGCTTTCGGTGTCGTTGCTGGTCGGCAGCGTCTTGGTGGTGCGGCACTGCGGCTTGTTCGGAGTAGTCAGTGCGCAGGCCGGCAGCTCGATGGCCCGAAGACGCGAGGCCCAGGCACCGCCATAAGCGTGAGCGAAGCGGCTGTAGTCGACGCTCAGCGACAAGTCCGATGCGCTGGTCTTGCCGTCGGCGCGCTGCACGGACAGCACCAAGCCCTCGATGCCCAGCTTCTTGGCCAGCTTACGGTCCAACACAGTGACCTTGGCACGGTCGGCGGGCTGCGCCAGCTGGGCGGCCTTTGCCATGCTTTTGGTCTTCGGGCGGATGGGGGCGGCTACCGTCACCGGCATCCGCTCCGCATGGACAGCCTTATGGCCTGCACGAGCGGAGAGGTCTACGGTCGCCGAGCCCGGCGTGGGCCAGACAGGCTTGGTGGCGGTCTGTCTACGGGTTGCGGCAGCAGCCCCGGCGGTCGGGTCGTTCCTCTTCAGAGCCTTGGCCTTGAAGGCAACAGCCTTGCCGTACTTCGGCTTGGGCAGTTCGGTGTGGTCGCGGCCGGCCTTCTCCGCGGGGGCCGCGCCCAGCAGGGTGGCTATGACGGCTGCGGTGACGGGCAGGCTGACCGCTGTCAGTCTGCGTCTTCCCGGCCGCTGCCAGGACCATGAGGGCAGCAAGAATCTGCGCCTTGTCACAGGGGTTCCTTCGATCTCGAAGCGAAGCGGTGTGCCAGGCCGGTCGGCTCAGCACACCGCCAATGCGTGGCTGCGTTCCAGGTAGATGCGCAGCAGTGTGGGTTCAGCCGATGTCGACGGGTGGCTCGTCGACCTTCGACAGTTCGCTGATCTCCTGCTCGGACAGCACGCCGGCGTAGACGCGCAGGTCGTCGAGTTGGCCGGGGAGCCCATTGCCCCAGGTGCCGTTGTCGTGGCGCCGGGAGCGGCCCATCATCAGCGGTCCGGTGGGCTGGAAGATCTTGTTGACCAGGACGCCGTCCTCGGCGCCCTGCCGTTCGCCGGTGAGGTAGAGCCTGGCGGACTGGTTGGCGGAGTCGTAGACGCCGATGACGTGGATCCAGTTACCCGGGGGGTTGACCTCGTCCGAGGCAAGTGTGGCCTCAGGGCCGTTGAGGACGTCTGTTTCGTAGGTGCCGAAGTTCCAGTCGCCGACCGCCTCGCCTGCCTCCTGCCGGTACCACAGGCGGAAGGAGTTGCGTTGGCTGCCTGGGTGGGCGAACACCGTGGGCGAGTGTGCGCGGGTGGTGTCTTCCAGGCGACTGTCCGCTGCGAGGTTGACCCATCCGGCGACGGTGAAACTGCCGGATTCATCCACCGGGACAGGTGAGGTGGCGTGGCCCCCGGCCGGCTCGTCCAGCTTGATGACGTTGCCGTGCCCGTAGTCGTCGGTCGTGGTGAACGTCGCGCCGGGCTGCAGAGTCAAGGTGTTGCCGCGGCCCGTGGCGTCGGCAGCGGTAGTGCCGGAGGTCTCATCCATCTGCCAGTGGGCCAGCAGTTCGGCCCGTGGCTGTCCGGTCGCGGGGTCCTCCAGGTTCGCCAGCGGACCCAGCTCGTCGGGGAAGACCACCCGGTTGTAAGCCTGGACCTGGTCGAGCTCGCCATTGAAGTACGACGACGGAGCAGAGGATCCCTTCATCCGGCCGATCTCGAAGGGACCGTTCGCCGCCCACGGCGCCGTGTAGGGGGTGGTTGCCTCGAGACGGCCGTTGACGTAAAGGCGCAATTGCTGGAGTTGCCGGTCGTACACAGCCAGCAGATGCGTCCAGGCGCCTGCAACCGGAGGTGTCGTGGAGATTGCCCGCACAATCGCGGCGCCGTTGGAGATGTCCTGGTCGTAGCGGTTGAACACCCACCTGCCGTAAGAGTTTGAGTAATACAGCTGGAAGGCTCCGATGTTGGCGCCGTTCTGGTTGGCGACCGTGCCGATCACATCGGTACGCGCCAGCTTGGCCCAGGCGGAGACGGAGAAGCTGCCCGTGGTGTCCACGACCTTGCCCGCTGCAGCCGCATAGCTGCTGCCCGTACCCTTCCACGCGGCCTGGTTGCGGCCCTTGGGCGCCCACGACGCAGTGTTCAGGGTCAGCGGGTAAGCCGCACCCTGGGCGTTGGCGGCGGTGCTGCCAGCGTTCTCGTCCAGCTTCCACAGAGCGACCGGCACCGAGGGCTTGGCCACGTTGAACAGGTAGTCCTTGCTTGCGCCCGGATTGCCCGCGGCGTCATACGTCTGCACGCGAAGCGTGTTCGTCAGACGCTTGTCCGGCGTGATCGTGACCGTGTGGGTGGCTGTGTTGACGGTGTAAGTCTTGTCCTCAACCTTGATGCCGTTGAGCCAGCTGACGTAGCGGCGCACGTCCGTAGCACCGGCCGCGATCTTGAACTGGCCAGTCGTACCGACACTGCCAGTCTCCGGCGAAGTGGCGCAGGTCTCCCCCGCGCACTCCGGGTAGACATTGTTCACGGACGTGACCGTCGGCTGGGGCGGACCGGCGGAGTCGATCTTGAAATAGCAGGAAGCCGACCACGGTCCGTACACATACTGCGTGTCTCCGCCGTAGGTGACCTTGTACTGGGTTCGGGCCCGGAAGTGATACGTCTGCCCGCTGTTCAGGGACGGAGTCCAGGTACCGGCGGTGCCGCTGCTCGTCCACGCCGACGGCCGATAGCCCGTGGGCGTTGTGCTGCTGCCCGTGTACAGCTCGAATTCCGGCCGCACCACCGCCTGCGAGCCGTCCGCGGACGTGGGCGTCGCCGTGAAACGCGGAGTCTCGTCCCGGATATACGGAGGGGAGGCGGCAGCCGAACATGAGGTGCTCGGATCGGCGATCTTCACGTAGGACGGCGCGGTGTTCGGGAAGCTGACGTACGTGATCGACAGCTTCGGCTTGCGCTCGGCCGTGATGCGGTCGTCCTTGGGCGACATGAACTGCTTCCACGCGATCGGATCGCCCTCGTCCGCGCGCAGACCCAGAGTGGTCGTGGTGTCCTTGGCCTTGGCCGTGTAGTCCACGGCAGCGGTGGCGTCGAACTCTACGGAACCATCCGGACAACTGGAGGAGAAGCCCTTGGCCGCCGACACGGTGTCCACCCGCGACTGCCACGACGGCGGACTGCTCCACGTCCGCGCAGAGCTGATGGCGGACGTGCGCCACAGCTCGATGTTCTTCTTGGTGCAGTTGGCCGACCAGATCTCGTACGCCGCGAAGTCGGCATGAAGAATCTTCTTGCCAGCAACCGCTCGGGTGTCGAACTGGAAGAGCGACCGGGACTTCTTGTTGTCCACGTACGCGTCATAGCCGACACCCAGCGCATGGGTGGTGTTCCAGAACGAAGTGCCGGGCAGGTTCGACCACAGCGCTGTCCAGCCGACCAGCTTCGCGGACACGGTCGGCGGGTCGATCACCACCGGGTACGACGTGTCCGGGTCGGTGAGGAACCCCTTGTCCGGCACCACGGTCAACCGGTCGGTCGACAAGGTCGCATCCGCAACTGCGGTACGGGAGTCAGGTTCCGGGGTGACCGCATCGACCGGATCAGCGGCCTCGCTTGCCGCGTCGGCGTCACCGGCCGAGCCGGCAAAGCCCATCATGGTGGTCGGGCCGGTCTCCTTTCCGGAAGATCCGGAGTCCCACATCAGCGGTGAGCTGCTGACGAAGACGGGCCGGCCACCGGAGTCGACCAGAGCGGTCACCCCGCCCTGCGTACGGACCTGCAATCCCTTGGTGCTGACCGGGTAGTCGATCCTGCCCAGCGAGGCCGCGGCCTCGGGAGTGTGCACCACGAGATTCTGAGTGAAGCCGTCCGGCAGGACCTGCACCACCAAATCCACATCCGGCCGCACCTGCTTGTACACGGCGTGCGAACCGTCCAGAACCGGCTCAGGCAACGGCCACGGCGAGAACACCTCGTAGGCGCGACCGTCCCGCTCGAACCGCACCAGCGGCTCATCCTTGCCACCGCCGGAAAGAGTGACATCGTGCGCTGCCCTGGGTGCCAGCGTGTCATCGGAGCGGCGCACCAGCGTGGTGTCGACCGGCGTCCACACACCCCGCTTGCGAACCCGTTCCACCTCCGCGGAAGACTCCGCAGTGAACGTGCCGTCCGGATTCGCGAAGACCTGATTCGCCTCCGTTGTGAGACCTTGCACCGCAACCCGCTGGCCGGTCTCCGCCGCCCTGCGGGATGCCTTCGACTCCGCCGACTCTCCCGAAAGCCCGTCATCCTCCCAGAACGCGCGGCCCTTCGCCTCGTCGTTCGCCGCCACGGTGGAGGAACCGCCGTTGCTCGTCTCGGCACCGCCGTCCCCGTCGGACACGCCCGCTGCCGGCGTCCCGCCCAGCACGCCAGCTACTACAGCCGCCGACAAAACGGCGCCGACGGCTCTCGAGACGGGCCGGCGCCATCGACGCCGATACTGCCCCACTCTCATACCTCAACCCCAACTACCTGCAAAAAGAGACAAGACGCAGCAGGTTAAAGAGCAGGTAAGGAGACGATCAAGAGCCGGAAACTACCCCACGTCAGACTTTTTAGGAGCAGAACGCATGTGCGGCCGCTTGTGTAGAAAATCGCACGGCTTCCGCACAACCTTTGCTGATCTTCCGTGCAGCAAACTCGAAGTCGGTCCTGCAGCGGCTCACGCCTGTGCTCCTAGCATGCGACGTCGCGTGTCTCTGGCCTGGAGCTCAAGCACCGACACCAGGGCGGGCAAGGGGCGGTGCAAATGAGCGAACTCACGTGTAGTCGCCCCGGGGAACTCACCCGGGGCCTCCCGCAATCGGAAGTGCAGCTGCGAGGCAACTAACATCGCCCACTGCCGCAGACGCCCCTGACCACACAGCTCAGGGGGATGGCGTTCCACCTGGGGGGTTTCATGGGCAAGCGTGCCGCCGCGACTGTCGTCGCCTCACTTACGATCACGTGTCTGTACGCCTCGACGGCCACAGCGGAGACCCGCCTGGGGGACACGCAGATCCTCTCCGCCTCCGTCAACGGAGGGAAGCCTGTCGTGATCGGAACGGCCGCGCAGACATCGTTCACGGCCACCGTCACCGCCAGCGACCCCGAAGGCATCGACTACATCGACCCGCTCCTGTACAAGGGGCCCATCACCGCACCCACCGGCCGTCTCACCGCAGTGCGCGACCCGGAATGCACCGTGTCCAAGGCCGTCACACGTTGCACCTGGCACTTTTCCGTCAGCCGGTCGTGGCTCCAAAGCACTGATGCCGGAACCTGGCGGCTCCACGTCAACGCGACGGCGCAGGACGGCGACCATCATTGGAAGGAAGCCGCAGCATCCGTCGGCATCCAACGCGCCTCAAAGCTGACTGCCAATGCCTCGCCCGAGCCCGTCTCCAAGGGCAAGCCCATCTCCGTAACCGGCATACTCAGCCGCGTCAACTGGACCGACTCCAGGAATCACGGATACGCCAACCAGCGCGTCCAACTACAGTTCCGCACCCCCGGCGGCACCTACCGCACCGTCAAAACCGTAACCACAAACTCCACCGGACACCTCAAGACAACCGTCAACGCCACCCGGGACGGATACTGGCGCTACAGCTACACAGGCAGCACCACCACCGCGGCCGCCAACGCACCCGGCGACCGCGTCGACGCAAGGTGAACAAGATCGGCCACGGCAACACAGTCCTCGGGACCTCCCCAAGGCCGGGAAGTTAGCGTTTTCGCAGGTCCTGCAAGCGCGTTGAGGGTTCGAGGCGAAAGCGCAACGGATCTCGTTGGTACAGGCAGTCGACCAAGACAGCTTGTACGTGAGGAGCTCCGCTGCGGGTTCATTTTGCCCTGCCGTCCGCGCTCGTCGCTGAGTCCTCATAGCCCGGCTCAGCGAGCCTGAACCGGAACGAGGCCGCCTGTACCTCTCGCCGCTGGCCGAACTCGCCCGTGTCGTAGCCGGGTGGAGTGAAGCGCAGCAGCTTCGGCTCCGACAGCAGGACAGTCGTAGCGGCCGGAACCCAGCCGTGCGTAGCACCGAAGCGGAGGAACTCCGCGACCGCCGTCATCACCGCGTTCGCCGTCGCCCGGGAACGGAACCGCCCGGCCCCAGCCGGGCCTCACCGCTGCGGGACGGCAAAGGCGCCTCGACAAGCCACTGCTGCAGCCCGGCAAGCCCGAGGAAGCCCGGCGTCTCCAGTCCAGCCGGCGCATCGGGACTGTAAGAAGAACGGTGTAACTCCGATCTTGAAAGAGTGCACCTGTGACCAGTGAGAACATAGCCAGGGAGCCCGCGTCGGGGTCTGTCCC
>NZ_JBIVBC010000035.1:0-14882 GCF_044745865.1 Streptomyces sp. NPDC086787 | reverse complement strand
AAGAACCCAAGCCGTTCATCTGGACCAAGACCGCCGAAGAGATCCTCGACTCCCTCGCCCGCTTCTGCCGACGGATCTCTGGCGCAGGACACTAGTACTGCAACGGTGTCTACCTTGGCTGCTGACCAGTTCGGTCGTTGGTGTGGTTATGGGTGGGGACCTTACTGATGTGCGTGTGCGGGCGAGTGAGTTGGATGCGGTGCACGAGCTGTGCACCGGTTCAGCCGGTCGGAGCCGCGGGAGTCGGCGCTGGCCTATATGCGGGCCTCCGGCGTGGTCAAGTGACAGGGCATCAGGCCGTCCTGTGGGCGGAAGCCCAGTTCGAGGAGCGCGGCGAGGTCTTCAACATCTCCAACCTCATCAAGAACGACCAGAGCGCCGGAGAAGGGGAGTAGGTCATGGTCGATCCACTCGGGGACAGCCGGGACCGCGCGCTGGAGAAGGCGTTCACGTCGTGGCCGAGATCGTCCCACTTGCTGCCGTCGAAAACGGTGTGCAGCAGACGGCCGCCTGTCACACCAGCATCGCTATCGTCGTATTCGGCGTCCGCACTGTTAGGCGAGTGAACCAAGGGATCTCCCTTTCCGCCGCCCGGCCATGCGAAGCACCGGTCATGCACGCCCCTTCCAGTGGATCGCTGCAGCAGCCGCGTAGTCGCCGGCATGGGCGAATCCGCCGAGGACCACCAGGGCGTCCCCAGGGACCTGCCCGGACAGAACGGCATGGTCGAGGGTGATCGGCATCGCGGCCCCGAACAGGTTGCCGCAGCGATCGAAGGTGTCGGGGTGCCGCTCGGGCGGCAGTCCCAGAGCCTGACGCCAGGTGTCCAGAAACAGCCGGTTGGGCTGGTTGGTGATCAGCACGTCGATGTCGGTGCTGTCCTTGCCCAGGTCGCGGCAAAGCTCCCGGACCACCTCTGGTACCAGACGGTTTCCTCGCTCGAGGACTCTGGCGACGGCCTCCTGGGTGAAGCCGATGCGAGGCTGCGCCTCGCCTGCCTCCCAGTACTTACGGCCGTCGTCCCGGACCAGCTTCATCTCCCCTGCATGCTGGGGGAGATGACGTGTCCGCAGGCCGATTAAGGGAGAGCCGTGGGATCCGGTGGTGAGGTACGCCACGCCACAGCCGTCCCCGGGGATCGCGGCCTGCGCAAGACCGCGTACCCGGGCTTGCGTGAACAGTTGGCCGGCCGCCGTCTGAGCGTTGCAGATCAGGGCGGTTCGGGCGTCGGTGGTAGCGAGGATCTGCCGGGCGAGTTCAAGCAGGTGGACGAAGGAGGCGCAACCGCCGTTGGCTACGTCGAGCATCCATTGGGGATGCAGTCCCAGTCGGTGGGCGACTTCACCGGCGGCGCCGACAAAGGGGATGTCCGGCAGTTGGCTGTGCACCAGCAGGATGTCCACTGCCTGAATTGCTTCGCGCCCTTGGCGTTCCAGGAGCGGCTGCACCGCCTGCTCGATCAGGTCGACGTTGCTTTGGCCCGAGGTCACATGGTGCCGCGTAGAGGGGAGCTTGAACATCGGGCTGTCCCGGAGCCGGTCCTCTGCGCCGGGGTATCCGGTGAAGTATGCGGCTGCCACGGGGTCGCCCGGCAGGTAGCCGGTGACGTCGGCCAGGCATACGGTCGTGGCCGTCACTGTGCGACCGCCTCGGGCGCCGGCACGCTCACCGGAAGGCCGAGTCGGTGACGGTGTTCGAGGATCGCTTTGAGGTTGTCCATCTCAACGGTGTGACCTGCGTAGAAGAGGTCCCAGAAGTCGCCGACCCAGGGCCGGTCGGAGGCGGGCGCGAGATCGGGGCGTGGGTTTTCGTCGTAATAGGGGTGGCGGCAGTTGGTCCAGGTGATCACCGACCCCGCCCTGCCGAGGACTAGTCGAGCTGGCACGACACGCATGAGGTAGATCATCCACAGGGTCTCGCTCTGGTCCCAGGCGCAGTGGTAGTCCACTGTCATGGCCTGCGGGTTGGCCTCGACCCGGCAGAAGATCGGGGTTTCGGCGGCGAGCAGATCGCTGCCCTTCCACAGACCGGGGGTGGTTGTGGGTGCGAAGCCACGGAGGCTGAAGGTCCATTCCTCCAGGTGGTGTCCCTGCTTGAGATAGGTGTAGGTCTCCTGCGGCGGGCAGTCGACGTATTGCTGGATGGTGCAGTACTGCCCGTAGACCTGTTCATGGGAATACGCCGCATGGGTCATCTCCGTGCAGCGGGCTATGAGTTCTTCCTGGGCTGTGTTCTCCACCCGAGTCAGGCCGGGGATGTCAGCCAACATGGACGGTTTCAATTTCATGATCACTCTTTCGGTGATGAGAGGGTCCGTGAGCTGCAGTCAGGAAGGGAAGGAAGGGTGGGATCTCAGAGGGGTCGAAGTCCATGGCGACCAACGCCGGACCGCCGTCGGCCTGACCGGACAGCAATGCCTCGCGCAACTGGCCGGCGGTCTGCGCCCGTGTGGCCGGCAGGGCGGGAAACATCGCGGCTGTTCCGGCCGCGATGTCGGAGGAGCGGAATGTGTTGCCGCCGCGGGCGCCGCCCTGGAACAGGTCCTCCCTTGTGACACACATGGCATGTGCGTTGTTGTTGAAGATCACGAAGGTGACGGGGGCCGAGTGCTCCACCGCTGTGTGTACCTCCATGCCGTGCATGAAGAATGACCCGTCGCCGGCGAGTACATACGTACGCCGTCCGGTGGCGAGCGCGGCTCCGATTCCGGCACCGAAGGTGTAACCCATACCGCCCATCCCCGTCGCGACGACGAACCGGCCTCGCACAGGGGCGGGCAGCAGGTGAATCGCCGCTGCTCCGGCATTGCCCGCGTCGACGAACACATGAGCGTCGGGTGGCAGTACCGATGCGATCACCGACAGGGCGTCGGCGTAGACGGCCAGTCCGTCGCCGACCCGCCTGCTGGCAGGCAGCGGAACTGGACCCTGTTGTGGCGGGCTGTCCCGACGGCAGGCCCCCAGCCGGGTCGACAGCTCCCCTAACGTCTCACGCAGGCTGCCGAGCAGGGCGAGACCTGCGACGTAGGGGCGTTCGGGACCGACACAGATCACGGGGGTGTCGGCCAGCACGCCTTCCAGCCCGCCACGCGCCAGTACCGGCAACCGTGTTCCCACCAGCAGGCACAGGTCGGCGTCCCTCATCCGGTCGGTCACTCCGGGGTGGCCCATCACTCCCGCCACCCCGGCGAATGCGCGATGGCGGTTGTCGAACACGTCCTTGGCGTCTGGTGTGACCGCCACCCACGCCCCCAGCTGGCCGGCCAGGTGCGACAACTCCCGGCGCGCTCCAGCCGCAGCCACCCCTTCCCCGGCGACGATCAGTACCTGCCGAGCACGGCGCAGTAGTCCGGCGGCATGACCCAGTACCGAGGGCGGCGGCGCGACAGCGGGCGCAGGGGGCCCGACGGGGGTTCGCCGCACCGGGAAGGAGACCAGTGCCTGCTGGACGTCCTTGGGCAGCAGCAGGACAGCCGGCCCCTTCGGGTCGCGCTGGGCCACCGACACCGCTTCGGTCAGCACCTTGTCGAACGTCGCCGGATCGTCCACCCGGGCGCAGTAGCGGGAGACCGGTGCGAACACTGCACGGGCATCGAAGGTGCCCGCTGCTCCACTGGAGTCCTGGAAGGCGCCTCGGCCCTCCTGCTCCGTGTGCGGCTGTCCGACCAGCGCGAGCACCGGTATTCGCGAGGCATGCGCCTCTGCGAGGCCCGGCACGAGGTTCATGGCGCCGCCGCCGGAGGTGGCCGCCACCACTCCCAGCCGACCCGTCACTCGGGCGCAGCCGTCGGCCATGGTGACGGCGGAGAACTCGTGTTTTGCGACCACACCTCGCACCGCGTCCCCGGTGCCCCGGAGTGCGTCGTGGAGGTCCTCGATGTTTGCGCCGCCGACCCCGAACACGTACTGCACACCCAAGCGGGCCAGTTCCGCGGCAAGCCAGTCCACCAGGCGCGTCTGGGCGGTCATGACCTCCTCCCCGCGTGCGCATCGTCGACCATGAGCCCGGACGGCTTCAGGATCTGAAAGCGTTGCCGGTAGGCGCCGGGAGTAAGACCCATCGCCCGGCCAAAAGCACGGAGAAACGTCTCTATGCGAGGGAAGCCGCACCTGCGGGCCACCTCGCCGACGGGCAGATCAGTGCTCTCCAGCAGGTCCCTGGCCCGGGCGATCCGCATCCGCGTCACATACCGGCCAGGTGTCATGCCCACCTCGCGATGGAACACCCTGGCGAAGTTCCGGGGGCTCATACGGGCCCGTTCGGCGAGTTCCGGCACTGGCATCGGGTGCTCGACATGGGCACCCATCCACTCCTGCACTGCGCGGATCGGCGCCCGGTCCGCCAGCTGGGCGTCCAGTACGGCGCTGAACTGTGGCTGTCCGCCGTGCCGTTTGAAGAACAGCACCAGATAGCGAGCGATCTCCAGAGCCAGATCGGCCCCATGGTCGGCCTCCACCAATGCCAGCGCCATGTCGATGCCGGTGGATACCCCGGCCGAGGTGACGAACGGGCCGTCCCAGACGAAGATGGGGCCCGGATCGACCACGACCCGCGGATAGCGGCGCGCCATCTCACGGCAGTAGGCCCAGTGCGTGGTCGCCCGCCGCCCGTCCAGCAGCCCTGCCTCGGCGAGCAGGAAGGAACCTCCGCACACCGACGCCACCCGTCGCGACCTGCACGCGGCCCGGCCTATCCACTCCACCAGGGGTCGGTCCTCCAGAGCCTCGTACAGACTCCATCCCCCCGGCACCAGCAGTGTGTCCACCGGCCCCTCGCCCGCCTCCAGCGGGCAGGCGCCGATCTCCAGCCCCGCCGACGTCCGCACCAGTGGAGCATCGGCTGACACGCACTCGATCCGGTATCCCGCCCTGGGGTCCGGCAGGAACCGGTTCACGCTGTCGAAGACCTCGACCGGACCGGTGACGTCCAGCACCTGAACTCCGGAGTACACCACCACTACTACTCGTCGTAACACGGTCACATTCTGTGCCAGCGTTCGAAGTAGCCGCAATGACGTCATATTGACGTTTCCTGCCAAGGGCGTTGTGGAACGGACCGGGTGACGGCCTGGGTGGGGGACAGCGGTCATGGCACGCCGGATGCGCACAGGTCGTGTCCCGCCCCCTATGAGACATTGCCCGTGCCTCAGTGCCTGACGCTGCCGGGGATCTTGGACGCGGGCCGCTCAGGTGGGTCAGTGACCGGTGTGGGCGGTGCTGTGCAGCCGGCGCTGTCGCGGAACAAGCGCCGGACACGCAGGTCGACGACCACCGGGCGCCCGCCGACGCCGGCATCGGCCAAGCGCCGCCGGTAGCGACTGTGTACCCGCCGAGCCGGAGTACGCAGTCGGCACAAGGCGCGGCCGTGCCATCCCGGGTCCGGGTAACGACCAATACCTTTCCGTCCTCCACCCGCACCTGCTCCACCATCACCGCGGCCAGGTACGGAAAGAGCTGCTGCAACAATGCTTCACACGATCGCAGCGTCCTGCTGCCACGGCCGGCGCGTCACCGGCGTAGCGCAGCACAGGCCAAGCACCTCGACGGCGCGTGACGCTCCGTTGCCGCTTCACGAAAATCTTGGCTGAACCAGGACCTGAAACCCGGCAAGGGCCGGACATGGTCGAGGCGGGGCAGGACGCCGCTGGTCACAGTCACAGGCAAGGGGTCCGGCCGAGTCCTGATGGCCGGGATGGTCTGCGTCAGACCGGGCCGCGAAACCCGTCTGATCCACCGGACGCAGACGTACGGGGCCGTACCGGCGAGAAGAAGGGCTTCCGGGCCCGCGAGTTCGCGGACCTGCTGACCTCCACCCGCCGTCAGCTCGGCGATGCCCCACTGATCGTCGTGTGGGACGACGCCAGCACCCATCACGCCAATCCTCTGCGGGAGGTCTACGCGAACAGGTAGGGACTCCACCGGTCGACCAGCAGTGGGGAGGGCGGGTTCCACACCATCGAGGTGTAGGTGGTGGCGGGTACCGCGGTGAGGTTCGGATCGATCTCGAGCCCGATGTTCGGCATGTTGGTGGTCGGGAAGCCGTGGGAGACGTTCTCGCCTCTCTGGAAGACGTGGAAACCGAGCTGTCTCAGGCCCAGTACCCGGCCGCCGTAGAAGTCCACCTCGTTGCCGAAGTCGACCGCCTCACTGGGCGGGGTCAGCGAGGCGGACTTGTCCGCGACCTCGATGCCCAGGCTGCCCTGTCCGTAGGGCGGCCTCGCCGAGGGGCCCGTGACGCCGAACGAGCCGTACCGACCGTCCCTCAGGGCAGCGACGGGGGAACCGATGGTGTTCCGGGTGATCACGCCCCCCAGTGGTCCGGCTGGTCATTGTTTCCGCCCCCGGGTGTCGCCCCGGGCGCTCGGAGTTCTGGGCTTGCTGGGGTCAGTTCACGCAGTTGGTGACGGTGGCGGGGCTGAACAGGTGCTGTACTGGCCGGAAGCGAGGTTCCCGCTGACGACCGTGCCGTTCTGGAGCCTCAGGACCCCCGTCGAAGTGGCCGATGCCGGCGCCCTGACCCCTCGCCCCCACCAGTCTGTTGTTCGTGACCAGTGTGCCGTCCAACGTCGCCGTGTTCGCGGCACTGGTGCTGTCGAAGTTCACGGACACGCCGCCGGAAAAGGGCTGCCCTACTGAACGCGTGACCTTGTTGCCTGAGATGGTGGAGTCCTTGATGAGCGCCACACCGGCTGGGCCCCGCAGGGCGATGCCTCCGCCCTCCACGCTGGTGGTGTTGTCGAGGACATCGGCGTTCTGCAGAGTCAGCGCCCACGCTCCCGAACCACCTGTGGTTTTCACCCCCCCCACCGGTGTCGGCGGTGTTGTTGCCGATGACGGTGCGACTTCCCGTGGCATCGGTGGCGAGGCTGCCAGATGCGACGATGTCGACGCCGCCCCCACTGGTGTCGGCACGGTTGCCGGACACGGTGGTGCCGCGGAGTGTGGTGCCCCCGGTCTCGATTCCCCCGCCGCGCGCGGTGGCGCGGTTGTCGTTGATGAGGCCGCCGGTGAGGTCGGCGGTGCCGCCCGCGGCGACGGCGAGCCCGCCGCCGTTGATGGCGGTGTTGCCCTGCATTGCCAGGCCGGTGCCGGTGAGGGTGCCGCCGGTGTCGACGAGGATGCCGCCTCCGTCCGAGGCGGTCGAGCCGTTCATCACGGTGAGTGTGTCGGCGGTGAGGCTGTCGCCGGAGGCCACGGTGATCAGCCGGTAGAAGCTGGCGCCGGTGCGCTGGAGCGTGGCGTGGTTGCCGGTGATGGTGATGGTGTTGGTGATCGGGGGCAGGGCGTTCTGGCCGTCTCCGCTGTCGGCCGCGTACGGGTAGACGCAGTAGCTCGCGAGTGTGATGGTGCCCCCGCCGGCGTTGCCGTTGAGGGTGGTGCGGGCGTGCTGTGGGCGAAGGCTGCTGTCTGGGTGAGGGCTCGGTGGGCCGGCGAGGGGGTCAGGGTTCGGTGAGGGTGTCGAGTTGTGTGGCGAGTTCGGGGTGGGTGGCGGTCAGATGGGGACGGGTGGCGGCCAGCGGGCCGATGAGTGCGGCAGGGTCGTTGTGGGCGAGGGCTTCGTGGAGTTGGTCGAGTGGGCGGCGGGCGGCTGCGGGGAGGTCGGTGAGTGCGGTGATCTGGCCGGCGAGGCTGCGCAGTCCGGCTGCGTTGTGGCGGGCCCAGGCGGCGGTGGTGCGCGTCGCGGCGCGGGCCTGGCGGGTGGCGGTGACGCGTTGTTCGCCGGTGGTGCCTGCGGGGCCGGGGCGGCCGCGCAGGTAGCGGCGTTCGGCGGCCTGCCGGCTGGCGACGCCGAGGGGGTGGGCGAGGTCGGCCCAGCTGGCGCCCGCGTCGCGGGCGGTTTCGATCAGGCCGGTCTCCCATCCGGCGAGCTGCTCGCGTACCTGCCGCAGCAGCATCAGTGAGGCCAGTGCCTGCTCCGCGCCGGGGCCGGAGCCGGTGTCCGGGGCCTCGTCTTGGGCGTCGCGCAGCGCGTCATCTATGGCAGTCAGGGCCGCTGTGGCGGCGAGGAAGGACGCTGGGCTGTGGGCGTCGGTGCTGGTCGTGGGCGGCTGGTCGGCTGCGGTCACAGGCACCTCCTCAGGTCTGTCATCGACTCGACGACATCGTGTTTGTCATCCATTGGATGACATGTTACAACGGTGTCAGTGCAGCGCATTGGCAGCAACTGCCTACAACCCACTGGAGGTGTTTCACGATGTTGATGCGCACTGACCCCTTCCGTGAGCTGGACCGGCTGGCGCAGCAGCTGATGGGCCCGGGCACCTGGTCGAAGCCGTCGGCGATGCCGATGGACGCCTACCGCGAGGGCGACGAGTACGTGGTGGCCTTCGACCTTCCCGGCGTCCCGGCGGACGCGATCGACATCGACGTCGAGCGGAACATGCTGACCGTGAAGGCCGAGCGGCGGCCGGTGGCCAAGGCCGACGACGTGCAGATGGAGCTCTCGGAGCGGCCGCTGGGCGCCTTCTCCCGCCAGATCGTGCTCGCCGACACCCTCGACACCGAGCACATCCAGGCCGACTACGACGCGGGCGTACTCACCCTGCGCATCCCGATCGCCGAACGCGCCAAGCCCCGCAAGATCTCCATCGGCGTCGGCTCCGGCCGCAAGGAGATCTCCGGCTGACACCCGCCGGAGGCGGCGCGGAGGACGGGCACCTGGTCTCCCTGCTCATCCCGTCCTCCGCACCCCCTTCTTGGACAGTCGACGAGGAAACGGGGTGGCGGTGATGGTCTGGCGACGTGAAGCGTTCCTCGGCCAAGTGCGAGAACGCGGCGAGTACGAAACCCTGGAGGAAGCCGAGCGGGCAGCCCGCGTGGTCCTCGCCCTGCTCGGAGCCCATCTGGTCGGTGAGGTCCGAGCCCAGCTCGCAGCCCGCCTGCCGGAGGGCTTCGCCCTGATGCTTCTCAACCCGCTGCAGAGCGCCGAACCCCTGCCGCCGGAGCGGTTCGTGGCCGCGACCGCCGCGTGGATCGAAGGCGCCACCGCCCAGACCGCTGCCTGGGACGTCAGTGCCGTCCTCTCCACCGCTGCCGACGCAGCCGGCGACGACCTGCTCGGACAGATCCTGCTCCAGCTCCCGGCCGGCTACGACCTCCTCTTCGGCCGCCCACAGCCCACCTGATTCCCACCCCGGTGCCACATCTCCCGGGCACCCGTTTCTGGCTTCACGAAAGGCATGCAGCAGTGATCACCGACGTGCGCGTACCGCTTGAGCACCCGCAGCCGTACGGGACTGCGTACGAGCAGATGCTGGAGAAGGTCCGCTACGAGGGCGCCTACCCCACCCGCGAGCGGGCGGACGAAGCCGTCCGCCTCGTCCTGGGGGGTTTGGGACGCCAGCTCACCGGCGACGAGCGCGTGGATCTGGCCGCCCGCCTGCCTCTGGAGGCCGCCCGCGCGCTGACCGCGCAGATCCCCGACACCCAGCCGCTGACCGGCTGGGCGTTCGTCAAGGACCTCGCCGCCCGCTCCGGCGCCTCTCTGGCCACCACCCGGTGGGACACCGGATCCGTCTTCGCCGCCGTCAACGCCTACGCCGGCCCCGACCTGATCACCCGCATCCTGCACCAGCTCCCCACCGGCTACGCGCTGCTGTTCGGCCGCGCCGAACTCAATCCCGCCGCATGAACAAGGCCGTGCCCTGCCGGCGCCGGCAGCGTTGACAGGTGCCGCGTCCGTGCGCAGGTCGTACAAGACCCCACGGGACTCGCGCCATCAGCGGGCCCCGGTACCGCCCCCGGCGCCGGGGCCCGCTGCACGTTCGGGCACGCGGCGAAGCACCCGAGCAGAGGACCAGCTGCGAGCGCGACGGCGGCGGTGAGGACGACGCCCATCACGCCCACCGCATCCCGACCTTGGAGAGCTGCTCGATCCGCTCCGGGGAAAGTGTTGCGGCCCTGCTCCGCTGGTTCCCGATCCATGCACCGAGCCGGATCTGCCGCTCCTCCTGGTCCTCGTCGGCGATCGTCTCGATGTTTATCGACGCATACGACGTAAGTCTCCTTTGGCGCGGGTTCGCTGGATGACGCCACAGGGCATCGAACAGTCCGTACACGCAAGAGCAGGCCACAAGCCCTCTACTGGCTTCCTCTCACCTCGACGGGACGTAGAGCGCCTTGTGCTCTGTGGCTGGGAGGCCTACCGCGCCGCCACCGTCACGTACTCCGTCTTCTTCACCCGGCCGTGATGGGCGACGATCGTCACGGGGTAGCGGCCGGGCTTGAGATCTGAGCGGACGGTGGCCGTGCCGAAGAAGCGCGGGTCGTCGCCGTCGGCGCCCTTGCTGTCGTCGTGGCGGAGGTGGACCGTCCCGGTGAACGCCGGTGAGGTGGCGGTCAGCCGCGTCTCCTCGCCCGGGTCCGGGGACTCGTCGTGCCACATGACCGCGACCTGACGCCCGGCGCCGACCCGGAACCTGTGCGTGTCGCCCGAGTAGCCCTGGCTCGGGTCGTAGAACTCGGGGCCGTACGCCTTGCCCAGGTAGTCGCGGTCGCCGGGCCGGGACGCGCGGACCTTCAGGCGCTTCTCGGCGATGCGGTGGCCGTGCGGGCCGTACAGCACGAAGGTGTACGTGCCGTCCGCCAGGACGGGCTTGAGCTCCGGCCGCGCCGAGAAGGCCCGCGGGTTGTAGAAGTCCATATCCGGGTCGTGGACAAGACGCACGGGCCCGGGCAGGGCCGCGGACCGCACGGTGAAGTCGGTGCCCCGCTCACCGGGGTACAGGTCGTCGAAACCCACCCACACCGGCTCCCCGGGCCGAGTCACGTCCTGCGATGCCGACAGGGTGAAGGAGGGCCGCTGGGATCGTACGACCTGGATCCTGTCGTGGGCCACGTTGTGACCATGGACAGCGACCCTCAGCGGATACCAGCCGGGCTTGTCCGTCATCTTGAGGGTCGCCAGGGCCCAGTAGTGGTCGCCCTCCCATCGCAGCCGTACCGGCCCGCTCAACGCGGGCGACTGGGCGGTCACCGCGTCGCCGCCCTGCGCATGGCTGACGCCGTAGAGCATCATGTGGACCAGTTGCCCGGAGCGGGCATCGGTCTGGCCGTTGAGGATCAGATCGGGCTTGCCGCTGGGGGCCCCGGGACCGCCGGCGGCGGTGGATACGATCTTGTGCGCGGAGGCGCCCGTGCTCGGTGCCGCTCCGGCCGTGCTCGCCGCGGTGGCGCACCCGCACAGCATGAGACCGGCCGCTGTGACGGCCATGGCCCTGGACCAGTTCATCGTTCCCCCCGTAGGTCGGTCACCCATAAAGAGGCCGAAACCGCACTGCTGGTTACCTTCGCCGGCGAGAGAGACGCGAAATACGCCGCGAACAGCACGTCGGTCTCTCTCACCGGGGGCACAGTCAACGACAACCGCGCCACCGTCGACGGGGGCGGCGCGTACCTCGAACGACACCACCAGCAACCGGGGCGGCGGCATCCACAGTGAGGCCGGCGCACTCACCCTGAACAACACCCAGGTCACCGGGAACCAGTACCTCCAGTCCCGTGACCGTGATGGTGGACGCCTCCCATATCGACGCCAACAAAGTTGTTGTCGGTGTAGAGGCCGCCGCCCTGGGAGTAGCGGCCGGAGGCGAGGTTGCGGGTGAAGGTGGTGCCGTTCTGCAGCGTCAGCGTGGACGCTGTACCGGATCCGTCCGTTGCGATGCCCGCGCCCTGGCCGAAGGCGCCGACCAGTGACCGACGCTGAGGACGCCGTTTCACGAGTCGGCTTCGACATCCGGCTTTCACTCACCGGGGCACCGGGCGCAGACGCGGTCGGCACCAGCGCCGAACCAGCGGCCCGGCTCGGCGTCGACGAGGCAGGCGTGCCGAGGAACGAGGGCTCCGTCTGAAGCGGCAGAGGTCGCTGGTGTTGATCTTTTTGAGTGACGTGCGGTTTTACGTCTGGTGGGTCGCGAGCGTCGGATGCGCCGATGCGATTACGCCTTCTTCTCTGTGTATCCGCCGGGCCCCCTTGTTTTCCAGCTTGAGGGCTGGCGATCGCGTCTGTCGGGCCCCGCGGGAAGTGCTCGCCTCAAGACGGCCCTGGAGGAACACATATGAGCTCGATGAGCTTTCGATGTCTGCCGCGTGTTGTGTCACGGCCGCTGGTGGCCGCCGCGCTGGCGGCTGCGGCGGTGGCTTTCCCTGCAGCGGTATCCGCCAACGCGGCACCCATCACCTGCGGTGACATTGCCGGTCTGAAAACGGCGATCATGGCGGGCGGCACCATCGATCTGACCCCGTACTGCGTCTACGTCCTCACCGCAGCCGACAGTGGTGTGGACGGACTGCCGGCGGTCACCAACAACACCGTCATCAACGGCAACCACGCCACCATCCAGCGCGACCCCGCCCTCACCAGCGCAACCCCCTTCCGTATTCTGCGTATCGCTTCCGGCGGGAACCTCACCGTCAGCGATCTCACCGTCATGAACGGCCTCCTCACAGGCTTCGAGTTCGGGGGCGGCATCCTCGTGCAGAGCGGCGGGGCGCTGACCGCCACCAGCAACCTCACCATCCAGGGCAACAGAGTCCTTCGCCAGGGTGGAGGACTCCGGGTGGAGGGAAGCGGGGCGGCTGAACTCACCGCCAGCCTCATCAAAGACAACACCGCCAACTCGATCAGTGGTGGCCTGGGTGGCGGTATTGACAGCAGCGGGAATCTGAAGCTTCACGGGACTGTTGTGTCCTCCAACAGGGCGGGCGAGTACGGAGGCGGCATTTACAAAAATGGCGTCGGCCGACTCGGCATCGATCAGAACAGCGTCATCACCAACAACCGCGCCACAGGTGCCGGCGCCGACGACGGCGGAGGAGGCGGGATCCTCGCCTTCGGGGGAGGATCGATCACTGACAGTGTTGTCACCAACAACACTGTCACCAATGGGCAAGGCGGCGGTGGCATCATCGCCGACTCGGGCATGCTCACGGTGACGCGTTCCATCATCAGTGGCAATACTCTCGCCTACAACATCACCCTCCCTACCCTCCCTGCCACCGGCGCCGGGATCCTGGCAGACGGCAACACCAGCAACGTGGTCCTGGACGGCAGTACCGTCACCGGTAACAAGATCGTCGGGGCGCGGGGGCGGGGTGCCGGGCTCGCCGCCACCCGCGGGACGATCACCCTGCAGAACACCAGCGGTGTGACCACCGTCAGCAACAACCTCGCTTCCGGTTCGTACTCGCAGGGCGGCGGCCTCTACACCGCGAGCGGCACCACCCTCAACGCCATCGGAGCTGTCATCACCGGGAACAAGGCCACAGGTACCGGCTCTCAGGGCGGGGGCATCTTCAACAATGGTGGGAGCCTCTCCCTGGACGGTGCGACTTCCGTCACCTCCAACACTGCTGCCACCGCGCCCGGGGGTATCTGGACCAGCGTCCCCTTCGCGACTACCGCCACTGTCACTGGCAATATTCCCACCAACTGCGCCGCAAGCCCCGCGACCGTCACTGGCTGTACCGGCTGAACCTCACCAGAACACCTGGATGCCCATGACGGAAGGGGAGTGTCCAATAGACGGCGGATCCGATGATCAAGGAGACGCCTGAATGAGCGAGACCATCACCCAGCACGGCGCCTCTGCTCGACGAACGCGATTGAGAGCGTGAACGCCCGCATCCGCAAGGCAGTGAGGGCCCGCGGCCGCTTCCCTACGGAGGCCGCCGCGTTGAAGTGCGTCTATATGGCGCTGATGAGCCTGGACCCGACCGGCAAGGGACGGTGCCGCCGGACAATGCGCTGGAAGGCACCGCTGAACGCCTTCCAGATCGCCTTCGACGGCCGCCTCACCCCCACCACCAGCCCCTGACCCTCAACCAACCAAGATCAGCCGTTGACTGGACACACCGCCTCCTGGGGCCGCCGCCACTGACCCCCGAGCGCGGGCGCGGAACTCTCTGGCCCCCACCGCACCCGCAACCCGGTGGTACACCCCCGCCACGGGCGCACCACCACCCCGCCGCCCGCCCGCCACCCGGGCGGCGGGCCTACGTGGAGGCCAGGGTGCCCGCAGTCGTGAAGACCGTGACCGCCGCGTGGGGGAGTTGTCTCATCTTGTTGACGCGCGTAGCGCACGTCCTCGCGGCTGCGGTTGTCTCATGAACGCATCTCCAACCCCCCACACTTGATGGAGACTTCATGCGCCGCGCCACCGTTCTCGGCCTGCCCGCTGCCGCCCTCCTCGCCACCGTCGTCAGCGCCGCCCCGGCCCTCGCGGAGCCGCCGGCGCCGCCGTCGACGGCGCCTGCCCGCACCGAACTCGCCGCGCTGACGGTTGCGGCCCCGCACTCGATGGACGGCTACTCCCGCGATGCGTTCGACATCTGGTCGAAGCAGACGGGCGGCTGCACGACCCGTCAGGCGGTCCTGGCCCGCGACGGCAAGGACGTCCACGACGAGGCGGACGGCTGCCAGCCGGAGTCCGGCTCCTGGTACTCCGCCTACGACGACAAGACCGTCACAGAAGTGGCCGACGCCACCATCGACCACATGGTCCCCCTCGCCGAAGCCTGGCGCTCCGGCGCCGACACCTGGATCGCCGACCAGCGCCGCGACTTCGGCAACGACATGACGGACCCGCAGCTGCTGATCGCTTCGGAGTCCTCCAACTCCTCGAAGTCCGACTCCGGCCCGGCGCAGTGGAAGCCGGCGAACGAGGCCTTCTGGTGCACGTACGGGAAGGACTACGTGCACGTCAAAGCCGTGTGGAAGCTGACCACCACCGACGACGAGAAGAAGGCCCTGCCCTCAGAGGGCATTTGATCTAGGCGTATTGCCCTGTATGCCCTAGTGTCCTGCGCCAGAGATCCGTCGGCAGAAGCGGGCGAGGGAGTCGAGGATCTCTTCGGCGGTCTTGGTCCAGATGAACGGCTTGGGTT
>NZ_JBIVBC010000034.1:0-17212 GCF_044745865.1 Streptomyces sp. NPDC086787 | reverse complement strand
GAGTGAGATCACCACACCAACGACGAGGGGCTTCGCCACGTCACCACACCTGACCAGCCCCTTTCATCCCCACAGCACAGGATGAAAGGGGTTCACTCATGTGAACTCCGCGGTAACCCCGGAGCAACTGTCGCGCCCGGTGCGGCCCCCTTCTCCAGAGGTGGCCGCACCGGGGTGTGGCTCTTGGCACAGGCATTCTTGGGCGCCGCGACGTCGGCGGCATGCCACGCAGTTCTGGCCGGTGCCCACGCTGGAGTCCGCCGGGCCACCCCAACGCGCCCGCCACTTCCAAGGAGAAGACGTATATGCCCCTCGATGACCAGAGCACTTGGGCTCTGCTCCGGCAACTCGATGACCCGCAGTACATGGAATTTCCCCGGGGCTACGACCCTGGCGCCACGCGAGCCCGGTTTGAACAGCTCGCAGCCCGTTTGGACGCGCGGTTTCAGTGCACCTGCACCGTCGACCGCCAGGTCTAGGACGCCAGCCACCATGGGACAGTCGTGATCCCAGCAATCGCCGGGGACGGCGCAGAACGCATCACGGTGACCGTCAGCAACTTCGGGAACCTGGCGGTCGTGACCTTGGGCAACCCCGGCAGCTACAACGAGGAAGAGGAGAGTGAGCTCTTTCACGCCACCGACCGACTCCGCGTCGGGGAAGAACTCGAGGCCCTCGGCTACACCGTCATCTCAGAGCACCTGCTCTGGACGAGATACGACGGGGTCAGCGACCTCGTCTCCTACTACCCGCCCGAACACCCCCCGACGTGGTGGATCCGCTTCTTCGACTACCTGTGATCCCCACCTGCGGTGACGGAAGCCAAGGGCTATCTGGTCGACGTGAGGGTGTTTTCGTCCGGTGTCACGTCTGAACTGAGTGTCTACGGCGCTGCTCGTCTGCCGGCGGTCTCGTCTCTGCGACCCCACCGGCGGCGGACCAGCAGTAGGCCGAGGGCGCCGGCGAAAGCCAGTGCAGAGGTGCCGCGCAGTACCGTCTCGATGGCGCGTGCGTCGGCAGCCGCGTGCGTCGTCGAGCCGCTGACGAGTTCCAGGGCTGTGGCGGACAACGACACCCCCACCGCGCCGAGCAGGACGATGACGGTGAGAACCAGCCCGGAGGCGGCGCCGCTGCGAGCGGCAGGGGCGTACGACTGTGTGGCGGAGTTGGTCAAGGCCCAGACCAGGCCGGTCCCGAGTCCGCACAGGGCGAGTACTGCCGCGTACCAGCCGATCGAGACGACGTGGCTGAGTACCATCAGTCCTCCGCCGGTGAAAAGCATGCCCACGATCATTAGCGGCTCCGGGCGGCACCGCTCAGAGAGCGGTCCTGACGCGTAACTCGCGACGCCGTACGCGGTCGGCAGTGCGAGAAAGACCGCACCGGCTCCCAGTGGTGTCATGTCGCGGGCTTGTTGCAAGTAGAGCGCGCAGAGCACCGCGGTCACGCAGTAGACCACGCCGGACAGTGCGCCCGCACTGGTCGCCACGACGAACGGAGGATTACGCAAGAGCGTGGGGTCGATCAGCGGGTGCTTGCTGTGTCGCTCCTGTTCGACGAACACGCCGAGTAGGCCAAGGCCGCCGAGCACGCCAGCCACGGTGACGGGCGAGAACCAGCCCTGGTCTGCGCCATGGTCGACGCCGAGCATGATCGCGGCCAGACCAATTGCGATGATCACCGCACCTCGAGAATCGAGCTCCCGGACGGCGGCTTCATCCCGACTCTCGGACGTGAAGCGCAACAGCAGGGCCACCGCGACCATGCAGAGGGCAACGTCGAGCAGGAATACCCCTCGCCAGGACGTGGCTTGCGTGAGGAGCGCCCCGACGAACGGACCCAGGGCTGTACCTGCGGCCGAGTAGCCGAGCACGTACCCGACAGCTCGGCTCTGACGGCCGTCGCGGAATTGGGAGGCGACCAGTGCGACCCCCACGGGGAACACCAGTGCGGCCGCCGCGCCCTGTGCCAGCCGTCCGAGCACGAGCCAGAGCGTGTTCTGCGACGCGGCGCAGAACACCGAGGCCGCAGCGAAACCGATGAGCCCGAGTACGAGGCTTCGGCGACGTCCCCTCAGGTCGGCCCTGCGGCCCCCGACAATCATCATCGAGCCGAGCGCCAGCATGTAGCCGCTCACCAGCCACTGCAGGTCGGTCGACGCTGTGCGGAAGTCCCGTGCCACTGTTGGGAGTACGAGATTGAGAGCAAACCAGTTCAGCTCGACGACTATCATTGCGACACCGACGCCCGCGATCGCAGTCCGGTCGCGCACGGTGAAGCTGATCGGAGCCGTATCGTCGGCTGCACTTTGGACTGACATTGGTTCCCGGTCCGGCGCTGTCAATTGGGCCTGACGACCTGCAAGGGCCGCGTCACCTCGTGTTCGACCATATGGCAGTGTCACACAAGCGGCTTGCAGACCGAAGGAGCCTCTCCCTGATTGTCGGCAGCCGCGGCGGCCTGCTCGGACTCGTCTTCGTCGATGAGTGCGGCGGTCAGACGTACGGTCCATCGCAGTTGGTCGGCGCTGGAGTTTCAGCCGACGGCTCGGAGCCGTTCGAGGAGTTCGCCGACGCCGGCTGTGTGTGCGTATCGGGACAGCTCTGGTTCGAGGTCGCACACCATCGTCACGCATCGGGGTGCCCCGATCCGGCTGGGCCAGTTCCAGGGGCCGGGTTGCGGTCGCCGCGGCCATCTCCGGTTCGCCGTCCCGGAGGTAGGTCTCGGCCTGGTAGGTCAGGAACACGGATTGGGTCTTGGAGCGGGTGGCGGGCAACAGGGCGATGCCCTCGTCCATCATCTGGTGGGCTTGGCGCCGCTGGCCGAGATCCGCGAGGCAGCGCCCGCCGTCCGCCGCGAGATCGGCGTGCGATATCCAACGAACACCAGGCGGGCGCAGGGGCGTATGACGGAGTGTCCAGGGCCTTCTCCGCGGCGGTGAGGCCTGACCGACGGCCGGGGCGACACCACTGTCTACACCTTCAACAGCTGGGGCCTGCCCGAGTCCACGATCGAACCATCCACCCCAGCCCACCCGGACGCCGCCGACCCGCCCGCGGCATACTGGCCTCAATCACCACGGTCGGCACCCCCACCCGCATCCTCACCTTCGACGCCTTCGAACGTAAGACCGCAGACGGTGCCACGAGCTACGCCTACGACTCCCTGGACCGTGTGGAGACCCGCGGCACGGCCCCCTTCACCTACGACGGAGGCTCCAACAACCTCGCCGGCGACGGTACCAGCGGGTACAACCGGACACCCGAAGGCGCTCTGCTCTCCGTCGCCACCGGCGACAGCAGGCTGTCACCGACCCGCACACGGATCTGGTCGCCAGTTTGACGCCCGACGACAAGCAGCTCAGCGCATCGAGGGCCTACGACCCGTTCGGCAAGGAGACCGCCAGCAACGGCACCACCCCGGCTGTCGGCTACCAGTCCGGTTACACCGACCCCACCAGCGGCGACGTCAACATGGCCGCCCGCTGGTACCAACCCAGGCTCTTCACCCACTGGGCATGGACACCGTGTTTCTGGTGATCAGAGTGACAAGAGCGGAGTGACGGGAGACTGTCACGCTCCGTTCTGTAGGAGCCCGGGGTGAGACTCCCTCGGGCCACCCGACCAGTGTCCAACCTCAGGTCAAGGCGTGGCCCAAAGGTGGCCGATGCCGCATGGCTCGTGTCCAGAATTCAGGGTCAATGCCCGTGTCCAAGATTCCGGGTCAAGGCCCCTGGATCCTCACGAAGACCTCGTCTATGTGCCACTTGTCCCCAGGCGGCGGGCGGCGTCGGCGCAGCGCGTTCGCGTAGGCGGGGCCGAATCGGCGCGTCCACTGGTGGACCGTCTCGTAGCTCACCTCGATACCGCGCTCGAGCATCAGCTCCTCGACATCACGCAGACTCAGGTTGAACCGGTGGTACAGCCACACGCAGTGAGAGATGACCTCCGGCGGGAAGCGGAACCCCCGGTACGACAAGCAGCCCCTCCAGGAATCCGACCAGACGGAGGATCATCCACTGGAGAGAGCTCCTACTCAACCTGACAGTGCCGTCCGCGGCCTTGCGGGCCATGGTCGTCTTCGCGAGGAACTTCGGCCGGAAGTCCTCGACCGCCAGGACGTCATGGTCACGGACGACGGCCCCCCACTTACGTCCGGTGTTTAGGCGCTGTGCAGCCACCTTGTGGTGAAGCTTCGCGGTCTGCCGCTTCGCCTCGCGGTAGCCCTTCGATCCGGCGATCGAGGGGGTCCAGGTCCTGCGGGTCTCCTGGGTTCAGCAGTACCACCGTGACGAGAAGGGGGTGCGCTGGCGGGAGGGCAGGCCAGCCTCACCGCGGAGTGCCTGCGGGCACAGCGGCATACCGGATTGCGGATCGGCGCAAGACCCCTCGTCGCCGCGTCCGGGACGAGCACGGCATCGCCCACCGGAAGAACTGAGCCGTCCGGACGCTCCATCCGGCTTCGAGCGGAATCTGTTTGCATGCCCGTGTCTTGGTATTTCTCGCGCCGCCGATCCGTCGGCGCGTTTCCCTCTCCGCCTTCATCCGAAGGGAGTTCGTCATGTCCCATGCCTCGAACCAGCAGGACGCCTTGGAGCTCCAGGACCTCGACCTGGACGCGGACCTGGACCTCACCGACCTTACCGTGACCTCGCTGCGCGACACCGCCGCGCTGCCCGAGGGCGGCGCCTCGTGGGGCGGCTGCTCATGCCAGGGCTCGTCGTCGTGTGCACCGCCGGAGGTCGTGGTGCCGCCGCAGATCATCGTCACGCCCATCCTCCACTGACTGCGATTCCGCCCCGGACACCGTCCCCGACCTGAAAGGCTCGCATGCCCGGCCCCCAGGAGGACCTTCTCGTGCTGGAAGACCTGGACCTCGGCGTGCTGACCGTCACCGCCCTGCGGGACACTGTCGTGCTGCCTGAGATGGGCGCCTCCGGCGGAGCCAGCTCGTGTTCGTGCGGCTCCTCCTCGTACGCCCAGCCCAGACTGCCCGACCTGCCCTACTAGCGGGCCCTCGACCTCACGTCCCATGAGGCCGGCAAACCACGGCCCTGCGCGGTCGGCCGGACAGGACCGGACGAACCGGCCGACCGCACGGTCCTAGCCCACCCGCGATCCTGATGCGGGCCACCGGGTGCCGCCTGGTCCACTGATGCGTTACGCGCAATCCCTCCTGCTGCGCCGATTCCGCCCGCCCTCCGAGCCGTACGCCGGGAGCCCCCCTCATGTCGTACCCCGCCTCGCCGGCAGCCCCGGTGCGCGTGCCGCCGCCCGACCACGTCGACCCGCTCGAACCGGCGGACCCGCACGACCGGACCGCGCCGTACGCCCTCGTTCGTGCGACCGTGCTCCCCTACCCCGCCGAGTCCTCTCCGGCGGCCGGTGTACGGGCCCTGCTCGCCCGGCTCACCGCCCTGGCCGCCGAGGACGCCACGCTGCGGGCCGCCCTGTCCGACGACCTCTTCACCGCGCGCGCCGGGCATGACGAGGCTTTCCACCGCACGGTGGTTCTCCCGCTCCGCCGCGCTCTGCACAACGGCCGCGAGCCCCGCCCCGCCCTCCTCGGCCGGCTCGGCACCCTGCCCGACCGGGTACCGCGGCTCGCCGACTGGCTTGCCCTGCACGAGCTGCGCGCCGGGCTGCTCGACGAGTTGACGGCCGCCGTCCCGCACGCCCTGACCGCTGAGCGGGCCGCGCTGGCCGGCCTCTGCCGCTCACCTGTCTTCGCCCGGGCCATCGCCCTGACCAGTGCTGACCTGCTGCGGGCAGTTGACCGGGCCGGGCGCGGCGAGACCGGGCGGCGGGCACGCAAGGAGGAGGCCTCGGTCCTGCGCCACGCCCTGCGGGCCAGCGCGAAGACCAGTCCGCTGTCGTGGTTCACCGCTGTCGGGTGGGCCGACGAGCGGGCCGGTCAAAGGGGCGCCGCAGCCACCCTCGCGCCTGCGCCCCGGACCGTGTCCGCCGCCCCGCTGACCTCCGTCGTTACGGCGAGCCGCGCCCTGTTCACCGCGCTCACCGCGGCCCTGCTCGACGAGCCGCGCCGTCGCCGCGCCCTCCGGCACCACATGACGAGCACCGCACGGGTGGCCGACGGACGGGCCCGATTCGCCCGGGCGGAACCGCTGTTCGCCGGTGGCCGGTACATGGTCACCCGCGAGGACGAGGTCGAGGTGGCCGCCCGCCCGGCGCTGGACGTGCTGGCAGCCGTCCTCGCCGACCGCCCGCTCGACCTCGGCACGCTGAGGGTCAGGCTCGCCGCCGAGCTGGGCCGCACGCCGGACGACCCCTCTGTCGCGGGTTTCGTGGACCGACTCGCGGACTCGGGGCTGCTCGTGCCTGTGGATCCCGTCGACCCGCAGCACCCCGCCCCCCTCCTGGCGCTCGCCGACTGGCTGCGCCAGTGGCCCGCTGACGCCGCCCTGGCGCGCCGGATCACCCGACTCGCCCATGACACGCAGAAGTTCGCGGACACTCCCGCCGCCGAACGTCCCGCCCTGCTCGCCGACCTGGCCAGCCGCTGGCGCGAACTGCTCGCTGACACCGCCCGAGCCGTCCCGCCGGAGGCCGCCCCTCTGACGGTCCTCACCGAGGATGTCGTCGCACCCGCCCCCGTGTCTCCGCGCCGCCCACTCGTACCGCCGGGCATGGACGAGGACTGGCACACCGGGTACGAGCCGCTAACCCTCACCGACCATGCCGCGCTCGCCGAACTGACCGCCCTGGCCGAGTTGTTCGATCTGGGTCACATAATGAGCCGGGTCGCCCGGGACAGCTTCGTAGCCCGCTACGGGGAGGGCGGCACCTGCCGCGACCCATGGGACTTCGGCACCGACACCGCCGCCGCCTGGGCAGCAGCCGGCCGCCTCATGGGCCAGTCGGCCGATGTCCCCGAACTACCGACCGGGATGCTCGAACTCACCCGGCTGCGGGAGGAATTCGTTGCACTGGCCCGGCCGGCGGCAGTACAGGCAGGGGGCATGGCCTCCGAGATCATCCTGGCGGCCGGTCCCGTCCGCACCCTCGCCGCCCGTCTGCCCGACTGGACGGCCGCACGGCCGCTCAGCTACTCCCACTTCGTCCAACGCGTGCCCCGCGACGGGCTGTTGTGCGTCAACCACGTCTACGGCGGTTGGGGCAGGTTCACCAGCCGTTTCCTCGACGCACTGCCCGCGAGCGCCGCGGCGGCGGTCCGCGAGCGCGTCCGGCGCGGCCTTGGCACGAGTGCGCGGGCGGCCCAGATCCGGCCGGTGGGCGGGTTCAACGCCAACCTCCACCCGCTGCTGCTCCTCGAAGAGATCGGACCCGACCGCGACCGGGCGGCCCTCACCGAGGCCGACCTCGACCTCGTTCACGACCGGGCCACGGACCGACTGCGCTTTCGCGTACGAAAGACCGGCGACCCGCTGGACGTTCTCTACCTGGGCTTTCTCGCCCCGATCATGCTGCCGGGGCGGCTCGGACCGTTCCTCTCCGATCATCCCGCAGGAGTGGTGGACTTCCGCCCGCTGCTGCCCCATCACGCCATGGCGGCGCCGGGCGGTCAGGCAGTCTATACGCCGCGACTGCGCCACCGTCACCTGGTGCTGGCCCGGCGCCGATGGCACCTCGGCCCGGGTGTGCTCGACGCGCTGCGCGCCGACCTCGCCGCAGAGGAGCGGGAGATTCCGGCCGCCACGGTGGCCCGTTGGCGGGCTCTGCTCGACCTGCCGGACCAACTCTTCCTGCACCCGGCTCCGCTGCCCACGGCCGGGCGCGCCGTCGACGACTTCGTCGCACGGCTGCGCGCGCCCAAGCCGCAGCCGCTCGACCTCGGCAACGCCCTGCACCTGCGCTGCCTGCGCACTTGGCTGTCACGCCATCCCCAGGGCGTCGTCCTGGAGGAGGCCCTGCCCGCCTTCGGCGGCCGGGACCGGCCCGCCCGTGCGGTCGAGTCCGTCGTCGAGACCTATCGCCCGGCACGCCACCGTTCGGCCTGCCGCGCCGTGCACCGGACCTCGGCCCCGCCCGCACTCCGCCGAGGAGGCACCCGATGAAAGCCCCGGCCGGCCCTGCACCCGCCCCGGTCTCGCCGAGCCCCGCCGAGCCCGGCTCCGCCGGGACCCTCGACGTCGTCCTGTACGACTACCGCCCGGACAAGGCACCGCTGCTGCGCGAAGCGGTGTTGCCGTTGGCCCGCCGGGCCGCCGCCGACGGCCTGACCGCGCACGTCGAACGCCACTGGCTGCACGGCCCGCATGTACGGCTCCGGCTGCACGGCGCACCCAACCCGTTGGCCGCCGCGGCAGAGTACACCGCGGCCGCCCTGCGGACCTGGGCCGCCGACCACCCCTCGGCCACCCGCATCACCGAGGAGGAACTCCTAGCCCGGGCTGCGGTGGCGGGCCGCGCCGAGCTGATCGCCCCGCCGTACGGCCCGCTCGTACCGGACGGCACCGTCCGGGTCGAGCAGGTGGACCGGACGTCCTTGCGCACCCTGATCGGGCCGGACGGTGTGCGGCTCCGCGACGACCTGCTGACGCTGGGCCTGTCGGCGCTCGGTACCGGGTGTGCGTTCCTGGGCGGGCACGGGGACGCACCGGCCGCCCGCGTGCAACTGGCGGTCGCGGCGCTGGCCGCGCACGCCGCGGCGCACCCGGAGGGGCTGATCGGGGGCCACTACTCGTTCGTCTCGCACCTCGAGGACTTCCTGCTCTACGAGGACTCGGGCGATCGGCTGCGGGCGGCCTTCGAGCGCCGATGGGAGGCCACCGGACCGGCCGTCACCGCGCTGGTCAGGCGGATCGCGGACGACGGGGCAACCGGCTGGGAACGCGCCTGGGCCGACTGGTCCGCGCAGGCGTGGCGTGTCACCGCGGAACGGTTCGCGGCGGGCGTGGACTTCGCGGGCGACCCCCTGGAGTACCGGAACCGAGCGGCGATGCTCGGCGACGAGGCGGTGGCCGACCGCTGGAACCAGGACCTACGCACCCGCTACAGCGAGTTCCACCGGCGGCTGCGCCGCTCGGACCCGCGGGGAGCGATGTGGAGTCGACCCGACTACCTGATCTACCGGGCCTGCACGAATGCGCTCTACCGGCTGTTCGCGATCTGCGACGTGCGGCCGGTGGAGCGGTACCTCGCCGCGCACCTGGTCGTGCGCACGGTGCCGGAGCTCACCGGGCATTCCTGGCAGGGCCGTATCGACGAGGTGATCGCGGCGGTGGAGGGTTCGTCATGACCACCGCCCCCGCCGCCGCAGCAGCCGGAAGCGCACTGGAGTCCCGGGGCCCCGCTCCGGGTGGGGAGCTCGCACCGCCGGTCCCCGAAGCCCTCGTCGCGTCGGCGCCCGACGTCCACGTTGCGTCGGCGCCCGGAAATCCCGTTCCGCCGCTGGAACCGCGCCTTCGGCTGCGGCCCGGCGTTGTCGTCACCCCGCTGCTGACGGGGCTGCACCTGCGCGGCCGTGGCGTCGGCGTCACCCTGGAGGGCAACCGCGCGCTGCCCGCCCTGTGGCAGCTGCTCGCAGACCGGCTCGCTCCGGACCGCGCGGTGCGGGACGACGGCGACCCACCGGGCGATACCGAGGCGGGGGCGGATGGCGACACGCAGGCCGGAGCCTTGGCGAACGCGGCTTCCACTGAGGCAGCGGCCACCGCGAGCGATCGAGCCGAGCCCCGGGTGGAAGCCGCGCTCGCCACGCTCACGGGCCTGCTGCGCGAGCACGATCTGCTGGTCGAGCACCCGAACGGCGTCGAACTCCCGCCCTGGCCGGGTTCGTCGGCGGCTCATCCGGCCAAGGCGGTCGAAGCGATCCGGACCGCACGACCGGTCGTCGCCACACCGGAACCCGAGGGCCCTCTGGCCTTGAGCCTCGTTCGGGCGCTCTGCAGTGCGGGGGCGGACGCGCGGGTCACCACCGACGGCGGGCTGCCCGCCGGCCGGGCAGTGGTGACGGCCGACACACCGTCCGGGGCCATGGCGCTCGCGGTGGCCTGCGACGCCGACGGCGGCTTCGTCACCGAACCCGGCCCCCCGAACCAGGCCCGCGCCGACGCCGACGCCCTCGCCACCCGTCTCGGCACCGGCACACCACCATGGGCGACGGGCCGCCCCACCACAGCGCCTGCCGATGCCCTCGCACCATCGCAGGAGGCTGCCGTCGCCTCTGTCAATGCCATTGCCGGGAAATCGTCCCCCCCGCATGTCGCACTGCTCGGCGGTGCCGCGGCCGGGCGGCTGCTCGCGGCCGTCATGGGCCTGCCCGACCCTGCTGCGCACGAGGACGCCTTCGACTCCGCCAAAGCCGGACATGCGGCCGTACTGATCGCCCGGGCCGAGCCGCCGGAGGCGACGTACCACCCATGGGCGGCGGCCCCGCGGGGCGACCGCCGGGCGAAGGATGCCCCGCCCGCCGCGGATCTCGGGGATGCCCTGCGCCGGGTCGCCGCCCTGGGTGACCCACGGCTCGGCGTGCTCGCCGCACCACGCCCCGGGGACCTCCCGCAGCTCCCCGCGTCGCTCGTATCCTGCCGGACCCCGGAGGGTCTCCTGGTCGCCGGCGCGGTGCGGGCTGACCTGGCCCGGCTGGAAGCGGCCTGCCGTGCCGCCGAACTCACCCTCGCCGACGGCTGGTCGGCCCCGATCGTCGGAGCGAGCCCCGACCACGCCCACGGCAGGGCACTGCGCCGTGCGGTCCTGGACCGCCTCGGCCTGCAAACCCCCTCCACCGCGTCGCAGGCGGAACCGGTCACGGCCGACGTCCGTGCCGACGAGACTAAGGCCGACATCTGGTGCACGCACCCGCAGGCCCGCCACTGGTGGACCGTGCTGACCGAACGCATGGGCCGGCCAACAGATCTGACAGTGCGTCAACTCAACTTTGAGGAAGCCTACTCGGCCGTCGTCCGGGTTCGGTCGACGCCGACCGGAAGCGGCGCCGCCCCCGTGATGGTGAGCCACGCCGTCGAGGCGACCGCGGCCGACGCCGTGGCTCTCGCCGCTCTCGACGCGGTCACGCGTGCGATGGCGGCGGAGCACGTGCCGTACGGGGCGCAGCACACCGCGCTCAGCGGCGCCGTGGCTGCGCTCGCTGTGGCAGGCGTAGAGCCCGCCGACTGGGCGGACGAGGGCTGGACCGACGTCTGGCTGGCCGGTATGGCCGACCGGGAACCAGCCCTTCGCGCCGCCCTGCGCCGGTTGACCGGAGCGCGGCCCACGCCCTGGCGGGGCACCGGCCACCCCTTGCTCGCCGATGCCCTGCGCGCGTCCGGATTCACGGTTTTGAACGGTCCGGGAGGTCACTGATGTACACCGCCGACCCGTACGCCGTCCTCACCCCATCCCAAGTCTCCGTCTCCGTACTCGACCCGGGTGCGGCGCTGGCGACCGTGGAGGGCGCCGCCGTCGTGTGGCTGACCGCGTGGGACCTCGCGCTGGCCGAGCGGCTCAGCCGGCACGCCCTGGCCCATCCGGTCAGGTTCGTGCCGGTGTGTGAGGACGGGGCGCTGACCGTGATCGGGCCCGTACTCCACCCCGGGGCTCGGGCCTGCGTCGGCTGTGCGGAATATCAGCGGCTGGCCACGGCGGGCGGCCGGGTGCCGTGGCAGAGCCCGCGGCTGGCGCTCGGCGGCACGGGGACCCCGCCGCTGGCCGAGGCGGTGCTCCGACTCGCGGCAGACCTGCTGACGAACGACCCGCTCGAACCAGATCAGATCGCCGCCGACCGCCACGCCACACCCCCATCCGGCCCCGCCGCCACCGCTCTCCACGCCGACGACCCGGTCCCGGTCGACGACCGGGCCGTCGTCCACATCCTCCAGGGCGACCGGTACGTCTGGTCCACCCATCGCATCCGGCCGGTCGGCGGCTGCCCGGTCTGCCGGCCGCTGCCGGACGACTCGCCCGCCGGGAGCCGGTGGCCGCTCACACCCCGGCCGCTGCCCGACCCGTCGGTGCTGCGCGGCCCCAACGCTCGCACCACGCCAGCCCGTTTGCGCGCCGAGCTGCACGACGAGCGGTTCGGGCCGGTGCGCCGCCTCTTCAGGACCGAGAACTCCGCCTTCGCTCTGACCACGGCCTGGGTCACGGACGGCCGCTCCCTCGACGACGGCGGTTACGGCCGATCGGGCGATTTCCGCTCCAGCGAACGCGTCGCCCTCTTCGAGAGCGTGGAGCGATTCGCCGGGATGCGGCCCACCGGCCGCCGCACCGTGCTCCGCGCCTCCTACACCGACCTCGTCGCCGCAGGAGAAACGGCCGTACTCGACCCCGTTCGGCTGGGCCTGCCGGATCCCGAGTTCGACGGTCACCCCGCCCGCCGGACCGTCCCGTACTCCCCCGACCTCGCACTCGACTGGGTGTACGGCTGGTCGCTCACCGAGCGCCGCGGGCTGGTGGTGCCCGAGCACGTGGCGTACTGGGACGTACCGGGGCCGGACCGGCCGCGGGTGGTGTACGAGTCCTCGAACGGCTGCGGGCTGGGCAACAGCCCCCAAGAGGCTGCGCTGTACGGGCTGTTCGAGGTCGCCGAACGCGACGCCTTCCTGATGGCCTGGTACGCGCGGACACCGCTGCCCCGGATCGCCGTCCCCGACGACGACCCGGAGGTCACCGCCCTGGCCGACCGCGCCGCGCTGCTGCGCTACCGCCTGACCCTGCTGGACGCCACCAACGACCTGGGCGTCCCGGCGGTGATCTCGCTCTGCCGCTACGAGGGCACGCACCCCGACGCACCACGCGCGTTCCTGGCCGCCGGCGCCCACCACGACCCCCAGGCGGCGATCCGCTCGGCGGTGGCCGAGGTGGTCACCAACGTTCAGGAAGCCGATCGCCGTTCCGCGCCAGGCGGTCCGCGGGACCCGGAGCGGCTGCGGCCGATGCTGGACCGCCCCGAGCTGGTGCTGGACCTCGACGACCACGTCGGCCTCAACACCCTGCCGCAGGCGCAGCCCCGGATGGACTTCCTGCTCGCCGGCGCGAGGGAGGTGCCGTGGTACGAGCGGTGGCCGGGGGCCCCCGAGCCGGTGGCCGACCTGACCCTGGTGCTGGAGCGGACCGTGGAGCGGCTGGCCGGCGAGGGACTGGAGGTGATCGCGGTCGCGCAGGACGAGGCCGGCGTACGGGACCGGCTGGGGCTGCACTGCGCCAAGGTGATCGTCCCTGGCACGCTTCCGATGACCTTCGGGCACGTCAACCGCCGCACCGCGGGACTGGAGCGGCTGCTGGAAACGCCCCACCGGTTGGGTCGCACCGTCAGGCCGCCGCGGCGCGAGGAACTGTCCCTTGACCCCCACCCCTTCCCGTGAGGACGCGATGACGACCGCCCGCCCCCGCCCCTTCCCGACTGCCGCCACCGGGGTCGCGTCCGAAGACCCCGGACACCCCTGGCACAGCCTGCACCTGACGCTGCACTCCGGCGGCGCGGAGACGGACGCCTTCGTCACCGACGACCTCGCCCCGCTGATGGACCGCCTGACCGCCGACCCCCGTGCCGCCTGGTTCTTCATCCGCTACGGCGAGGGCGGCCCACACCTGCGGATCCGTTTCCGGGGCCCGCTGGCCGCCGGTGCGGCGGCCGGGCTTCCCGCCACCCTGGCGGAGTCAGCGGCCTCCCGGCCCGCCGAGCTGACGGGCCCCTGGCCGTCCGGGCACGGCGAGGTGCGCGAGGTGCCTTACACACCCGAGACAGAGCGGTACGGGGGCCCCGCCGCGCTGCCTTTCGCCGAGGAGCTGTTCGCCCACTCCACCCGGGCGGCCGTCGAGGCCCTGCGCGCCACGCCAGACCGGTTCGCCCGGCTTCCGCTTGCCCTCGACATGGCCCACGCCACCGCCCACGCGCTCGGCCTCGACGAAATGGAAGCCGCGGGCTGGCTGCGCCGGCACGCCGCCTCCTGGCGTTGGATCCCCGAGGTGGATCCGCTGCCCGGCGCCGCCGTCCACTCCCGCGTGAACTCGGTGTTCGCCCTCCAGCGGCCGGGCTTGGTCCGGCGCGCCCGGTCCCTGCGCGCGGCCCTCGACACGGGTACCGCCGCGCCCTGGCTGGCCCGGTGGGCTTGCCAGGTCGGCGCTTTCGACGACCGGTTGCGCGATGCCGTGCCGACGGAACAGACCGCCCACCGTGTGCTCTGGGTGTGGGCCTCCCAGCTGCACATGCTGTTCAACCGGCTCGGTGTGACCCCCGACGAGGAGCGGGCCGTCTGCCGGCTGGCGGCCCGCACCCTGCTGGAGACCGAGGACGACCCGGGGTTCTTCCCCGCCGGGCACCGCGCGGCGGACTACCAGTACCTGGAACGCAGCAAGTTCCGGGTCGGACGGCCCGAAGACACCGCACTGCGCGACCTACCGCCTCGACCGGCCCCCTCCGCGGCCCAGCTGGCGGCCGAACTCCCGCTGCCCGCAGCACCCTTGCCGGATCTGTCACTCACCGAGACGCTGAGCAGGCGCAGTTCCGTCCGCGGACCGCTGCACGGGCCGCTGGACGCGGAGACCCTGGGCGGGGTGCTGTGGTCCGCGTACGCCGAGAGCCACGCGACACAACGGCCGCTCGCCGACGGCTCCGTACACACCCAACGCCACCGCCCGTACCCGAGCGCCGGTGCCCTCTACAGCGTGCGCGTCCGGCTGGTGGCGCTGAACGTCGCGGGGCTCGACACGGGCACGTACCACTGCCTCCCGGAGCGCCGCACGCTGCTTCCGATCGGCCCCGCACCGACCGTCACCGAACTCAAGGCGCTGTCCTCCTACCTCTCCCGGCCTGCGGAGGACCCGGACGCGGTGGGCATCGACGAGGCCCCGGCGGTGTTCGCGGTCCATCTCGACCTCGGCCTCCTGCGCGGCCGCTACGGCCTGCGAGCACTGCGGCTCGGCCTGCTGGAGGCCGGCCACCTCGCGCAGACGCTGCTGCTCACCACGGCGGCGTTCAGCCTGGCGTCGCTCCCGCTCGGCGGCCTCCATGACGACCTGGCCCACGAGCTCCTCGGCCTCGACGACCTCGACGAGCCGGTCCAGTACCTCCTTCCGCTGGGCCGCCCCGCCCCGTGAAGGCACTGCCGTCGAGCGCCGGTTCCCGCACGTCGGCCGTGCCCGGGCCCGCTTGTCGACAGCCGTGAAGCAGGCGCGGCTCCAATGCAGCGGCGGTGAACACAAAGTCCTCTGTTGGGCTGCCGTCATCGCGGGTGCGTCGGGCCGCTCCGCCGCGGAAGCAGTTCGGCGCCCGCCGTCAGGACCGCCTCGGCCGCCTCCGGCGCCAGCGTCTCCTCGATGAAGGTCACGGCCCGCTTCAGCCCGTCGCCCGTCTGGTACGGGAAATCCGTGCCGAGGATCAGCCGGTCGGCGCCGTACGATTCCGCCGCCGCGCGCAAGGCGGGCTCGTGGCCGTGCGCGACGGTGTCGTAGTA
Source organism: Streptomyces sp. NPDC086787 (assembly GCF_044745865.1). NCBI lineage: Bacteria > Bacillati > Actinomycetota > Actinomycetes > Kitasatosporales > Streptomycetaceae > Streptomyces > Streptomyces sp. NPDC086787. Next base: position 1,836 of record NZ_JBIVBC010000034.1, on the reverse strand, counting down.
CATGCGGCGCGCGGCGATCGTCGGCATCTCGGTGATGTCGGGCGCCTCCCAGCGGATGTGTTCGTCCGCGCGCGGCAGCAGCATCGGCAGCGCGCCGCCCAGGTGGGAGTGTGCACGATCCGCAGCCTCGGGAAGCGGCTGGGGATGCCTTCGAGAATGAGGTGCATCGCGCAGATCGTGTCCTCCACCGGCGCGCCGACCATCTCGTACACGGTCTTCCACTTCCCGCAACGCGCAGGCAGATCCCGCCAGGGCACTCCGGTGCGGTTCCGGTACAGGATCCCGTTGATGATCCTGCGATGGCTCGCCCAACGACCGCCTCGCTTGCCGGACTTCGGCAGACGCGGCCTCAGCCGAGCCCATTCGTCGTTCGTGAGATCTCCCCGCCCCATGGACATGCCAACGAGCCGAAGCTGGAACGGTCACATGATCCGCCGGACACGACCTAGTGCTGGATTCCGCTTTGGCTGGGTATATGTCCTGGTGGCGGGGTAGTTGAGGGTGCTCGGGGGCGGGTGCTGGGCAATGGTTTTATGGGCACGACCGGAGCGTGACGAGGACGAAGGGGCCGTCGTCCGTCGCCTGGCGCGGGCGCGGAAGGCGCCGCGGGATGCGGTGATGCGGGCTCGGATGATCGAGCTGAGCTGGTCGGGACAGCGGGTGCCGGCGATTGCGGTGGAGCTGGACTGCAGCCAGAAGACGGTCCGCTGCTGGCTGCACCGCTTCAACCGTCTGGGCCTGCAGGGACTGGACGACCTGGGCGGGCAGGGGCACAAGCGGCGGATCACGGAGCAGGAACGATCCCGGATCATTTCCCTGGTCAAGACCGTGCCGCCGGGACGACTGCGGTGGGAGCCTGTCGGGGAACTGTGGGCCTTTGACGAGTCGGGGCCGGCCGAGTGGACGCTGGATTCCCTTGCCGCGCAGGCGCGGGCCGAGGGGATCGAGGTGAGCCGTTCGCAGGTGCGCCGCATCCTGCTCGCCGCGGGTGTGCGCTGGCGCCGTACCCGATCCTGGATGCGGTCGAAGGACCCGGACTTCGTCCCAAAAGGACAAGGATCATCGGTCTCTACACCCAGCCGCCCCACGACGCGACGGTGATCTGCGCCGACGAGCTGGGGCCGGTGATCCCGCGGACCTTTCCGCCCGCACCCGCCTGGTCACCCGACGGACACCGAATCAAAGCGGAGCTCGACTACAGCCGCGGACCAGAGAAGACCTGGGTCTACGGAGCCTTACGCGTCCGGGACGGCCAGCACATCACCATGACCGCTTCCTCCCGCAACAGCGTCTTCTACCAGCAATTTCTGCAACAGGTCGAGGACGCCAACCCGACTGGGGAAATCTGGATCGTCACCGACAACCTGTCCAGTCACAACAGCCTGTCCACCCGGACCTGGCTCGAGGACCATCCCCGCATCCACCACGCTTTCATCCCAGTCGGTGCGTGCTGGCTCAATCTGCAGGAAGGCTGGTGGCGCATCTTCCGCAAAGCCGCACTCGCCGGTCGGTCCTTCGCCAACCCGGACGACATCGCCCAGGCCACGGCCCTCGCAACAAACCAGCTCAACTCCCGTGCCCGTCCCTGGATCTGGGGCCGAACCGCACCACCAACCCGCTCTCTACGACGCCGATGGCGCTGTCACGTTGTCGGGGGTGTGGTCGTCTGGGGGTGTGCCTGGTTGGTCGGGTTTCGGGTCTTGGGTCAGGCCGCGGCAGGCTGGATGGCCGCGCCGGTGATGTGGTCCCAGAGGGTGAAGCGGAGGGTCATCTCGAAGCGGTACTCAGTGGCGGTCAGCAGATGCCGTCGGGGCCTGAAGTGGGGTGAGATGCCGC
>NZ_JBIVBC010000033.1:0-19724 GCF_044745865.1 Streptomyces sp. NPDC086787 | reverse complement strand
GGGGCTGTCACGTTGCCCGGTGGGTGAGATGATCTTCGGGTTGGTCGCGGGTGGGAGGGGCTTGTCGTGGAGAGCGCGTCGCCGTCGTACAGGGGCCACCGCTACCCGGCAGAGGTCATCGCGCACTGCGTGTGGCTGTACTTCCGGTTCCCGCTCAGCTTCCGTGAGGTCGAGGAGCTGATGCTCCAGCGTGGGGTGAGCGTCTCCTACGAGACGGTGCGCCGCTGGTGTGTGAAGTTCGGCCAGTCCTACGCTGACGGCCTGCGCCGCCGCAAGCCCGAGCCCGGCGATAAATGGCATCTTGACGAGGTCTTCGTGAAGATCGGCGGCGAGCGGCGGTACCTCTGGCGGGCCGTCGACCAGCACGGCGACGTCCTGGACATTCTCGTGCAGTCCCGGCGGGACGCGAAGGCCGCGAAACGGTTCATGGCCAGGCTCATGAAGAAGCAGTGCCGCGTCCCGCGGGTGCTGGTCACCGGCAAGCTGAAGAGCTACGGCGTCGCCCACCGTGAACTCATGGCCTCGGTCGAGCACCGTTCCCACAAGGGGCTGAACAACCGGGCCGAGAACAGTCACCAGCCGACGCGGCAGCGTGAGCGCGCGATGAAGTACTTCCGCCCGCCCGGCGCCGCACAACGGTTCCTGTCCGCGTTCAGCGGCATCTCACCCCACTTCAGGCCCCGACGGCATCTCCTGACCGCCACTGAGTACCGCTTCGAGATGACCCTCCGCTTCACCCTCTGGGACCACATCACCGGCGCGGCCCTCCAGCCTGCCGCGGCCTGACCCAAGACCCGAAACCCGACCAACCAGGCACACCCCCAGACGACCACACCCCCGACAACGTGACAGCGCCGTGCCGAGGGGCCGCATTGGGGTGCTGCATCGCATTCAGTTTCCACACGACGGAGATGCTCCAGATGCGCGGTTCTGCCCACTGACTTCCAGACCTTGATGAGGCTTCTGCAACACCTTTAGCGCCATTCCGGGGGGATGTGCGCCAACTGCTCAAGGATGTTCCAGTCTTGCGGTTGATGGCGTGGGGATTTCCAGACTGCGCCGTTCGCAACCCATTCGGCTCGGTAGTTCCGAACCTTCACGAAGTCCTCGTCCTCAAGGCCTGACTCCATTCCGCAGCACAGACAGATGACGTACTGCGGAACTCCGTACTCCCACGTCGCCACGTCCTCGAAGTCGAATCCGCAGATTCGGCAGATATACTCAGGATTTGCATCCATGTAGTCCCCTGTGGTTCCTGTATTCACTTGATCTCAGTTCCGCGGCCAGGTTCCTTCAGCCAGTCCTCGAGCGTCGTTCGATACCCTCCCTTGTTGTTGACTGGGTCGTAAGGCTTCGGTTTGTACATGGTCTGAGGGATTCCCTCCTTGTTGAACGCCGACCACGTCTTGGTGGTCTCGTCGAACACGGCCATGTTATCGCCGCTCTGCTTGAAGATCCGATAGCCTTTCGCTGGTTTGCCGTTCCTGGCCAATGCACTGTAGCCGTGGGCGATTTCGACGTACTGCTTTGCGTTGTCCAGTTCCGGGAACTCGGCCTTGTGCTTCGTCCAGTGGGACAGTGCGTTCGCAGCTCCGGAACTCTGCCTTCCGGTACTCCAGATGTGCGCAGGCTTACCCACTGCCTTCTGAGCCTTGATGAAGGCTTCAGCGCCGTGGAATGTGTTCTTGCCCCACTTGGAGCCGGTGGCTCCCCAGCCGATGAACGGGATTGCTGAGGCTGCGGAGAGGGAGGCGTTGAGTGCGTCGCCTTCGAGTCCGTACCAGCCTGAGTTTGCGAGGTCAGCGAACTCGCCGACGCCCGGAATCAATCCGGCGCCGTCCAGGAGCGTGTGTCCGACACCGGAAAGCATGTCCCAGACGCTCGTATCGTCGTCGGCCGCGGCGTCGGCGAGAGCTTCTTCCATCTCCTGCAGCGCAGCGAGGTTCTCGCGGTTCTCTTCCTTGAGTGCAGCCTCGGCCTCTTCGCGGGTCTTCGCCGCATAGACGGCGAGTGCGTCTTTGGCTGCTTTGTCGGCGGCCTCGGAGTCTTTGCCGGCTGCGATCGCGGACTGCTTGGCCTCGTTGGCGTAGGACCAGGCCGTATCGGCTGAGCCACGGGCGGCGGTTGCGGACGACTCGGCGAGGGCTGCGGAGTGGTTGGCTTCGCGTGCGGATTGCCTGGCTTGTTCCTCGGCCTCGGTGGCCTGCTTCGCCGACTCGGCAGCGCGGTTGGCGGACTCGGTGGCCTTCTTGGCCGATTCAGCCGCCTGATCGGCGTACCCCTGGGCCTTGTTCTTCGAGGCCTCGGCCTGTCTGCGGTACTGATTGGCCTCAGTGGCGCGCTTGCGGGCGTCGGCTGCGACGGCCTGGGCCCGGTCGGCGTTCTCCTGTGCAGTGGCCGCGACTTTGGCGGCGTCCTGGATCAGCTTGCTGATCTGCAGGTCGTGAGTTGCCGCGAGCAGGTCCTTGCGCTTGGCCTTGAGCTGGCCGGAGACGGCGAACTCGCGCAGGGCAGAAGCCGGCGCTTTGAGGGCGATGCAGGCGGCGACCGTCGCTTCGCTGACGGAGCACTTGTCGGGAGCGGCGGTGGAGCCCCCGTCGGCGAGACCCGCGGCGATGAGGCGGTCGTCGTCGTACTGCGCCATGAACTGCCCGGTGACGAGGAACTGGCGGTACTTCTCCTCCGAGCCCGAGTTCAGGGCGGCGCGGCCACTCTCTTGGACGTTGGGGCCGCCCTTGCTGATGATCTGGGCGATCTGCACGCGGAAGTCGTCGGACGCGGCCGCGTACTGGCCCGTCTCCAGGAAGGTGCTGATCTTGGTGGCGTCGCCGGAGAGCGCGGCCACCGCCTGGGTTCGGACCGGCTCGATCTCCGAGAGGAGGGCGAGGTTCTCGACCCGGGTGCGGTCGTCCTGCTGGGCGGCCTGGGTCCATCCGGTACGGATGTAGTCGGTGACGTCCTTGTCCGTGCCCGCGAGGGCGACCTCGGCAGCCGTACGGCTCCAGGGGCCCCTGACCTTCATCGCGCTGACGGCGATCTTGCGGGCCTTGTGGGCAACGTCCTCGGCGTCGGCGCCGGGCGCGTTGGCCTCCGCGGCAAGTCTCCCGGCCTCGGCCTCCAGGTCCTGCGCCTGCTTGACTGCGTCTTTGCGCGCCTGGTCGAAGGCAGCGGTGGAGTCGGCCAAGGCGATGGCTTTCTCCATGCCGCTGTTCGCACGTTCGGCGCGGTCCTCTTTCTCGATCTGCAGTGCCAGCTCGTGGGTCTTGACGGCCTTGGCGACCGCGTCCGACGCGCGGGTGGCGGCCTCCTGGGCCGCCTTGGCGTGAGCGGTGGACTGCGTGGCCGCCGTGGCGGCCTCACCGGCGTGTTCGGCTGCCTCGTCGGCTGCCTTGGCAGCGTTGCGGGCATGCGTGGCCGCCGAACGGGCGTCATCGCGCGCGTCCCGGGCTGCCTGGGCCGACTTGCGGGCCAGGTTCCTGGCCTCCTGGGCGGCCCGGGAGGCTTCCTTGGCCTGGCGTTCGGCGCGGGCAGCGGCGTTCCTGGCCGTCTGGGAGTGCACACCAGCCTGGTCGGCGAAGTCACTGGCGCTCTTGGCGGCGTTTGCCGCGTTCTGCGCGTTGGTGCCGGCCTGGCTGGCGGCGTCGGCGGCATCCGCCGCACGGTCCGCGGCGATGCCGGCCTGGTCGGAGGCCTCCGCCGCAGTGTCGGCGCCCTGGGCCGCAGTCCTGGCGCTTTCCGCTGCGGTACGTGCTTTGGACGCATCGCTCGCGTTCACGGCTGCGGCGGCTGCCGCACCGCGTGCAGTGGAGGCTGCGTCGGCGGCGCCCGCGGCTGCCGAGGCGGCCTGGGCCGCAGCGTTGGCAGCGATGCGGGCGGAGTTGTTGGCGGCCCGTGCGGCACTGATGGCCTGCTGGGCCGCGGAGGCGGCCTGATCGGCGGCCTTGGCCGCGCGGCCCGCTGCAGCGGCGGCGCTGAGTGCGTCGTTGCGCGCGAGTTCGGTCTCCTTGGCCGCCTCCTCAGCAGCCTTCTTGGCCAGCGCCGCGGCTACAGTGGCGCGTTTGGAGGTCTCCTCCGCGGCCTTGGTCTCCACCATGGCCTGGCGTCCAGCTTCGACGGCTTGCTTTGAGAGCTCGCCAATCGTGGCGTGCTCCCGGTCCCGGTCGCGGGCGATGTGCTGGCCCACCTCCAGGAACTCTCGGACGTCGGCCGGGCTGCCCTTCAAAGCGATCTTGCCCGCGGCCCGTACGTTTGGCCCGCCGGTGCTCAGGATCTGGGCCAGTTGCAGCCGTTCGTCATCCTCGCGCGCAGTGTACTGGCCCTTGTTGAGGAACGCCTGAACGTCGGTGGCCGACCCGTTGAGCGCGGCCTTGCCGGCCTCCTGGACACCGGGCCCGCCGGCGTCCATCAGCTGGGCGACACGGAGCCTCTGGTCCTCCTCGAGAGGATGCTTCCACCCGTCGCTGAGAAACGCCTGCAGATCCACGTCGGGTGTCGACAGTGCCTTGCGGGCCGCTTCCTGGACATTGACGCCGCCCACCGTGGCGATCTGTGCCACAGAGACGCGGTCGTCGTCGACCTGGAGCCCGGGGGCCACCTTGTCGAGGAAGTTCTTCACCTCGGCGTCGGTGCCTGTGAGGGCGACCTCGGCGGCAGCCTTGACGCCAGGTCCGCCTTCCTTCCAGAGCTCGACGACCTTGCCACGGTCGGTGGCGGGTATCGCGCTGACCGGACCCTCGTCGTCGTCGAAGCCGTCGTCGGCCAGAGCCGGTGCGGAGCCCATCAACCCGACGACCAGGGCAACCGGCAGCAGGCTCACCAACAGCGTCCGCAGGGTGCGCCACGCCCTTCTCGCGTGCTGGGGTGCACGCAGTCTTCGCCTCAAGATCACTCATCTCATAGCCGACGGCACATCGCTCGCCGGAATCGGGATCGAGGGAGCAGCTGGAAAGTTCCAAGTCTGAATGTCGCGTTCAAAACTGGCGAACGCGATCCGCCCCCACTCGGCATGTGCGGCGTGTGGCGCCAGAATCAGAGGTCACTGAAAGCAACTGAGTGCACATAGTCCGAGTTGGTCCGTACTTTACCCCGCCTTAACCAAGACTCGTGAACCAGGGCGTGGTGATCTAGTTCACCTTATTCCGATTTGACACGCGTTGTGAGCACGTAGTTCCTTTACAGCTGAGATTCGCTGATGAGTGTCTGAATACTCCGCGTGTGGCGCTGCGAGTTTCCTGTCGCTCAACTCGCGGCTGACCGCAGCCGTTTCCCGGAAGGACGCCCTCAGGTGTTCACGCATGCCCGCAAGCTGATTGCCGGCGCTGGCATCGCTGGTGCCGCCGCCCTGGCTCTAGCTGTGCCCGCCCTTGCCTCACCACCCGCCGGTGCCACTGCGGCTGACACGTCGATGCCGTACGCCGTCGAGACCTTCGACTACCCCAACGCAGCGCAGATCCTCGAACAGAAGATGATCAAGCTGATCCGCGGTGATGGCCACATCGTCCTCGCCGACTGCGACAGCTCCGACAAGGCGCAGATCAGCGTCCAGGTCACCCGTGGCCCCGACGAGCAGAACAAGCCCAAGCTTTTCTGCTTCCGAGCCACCGCCAAGTCCGGCTTCCTCACCCTCGAAGTGCCGCGCGTGTTCTACATCGAGACCGCCGACCACCCGGTGACGGCGAAGCTGACCACGGACGCCGGTGACTCCCAGACCGTCAACGTCGACAAAAACGACTTCGAGACTGTCGGCCAGGGACTTGGCAAGCCGATGACGACCCTGGTCGAGCTGCGCGTCACCAGCTGACCTCCGCAGCCCGGCTCGGGGCTGCTTCACATAGCGGTCTCCGGGTGGCTCGGTGGCCTGCCAGCCACCCAAGGCACCCGCCCGCGTGAAGGTGCCATGCCGCCTCTCTCCGACCCGCCACCACCTGCACGCACTGCCCCTTCTTCTCTGGGGCTACGCCTTCAGCTCGACAAGGAAAGCCATGCCTGTTAGACGTTCCCGCACCATCTGGTCCACCGGTTTGAGTGTGTCAGCGGTTGCTGCGCTCATTGTTCCCGCGAGTGCTGCTACTGGCCCGAAGGCCGTGGACAGTTTCGGGTTCACCGCGCGGCTGACCGTCGGTGAGGGGGAGACGGCGCGTGGTTGCTCGGGGGTGCTGGTGTCCCGTGAGTGGGTGGTGACCGCCGCGTCCTGCTTCGCGGACGACCCCGCCCAGGTCGTCGCTGGCAAGCCGAAGCTGAAGACCACGGTCACGGTCAGCCGCGCCGACCTGTCCGCCGGTACTGCTCACAGCAGTGAGGTCGCCGAGCTGGTTCCCGCGGCGGGGCGTGATGTGGTGATGGCCCGTCTGTCGGTGTCCGCTCCCGCCGACGTGCCTGTGGTGTCGCTGGCCGACACCCCCCTGGCCGCTGGTGACGGGGCGACGTTCTCCGGGCTCGGCCGCACCAGCACCGAGTGGGTGCCCGGTGCCGCGCACACCTCGGCCCTCACCGTCGACAGTGTCAACGGCACCACCCTCGCCCTCTCCGGTAAGACCAGCAGTGACTCGGTCTGCCAGGGTGATTCCGGCGGACCGGTCCTGCGCGAGAGCGACAACGGCGCCGAACTTGTCGGCATCGCAACCCATTCCTGGCGCGGCGGCTGCCTGGGCGAGAGCGAGACCCGCAACAACGCCGAAGCGCAGCGCACGGACGACCTCAGTGAATGGATCAGCGCCACCGCCCACCGCGCCTGGACCCGCCAGCTCGCTGCCGGCGACTTCACCGGCGACGGCAAACCGGACGCGCTCGCCGTCGACGGGACCGACGGCAACCTCTACGCCCACCCCGGCGACGGCAAGGGTGGTTTCACCGGCCGCCGCCAGATCGGCATCCAGTGGAACACCACCCCCGTCATCACCGCCGGGGACTTCACCGGTGACAACAAGTCCGACATCGTCGCCATCCGCGACGACGGCACACTGCTCACCTACCCCGGCGACGGCAACGGCGGGTTCGGCCACACCATCACGGCCGGCACCGGCTGGAACAGCATGCGCCTGCTGGCCGCCGGAGACCTCACCGGCGACAAGAAGACCGACCTGCTCGCCGCCCACGACAACGGCACCCTCTACATCTACCCCGGTGACGGCAAGGGAGGAGTCGGACGCGGCATCACGGCCGGCACCGGCTGGGACGGCATCCGCCTCATCGCCGTCGGCGACTACAACGGCGACGGCAAAGCCGACGCCACCGCCATCAACAACAACGGCACCCTCTACAGCTACACCAACAACGGCAAGAACGCCTTCAACACCGGCACCGCAGTCGGCACCGGCTGGAAGACCACCCGCCTGATCACCGGCGGCGACTTCAACAACGACGGCAAAGCCGACCTCCTCGCCCTACGCAACGCCACCACCTTCTACACCTACCCCGGCGACAACAAGGGCCACTTCTCCACCCCCGTCACCACCCAGCCCTAACCCCCACCCCCACATGGCCGGACGGCCCCAGCCCCACACAGGCTCGGGCCGCCCGGCCACCCGTGTTCCAGGGTCCCATCATCATCACGGAGGTGAGGTAGACATGGATCTGCGGGACCTGAACCCGACAAGTCTGAGACGGACCCCCGAGAAGGATGTCAGCCCCGGCGACCACCGGTGCGGGTGGCGGACGGTGAGGTCCATGGCGGAGAACGCGCCGTCGTGGATGCGCAGGGCGAGGCGGTCGCGGTGCAGGACGTCGAGCACGTCGAGCATGTGCTGGTTGCCGCGCACGGGGTGGAGCGGGTCTCCAGCCCGAGGGAAGGCCGAACTCCAGCTTCGCGGAATGGTCTGGGACGCCAGCGGCTGACTCAGCCGGCTGGTGATGGCTTTCGCGTTCTCGCATCGAGCAACGGTCCCAGTTCGCGTGCCACGGTCCTCAGGGCGCGGTCGTCGCGTTCGGTCCGGGCGATCAGCAGGGCGCCCTCCAGCGCGCTGATCATGAGCGTGGCAAGTGGCTCGGCCTGGTCCGCCGTGACTCCCATGTTCGTCAGCGCCTCGGCCACCGGACGCGTCCAGCGCGCGAACGCGTCCGCGGCGGCATCACGGGTGGAGTCGGTGGACTGCGCGCAGTCGACGGTCGCTGCGGCGACCGGACAGCCTCCCTCGAAGCCGGACGCCCGGTACTCGTCCGTCCATTGCCGTACCATCGCGGCGAACAGTCCGCTCGGTGTGGGTTCGGACAGCGCCGCGAGGAAGCGCGCCACGCGGTCGGCTGCGTACCGTCCGGCCCAGGCCACCGCCTCGTTGACGAGTTGTTCCTTGCCACCCGGGAAGTAGTGCTGGAGCGAGCCGCGAGGGGCGCCAGCGTGCGCGGCTACCTCACGCATTCCTGTCGCGGTGACGCCGTCGCGCCGGATCAACTGGGCCGCGCTGAAGACCATCCGCTCGCGCGGCCCCCGCTCGGACACCGCCATCGCCGACCTCCCGACTCACCGCGGATCATTCTCCTCACTCTATGACCGCAGTCATAATGCTCGCTACTATGACCACTGTCATAGCGGCACCACGGAGGGCGGCCCATCGTGCACGTTGGCTTCATCGGTCTCGGAGTCATGGGACAGCCCATGGCGCTCCGGCTGGTCCGCTCCGGCACATCGCTGACCGTCTGGAACCGCACCGCGGCCCGCACCGAGCCGCTGCGCGCGGCCGGGGCCGAGACGGCGGCGGACCCGGCCGAGGTCTTCGCCAGGGCCGATGTCGTGATCCTCATGCTGGCGGACGACCAGGCGATCGACTCCACCCTGGGCCGCGGCACCGCCAACTTCGCCGCCCGGGTCGCCGGACGGATCGTCGTCCACATGGGGACGACCTCTCCGGACTACTCCCGCAGCCTGGAGACAGAGGTCCGCGCGGCCGGCGGGCGGTATGTCGAGGCGCCGGTCTCCGGTTCCCGGGTGCCAGCGGAGAACGGGCAGTTGGTGGCGATGCTCGCCGGGGACGAGGCCGCGGTGGGCATCGTACGACCGTTGCTCGCACCGTTGTGCCGCGAGACCTTCGTCTGCGGCCCCACCCCGAACGCCCTGCTGATGAAGCTCTCGGTGAACCTGTTCCTGATCACGCTGGTGACCGGGCTCTCGGAGGCATACCACTTCGCGGACCGCAGCGGCCTGGACCGGCGCCAGTTCCTGAACGTGGTGGACGCCGGTCCCATGGCCAGCGATGTCTCCAGGATGAAGGCCACGAAGCTGCACGCGCGCGACTTCGCGGTCCAGGCGGCGGCCCACGACGTCCTGAAGAACAACCGGCTGATCGCCGAAACCGCTCGCACGACGGGTGTCGCCTCGCCGCTCCTGGACGTCTGCCACACCCTGTTCGAGGAGACCGTGACGCTGGGGCACGGCGGTGAGGACATGGTGGCCGTTCTGCGCGCCATCGAGACCCGCACCGCGGGCGACGCGACGGCCTCGGCAGGTACGGGGGAAAGGTAGGTCGGCGGGCGGCTGCGGCGCCGAGGCCCGGAACTGGGCCCAGCCCGGTATCGCGATCCGAATGGCGCCCTGCGCGGTGACCGGGGCCCGTTGGCCTGCCACACCCTCCTCGACTCCACGAGGTGCTGCCGTGAGTGATCAGCCTCGTCCCACTGAAGCCGGCGACGACGCCGTCGCCCTCCGGGAGGCGAGTCGGAACTATCTTCAGATGGTGGCGCAGTCCTGTGGCGAGGAGTACGACGCGCCTTGGGCCTGGAACGAGTTCGGTCTGTGGGTTCCCCCCGAGGATCCGTCCGCGTTCGAGGAGATGCAGTGGATCTTCGGCGACTGCAGCCCCGAGGACCCCGCCAGGTGCTGTCACGTTGACCGGAGGGTGAGATGATCTTCGGGTTGGTCGTAGCCGGGAGGGGCCTGGCGTGGAGAGTGCGTCGCCGTCGTACAAGGGGCACCGCTACCCGGCAGAGATCATCGCGCACTGCGTGTGGCTGTACTTCCGCTTCCCGCTCAGCTACCGCGAGGTGGAAGAGCTGATGCTTCAGCGCGGGGTGACCCTCTCCCATGAGACGGTGCGCCGCTGGTGTGGGAAGTTCGGCCAGTCCCACGCCGACGGCCTGCGGTGCCGCAGGCCCGAGCCCGGCGATAAATGGCATCTCGACGAGGTCTTCGTGCAGATCGGCGGCGAGCGACAGTACCTGTGGCGGGCCGTCGACCAGCACGGCGACGTCCTGGACATTCTCGTGCAGTCCAGACGCGACGCGAAGCCGGCCAGGCGTTTCATGGCCAAGCTCATGAAGAAGCAGTGCCGCGTCCCTCGGGTCCTCGTCACCGACAAGCTGAAGAGCTACGGCGTCGCCCACCGCGAACTCATGGCCCCGGTCGAGCACCGCTCGCACAAGGGGCTGAACAACCGGGCCGAGAACAGTCACCAGCCGACGCGGCAGCGTGAGCGCGCGATGAAGTACTTCCGCTCGCCCGGCGCCGCACAACGGTTCCTGTCCGCGTTCAGCGGCCTCTCACCCCACTTCCGACCCCGACGGCACCTCCTGACCGCCACCCAGTACCGCTTCGAGATGCCACTCCGCTTCACCCTCTGGGACCACATCACCAGCAGCATCGCCTGTCCGCCGTGGCCTGACCCAGGAACCGAAACCCGACCCTCACATGCCCTGACACACCATCAGCCGATTACATGCCGGACAACGTGGCAGCACCGCTGGTAGGTACTGAGGAGCTTGACTCCAGAGAACCCCGCGTTACTGCGGAGCTACCCGCTCCCCACATGTCTTCGGAACAAGATCAGCACGCACGTTATCGGGACCCCGTCAGGGGCTGACCTGTCTGGCTGAGGCGACGGCGTCGCGGTAGAGGGAGGTGCGATAGATACCGGCCGCAGCGGAGTTGACGACCGTTACGAGCAGCATGACGGCGATGACCGTTGCAAAGCTGGCGAAGAGGATGGCCAGGCTGTCCGAGTCCACCGCAAGGATCAGAACCACGATCGCGCCGATTACGACCAGCGTGGTCGTGAGGAAAAGCTTGAGGCCACCGACCACCCACCGGCCGAGCGAGCGACGCCCGAGCGAGAGCGACCGGCGCAAGCTGGCCACGATTCCTCTTCCCTCGACGACGATGACGGGCAGCGTGAAGAAGGTCAGCAGCGACCAGGAGAATCCGAGCAGTTCGAAGAGCGTGGAGAGACCGGCGAGCGACTCCCCGGTCCGCAACAATGAGCCGGCGACCAGCGAGAGAAGACTCCAGGAGAGGAGGGTGGGCAGGCGTCGGCCGGTCGCGCGCAGCGAGGCGCCCAGCGGAAGGCGCTCGCCGCCGAGGAGCGCATGTACGGAGTGGAGCAGGGCGGCGGTGAAGATGCCGCTGAGCGCAAAGGCAGTCCATAGTACGAGCGCGATCGCGGCGGACTGGGTCTGGGTGGGAGCTCCGCCGTGCTCGACTCGATACCAGATCCCTTGCAGCAGAAGCGGCCAGGAGGCCGCCAGAACCGCTGCGACAGTCGAGAGACCGAGTACCGGGAAGCAAAGCAGGCCGGGGCGCTGACGCAGCACGCGTGCTGTCGTACGTATGATCCCGAGCTTCATCTGGGCCTCTCACGTGTCAGGTGGGCGCAGATTACACGCGTCCACCTCGGACCTTTACGTGGTGTGGTAGAGCAGTGAGCAGACGCAGTGGACGTTGCCGTCGCGTCTGGAGGTAGAGCGCGCGGATTCCGGCCACCTACATCATCGGGTCGCCGTGCATCTGCCAGGTCACCGACCGCGGACTGAACAGACCAGGGTCGCCGGAACGGTGTTCTGTCATGAACGCGGGCACCCTCACAGTGTGACCGGGTCAGAGCGGCCCGTAGGGCCAGTTACCAGTCTCGCCCCAGGCTCCGTCGAAGTCCCCCGTCTCGGCGGCCTCCTCCCGCCACCCCAGGTACTCCGGCCGGGGACTGGGGAAGTCGCTCTGTCCGAACGGGTTGGGCAGTTCACCGCGCATGAGCCTGACCAGGAACTCGGCCATCCCGCAGTCGAACTCCAGCCACGGGCTGTCGTCGCAACTGTGCTGACGACGGCTGACCACCGTGGTCCACTGCTCGGGGTTCGGCGACCCGCAGCGCCAGAAGACGCTGTCCGCAGTGGAGCTCGAGCCCCAGCGCAGCAGCCCGCCGGGCGGCGCGTCCGGGCGCGCCGCGGCGTACTCGGCCGCGTACTCGCCCATGAAAGCCGCGTCGACCAGCAGCATGTTGTACGCGGAGCCTTCGACCGGAGGCGTGAAGACGCACAGGAAGTCGTCCATCGCCCCGCCGCCGTAGTGAGCCACGAAGTCCCGGTAGTCGGCAGGCAGCAGCAAGCCGCTGGCCGACTGGACCTCGTCCCAGTCGACGACGTCCCCGCCGGGCGCCGGCGGGTCCATTCGAGTGAGCAGCGCCTCGACCGCCCAGTGCATGCGCGCTCCCGTTCAAACAGGTGGTGCCCTCCGCAGGCCCCGTACCCGGGTGCCTGCGGAGGGCGAGGTGTATCGAGCATATGACGCGGTCAGCTCGTCGGAACGTCCTTCTTGTCTCTGGAGTCGATCACGGTGCCCAGAATTCTTTCTGCCCTGCGGGCTGGACATCAGGTTCGGTACGGACGTCTTCATGGTCCCCTCGTAGTTGCCCGCCGCGTCCCAGAGCACGGCTGCCATCTCGAAGGACTGCGGTACCGTGCGCCGCCCCTTGTAGACTGGGACGACTGTGTAACCGACCGTGTAACCGCCGTTCGTGATCAGCGTCTGCACCTCGTTCTCGAACTTCTTCATGTTGTCCATGGCACCCATGCCGCCTCCGCTCTTGACGTAGTCGTTAGCGTCACGGCCGCAGGTGGCCAGGTTGCGCAGGTCGGTACCGGAACCGCTGAGCTGGTTTCCGAGCAGGTGGCAGTTGTTGACGGTGTGCCTGGTAGGCACGGCGCCCACGAACTGCGCGTATTTTACGGCCCAGTTGCGATCTCCCGGTTACGTGACAGTGGAGTGAGGGACAGTGAGGGTCTGTGCGTTGGTGCTGGTCAGCGTTGGTTCCCAGGGTGGAGCTCACTGTCATGGATGTGAGAGATCGCGGTGATTCCACTGTCACGGGGCGGTATTCGTGCAGGTGGTGCATTGACACGAAACCGAGAGATCGCACCCAGAAACACCGTTCGATTTACAGACCCAGTTGTCCAGTGGGGCCAGCTTTGGTGCATGGTCACAACCGGGCTGTGACTGAGCGCGATAGTTGGCCTTTGAGCACCCTGGTTGGCCTTGAGCGCGATGGTTGGCGCGGGAGCACCCTGAGTGGGGTGTGCCGGGCAGTCTGGGCCCCGCCGGGGAGGCCCTTCGCGTCGGGTGCGACTCTGGGCGGATGCACGAGACAGCTGCAGCTCTGGCGACCGCTCGGTGGCCCCTCACCGCGGGCCGGGAAGCCGACTGGTTGCGGGACCTGACCTCCGATGACGGACTGACGGGGTTCATGCCGCCGGCGCTGCCCGACGCTGTCTGGGTGCTTCACTCCATGTACGAGCACGAGCTCGGACCGACGGGCATGTCCTACGTCGAGTACGAGCGGCGCGTGCTCCTGGGCGGCGGGCCCGAGATCGTCCCAGGTCTGGACCCGGCAGACGTGATGGACGCGGTCCCCGGTGAGCACCCCGGACCTCGTTGGCGCCGACTGCGATGGACGGAGCTCGCGCGCCGGATCGGTGACCCGACCGTGCCTGAGGGACGCCTGCCGTGCCACAGCTCTTTCCCATCGATCGCGCCGCGCCCCTGGCCGGTCGGGATCCAGGTCCCGTCCGAAGGCAGCATGGACCGGGCCGCCTGGAACCGCCTGATCACGATCCTCACCCAGCACAGCCCGCAGGGCACCGACACCCCCTGCCTGGCCTACTACAGCCCGCTGCTGCATGGAGCCGATGACTTCGACAACCTGCACATCCGCACCGGCACGCTCGCGGACGCCCACGTGCTGTACGACCACCCTGAGGAGGACGGCTGGAGCCCGTCCAACCTCTGGCCGCGGGACCAGTCCTGGGTACTGTGCACGGACTACGACCTCTGGGCCACCAAGGTGGCCGGCCCGACCGCGCTGATCGAAGCCCTCCTCAACGACGGGGACCTCGAAGCCGTACGGCTTCCCTGGGCTACCTGACCGGCCGGGGCGGAGCTGTGCATCGGAGTTGTCCATCCGCGCCATCTACCGTGCTCAGTCACACCTGGTGCAGACGCAAGCCGCGTGGAACGCCACCTACGACGCGCTCGCTGCACCGCGCCTCCGCGACACCAGCGCCCTGCGCCGCTGCCTGCTGCTTCTGTCTGTGCGGCTGTGGTGGCATCCGTACTGGGAGACCGCCCCCTCGGTGTCGGCGGCCCGCTCCGAGCTGCGCCACTTCGCCCGTGCCCACGGAGCCGTCCGGGCCGTGTGACCGTTCGGCTCGACCAGCCAGGAGCACGGGTTGCGCCAGGGGTTGCGCCTATCTGTTGCGCTGGGTGTTGCGCCACGGGTTGCGGCCGCCTCCATCCTCAACTTCTCGCGGAATGACCGCCGTTCGTCGCTCAGTCCGCCCCCTTGCGCATACCTCATGCGGTCGGCATACCGCAAGGATCATGAGGCGTCAGCCCCTACGACACCACGCTTTGAAGGTCAGTAATTGGGGTATCTCGAGGTATCGAAACCACGTGGATTCGATGCGAGTAGCCGCGGTTCCACCGCCTCAGCGCCAGGCGGGCGGAACGCTGGAGATCTGAGCAATGAGGTCCCAGTTCTCCGGTCGGACTTCCGGGGTGTCCCAGGCAGCACCTTGGCCTACCCAGTAGCCCCGGAATGCTCGGACTCCGTCCAGGGTGCCGTCATGGATTCCGGACTGGGCGCCGCAGCAGGGGCAGATGATGTCGGTCGGCCAGCCGCCTTCGTCCCGGTACAGATCACCGTCCGAGAATCCGCAGACACGGCAGATCGTCTCACTCTTGTCGTCGTCTTGGCTCGCCTCGGTCATTTGCGCTCGAACCCCTGTCCCTGGAGGTGCGTTTCGAGGTCAGCCTCGGTGAATCCTCGCGGATTCTCCGGCGTCAGGGCACGAACCGGGCCGTGGGCCACCACCTGGTCTGGCCTCGCCGATGTCCTCCGCGCGATCGAGCAGGACACCGCTCAATAGCCACCACACACGCTACGTGATGTGGAACTACGAGTCACACTGGAGTACTAACGGGATGTTCTTGATCTGCTCCCTTCCCGCTAGCGCCATTCTCGGGGAATTTTCGTGAGCTGCTTCACCAAGTCCCAGCCGGGAGGTTGTTCCTTTTGGCGGAACCAGCGAGCTCCCTGGCCAATCCAGTATCCGCGGTACTCGCGAGCACCCTGCAAGCTGAGAGCCTGGATACCGGACTCGGCGCCGCAGCAGGGGCAGATGGCATTCGTCGCCCACGTGTCCTCGTAGAAGAGACCACCGTCGCTGTAGCCGCAGACGCGGCAGATATCCTCGTCTTCTTCGCTTCGCATTTGCACCCTCCTCAACTATTTTTCAGACGCAATCTGTCTACTTGCGCTCGATGCCCTGATCGTTCAGGTAATCCTTGAGTGTAGGGTATCTTGAGGTATCGAACCCACGTGGAGCTGTGCATAGATCCCGGGTGGCCGTGTATTGTGACCTCATGTTTTCACCTGTAGAAAATGTTTGGTCCCCGGCGCATCAGGCCATTGAAGATGGTAACCTCGATGCTTTGGCCTGCCTCTTGGATGCTGGAGTTGACCCCAATGAAGTTTGCTCTGGATTGACCCTATTGGCGCACGCTGTTGATTATGAGGCCGATACTGCCATTCAAGCAGGTGACGAAATGAGGGTGACCTTCACTGCTGTTCTCTTTGCATACGGCGCTTCGCCGCAGTCGATTAATGGCAGCGTGGACCCGTTGGGCTTGGCGGATTCCTATGGGCATGCAATGGCTAAGCGGCTCATTGAGCGATTTAGTACTCCAGCTGTAGATCGTGATCTTCATGTCTGGGATGCGGCTTGCCGTCGGTAATGACTGGTGCGGAATCGGGCCTGATGGCGACGTCGCCAGTCGGACCAGCCGAGTCGGTGGGCCATGTCGTGCAGCGGCTGGACGACGACCGTGGTGAACAGGCGCTGGATCTCGTTGCAGGACAGCGGGACCAGGTCGGCTGGCCCGGGACGGTAGGCGTGTTCGTCTGCGCGGGCGACCGCGAGGAAGGCGTGGGCGAGCATGGCCAGGGTGACCCAGCGGGCCCAGGAGGGGTAGCGGCGGACCTGGTGCTCGTCGAGTCCCGCCAGCCGCTTCTCGGTCTGGAAAGTCTCCTCCACCCGCCACCTGGAGCCGGCGACCTTGACCAGTGCGGCCAGGGGAACCGGCCCGGTCGAATGACAGCGGTAGTAGGCGAGTTCGCCGGTGGTGCGGTTGCGGCGGATCAGCAGCTGGCGCCTGCCCGGCGCTGAGTCGGCGAGGTCGATGACGGCCCAGTCGTAGAACCGCTGCCCCTTCGCACCAGGTCCGGCTGAGAGCTTCTGCCAGGCCCGCTTCGGAACCTTCTTTGCCAGCGCGTCGGCGCGGAAGGTGCCCGCGCTGGTGGACAATTCGGCCGAACAGGCCACGGCGAGGACATAGCCGATGCCGCGTTCCTCCAGAGCCGTGCGCAGTTTCGGGTTGCCGCCGTAGACCT
Organism: Streptomyces sp. NPDC086787; assembly: GCF_044745865.1. NCBI lineage: Bacteria > Bacillati > Actinomycetota > Actinomycetes > Kitasatosporales > Streptomycetaceae > Streptomyces > Streptomyces sp. NPDC086787. Next base: position 3,084 of record NZ_JBIVBC010000033.1, on the reverse strand, counting down.
CGTCACCGGTGACCCAGTCCGCGTGGTGTCCGACGTCCAGGAAGCGTTCGATCATCGTGCGGGCCAGTTCGGGCTTGGTCGCGAAGACGGTGTCCTCGCCGAGCCCCGCTGCCCGGCAGCGGTCCGGGTCACATGTCCAGGAGCGCGGGATGTACAGCTCCCGGGGTCCACCGCCGCGTGTCCCCGCTCGCCCGCGTAGACGAGGTAGACGGCGACCTGGGAGTTCTCGATCCGCCCGGCGGTGCCGGTGTACTGGCGCTGGACCCCGATGGTGTGGGTGCCCTTCTTCAGGTCACCGGTCTCGTCGACGACCAGCACCGCTTCCTCATCGTGGAGGTGCTCGACGACGTATTCGCGTACGTCGTCGCGGACGGCGTCGGCATCCCAGGAGGCCCGGCACAGCAGGTGCTGCATGCCGTGCGGAGTCCTCTCCCCGGCCCACTCCGCGATCGTCCAGCAGTTTTTGCGCGGCAGGTCCGACAGCAGGCCCAGCACCAACCGCCCGGCCCGCAGCCGGGGTTCGACCCGGGAGAACCGGCCCGCAATCCGGCTCATGGCCACCTCGAACGCCTCCCGCCACCGGGCGGGATCTATGCTGTGGCCCGCGGCCACCGTCTCATTGTTAGTCCACACAACTCACGATGATCAACGGTGGCCGCACCGCTGCGGTGTCTCCTGTCAGTCCCGGACGAGACAGAACGGGTGACCTGCCGGATCCGCGAAGATGCGCCAACTGCGCTTCCCGGTCCCCTCATCGAGCAGTGAGGCGCCCAGATTGAGAACGTCCTCCTGAGCTCGGTTCAGGTCCGGGACACCCAGGTCGAGATGGAACTGCTGGGGCCGAGCGGGATCCGGCCACCGTGGCGGCTGATGGTCTTCCACCCGCTGGAAAGCCAGCACGAGCCCGTCGGTGTGGAGCGTCGCCCAACCGTCGCCGAGTGACCACCGCGGATCCGGCTGGTTCACTACGCCGCCGAGAAGCGACTGGTAGAACCGGGACAGCTCAACGACATCGGCACAGTCCAACACCACACACTGCAGCTTGGCGATCATGAAGGGCAGCGTCTCACGGCGCCTGATCACGATCTACAGCTGGAGTACTAAGGTCTGTCTGAGGATCATGCGACCGCCCCCCTTGGAGGTCATCGTTTCGCTCGTAGGGCGGGTGATCTGGCAGACGACGAGTGGACGGGATCGCGCTGTATCTCTGGCGCTGTCCGAGCGGGGCACGAGCGGCATTGACGTCGGCACGACCGACCCGAAGTCCAGGAGAAGCCGTCCTGTGGGCTGGTGGGTCTTCACCACACTCGTTGCGCTCCTCGATCCAGATGCGCCCGAGAGCCTGGAGGCACTGCGCATCCCTGATGCCGTCGCACCGCACTGCGGTGCGTGTACGACGCGACCGCCTGGGCGTGAGACCCGTGCCTCGCCCGCCTGTTTACCGTTTCGCCTGGTCACAGTGTTGCTACGCAGTGGGCCCAGGTGGTGCTGGGGGTTCCTCGACACGATGCGGGAAGCCGCGTGACACGCTATCGCGAATTTGCGGATTCGACTTCGAGGACGTGGCGACGTGGGAGTACGGAGTGACGCAGTACGTCATCTGTCTGTGCTGCGGAATGGAGTCCGGCCTTGAAGGAGAACGCTCTGATGGAGAGAAGAGAAGAGTGGGAGCTGCGAGGGCTCCGTCCGAGGCAACTCGTTCGATGCGTCGTCGCCGGCCACCGAGATCGTTTTGGGATTGACGTGCGAATTATTAGCCCAATCGTCCCGAATCCCTGGGCGTTCGTCGATTTCGTGCTGCTGGCCGAGCGGGGGGTGCAAGTAACACCTGCGGATTTTCCTGCAACGGGAGCTGAAATCAAAGCCGTGACTGTAGACATCATGCCTGATGGAGAGTTGCGGCTGGATGCGAGACCTTCATCTGTCCAAGAGATCGAGGCGTTGTAAATAGGGCTGTGCCGACCTCCGCACCAATGGTTCCCTGGGCCAGTGTGCGGATGTATCGAGATCCTGTTCGAGGAGGTTGCCGCTGGGCGTTCGAAGTTGGCAGCGGCCTCCGCATTCGAGCTGCTGATGGAGTGTCTGGATCTTGTAGATAGATTGCGCACCTACCAGCAGACGGCTGAGGGACATCTGACGGAGCGCTTGCATGCTACGAATAAGCGGCTCGATCGCCTCTACGGAAACTGACTCAGGGCGATGGTCGGGCTGGGTGGCGCGGCGAATCCCCTTGTCGGTGGTTGCGGTCGGTGGTTGTGGTTATCTCACGCAATACGATCACCGGCCGGCGGCTTCGCCGGGTTTTTCTTGGCTTTCCGCTCGACGGCACGAGGCCATGCCCGCGACTCCTGATCAGACGAATGTCTCATGAGTCACGCTGAGCGCGAAGAACACAAGCACGCCGACCACGTCACGGGGTTGCCCGGCGTGCTGCGGGGTTGCACGGTGGACGCGATCGAGACGACCGGCTTCGAGGAGCCACCCGACCAGGCAGAGTTCGTAAGAAGGGAGGCGGCCCGGCGGCACATCCCGCTCACCCACGCCGTCGCCGGTGAACGATGGCCTGCCGGTCCGCTCACCGGGCAGGTGCTCTGGCCGCAGCCACCGAGTCCGGTCGCGCCCGAGCCTGACGGCCCCAACGATGCGAGCGTGGCGATGCTCGTGCGCCCCGCGGGGCTGCGACTGCTGCTCGGCGACTTGGAACCCGGCCAAGTTCGAGAAGGAGATCATCCTGGAGGGCTTCGACTTCAACACCTCCCAGGCCGTCACCGCAGCCATTCTCACCGTGAGCCTTCTCCAACCTGCTTTGTTGGGGCGGCAGTTGGCGTGACAGATGGGTGAAGCCCCTGGTAGACGGGTTTACGACCAAGCTCACCCGTTCCGCCAGAGGCTTCATGTGCTTGTCTACGGTGCTGTCACGTTGCCCGGTGGGTGAGATGATCTTCGGGTTGGTCGCGGGTGGGAGGGGCTTGTCGTGGAGAGCGTGTCACCGTCGTACAGGGGCCACCGCTACCCGGCAGAGGTCATCGCGCACTGCGTGTGGCTGTACTTCCGGTTCCCGCTCAGCTTCCGTGAGGTCGAGGA
>NZ_JBIVBC010000032.1:0-22612 GCF_044745865.1 Streptomyces sp. NPDC086787 | reverse complement strand
TCCAGGCATTCGACATCGCCTTCGACGGCCGCCTCACCCACAACCGAATCTGACCCACGACACCAACCCAGTTACACCGTTCACTGGACAGACCCTCCTCGGATGGGCGTCCTTCAACGGGGTGCCGCAGATGGCGCACTGACGCTGGTCGTCGGATTCGGGAGCGAGTCTGGCGTTGAGTCTGCGGGTGAGATCTTCCAGCGTGTCCGGGTTGTGCGTCCGGGGCTCGTTCGGCATCGGGAACGGATGATTGGGGAGGGTGCGGTAGTAGCGTTCTTCCTCGATCCAACGGACGAGCGGATCGGCGACGCCGGCGGCTTCGTAGCGGTAGCCGGGGGCCGCTCGTGCGCGGACTTCGCTGACGAACACGCGGAAATCCCGCTCCCGGCCGGTGAAGGGCAGGTTCCGGAGCTTGGGCGAGGCCAGGAGGCCAGTGAGGGCAATGACGTCGGGATAGCTGCTGGCGATGAGTCGGGGATCCTCGCGATAGGTTCCTCCTCCGGAGGGAATGAGGAGTTTCAGTCTGCGGTCGCGCTCCTGGTGGAACCTGCGGCTGTCCCACCAGCGCCAGCACCATCCGGTGGCCTGACGCATGGCGACCTCGACGGACTGCCAGCCGTGTTCCCGGACGAGGTGGCGATGGTCGCGCTGTGCCTGGATGATCTCGGGCGGCAGGCGGACATCGAACTGCGCGTGGTAGGTGTCTGTCCAGCGGCCGTGGCGGAGACAGAGCCGGGTGCTTTTGGGGACCCAGTGGCGAGCCTGCGTGAAGACGCCTTTGGCGGCCAGGCAGAGCGTGCAGACGGCTTGGACGTGCCAGCCGTCATCGAGCAACTGGCAGGCGGTGGGAAGCCCTCGGACGAGTTGGGAAGTCCGTAGGTCGGGAAGTGCTTTGAGGAGCCGGTCGCGGGGGTGGCCGGACAGACGCACTCAGGGAGGGGGCCGCCGGTACACGGATACCGGCGCCCTCCCTGCCCTTCCCCCTCCACGGAAAGATGTCGAGCCGTGTCCACCTCCCACGTACTGCCCGCCCTGGCCGCCGTGACCGTCACCTGCCTTGTCCTGACCGGGCGCTGGGCAGCCAGCCGCCGGCACGGCAGCAGCACGGCGCGCCTTCGCGTACCGGGGCGACAGCACCGCATTCCCGTCCGCAGCGAGCCCGTCGACGACGCTGCCCGCCTCCTCGTGGAGCAGGCCGAGCAGCATGTGTGCCGCTGCTGGCAGCAGATTCGGGCAGCCTCCGAGAAGCCGGATTGACCCGCCCGCCTCACCAGTTATTCGATGCCCCTTGCCCCCGTTCGGCTTGCGGGCGCAGTGCTGGCCCTGCGCCGGGTCGTTGGGCTCTGCCTGGGGCGTGGCGGGTCATCGTCCGGGGCGGGGAGTGGGTAGGCTTGCGGCGAGGACGGCGACTCGTCGCCATGGCCGGAAGCCAGGCCGGTCAGGAATCGTCGCAGAGCTGTTTTTAGCGGTTCGCGGGCGAGGGCGGCGGCGTGCTGGCGCAGCCGGGTCATGCCCGCGTCCAGGCCCTCGCCGCGGCGTTGGATCTGTACCGGTCGCGGCCAGGAGCAACGATCAAGTCGGTCTCTCGCGAACTGCGCCGCAACGCCGCCACGCGCGGCGGCAAGCAGGAGTACCGCGCGACGGTCGCCCAGTGGAAGGCTCAGCAGGCGGCCAAGCGCCCGAAGAGCGCGAAGCTCCTGGTATCAACAACCGACCCCGCAAGATCCTCGGCTGAAAGACCCCGGCCGAGGTCCTCGAGGAACAGCTACGCTCACTACAACAACCCGGTGTTGCAACGACCGGTTGAACTCGCCGAGGTGTCCACGGTCAAGGTGGAGGGCCCCTTCAGCGCGCGACTTGGTATGACGCACGGGCAGCCAGGAGTTTCTGATCAATAGGGGCTGTTACGTGCAGAGCCTGTGTCAGCCGACGCAGCCGGTGACGGGGGCGGGGCTGAAGACGCAGTTGGTGGGGGTGTTGCCGGTGAAGGTGGTGCCGGCGTCGACGCTGGTGATTGCCACGGTGGTGTACACGCCGCCGGGTGCGGGGGCGAGCGGTGCGGTGTTGTTGTTCACGCTGGAGGTCGTGAAGGAGTAGGTGCCGCCGTTGTTGTAGATGCCCGCGGCGGCGGAGCCGGTGCCGGTGACCTTGTTGGTGTCGATGTGGGAGGCATTCACCGCCACGGTCACGGGATTGAAGCTGTTGTCCGTGTAGAGGCCGCCGCCCTGCGAGTAGCGGCCGGAGGCGAGGTTGGCGAGGAGGGTGGTGCCGTTCTGCAGAGTCAGTGTGCCTGCGGCAAAGAACCCTTCTGCCGCGATTCCCGCGCCTTGGCCGAAGGCGCCGATGAGTTGGTTGCCGCGGACTGTGGTGCTGTCGAGGGTGGCCTGGCCTTCCCTGACATAGATGCCGCCACCCCGGTTGCTCTCGCCGTCGTTCGCGGTGAAGCCCGTGACGGTGTTTCCGCTGACCGTGGAGCCCGTGATCATGAGGGTGCCGCCAGGTTCCGGCTCGAAGAAGACGCCACCGCCGCCTGCACCGCTGTCGGTGACCCGGTTGTCGGCGATCGAGGCACCAGTGACGGACAGGGGACCGGATCCTTGGTAGGTGATGCCACCGCCGAAGTTCTTCGCGGTGTTGTGGTCGATGGTGCTGTTGGTAATGGTCGCAGGCTGGTTGCCCAGGAGAATAAGACCTCCGGAGTCGCTGATGGATCGGTTGCCGGTCACGGCCACCGAGTCCAGCATGATCGCGCCCGCTGACGCGATGCCGCCCCCCTCGGAGTCTGCACGGTTGTCGTTGACCGTGCCCCCTGTGAGGGAGACAGATCCACCACTGAAGGCTGAGATCGCCCCACCGACGGCCGCTGTGTTGCCCTGGAAGTTCACGTTGGTGGCGGTCAGGGACCCACTGCTGGTGGTGAGCTTCAGACCACCGCCCAGATCGCCGGTGGCGTTGCCGTTCATCACGGTGAGGGTGTCCATGGTCAGTGAAGTCCCGCCGACCTCGAAGATCCGGAAGTTGGTAGTGGCGGCCGGGTCGCGGCGGATGGTGGCGTGGTTGCCATGGATCACCAGCGGCTGCGTGACCATCGGGAGCTGGCCGTTCGCGTCGGTCAGCGTATACACGCAGTACGACGTCAAGACCAGGATGTGGTCGTTCGCGCCCGCGTTGGAGTCGTTGATCGCGTCGATCAGATCCTGCGTCACACAGTCCACAGGGGTGTCCGCACGCGCCGGGACCGCCGCCACCCCTACGAGCAGCATCCCGGCTGCCACTGCCACCCCGGTCCTGGTTCTCCGCCTGCCCATCGCACTCCTCCTCGGACCCGCACCGACCCACCCGGTCCGACACCCCGGAACGGCCACACGCACCCTAACCGGCACATCTCGCAAACAGAGGCGACACCTCATCACAGACTGCGCTCTGACGCATTCGGCCCACACCAGCTCCGCCGCGCCCGTCGACGCGGCGCGATCGTCAAAGCCCGATCCACCACGCGGAGCCACTGACCACCTGGGCAACCCGTCCGGGTACCGCAGCGGGCCCGGCCGATTGCGCCCGTCCTGACATCGCGGAGGATCGCCGCGTACCGATCGACCTTGGGCGTCGCCAGTCCAGGGCCCGGCTGACGCTCGAACCGCCAGGCCGTCGGGACCTGCTCGATCAACTTCCAGCGGGCATCGGACAGGTCTGGTCAGTCCCACTCGGACACCGGCTGATCGACTCGGCCGCCTGTGTGCGGTGTGGGGTTGTAGTCCTTCTCACCCTCGGGCAGTTCGGCGACACACGCCGACGAGCAGGCGCTGACCAGCATAGGAAGCACGTCGGTGGCCACGCGTGGCGAGATCCACACCTGATGGAGTCCGCCCTGTGCACAGGTTTTGCCACAGATGCCATCGGTCGGCGACCTGCACCGCGTCGGGCTCCTGCCTGGGAACCCGCGGCGAGTGCGAGTGGACTCTGGCCGCGTGCTGGTGAGCCCGGAAGGCGGTGGAGTCCACGCTGACGATGCTCCAGTCGAACCGGACCTCGACCCCAGCGTCGGCCTGGATGGCCCGCCATCACGGGAGCTGGTCGACCGTGCTCTCCGCATCAAGCATGGCCGACGGCGATAGCGTGTCACGCGCTCCCCGCATCGTGTCGAGGAACCCCCAGCACCGCCTGGGCCCACGGAACATCCCCGCGGGCGCGGGGGCGACACTTGCTGAGCTGGGGCTTTACTGGACGGTGTGGCCGTTTTCATTCAGTTGGTTTTGCGGCGGCCCGAGAGAATCAGGCCGTCGAAGTCGACGAGCTGCGGGCAGGCGGTCGCGCCCTGCAGTGCGAACAGCTCTCTGCCCACACACACTCACGCAGACCCAATTGCCGGAGCATAGACATCACCACTGACAAACAGACTTGACTCGTGGAAACACCTCTCCAAAACCACCCCAACCCCAGCAAGCCAGCTTCAGCAGCAGCACGCCCCCACCGGCGCGGGGTCGACCGCCGGCTGCGCCTACGCCGGGCCCCGCAGCGGAGCATCCCCACGGATACGGGGGGCGGCACAGGGCGCGCGTCACGCGCCGGGCTGAAGTCCCTCGTCCGGCGCATCGTTCTCATCGTCCCCACCCCTCTCGACAGCCTCTCAAGCTCTTGGGGCCGCTTCGGCTTCTTCCGCCCGGGACTTGTCTCTTCCGGGCGGGGTACAACCGCGCTCATGGACTCCGCCTCGGCCGTCAGGCGCTGCGGCAGGACGGCGAGTGCGGTGTGTCCGGGGTGATCTGGCGGGAGCCGCGCCCCGGCCGCTCCTGGACCACCTTGATGTCCGTCTTGCCGAGCAGGCGGATCGGAGGGAGGCCGGACAGTTCGAGCAGCCGGTTGAACCGGTGGCTGGTCCAGTCGGGATGGAGCGGTGCGCCGTTCTCGCGAGTCCGGACCCGGCTGCCCTGGATCCGTGCCTACCCTTCGCGTTTCCGCCGATCTTTTCCATGACGTCGGCGATCATTTCGCTGCCGGCCGGAGTCTTGCCCTCCTTGGCGAGAACGATGAGGTTCAGGATTCCGTCGCTGTCGATGGAACCCATCACTCCGTGACTTCCGCTGCCGTAGTCCTCCGCCCATTCGGTGCAGGGGGAGCCGGCGGGCCTGGCTGGTCCTGGCGAGGACCCGGGACAGGCTCCTCGCGGCGGGGAGCCTGGACGCAGGCGGTGGCCCCGAACTCCTCCGGATACGGCGACTTCCGTCCCACCAGGACACCCTTCCTCGGATCCGCAAGATCCATTGTCAGCGTGTCCACACCACCGGAGGCACCTCACCTGCGCGGTTGGGCGCCGGACTCGGGAGGGTCGGTCGACTCCATGGTGGTGGGTCGGCGTCCGCCGCAGCAGGCCACCACTACTGTCGCCGTGGAGTTCAGGAAGATCGTGAACCAGGATGACATGTCCACCGCGTCGATGGATCCGGTACGAAGCGGCTCTTCCCCGGCTCGCCGAAGGATGTCGACGCTTTCGGCCAGGCCGTCGATCGTGTGGCCACGCTTCAAGGAGTGGTGCATTCGCCCCCGGAAGACGCCCGCGTGCCGGTTGGCCGGGACCAGGCCGTCCCAGACGACGAAGTCAGCCCCGGCGATCAAGGCGTTACGCGCCGGCCCGCATGCCGGCGTCTGTTCGCGGAGCATGGCGATGAGGTCGTCGCGAGTCACACTGTGCCCCGGCGGCAGGAAGACCAGTGATCGGCTATGTGTGACAACTCCAGCGCCTCTCTGGTGACAGTCCGGCTGCTTCGACCTGGTTTCTGTGCAGCCTATGCAGTGCTGTCGGTGACAACTACCGAGCCTCGGCACACGTGAGCCGAAGCACGATAGCTGTTACATCAGCCTGCTTGTTGTCACCGAGGGCGCGAGCCGGCGAGCGGTGGTGATGGCATCAACCACCGCTTATCCCCTGTCGATCAACGTGGTCGGGGGATAAGATCACCAGCAAGGCGGGGCCGTAGCACAGAGGTAGTGCGCCGCGACATCATCTCGGAGGACGTCGGTTCGAATCCGACCGCCCCGCCCCTCCGCAGCAGCGCCCTCCGTGGCGAGCAATGCTCGGAACCTGTGGATCGGTGCCGGGGGGAACGCGGAGGGCGTACCTTCCCGATGATCCTTTGAAGGTCTCCGAGTAGGCCCGCGTTCGCAGCGCGGGTCGGGAAGGCACGCCCGTGCTGAGCGTAGTGAAGGCCGACGGCAGTATCGCGTCCGGCTCCCTGATCGACGAGATCGTCCGCGAGGGCGCCCGCCGGATGCTGGCCGCCGCGCTGGAGGCGGAAGTCAGCCAGTACATAGCCGAGTTGGCTGCGGACACCGATGAGCGCGGACGGCGCCTGGTCGTACGCAACGGCCACCACCAGCCCCGGACAGTCGTCACTGTGGCCGGCCCGGTCGCAGTCACCGCGCCGCGCGTCAACGACCGCCGCGTCGACGAGGCCACCGGCGAGCGCAAGCGGTTCTCCTCCAGGATTCTTGCGCCGTGGTGCCGCAAGTCACCGAAGATCTCGGAGGTGCTGCCGCTGCTCTACCTGCACGGACTGTCGTCCGGAGACTTCGTGCCGAGCAGTTCCTCGGCGGCACGGCCGGACTGTCGGCCGCGACGGTGACCCTGCTGACGAAGCAGTGGAGCGACGACCACGCCGCTTTCCAGGACCGGGACCTGTCCGACCGCGACTTCGTCTACGTATGGGCCGACGGGGTCCACCCGAAGGTGCGGCTCGGCCAGGCGCACTCGTGCGTGCTGGTCCTCCTCGGCGTCCGCCTGGACGGCACCAAGGAGCTGATCGCGCTGGCCGAGGGGCTGCGGGAGTCCACCGAGTCGTGGGCCGACCTGCTGCGCGACTGCCGCCGCCGCGGTATGCGCGACCCCGAGCTCGTCGTCGGCGACGGTGCGATGGGCCTGTGGAAAGCCCTGATCGAGGTGTTCCCGACCGCTCGGCACCAGCGCTGCTGGGTCCATAAAGCCCGCATCGCCCTTCCCGTAGATCCTTTGCGCGATGCGGGGAGTTCGGTTCGCTCGCCTTCGGCGACCTCCTAGACGGACAGGTTTCCCGTTGCGTTCCGGGCGCAGATGGGTTTCGGTCCCACCCGCACCCCGCCTCCTGCGCCGGGCGAGCCGGTCGCTCTTGTTGACCCGGTTCGGACGGTGGGATTTCATGAAGGCCATGTCGGAGGAATCACAGCACGCAGCACATCCGGTTCTCTCCTTCTCCACGCCGGAGAAATGGGAGAAGTGGCTGGAGGAGAACCACGCGGAAGTGCCTGCGGTCTGGTTGAAGATTCCCAAAGCAGGCTCCGGAATTGACGGGGTCGACTACGCGCACGCCCTGGAGTCGGCGCTCTGCTACGGCTGGATCGACGGGCAGAAGAAGAAGCTGGACGAGCAGCACTGGCTCCAGCGCTTCACTCCGCGACGGCAGCGCAGCAAGTGGTCGAAGGTGAACCGGGAGAAGGCCACCGATCTGATCGAGCGGGGCCGGATGCAGCCCGCCGGTCTGCGCGAGGTCGAGAAGGCCAAGGCCGACGGACGCTGGGAGGCGGCGTACACGGCGCAGAGCAAGGCGACGGTACCCGGTGATCTTCAGGCCGCCCTGGACGCGGCACCGGCGGCCCGCGACTTCTTCGCCACCCTGGACTCCCGCAACCGGTACGCGTTCCTGTACCGGGTGGAGGACGCCAAGAAGCCGGAGACCCGGGCAGCGCGTATCGAGAAGTTCGTCGCCATGCTCGCCGAGGGCAAGAAGCTCCATCCCTGAGCCGCGCGGGTCAGCCCCTCCGGCTGCGGACGGGACACAGGCGCGACATGGCTTCCTGAGACACGGAAGTGTGTCGCTTCGAAGCCCGGAAGCGCGCTCTCTGAACGCTACGCCGGCGTGGGTGCCGTGGCTGAGCGCAGAGATCTGCCTGCGATGATCGCCGACACCGCGTCCCTCGCGAAACGCTGTCTGGGCCAAGCAGCAGAACTACGAGATCCCGACGGCAGATCTGTGGCAGTTCCGCTCTCCTGTGCCGTTCACGCCGGACGGCGGCTCACGGCCAGCAAGTGGGAACTGGCCGCCAGTAGTTCCGGGTAGGGCTCGGCCAGGCGGGCTGCGGCAAGAGCCGATTCGAAGAGGCTCGATTCCTGGCAGGGCAGGCCGGTGTTGCGCTCGACCGCTGCGAGAAGGGACCAGGCCGGCCCTTCGACGCCGAAGACCTCTGTCCCGGTGAATCCGGCTGCTGTCACTTCGTCGTGGAGTTGCTCGCCGCTGTGGAAGTAGGCCTGGGTGAAAGCCTTCCTCCCGTCGTGGATCTGCGTGGCGAGGATCGCGCCGATGTTCTTTCGCATCGGTTCCTTGTGCAGGTGCGCGAAGGCGGTGTGCTCAAACAGCGAGGCGTACCGGTTGATGCCGGCTGCCGCCAGTAGCCCGCCCGGCTTCAGGACGCGGTACGCCTCCGCCAGTGCACGGTCCCGGTCCCTCCTGTCAAGGAGGTGGTACAGAGGGCCCAGCACGAGTACGACGTCGTACGAGGCTTCCTCGGCGCCCAGTTGACGGGTGTCTCCGAGTTCCACCGTCGCCCCGGTGGATTCGGCCTGCTGGATGTGCCGGGGAACGGGGCCGACCAGGTGCACGTCGTATCCGTCTTCGACAAGCCATCGAGCGTGCACTCCAGGTCCTCCGCCCACATCGAGAACTCGGGCGGGAGCCAGTGGCAGGTAACGGCGCAGCAGTTCCTGGGTGCGGAGCAGTTCCAGGCGGCCGTCGGCGGTCGTGGTCAGCCGGTTCGCCTCGTTGATGGTTTCGTTGTAGAACCTCAAGGTCTCCGGTGCTACCTCGTGGCTTGTCATGCGTGCATTCGACCTCGGTGGGAGAGGAGGCGGCAATGCGGGGCAGCAGGGTCGCGCCGGTCCTGGCAGTTCGGGCGAGCCGGGTGAGCACGTCGAGCGGTACGCGGGGACGGTGTGCAAGCCTGCGGCGCACCTCGGGGTCACGGTCGTCGGCCAGCGCGCGGATCAGGGCGTCGTCGATCGCGGGATTTTCGGCAAGGTCGGCGCGGACACCGGCAGTGGGGTCCGAGGCGAGCCGTTCGCACACCTGCTGGGGCAGGTCCGGGCGGGCGGCGAGTGCCCAGCGCAACGACATCGACGGATGGTCCGCGAAGCCGACGACGGCTTCGAGGGGGGTGGCGGGGTTACGGAGCGCGGCCTCCCGCATGTCGTGGACGGGGGACTCGTGGGAGCCGTCGCAGGAGGCGCCCGGCGGCAGATCGCAGTCGAGCCGTGGGCACTGCGGGTCGTGCACGAAGGGGGTCTCCTCGCGGTCACAGACCAGACAGCGGCGCGCCGCTGGCAGGCCCTGCCCGGTCACCAGCGCTGCCAGTGCGGCCGGGGGTGCCGCCTCGTTGGCCGCCACCGCGCGGCGGACCTCGGCGTGCGGGTGTTCCGCGAGCCTGGCGGCCACGTCCGGGGTGGTCCACAACGCGAGTTCGGCGACGACGCGTATGTCCGGGTCCGCCGCGAGCGTGTCCACCACGTCGGGCGGGAGGCCGGGGCAGGCGGCCAGTTTCTCCCGGCGCTCGCGGGCCGGATCCGACGCGAAAAGACGCGCCCACTCCGGGCGGCCGGCCCCCTGGTCGAGCAGGGCGAGGGCTGCGTCCGGCCAGGCGGAGGGATCGATGTCGGCGGCGGTCAGCCGACCCTCGTACGCGAGCGACACCGCGCTCCCCTCGACGCGCTCGGCCAACGCGACCGCTTGTGCACGGCTGAGGTCGGCACGGCGGGCGAGGTCCATGGCGATGTCGTCGTCCGCGAGGGATATCAGCCGGTCGACCAGCTCGGGTGGGAGGGCTGGATTGGCGGCGAGCCCGCACAGGATGTGATGCACACAGGCATCCTTCCTCGAGCGTGATGACGAGTTCGAGGATTTATGCCGACCGGCGCCCGGTCCAGATCCCCCTGTGACGAAGGAGGACCCGGCGCAGACCGAGGGCAACCGCTGCCTGTTGAGGGCTCAGCTGACCGGGGCGGAGGGTTGCAGCACCCGGGCCGGTCGGGGTTCATCAGCGGAAAAAGGCACGCGAGTCGGGCACGGACCCTACGATGGGACACCCATCCCAGGGAGGGCCGCCTCATGGAACGGATCGAGCCCGAGGCGATCAGGCCGCGACCGGACTATCCGCCGAGAACACCGCCGCCGCCGAAGCGGCCGCCGAGTCCTCCGGTGCCCGAGTCCCGTGACGGTTTGCCGGCGGGGCTGCCGGTGCCGTGGCGGGCGGGGCGGGGCGGGCAGGTGGTGATGCGGAACCGGCGTGGCGCCGCGTGGGCCCTGGAGGCGCGGTCGTGGGCGGGGGCCAAGGCCGTTCGTGTGGTGTCGGACCGGCTGGCCGCTTGGGGGTTCGCTTCCCCCGGCTGTCTGGAGGCGGTGGTGCGTCTGCTCGTGGCCACGGTCGTCGCCGACGGCGGTCGCCATGTCAGTCTGCATCTGGCCGAGCAGGATCACACCGTCCTGGTTCTCGCTTTCAGTCACCGGGCCGCCCCCGTGGGCGGGGGTGGTTGCGAGGAGGCCGGGGTCCTGTCCGTGCTGCGGCGTCTTGGTGCGGACAGTTGTGGCACCGAGACCGCGTCCGAGGGCCGTCAGGTCTGGGCGTTGCTGCCGTTGTCCGCCCCGATCGTGTCCGGTGGGCGCGGCGCGCCGGGCTGAAAAGTCCGTTTCCCGGGGTCGGCCGGTCGTTATCCCCGATGATGAGGAACACCGGGGACACGGATCAAGCAACGCTGGGAGTACGCATGGCGGTGGAGGCCGGCACACGGCAGGAGGACCGCGTCGCGGGGCGGGTGTGGACGGTGCGTCTGGATCCCTACGGCCACCTTGCCGCCGGTGCGGTGAAGCTCTCCTGCTCGCGCCCGGCCTGCGCCGAACAGCGGTTTCCGGATGGTGCCGCCGCGGGGCGCAAGGCGGCGATCGGGCACATCAACATGCATCTGGCGGGCGTCCGGGCGGGTGGCGGGCCGCGGGGTGAGGCGTGGTGTGCCTGCCGGGCCGTCGACTGTGTGTGGCACGTCCCCGACCCGGGCGAGGGACGGCGTGAGGGGGCGCGGCCGCCGGCGGGGGCGGTGCGGTGCGGGGGGCCGGTGGTTCTGACGGTCTATGGGAACCGTGCCGGACGGCTGTGGCGGATCGCCGAGATGTGTGCGCGCTGCGCGGCCGCCACCCCCGACTGCCGTGTTCTGGACACCGCTCCGCCGGTCCCGCGGACCGCCGAGGCCGCCGAGGCCACCGCGGCCGGGGCGGGCCGGGCGGCGGGGAGGCCGGTGGCCGGCCGGGAGCCGGCCCGTGGCGTGGCCGGGGACGCGACGGCGGTGTTCTCGGACCGGCGGTCCTCCCCCGCCGACGCGGGTTCCAGTGCGGCGAGTCCTGCTGCGAGTTCTGCTGCGGGTGCCACCGCCGGGTCGTCCGCGGGCGCTGGGTCCGCGCCGCTCCCCCGTGCCCGTACCGCCTCGCCGGCCGCGGTGTCCCGGCGGGTGAAGCCGCTGGGGAAGATCGCGCAGCGGCTCGTGCCGCACGACCTCGAACCCGAGTCCCTGCGGAGTGAACTCGTCGAGCTGGGGGATGCGTTCCGCGCCTACCAGCAGTGCCCGGAACCCGATCTCGTGCTCCTTGCCAGCCTCCACGAGCGCAAGGCCCGTGCGTTCGCCCGGTGGGCCGATCTCACCGACGATCCGTCGCTGCGCCAGGAGGCGGAGCGCGCCGGGAAGGCCGCGCAGACCACCCGGGAGATGCGCGAGAACCGCTTCGGCCGGCCCGTGGGCGACACGGCGGACGGCGACGAGCCGCTGGTGATGCGGCTGTTGACGCGCAGTCAGGCGGTGAGTGCGCGCACCGTGCTGGACTATGTGGCCGTCCATGCCCCGCAGCCCGAGGCCGAGGTGCGTCTCGCGATGCTCATGCTCACGCTGCGGGCCGCGCGTGCCGGCACCGGGAACATCACCGGACAGGAGCTCTCCGGGTGGCTCCAGGACGATGCCGGGCGGGTGCTTCAGCAGCTGGTCACGGCCGGCTGGCTGCGCCTGCCGGGCACTGTTGCCGAGGTGCTGGAGTCCCAGCCCGAGGACCCCTGTGCCATCACCGTGCCCGCGCTGCTGCCCGACCAGTCGCGCCCGTTCGGCTTCGGCAAGACCACGCGCGCCAGGCTTTCCGGCTGGGCCCAGAAGGTGGTGGGTGACCGGAAGATCCGCAAGAAGAAGCTGGGTGCCGCGACCCGGCTTCTCGCCCTGTACACCGCCGCGCACACCCTCTCCGACGGACGGCTCGGATGTCTCGAGGACGGCGGGCTGGATCTGGAGCGGGTCGCCGCGTTCAGCGCCCTGGCGCCGGGTCAGGTCGCCGAGCACGCCGAGCAGTTGGCCGCCGCCGACTGGCTCGCCGACCCCGAGGTCGCCGGGGGGATGCTGCGCGGACGGCTCAGCGCGCGTGTGCTGCCGCTCGGCGGGCTGTTGTAGCGCACCCCGGGCGTGGTGCGGGTGGTCGGCTGCCGGGCCGTGCCGCGCCCGGGCGCCGGGCACGGCCGGGCGCCGGGCACGGCCGGGCGCCGGAGGGTACCGAAGGGTGCCGCAAAGGCGGGCGCCCCGGTGGTGCGCCCCCGGGCAGGGGCGCACCACCGGGGTGCGGGTGGGTCAGTGCTGGTGGCCGCGGCTGCGGTGGCCCCAGGACTCGTTGTCGACGAAGTGGCCCCGGTTGTCGCGCAGGGTCACGGTGTCGTGGGCCTTGTCCAGGATGCGCTTGCGCCGGTCCTGGTACACGTCGTTGCGGGTGTCGCGGCCCTCGCCGGTGTGGACGCGGACGGTGTCGCGGCCGCCCAGCCTGAAGTGGCGGAACGTGTAGGTGTGTCCTTCCTCGTCACGCAGCGTCCAGCCGTTGAGGTTGACCGTGTGGCGCGTGGTGTTGGTGAGGTCCACCCATTCCTGGTTGAGGAAGCGGCTGGAGCGGTTGTCCCGGCCCAGGAAGTGGGTGTGCACGTCGCTGATGACCACTGCCGGGCGGTGCTGCGGGGCGGGCCGGCCGGCCGCGGCGGCGGGCAGGGCCACCGCCCCGACCACGGCGGCTGCCGCGACGGCGGCTGCGGACAGACGGCGGGCGGATACGGAAACGGACACGAGGTCCCCCTTCACGATCGTGCGCACACCCCGACTCCGCGGCAAAGCCGCAGGCCACCCCGGGTGTGTGGTGCGATTTCGGCGGCCGGTCGGCCGCACACCCATAGAGTGCGTCGCCGGTGGAGGTGTTATGAGTCATACGCGGTGGCCGTTACAGCTTGTCCATGTTCGCGTGATCCTTGGCTGTATCACCCATCAATTCGCGGATTGCACGGAGTTGACGTTTCCTCAGCCCCGGCCGCCTTGCGGCGCCGGGCCTCCGGCACCGGCCGAGCGGGGGCGCACAACCCTGTCGCGCCGTGCGCCGTCACCCGAAAGTGAGTAACGGCCGCTGACCTGCCGGCCAAAGAAAATTGCGTATGCAGTCAGGTGTCGGTGCGGCTTTCTCGAATGGCATTCCTGATGATCACCAGGTGTTCGAATCAGATATGGTGAGGGTGTGGGGACAGGGAAGGATTCCGTGGACGGTATCGACAGGGCGCTGATCGCGGAGCTGCAGCGGGACGCCACCCAGGCCTACGCGGCGCTCGGGAAGGTGGTCGGGCTGTCGGCCGGGGCGGCGCACGAGCGTGTGCGCAAGCTGCGTGAGCGCGGAGTCATCCGGCGTACGACCGTGGAGGCCGACCCGGCCGCGCTCGGGCGGGGTGTGCTCGCCTTCGTGATGGTCGACTCGTCGATGTGGATGGGCGACTCGGCCGATGCGTTCGCCGCCGTGCCCGAGGTGCAGGAGGCCCACGTCATCGCGGGCAGCGCCGCGGTGCTCGTGAAGGTGCGCACGGGCAGCACCCAGGAGCTGCAGGACGTGCTGCGGCGGCTCTACGCGATCGAGGGTGTGAGCGGGACCCAGGCGACGGTCGTGCTGGAGACCTTCTTCGAAAGACCGGTCTGTGCCGACTGACGCCGGGCCCGCGAGAGCCCGGGGAGCGCAAGGAAGCCCAAGGAAGAGAGACTGCGCATCGTGAACTTCTGGTCGATCTACGAGCACGGCTTCGCGCGGGTCGCCGCCTGCACCGGCCACGCCTCCATCGCCGAGCCGGTCGGGAACGCCGAGGCGGTGCTGCGGCAGGGGCGGCGGTGCGCGCGTGAGGGGGTCGCGGTCGCCGTGTTCCCCGAAATGTGCCTGTCGGGGTACTCGATCGAGGACCTGCTGCTGCAGGACGCACTGCTCGACGAGGTCGAGGAGGCGCTCCGGGCCGTGGTCGCCGGGTCCGCCGAGCTGCTGACGGTGCTGGTCGTGGGGGCGCCGCTGCGCCACCGCAACCGGGTCTACAACTGCGCGGTCCTCGTGCACCGCGGACGGATCCTCGGCGTGGCACCGAAGTCGTACGTGCCGAACTACCGCGAGTTCTACGAGCGCCGGCAGATCGCCGCGGGCGACGACGAGCGCGGCGGGACGATCCGGGTCGGCGGCGCGGCCGTGCCGTTCGGCACGGATCTGCTGTTCGCCGCCGAGGACGTGCCCGGCCTCGTGCTGCACGCGGAGATCTGCGAGGACATGTGGGTGCCGGTACCGCCGAGCGCGGAGGCCGCGCTGGCCGGGGCGACCGTGCTCGTGAACCTCTCGGGCAGCCCGATCACGGTCGGGCGGGCCGAGGACCGGCGGCTGCTGTGCCGGTCGGCGTCCGCGCGCTACCTGTCCGCCTATGTGTACGCGGCGGCCGGGCTGGGCGAGTCGACCACCGATCTGTCCTGGGACGGGCAGACCATGATCTACGAGAACGGCGAACTGCTCGCCGAGACCGAACGGTTCCCGCAGGGCGAGCAGTACGCGGTGGCCGACGTCGACCTCGACCGGCTGCGGCAGGACCGGGCGCGGCAGGGCACGTTCGACGACAACCGCCGTACGCACGCGGCGCGTACCGGCGCCTTCCGGGAGGTGGCGTTCCGGCTCGACGCGCCGCGCACCGATCTGGGGCTGCGGCGCCGTGTCGAGCGGTTCCCGTTCGTGCCGGCCGACCGCGAACGGCTCGCCCAGGACTGCTACGAGGCCTACAACATCCAGGTCGCCGGGCTGCAGCAGCGGCTCGCGGCGATCGGCGGCCCCAAGGTCGTCATCGGGGTGTCGGGCGGCCTCGACTCCACGCACGCGCTGATCGTCGCCGCCCGGGCCATGGACCGTGCGGGCCGTCCGCGCGGTGACATCCTCGCGTTCACCCTGCCCGGTTTCGCGACCGGCGAGCACACCAAGGGCAACGCGCACGCGCTGATGCGTTCGCTCGGGGTGACCGCGGCCGAGCTGGACATCACGCCGACCGCCCGGCTCATGCTGAAGGAGATGGGGCACCCGTTCTCGTCCGGCGAGCCGGTGTACGACGTGACGTTCGAGAACGTGCAGGCCGGGCTCCGTACCGACTACCTGTTCCGGCTGGCCAACCAGCGCGGCGGCATCGTGCTGGGCACCGGTGACCTGTCCGAGCTGGCGCTCGGCTGGTGCACATACGGAGTCGGCGACCAGATGAGCCACTACAACGTCAACTCCGGCGTGCCCAAGACGCTCATCCAGCATCTGATCCGGTGGGTCATCAGCAGCGGCCAGTTCGGCGAGGAGACCAACGAGACGCTGGCCGCGATCCTCGACACGGAGATCAGTCCGGAGCTCGTGCCGGGCGAGGAGCTCCAGTCCACCGAGTCGAAGATCGGGCCGTACGCGCTGCACGACTTCACCCTGTTCCACCTGCTGCGCCACGGGCTACGCCCGTCGAAGATCGCCTTCTTGGCCTGGCACGCCTGGCACGACCAGGACGCCGGCGCGTGGCCGCCCGGGTTCCCGCAGGAGGACCGCACGGAGTACGGCCTGCCGGAGATCTGGCACTGGCTGGAGACCTTCTGCCGCCGCTTCTTCGGGTTCGCGCAGTTCAAGCGCTCGGCCATGCCGAACGGGCCGAAGGTACTGGCCGGCGGGTCGCTGTCGCCGCGCGGCGACTGGCGGGCGCCGTCCGACACGACGGCCGAGGCGTGGCTGCGGGATCTGGGCCGGTGGGGCGGGGTTCCGGCGCGCGGCGAGTAGTCGCAGGCGTTGAACTGCCCCGCCTCCCGCGACGTATCAGTCACCGTCGGTGCAGGACGGGAAAAAGGGGCCGGACGATCTCAGCGCAGTCGAACCAACTCGTCGCGGACGGCCCCGAAGCGGCCGCCGCCACACCCGCCGGCGGGAGCGGCGGCCGCGGCCAGGTGCCGGGCCTGGACGGGCTGCGCGGTCTGGCCGCGCTGTACGTCGTGCTGTTCCACTGCTGGCTGCTGACGTTCCCGGGGTTTCCCCGCAACTCGGGTCCCGGCTGGCTGGGCTGGCTGATGTACGGGCGGCTCGCGGTCGTCTTCTTCCTGGTGCTGTCGGGTTTCTCGCTGGCCATCCCCGCGGCGCGCGGCGGCTGGCGGACGGGGGGTGCCGGCCGCTTCCTGCGGCGGCGCGCGTGGCGGATCCTGCCGCCGTACTGGGCGGCGCTCGTGCTCAGTGCGGTGGTCGCGCGGTTCGTGGTGCCCGCCTCGCACTTCGGTCCGCCGACCGGCGAGTCCGTGGTGGTGTACGGCCTCCTGCTCCAGGACGTCTTCACGGCGCCGACGCCGAATGGGGCGTTCTGGTCGATCGCGGTGGAGGCGGAGCTGTATCTCCTCTTCCCGCTCCTGCTGCTGGTACGGCGGCGGCTGGGGGCCGTGCTGCTGGTGGTGGGCGTGACACTCCCGGTGGTCGCCGGCGGCCTGTCGGCGGCGGGGGCGTCGCCGGTGGAGGGGATGAACCGGCTGGCGCCGCAGCTGGCTCCGGTGTTCGTGGCCGGGCTGGTCGGCGCGGGGGTGCTCGTCGCGTCCGAGCGGGTACGGCGGCTGCCGTGGCACTGGTTCGCCGCGCTCGCCGCGCTGCCCGTCCTGTCGCTGATCGCGGCCGAGGGGCCGGTCTGGACGGTGCGGCACTTCTTCTGGGTGGACCTGGCGGTCGTACCCGCCATGACGATGTTCGTCGTCGCGGTCGTCACGGGCCGGCCCGCGTTGTTCGTGCGGCTGCTGACCGCACGGCCGGTGCGCGGTCTCGGCGACTTCTCCTACAGCCTCTATCTCGTGCATCTGCCGGTCGTGATGGTGGTGATCCGGAAGGTCGCGCCGCACTTCGTGCCGCCGGGGCTGCCCTCGTTCTGCTTCACGGTGGCGGTGGCGGTCCCCGCGTCGGTGGCGGGGGCGTGGCTGTTCGCCAAGGCGTTCGAGATGCCGTTCCGGCGGAACCGGTCGTGGCGGTCCCTGCTCGGATCCCTTGCCGGATCCGGTCGGTCCTTCAACGGCTCTTGAGCGCGCCGCGAGCGGGCGACCGTACAAAAAAGGCCATGTGACTCCCGCTCGACAGACGGTTCCGTCCCCTGCCGGACCAGAACGGACACATCTCATGGCCACTGACCAAGTACTGACCGGTTCCGCGCCGGCCGGCGAGCGCGGGCCTGCCGGTGAGAGCGCGGCCGCCGCGCCGGAGCGCGCCCGGGTATCCCGGTTGCCGTCCCTGACCGGCCTGCGGTTCCCCGCCGCGCTGGCCGTGTTCGCCCACCACGCCTTCCTGCCGATACCGCCGCTGCGGCTGCTCGCCGACGACCGCACCGAGTTCCGGCTGTTCCGCTGGTTCGACCAGGCGGGCGGCCTCGGCGTGTCGTTCTTCTTCGTGCTCAGCGGGTTCGTCCTGACCTGGTCGGCGCGGGACGGCGACACCACGACGGGGTTCTGGCGACGCCGGTTCGTGAAGATCTACCCGAACTACGTGGTCGCCTGGCTGCTCGCCATGGTGCTGTTCGCCAGCGACTACACCTCCACCCGGGTCGCCGTCGCGAACCTGTTCATGGTCCAGGTGTGGGTGCCCACCTACTTCACCAACTTCAGTGTGAACTCGCCGAGCTGGTCGCTGGCCGTGGAGGCGATCTTCTATCTGAGCTTCCCGCTGCTGCTGGCCGTCTTCCGGCGCATCGACGCCCGGCACCTGAAGTACTGGATCGCGGGGACGGTCGCCCTGGTGTGGGCGACCCCGGCGATCGCCTACGCGGCGTTCCCGAAGACTCCGCTGGTTCCCAGCGGCCAGGACCTGTCGGTGTCGGCGTACTGGTTCAGCTATGTGCTGCCCCCGGTCCGGATGGTCGACTTCGCCCTCGGCATCCTGGTGGCGCTCGCCGTCAGGCACGGGCGCTGGCGCAACATCGGCATGATCCCGTCGTTCCTGCTGCTGGCGGGCGGGTACTGGCTCACGTACCACATGCCGTACCTGTACGGGCAGCGCGCCGCGATGATCATTCCGATCGTGCTGGTGATCGCGGCCGCGGCGACCGCGGACATCGAGGGCCGGTTCACTCCGTTCCGCAACCGGGCGATGGTATGGCTGGGCGAGATCTCCTTCGCCTTCTACCTGCTGCACTACACGGTGCTGTCGTGGCTGCGCAAGGAGTTGGGCACGGAGATGTACTCCACCACGGCCGGCATCTCGATGCTGGTGGGGGCGGCTGTCGGCACGGTGGTGCTGTCGTGGGTGCTCTATTCCATGGTCGAGGCCCCGCTGGTACGGAGGTTCGGCCGGGCGACGACCCGGCATGCGAAGGCGGCCGGCCAGGCCGTGTTGCGAAAGTAGTGCCGCGCGCCCGCAGGGCGCCGGCACGGCGTCCCATGCGGTGCGTCGCTGCTGTCTCGCGAGGGTGGTACCGCTCGGGTCTGTCGTTTGGATCAGGTCGCAGGATGCCGACGGTGCCGCGTCTGCGGCCTGATCCAGACGACAGACCCTAGGCGGAACCGGTGGCGCCGGCCGGCGGGGCCTGCTGATAGAGCGCCACCAGCACACCGTGCACTGGCTGGTCCTCTGCGTTTTCCTCGGCCTCGTCGACCAGTTTGGCGAGGGCCTCGCCGAGTTCTCCTGCCTTCGTGGGGCTGAGGCGCAGGTGGCGCAGTGTCAGGTGGGTCTCGGCGGGAGAGAGGTCCAGCTCCTGGGCGATGGCGGCGAGCATCGCGGCGGTGCCTGCCGCCTGGGGTTCGGCGACGACCATGTGGCGGGCCGTGCGCTGGTAGTACTGCTCGGTGCCGCCGCGGACCTGGCGGGTCTCGGCGACGTGGACCAGCCCGGCTTCGCGGAGCACTTTGAGGTGGTGGGCCACGTTGCCCTTCTTCGCGTCGAGCTGCGCCGCGAGCTGGCTGATGGTGGCAGGCCGGTGGCCCAGCGCGAAGAGCAACCGCTGACGCAGCGGGTGGGCGAGCGCCGCGAACTGGTCGGGCGCACCGATCTCCAGAACATCCTCAGGGGGTGGCAGGTGGGAAGGCTGATCACGCATACCGGAAGTGTCTAATCTCGTTGACGCTTTCGCAAGGGCAGTGCTCTACTCGCTGCCATGACGACTCTGACGAAGCTTCAGCCCGCCCCTGTCATCGACGAGACGGCCCGACTGCTGACCGAGCACTACGTGTTCCCCGAGATAGCCGAGCAGCTCGCCGGCCTGCTGCACCGACGCCTCGCCGAGGGCGCCTACGACGTCGACGACGCCGAGGAGTTCGCCCGTCTGGTCACCGCGGACCTGCAGTCCGCCAACGGCGACCGGCACCTGAGGCTGAAGCACCACGCCGACTCCGTGCCCCCCAAGCGGGGGGCGGCCAGTCTGGCCGCCGTCCGCCGGGACTTCGACACCTCGCTGGGCGGTGCACCGCGGGTGCAGTTGCTCGACGGAGGCGTCGCCGTGGTGGAGCTGGCGCCGATGCTGTTTCCGCTGGAGTGGGCCGCCGAACCGCTGAGCGCCGCGCTCACCCTGGCCTCCCGCGCCCAGGCGCTGATCGTGGACCTTCGCGCCAACCGGGGCGGCGACCCGGACACGGTCGCCTTCGTCTGCAGTCACCTGCTGGACGAGCGCACCCACCTCAACACCATGTACTGGCGCGACGGCGGGCGCAGCGAGCAGTCCTGGAGCCTGCCGCACGTTCCCGGCACGCGCTTCGGCGGCAGCAAGCCGTTGTACGTGCTGTCCAGTGACAGCACCTTCTCCGCCGCCGAGGAGCTGGCGTACGACCTCCAGCAGCTCGGCCGCGCCGTCGTCGTCGGCGAGCGCACCCGCGGTGGCGCGCATCCGTGCGACGGCTGGACCGTGCACCCGCACCTGGAAGCCACCATCCCGGTCGGCCGCGCCGTCAACCCCGTCTCCGGCACGAACTGGGAGGGTGCCGGTGTGCAGCCGGACGTCCCTTGCGCTGCCGCCGACTCCCTCAGCCGGGCGCACGCGCTGGCCCTCGCCCGACTGGCGGGCTGACCCGGTCCAGTTCATCGAGCACCGCGCGCAGTGCCTCTGCCCACGCCGGACCCCGCCCCGTGTGCGGTGCGCGGTGTGCGGCAGGCGCCGGGACAAGCGCCCCTGCTGGACTGCGCGCGGGATCAGGCGAGGGTGTCGATCCAGTCCTGGAGGCGCCGGCCCTGGCGGGCCATCAGGTCCGGGTCGCGCAGGGTGTGGGTGAGTACCGACATGCCCTGGTAGGCGGCGACGAGTTCGATCGCGAGGTCGTGGGCGTCGGGGCGGCCGAGCTGGGTGAACTGGGACTCGGTCCAGTCGATCAGTGCCCGCATGACCTTGGCCGTGGCCTGGTCCGGGCCGCCGTCACGCTTGTCCAGCTCCGTGGCGAGGGTGCCGAAGGGGCAGCCGAAGCGGGCGGCGGTGTCGCGCTGGTCGACCCAGCCCGCGACCAGTGCGCGGAGCCGGGCGGCGGGGTCGGGGAGTTCGTCCAGGTGGGCGGTGAGCGTGTGCAGTTGGCTGCCGTGGGCGTCCACCGCGGCCTCGACGAGCAGGTCCTTCGTCTTGAAGTAGTAGTAGACGTTGCCGAGCGGGACCTCGGCGGTGCGGGCGATGTCGCCGAGGGTGGTCTTCTCCACGCCCTGCTCGTGGAACACCTGGACGGCGGCGGTCACCAGGCGTTCGCGTTTGCCCGTGCGCGGCCCGGCTGTTGGTGTCCCGGCTGTTCGTGTCTCCGATGTCCGGCGCCCGGATTTTGAGTCAGTCACCTGACTGAGGATAGACAGGCGAGCTCGTGGTTGCTAGCGTCTGACTTAGTTAGTCGACTGACTCAGTCGGCGCTCATTCCGTGGAGGGGTCATGATCGTTGTAACGGGGGCCACCGGGAACGTCGGGCGGGCTCTGGTCCGGATGCTCGTCGCGTCCGGGGAGGAAGTGACCGCCGTGGCGCGGCGGATCGGGCCGGACGACGTGCCGGACGGGGTGCGGGCCGTTGCCGCCGATCTCGGTGAACCGGGAGGCCTCGCCCCCGCGCTGGCCGGGGCGGACGCGCTGTTCCTGCTCGTGGCCGGGGAGGATCCGGGCGGGATCATGAAGGAGGCGGCCGGGGCCGGGGTCGGCCGGGTGGTGCTGCTGTCGTCGCAGGGCGTGGGCACCCGGCCGGGGGTCTACGCGCATGCCGCCGGGTTCGAGGCCGCGGTCGCCGGTTCGGGGCGGCGGTACACGGTGCTCCGGTCCGGCGGGATGGCCTCCAACGCCTTCGCCTGGGCGGAGCCGGTACGGCTGCACCGCACGGCGGCCGCTCCGTTCGCCGAGGTCGGGCTCCCCTTCGTCGACCCGGACGACGTGGCCGCGGTGGCCGCCGCCGTACTGCGGGAGGACGGCCACGACGGGGCGGTCTACGTCCTGACCGGACCCGAGCCGACCACACCACGGCAGCGGGCCGCGGCCATCGCCGGGGCCATCGGGGAGCCGGTGGCCTTCACCGAGCAGAGCCGGGCGCAGGCGCATGCCCTGATGTCCGGGTTCATGCCGGCTCCCGTGGTCGAAGGCACCCTCGCCATACTCGGCGAGCCCACCGAGGAGGAGCAGCGGGTCAGCCGCGACGTGGAGCGGGTGCTGGGGCGGGCGGCGGCTCCGTTCGCGGCGTGGGCGGTCCGCAACGCCGGCGCGTTCCGCTGACCGGCACGCGGAAAGGCCCCTGGGGAGGGGGCAGTTGCCGCGCGGTGGCGTCGTGCCGGAACCCCTGGCGGCCGGCCGGATGTTGTGAGACCGTCCGCGGATGACTGACGCCGCCGGTGGGGAAAGGGCCGCGGGACGGCCGGACGACGGTGTCGCCTCCGTCCTGCGGTTCACGACGGAGCTCGTGGCGTGGGTGGCCACCCCGTGGGCCCTGGCCGGGCATTCGTGGCTGCTCGCCGCCCTGTCCGTGGTGATCCTGGTCGGTCTGCCGACCGTGTTCGCCACCCCGGGGGACAAGGCCGGCGTGCTCGTCGCGGTGCCGGGACGGGTCACGGTCCTTCTGGTGCTGCTCCAGCTGGCCGCCGCCGTGATCTCCTCCTGGTCCGCCTGGCCTGTCTGGGCGGCGGTGCCCGTGACCGTGCTGGCCGCCGCGACCGTCGTCACGGAGCGTCGGCGCTGGGGGTGGCTGCTCGGTCGGTGACGGTCCAGGTGTCGTTTCCGGTGAGGAGGGTGGTGAGGTCGCCTTTGCCGTGTTGGTTGGTGGCGGTGTCGAGTTGGTCGTTGAGTT
>NZ_JBIVBC010000031.1:0-24746 GCF_044745865.1 Streptomyces sp. NPDC086787 | reverse complement strand
TGTGTTCCTAGACAGCTCCACCACATCGGAGGTCTTCGCCATGTTCAAGACCCACCAGTGTCAACAACGCTCGTGATCAATACACCTAGGGCGCCACAAGACGGTGCAGGCGTCGTTGAGTGCCCCTGAGGAGCCGCCCCCTCAGGGGTGCGACAGCTGTCCGGCACCGCCGCGACGGTCTATGCGCTCCCGCCCGGCGGCCTTCGCCTGCCGTCGGGACGCGCGACGCTCACGCCGAAGCGACCGCGCCGTGCTGCTCGGCTCCGACACCACGCCGCCCCGCTGGTTCCACACCTGACGCGTCACCCAGATGTCGACCACAGCCCATGTCGCCACCACCGTGCCGGCCACGCTGCTGAGCATCATCGGGAACGCCGGCCACGACCCCGCCAGGGCGCACAGGAACGCCACCATGGCCAGGACCAGTGTCACGGCGATGATGAGCACCGCCCGCACGGCCGAGGTACGCACCGGATCGGGCATCCGCCGACGCCGGGCCGGCTCCTCGATCCACAGCGGCCGGTAGGACGACTGCTGTTGTGTCGTCTGTCGTGTCGTCGGGCGTTCCCTCACTCCAACCTCCGGCACCTCGCGCTGCTCCCCCGTGCCCTTCAACGTCTTCCTCCCCGTTGCCGACGGACCGACCGCTCCGGTGTCCGTTCGACACCTGCTTCCCAGTGGCTGCCCGGCTTGCGCTCTTTTACGCCGCCAGGCCGCCTGATGCGTCACCTACGGCCGATTCCGCACCCAATTCCCATAAGAGAAGACGTGCGACAGATCGAGAAGTTCCCCGATCGAGGAAGATTTCCAGCCAACCGGACCGGCCCTGCCGAACGGTCCGCTCCAGCTCACGGATGTGATCGAGGTGACAATCTCCCGCAATGCCCGGACAACTCGTCATGTTGTGCCGACCGCACGGAAGTCCGGCTTCCGGACAGGGCTTCGAGTTGGTCCCGCGACGGTAGTAGGCTCGCGCCGTTTGTTGCCGCACATATGTGCCCCCGGCCGGCGGGGGTCGAGCTGGGGGAGGCCATGCGCTTTCGCGGGAAGTCGATCCGCCGGAAGATCGTGGCGCTGCTTCTCGTGCCGCTGGTGTCCCTGACCGCCGTCTGGGGTTTCACGACGGTACTCACGGGGCGTCAGGCCGCCGCGCTGATGCACGTCTCGGACGTCGTGGAAGGCATCGCGTATCCCACCGAGGACACCGTCCGCCTGTTGCAGGAGGAACGCCGCCAGACCCTCGTCTACCTAGCCGACCCGCGTGCGGCGGACGTGCTCACGGCCCTGCGGCAGTCCCGGACCGCGACCGACCGGGCAGCCGCCAGGATCCGGAACAACGCCCAGGACTCCAGCCTCCGCGAGCTGATGGACGCGGACGGTACCGAACGGATGACCGCCCTCCTCGACGCCCTCGGCGGGATCGACGCACTGCGCCGCAACGTCGAGGAGGGCGCGGTCACCCGCTCCCAGGCCCTCGGTCTCTACAACCGCGTCGTCGAATCCTGCTTCTCCCTCCTTTCCGGCCTCGACGGGATCAAGGACGTGGAGCTGGACCGGCAGGCCCGCGCCATCGTCACCATCACCCGGGCCCGCGAACTCCTCTCCCGCGAGGACGCGTTGCTGGGCTCCGCCCTGGTGGTGGGCAAGCTCTCGCGCGCGGAGACCCGCTATGTCTCCGACCTCGTGGCACAGCGCGAACTGCTCTACGAGATCAGCACGCCGATGCTCCCTCCCGCGGACCGCGACCGCTACGACCGTTTCTGGAAGAGCGCCACCACCACACCGCTGCACGTGGCCGAGCAGACGGTCATCAAGACCGGGTCCGGCACACCGCGGGGGGTAAGCGCCAAGAGCTGGGACGCCGCCGCGGGCAGTACGCTCGATGAGCTCCACAAGCTCAACGACCAGCTCGCCGACCGCTTCCAGGACCGCGTCGACCCTGTGGCCCAGAGCGTGATCGTCCAGGCGGTCGTCGCCGGCGCCCTGGGACTCGTCGCGCTCCTCCTCTCCATCTTCCTGTCCGTACGCATCGGCCGCGGTCTCATCCGCGACCTGCGGCAGCTGCGCCTCGACGCCCACGAGGCGTCCGGTGTCCGGCTGCCCGGTGTGATGCGGCGGCTCTCCGCGGGCGAAAAGGTCGACGTGGAGACCGAGGCCCCGCTCCTGGAGCACGCCGAGAACGAGATCGGCGAGGTCGGTCAGGCCCTCAACACGCTTCAGCGCGCCGCCGTCGAAGCCGCTGTCAAACAGGCCGAACTGCGCGCCGGTGTCTCCGAGGTCTTCGTGAACCTCGCCCGGCGCAGCCAGGTCCTGTTGCACAAGCAGCTCACCCTGCTCGACACGATGGAGCGCAGGACGGAGGACACCGACGAACTCGCCGACCTCTTCCGCCTCGACCACCTCACCACCCGGATGCGGCGGCACGCCGAGGGCCTGGTGATCCTCTCCGGCGCGGCCCCGTCGCGGCAGTGGCGCAAGCCCGTACAACTGATGGACGTCGTCCGGGCCGCCGTCGCCGAGGTCGAGGACTACGAGCGCATCGAGGTCCGCAGGCTGCCGCGGATCGCCGTCAAGGGCCCGGCCGTCGCCGACCTCACCCACCTGGTCGCCGAACTCCTGGAGAACGCGACGGTGTTCTCCCCGCCGCACACCGCTGTCCAGGTCCTCGGTGAGCGGGTCGCCAACGGCTTCACCCTGGAGATCCACGACCGGGGTCTCGGCATGCCGGCCGAGGCGCTGCTCGACGCCAACCTCCGGCTCGCCGAGACACCCGAGTTCGAGCTCTCCGACACCGACCGGCTCGGCCTCTTCGTGGTCAGCCGCCTCGCTCAGCGCCAGCACGTGAGCGTCTCGCTGCAACCCTCGCCCTACGGCGGCACGACCGCGGTCGTCTTCGTCCCCGAGGCGCTGCTCACCAGCGACACCCCCGACACCAACGGCATCGGCTTCCGTCTCGACCGGGTCCAGCCCCTCAGGCAGCCCGAAGCCGAGCAGAGCCGAGGGGCCGGGCTCACCCAGGTGCCCGCGCGCATGCCGAGCCTGACGTCCTCGCTCCTGGACGGGCCCGTGGAACTGGAGCCGCCCGTCGAGCTGGACACCCTCGACGACTTCCCGGGGGCTCTCACCGACGCCGACAGCGAACGCGGCGGACTCTTCCGCCCCCGTCGCCGCTCGGCGGCCCGGACCCCGGACGCACCGCTTCGGCAGGGCGAGCCGCACCGTAAGTCGCCCGGTGTCACGGACCCGCCCGCCGCCGGCGACCGCCCCACCGGCGGTGTGCCACTCCCGCGCCGGGGCACGCCCAAGCTGGTCAGCTCGCACGGCAGGCCCGTCGGCGAGGAGCGCGCCGGGCGCCGGCAGGAGTCCGAGGAGAACCGCACGGGACCCCACCGCTCCGAACCGGAAGCGCCTCTGGCACCGCTGCCGTCACGGCGCCGGGGCGAGACCTCCCGGTATCCCGGCAGCGAGCCCGCCGACCGCGCCGACGGGTCCCCGGCCTCCCCGGGCACGGCCCCCGACGAGACCTTCGAGGCGCCGACGCTGCCCCGACGCAACCGCCGCTCCGCGATCTCCTCCGCCGGTGATCCGGACGCCGCCGCACCGCTCGGCGGCGGCAGCCCCTGGGAGACCGGGCCGGCCGGATCCGCAGCGGAACCGGAGGCGCTGCCCAGGCGCGTGCGCCAGGCCAGTCTGGCGCCGCAGCTCAGGCAGGACCCCGAACAGCGGACCGACGCTCCGACGGATCCCGTCGAGCGCGACGCCGACGAGGTACGCGGCCGCATGGCCTCGCTCCAGCGCGGCTGGCAGCGCGGCCGCCGGGACAACACCGCGGGCGACGGCGCCCGGAACGGCCCAGCACAGGGAACGACAGAGGGGAACGGTCGATGACCGCACCGAAGGCCACCGGCCACACCACGACGAACCGCGGAGCGCTCGACTGGCTGCTCGACGAACTGGTCGACCGGGTCGCCAGCATCCGCAAGGCCGTAGTGCTCTCCGGTGACGGCCTGCCCACCGGCGTGTCCAAGGACATGACCCGCGAGGACAGCGAGCACCTGGCCGCCGTCGCCTCCGGATTCCACAGCCTGGCCAAGGGCGTGGGACGCCACTTCGAGGCGGGCAGTGTCCGGCAGACCGTCGTCGAACTCGACGAGGCCTTCCTGTTCGTGACGGCCGCGGGCGACGGCAGCTGCCTCGCCGTGCTCTCCGACGCGGACTCCGACATCGGACAGGTCGCGTACGAGATGACCCTGCTGGTCAAGCGGGTCGGGGCGCATCTGGGCGCCGCCCCGCGCACCGACCTGCCCGCAGGCGGGTAGTGGAATGACATGAGCGGAGAGGGTCAGGGAACAAGCCACTGGTTCGACGACGAGGCCGGACCGGTCGTCCGTCCGTACGCCATGACGCGCGGCCGCACCATCGGTGCGGCCCAGGACCGCCTCGACCTGATCGCGTTGGTCGTCGCCGAACCCCACGCGGACGACCCGGAGGCCGACCGGACACTGTCCCCGGAACACGTGGACATCGTGGAGCTCTGCCGTGACGCCCCGCAGTCCGTCGCCGAACTCGCCGCCCGGCTCGATCTGCCCGTCGGGGTCGTGCGCGTCCTCATCGGCGACCTCGTGAACGGGCGACTCGTGCATGTCACGCGGCCCGTTCCGCCGGCCGAACTGCCCGACGAGAGTATTCTGCGCGACGTGATCAACGGCCTCCGGGCGCTGTGACCAGCGCGGAATCGGAGTAGTGACGTGACAGGCTGGCAGTTCTGGGTCGACCGAGGCGGCACCTTCACCGACATCGTCGCGCGGCGTCCGGACGGCCGGCTGCTGACCCGGAAGCTGCTCTCCGACAACCCGGCCCGCTACGACGACGCGGCCGTGGCCGGTGTCCAGGCACTTCTCGACGGTTCCACGGAACCCGTCGAGTCCGTCCGCATGGGCACGACGGTGGCCACCAACGCGCTGCTGGAGCGCGGGGGCGAGCGCACTCTCCTCGTCATCACCCGCGGCTTCGGCGACGCCCTGCGGATCGCCTACCAGAACCGCCCGCGCATCTTCGACCGCCGCATCGACCTGCCGGAGCCGCTGTACGAGCGGGTCATCGAGGTGGACGAGCGGATCACGGCCGACGGCACCGTCCTGACACCTCCCGACCTGGCAACCCTCGCCGCGCCGCTCCAGGAGGCGCACGACGACGGGATCCGCGCCGTCGCCGTCGTCTGCATGCACAGCCATCTGCACCCCGAACACGAACGGGCCATCGGGGAACTGGCCGCGAGCACCGGCTTCTCGCAGGTCTCGTTGTCCAGCGAGGTCAGCCCGCTGATGAAGCTCGTCCCGCGTGGGGACACCGCCGTCGCCGACGCCTACCTGTCGCCCGTGCTGCACCGCTACGTCCAGCGCCTGGGCGACGCCCTCGCCGGTGTCCGCCTGCTGTTCATGCAGTCCAACGGCGGCCTGGCCGAAGCCGGACAGTTCCGCGGCAAGGACGCCGTCCTGTCCGGGCCGGCCGGCGGCATCGTCGGCATGGCCCGTATGTCGCAGCTCGCGGGACACGACCGGGTGATCGGCTTCGACATGGGCGGCACCTCCACCGACGTCTCGCATTTCGCGGGGGAGTACGAACGCGTCTTCACCACACAGCTCGCCGGAGTCCGCCTGCGCGCCCCCATGCTGGACATCCACACGGTGGCCGCCGGAGGCGGCTCCGTCCTGCACTTCGACGGCACCCGGTACCGGGTGGGGCCGGACTCGGCCGGCGCGGACCCGGGACCTGCCTGCTACCGCGGCGGCGGCCCGCTCGCGGTCACCGACGCCAACGTGATGCTCGGCCGTATCCAACCCGCCCACTTCCCCAGGGTGTTCGGCCCCGACGGCGATCAGCCCCTGGACGACGGCGTCGTCCGTGACCGCTTCACCGCCCTGGCCCACGAGATCCGTGAGCGGACCGGCGACGACCGAACCCCGGAACAGGTCGCCGAGGGCTACCTCCAGATCGCCGTGGCCAATATCGCGAACGCGGTGAAACGGATCTCTGTCCAGAAGGGCCACGACGTCACCCGCTACGCCCTCACCACCTTCGGCGGCGCGGGCGGCCAGCACGCCTGCATGGTCGCCGACTCCCTCGGTATCCGCACCGTCCTCGTGCCGCCCATGGCCGGAGTCCTCTCCGCGCTCGGTATCGGCCTCGCCGACACCACGGCCATGCGCGAGCAGTCCGTCGAGGCCCCGCTCGACGCCGCGTCGATGCCGGAGACCGACAGGACGGCCGACGACCTGGAGGGCGCGGCCCGCGCCGAACTCCTCGCCGAGGACGTCCCCGAGGACCGCGTCAGGGTCACCCGGCGGGCCCAGCTGCGCTACGACGGCACCGACACCACCCTCACCGTCGAGCTCACCGAGCCCGACACCATGAGACACGCCTTCGAAGAACGTCATCGCGCCACGTACTCCTTCACGCTCGACCGCCCGATCGTCGTCGAGGCCCTCTCCGTCGAAGCCACCGGCATCACCGACCCCCCTGATCTGTCCGCCCTCGCCACCTACCAGGGCCACCCAGCGCCCCCCGAGACCGTCCGCCTCCACACCGGCGGCGCCTGGCGTGACGTCCCCCTCCACCGCCGCGAGGAACTGCCGCCCGGTGAAACCGTCACGGGCCCCGCGATCCTCGTCGAGGACGGTGCGACGACCGTCGTCGACGACGGCTGGCGGGCCGGGGCGACCGACGACGGGCATCTGCTCATGGAACGCGCGACGATTACGCAGAGTTCCGAACTCGGCACGGAAGCCGACCCCGTTCTGCTGGAGGTCTTCAACAACCTCTTCATGTCCATCGCCGAACAGATGGGCGCCCGGCTGGAGTCCACGGCCCAGTCCGTCAACATCAAGGAACGCCTCGACTTCTCCTGCGCCCTGTTCGCCCCCGACGGAAGCCTGGTGGCCAACGCCCCGCACATCCCCGTCCACCTGGGCTCCATGGGCACCAGCGTCAAGGAGGTCATCCGCCGGCGCGGCGACACCATGCGGCCTGGCGACACCTACGCGGTGAACGACCCGTACCACGGCGGCACCCATCTGCCCGACGTCACCGTCATCACCCCCGTGTTCGACACGCAGGGTGACCGGATTCTGTTCTACGTGGCTTCCCGCGGCCACCACGCCGAGATCGGCGGCATCGCCCCCGGCTCCATGCCCGCGAACAGCCGCACCATCGAAGAGGAGGGCGTCCTCTTCGACAACTGGCTGCTGGTCGAGAACGGCCGCTTCCGGGAGGCGGAGACCCTGCGCCTGCTCACCGAAGCGCGGTACCCCACCCGCAACCCCAGGACCAACCTCGCCGACCTGCGCGCCCAGATCGCCGCCAACCGCAAGGGCGTCGACGAGGTCGGCCGCATGATCGGGGAGTACGGCCTCGACGTCGTCCAGGCCTACATGCGGCACGTCCAGGACAACGCCGAGGAAGCGGTGCGGCGCGTCATCGACGCTCTCGACGACGGCGAGTGCGCCTACGAGACCGACTCGGGAGCCGTCATCCGGGTCCGTGTGCACGCGGACCGCGACCACCGCCGCGCGACCATCGACTTCACCGGTACGTCCGCGCAGCTCGGCACCAACTTCAACGCCCCCTCCGCGGTCGTCAACGCGGCGGTCCTGTACGTCTTCCGCACCCTGGTCGCCGACGACATCCCGCTCAACGACGGCTGTCTGCGCCCCCTGGAGATCATCGTGCCGTCCGGTTCGATGCTCGCCCCCGAGCCGCCCGCCGCCGTCGTCGCGGGCAACGTCGAGACCTCGCAGGCCATCACCGGCGCCCTCTACGCCGCGCTCGGCGTCCAGGCCGAGGGATCCGGGACCATGAACAACGTGACCTTCGGCAACGAACACCACCAGTACTACGAGACCGTCGCCTCCGGGTCGGGCGCCGGAGACGGCTTCGCGGGCGCGAGTGTCGTGCAGACCCATATGACCAACTCGCGGCTGACGGATCCGGAAGTCCTGGAGTGGCGGCTGCCCGTACTGCTCGACGAGTTCGCGGTCCGCCGGGGGAGCGGCGGGGCCGGGGGGTGGCGGGGCGG
This sequence comes from Streptomyces sp. NPDC086787, assembly GCF_044745865.1. Classification (NCBI taxonomy): domain Bacteria; kingdom Bacillati; phylum Actinomycetota; class Actinomycetes; order Kitasatosporales; family Streptomycetaceae; genus Streptomyces; species Streptomyces sp. NPDC086787. The sequence goes on along the minus strand of NZ_JBIVBC010000031.1, from coordinate 16,672 downwards.
GGACGGAGCTGTGCGCCGTATTCGGTTCCTGGAGCCGATGACCGTCTCGACGCTCTGCCAGCACCGCCGGATCCCGCCGTACGGGATGGCGGGCGGCGCACCCGGCGGGCTCGGCGCGGGCCGGGTGGAGCGGCCCGACGGCACCGTGACCGAACTCGCCGGAAGCGACTCGGCGGAGGTCGGCCCCGACGACGTACTCGTCATCGAGACCCCCGGTGGCGGAGGCTACGGCCCGCCGTCACCCGATGTCCATCAAGAACCATCAAGCAGGTCGAGCAGGAGAAGAGAGCGATGATCTTCGGGCGTTCTGAGCGCGGCAACCCTCCCGTCGAGCCCGTCACGCTCAAGATCCTGGTGGCCGGCGGCTTCGGCGTGGGCAAGACCACCCTGGTGGGCGCGGTCAGCGAGATCCGACCGCTGCGCACCGAGGAACTGCTCACCGAGGCAGGGCGGCCGGTCGACGACATCCGTGGTGTGGAGCGCAAGCACACCACCACCGTGGCCATGGACTTCGGCCGCATCACGCTGCGCGAGGACCTGGTGCTGTACCTGTTCGGCACGCCCGGGCAGGAACGCTTCTGGTTCATGTGGGACGAGTTGTCCGAGGGCGCGCTGGGTGCCGTCGTACTCGCCGACACCCGGCGGCTGGAGGACTGCTTCGCCGCGGTGGACTACTTCGAGCGGCGCTCCATACCCTTCCTCGTCAGCGTCAACTGCTTCGAGGGCGCTCCCCGCTATCCGGCGGACGCCGTCCGCCGTGCCCTCGACCTCGACGAGGACGTGCCCGTCGTGCTGTGCGACGCCCGGGACCGCGAGTCCGTCAAAGAGGTGCTCATCGGCGTCGTCCAGCACGCGATGGCGTACGGCGCCGAACGACGCCGGACGGTCACCACCTGACACTGGCGTACGGTCCGTACCGCCTACCGGGGCGGCGCGGGCCGTACGCCGGCCCGCCTACTCGTCGCCCTCTGCCAGCCAGCCGAAGCTCTTCTCCACGGCCTTGCGCCAGTTGCGGTACTCGCGGTCGCGCAGTGACGCCTCCATGGCGGGCGTCCACTCCGTGTCCTTCCGCCAGTGCGACTTCAGTTCGTCCAGGTCGTTCCACACGCCGGTCGCGAGGCCGGCCGCGTAGGCGGCGCCCAGGCAGGTCGTCTCGGAGACCTTCGGCCGGATCACGGGCACGCCGAGCACATCCGCCTGGTGCTGCATGAGCAGGTTGTTCCCGGTCATGCCGCCGTCGACCTTGAGCGCGGTGATGGGCACCCCGGAGTCCTGGAACATGGCGTCCACGACCTCGCGTGTCTGCCAGCTGGTGGCCTCGAGCACCGCGCGGGCCAGATGGGCCTTGGTGACGTAGCGGGTCAGACCGGTGACGACCCCGCGCGCGTCGGAGCGCCAGTACGGCGCGAACAGGCCCGAGAACGCGGGCACGATGTACGCCCCGCCGTTGTCCTCGACACTCGCCGCCAGCGGTTCGATCTCGTCGGCCGTGCGGATGAGGCCGAGCTGGTCGCGGAACCACTGGACGAGCGCGCCAGTGATCGCGATGGACCCCTCCAGACAGTAGACGGGTGCCTCATCGCCGATCTTGTAGCCCAGGGTCGTCAGCAGCCCGTTCTTCGAGGGCACGGGGCGGTTGCCGGTGTTGAGCAGCAGGAAACTCCCGGTGCCGTAGGTGTTCTTGGCCGTGCCGACGTCGTAGCAGGCCTGTCCGAACACGGCCGCCTGCTGGTCGCCGAGCGCCGAAGCGACGGGAACACCGGCGAGCGGGCCCTCGGCGGTGCCGTAGACCTCGGCCGAGGACCTGATCTCCGGGAGGACGGCCTCGGGCACGTCCATCGCGGCGAGGATGGACGCGTCCCACTGGAGCGTCTCCAGGTTCATCAGCATGGTGCGACTCGCGTTCGTCACGTCGGTGACGTGCCGCCCGCCCCCGGTGCCCCCGGTGAGGTTCCAGATCAGCCAGGAGTCGATGGTTCCGAAGGCGATCTCCCCGCGCTCGGCACGGTCCCGGAGACCCGGCACACTGTCCAGCAGCCAGGCCGCCTTGGGCCCGGAGAAGTAGCTGGCCAGCGGCAGCCCGGTCTGCTCACGGAACCGGTCCTGCCCGTCCGGGCCGCCGAGCCGGCCGCACAGGGCGGCGGTACGGGTGTCCTGCCAGACGATCGCGTTGTGCACCGGCTTGCCCGTGGCCCGGTCCCACAGGACGGTCGTCTCCCGCTGGTTGGTGATGCCCAGCGCGCTGAGCTGGTCGGCCCGCAACCCCGCCTTGGCGAGCGCGCCCGCCACGACCGCCTGCACCTTGGACCAGATCTCGGTGGCGTCGTGCTCCACCCAGCCCGGCTTGGGGAAGATCTGGCGGTGCTCACGCTGGTCGACGGCGACGATCGCGCCACCGTGGTCGAAGATGATGCAGCGGCTCGAAGTGGTGCCCTGGTCGATCGCGGCGACGTACTTCTCGACGGTGTCCGTCATGGCTACCCCTTGGTCGCTTGGGTCAGAAGGCCGCGTTGTAGACGAGGCCCGCGAGCACGCCGCCGACCAGTGGGCCGACGACCGGGATCCACGCGTAACCCCAGTCGGACGTGCCTTTGTTGGGAATCGGCAGGAAGGTGTGCACGAGGCGCGGGCCGAGGTCGCGCGCCGGGTTGATGGCATATCCGGTCGGCCCGCCGAGGGACAGACCGATACCGACGACGAGCAGCGAGACGATGAGCACGGTGGTGCCGGACTCACCGAGCCCCTCGGTCAGCCCGAAGGCGAGCACGGGCAGGACCAGCGCGACCGTGGCGATGATCTCCGTGATCAGGTTCGCGACGGGGTTCCGGATCTCCGGGATGGTGGAGAAGATGCCGAGTGTCGCGGTGGGCTCCTCCGGCGAGTCCTCGTCCCGGACATTCGCCTGGAACTGGGCCAGATAGACCAGGTACGCCAGCACGGCGCCCAGCATCGCTCCGACGATCTGCCCGAGCAGGTACACCCAGACCTTGCCCCACTTGCCGGTGTCCACGGCGATGCCGATGGTGACGGCCGGGTTGAGCTGGCCACCGGACAGCGGGGCGGCGGTGTACGCGCCCGCCAGCACGCCGAAACCCCAGCCGAACGCGATCACGACCCACCCCGAGGCCCGCGCCTTGGAGTGCCTGAGGGTGACCGCCGCGCAGACGCCGGCACCGAAGAGGATCAGGATGGCGGTGCCGACGACCTCGCCGACGAATATGTCTCCGTTGCTCATGGCGGCTCCTCGACGCTTGCCCGGAGCCATCGGCTCCGGTGGTCCGAGCAGGAACGATTCCCTTGGCGACTTCAGCCGAAGGCAGGGAGAGTCCCGCGCCCCGCCCGGCGTCCGTGACGAGCGTGCCGTCGCGGCCGAATCGCCCCTGGAAGACGAGCCATGGCTCAGCGGGAGCCCATGGCACAGCGCCTGCTAACGCCGAGAATGTGCGGCGATGCCGACCGACACCGGGAAGTTTTCACCGGAGCCCACTGAGCGTCAAGGTCGCCGACCGCAACGGTGACGGCCGTATGCCTCGGACCTGTCGGGGTCGGCCGACTCACCGCACCACGACGACCGACGAGCCGTGTCCGAACAGGCCCTGATTGGCCGTGATCCCCACGCGCGCTCCGGCGACCTGCCGGTCACCCGCCTCCTCCCGCAACTGCCACGCCAGCTCGCAGACCTGGGCGAGTGCCTGTGCGGGCACGGCCTCCCCGAAGGAGGCGAGGCCGCCGCTGGAGTTCACGGGTATGCGCCCGCCCGGAGCCGTCGCGCCCTCCCGCAGCAGCTTCACGCCCTCGCCCTCACCGCACAGCCCCAGGTCCTCGTACCACTGCAACTCCAGGGCGGTGGACAGGTCGTACACCTCGGCCAGGGACAGGTCCTCGGGGCCGATGCCCGCCTCCTCGTAGGCCGCCCGCGCGATCGACGCCCGGAACGTCTCGTCCGGCGGCCGCACGGCCGCCGCCGAGTCCGTGGCGATGTCCGGCAGATCCAGCACCGTGCTCGGGTAGCGGGGCGTGACCGTGGACACCGCGCGGATCCGCACCGGTCGTGCCATGCCGTGCCGACGGGCGAACTCCAGGCTCGACAGCACCAGCGCGGCGCCGCCGTCCGAGGTCGCGCAGATGTCCAGGAGCCGCAGCGGATCGGCGACCACGGGGGAGGCCGCCACCTCCTCGGCGGTGACCCGCTTGCGGTAGCGCGCGTACGGATTCAGCGCCCCCAGGCTGGAGTTCTTCACCTTGACGAGCGCGAAGTCCTCGGGCGTGTCCCCGTGCACCGCCATTCTGCGGCGCGCGTACAACCCGAAGTACCCCGGGTTCGTCGCTCCCAGCAGCCGGAAACGCAGCCAGTCCGGGTCGTCCGGCCGGTCTCCGCCGGCCGGCCGGAAGAACCCCTTGGGTGCCGCGTCCGCACCCACCACGAGCACGGTGTCCGCGAGCCCCGCGAGGATCTGCGCCCGGCCGGCGGCGACGGCCTGCGCCCCGGAGGCGCAGGCCGCGTAGACACTGGTGACCCGGGCGCCCTGCCAGCCCAGGGCCTTCGCGAAGGTCGCGCCCGCGACATACCCGGGATACCCGCCACGCACCGTGTCCGCGCCGACGACCGAGCCGATGTCCTGCCACCGCAGGCCCGCGTCGGCCAGCGCCGCGCGCGCCGCCGCCGCCCCGTACTCCGCGAAGCCGCGCCCCCACTTGCCCCAGGCGTGCATGCCCACGCCGAGCACCGCCACGTCAGCCGTCATGCCGTCACCTCCACCGGCCGCCAGTTCCAGATCGTCCAGGTCGCCTCCGCATCCGTGTGCAGCACGCCGGGGACGACCTCCACCTCCATCCCCACCGCCAGACCGGCGACGGTGACACCCGGAACGGCCTGTCCCAGTACGACGATCCGTTCGGACTCCAGCTCCACAGCGATCAACGCGTACGGCTCCCACGGAAGTTCCGGATCGCTCACATAGGGTGACGGTGGCCGGTACCTGCTGTCCGTGTACGACCAGATCCGCCCCCGTCGCGACAGGGGCACCTCGGTCAGTTCGCCGCCCTGGCACCAGGGGTTGCGGCAGTGGGTGTCCTCGCGGGGGAAGAAGAAGGAGCCGCAGGCGGAGCAGCGGGTGCCGAGGAGCCGGAACATGTCTCCCTCGCCGGTGAACCAGCCGGAGACCGCAGGTGTTCGTGTGCGCGTCAAAACTCCTCCAGACACCAGATCTGACGGAACGTCAGAAGTGTGCCACGGGCCGCCGTGAAGCGGCAGGGCATGGCCGATAACCTGATTGGATAAAGTCCGCGCGTGTCCGAATCCCAGCACCCAGCCGCCAACACCGCCCCGGGCTCGCACTGTTCGAGCTGCGGAGCGTCCTACGGCGACGGCGTCCTCCCCTGGCCGCGCACCTGCCCGGCCTGCGGCGCCACCGCCTACCGCAACCCGCTGCCGGTCGCGGTCGCCCTCCAGCCCGTGTACGACACGAAGGGCACCGCCCTGGTCGTCATCACCCGCACCATCGGCCCCGCGCGCGGGGGCATCGCCCTGCCCGGCGGCTACATCGACGACCGCGAGGACTGGCGGCGGGCCGTGGTCCGCGAACTCGGCGAGGAGACCGGCATCGAGGCGGAGAGCCGCGATGTCCGGCTCGCCGACGCCATGAGCTCGCCCGACGGGCACCTGCTGCTCTTCGGAATCCTCCCGGAGCGCCCGGCCGAACTGCTTCCGCGCTCCCGGGCGACCGACGAGACGGAGGGCTGGCACCTGCTGCGCAGGCCCGAGGAACTCGCCTTCCCCCTGCACACCGTGGCCGCACGGGCGTGGTTCGAAGGCCGGTACTGAGCCGACCGCTCACCCCAGCCCGCGGACGCGCACCGGGTAGGGCGGCTCACCCGCGCCGGCCTCCCCCTCGCGTACGACCACCACCCGCCGGCCCTCCCACCGGACGGCATAGCGCTCGATCTCCGGCTCGTCCCACCCGTCGCCGGCATCCGGCACGACCAGCCCGCCACCGCTCCGGCCGCGGGCGGGTGCCCACACCTCCAGCGCCGTAGCGCCGTCGTCGTCCCGCACGGGCACGACGGCGCCCGCGCGCGCGAGGACCGGAATCCGCGACAGCGGAGCATGGACCAGCACCTGCCCGGGGCCCTCGTGGACCTGCTCCGTCACCGTGTCGTACCAGCGCCCCCGCGGCAGCCGCACCACCCGTCGGTCCGCACCCGCTTCGAGCACCGGCGCGACCAGGAGACCGTCGCCCAGCAGAAACGCGTCCTCGCAGTCGCGCAGCGCCCGGTCCTCCGGCGCCCCCCACCACAGCGGCCGGACATAGGGCGCACCGGTCCGCCGGGCCAGATGCGCGAGGGTCAGGAGGTACGGCAGCAGCCGCCGCCGTCCGTCCAGCGCCGCGCGCGCGTGCTCCAGCACCTCGTCGCCGAACTCCCAAGGCTCCCGTCGCCCCGCCCGCAGACTCGCGTGCGTCCGGAACAGCGGCAGGTACGCACCGAGCTGGAACCACCGCAGATACAGTTCCGGCGACGGGCTCCCGTCGAACCCCCCGATGTCCGGGCCCGAATACGGCACGCCGCACAGGCCGAGCCCCAGAACGAGCGACAGGGACGCGTGCAGCCCCGGCCAGCCGGTGCCCACGTCCCCGGACCACGTACCCCCGTAGCGCTGCATCCCGGCCCACCCTGAGCGCGAGAACAGGAACGGCCGCTCACCGGGAACCAGCTCGCGCAGCCCCTCGTAGCCCGCCCTGGCCATGCACAGGCCGTACACGTTGTGAGCCTCCCGGTGGTCGCCGCCGCGCCCCTCCAGGGAATGCCGCGCCGAGCGCGGCAGCGTCGTGTCACCGAACGCGGTGAACGACGTCGGCTCGTTCATGTCGTGCCAGAACCCGGCGAAGCCCTGCCCGAGACGCTCCTCGTAGAGCCCTCCCCACCACTCACGCACGTCCGCGTGCGTGAAGTCCGGATAGACCGACTCCCCGGGCCACACCACGCCCCGCACCGGCCGCCCCGAAGCGTCCTTCACGAAGGCGTCCACGGCCGCCCCGCCGTCGTACACGGCGTTGCCCGGCGCCGCCTTCACCGCGGGGTCGACGATCGACACGAGCCGGATCCCGTCCCGCCGCAGTTCGTCGGCGAGTCCCGGCAGCTTCGGGAACCGCTTCTGATCGACGGTGAACACCTGGTGCGCGTCGTAGTGGTCGATGTCCAGGTGCACGGCGTCCAGGGGCAGACCGCGCTCCCGGTAGCCCGCCACGATCCGCCGGACCTCCCGCGCGCTGCCGAAGCCCCACCGCGCGTGGTGGTGACCGAGCGCCCACGCGGGCGGCAGCGCGGGCGCCCCGGTCAGCGCGGCCCAGGCGTGCAGCACACGGGCGGGAGTGCCCACCATCACCCAGCAGCGCAGCGGACCGCCGTCCATCCGCAGCTCGGAGCGCCCGGCCTGGTCGTGCCCGGACCCGGCGCCCTCCCTGCCCTCCCGCAGTGTCACCGTCCCGTCCCACGAGGAGTCGTGGAACACCAGATGCGTGGCCGCGTCCGCGACCACCAGCTGCACCGGCATGGTGATGTACAGCGGATCGTCACCCGGCCCGAAGGAGCCGCCGGGGTCGGTGTTCCACAGCCGGTACGTCCCGTCGCGCAGCCGGGGTCCCGACGCCCGGCCCCCCAGCCCGAAGAAGCGCGCGTCGGCGCTCACCTCCGACCGTTGCGACCAGCGCGCGGTGCCGCCACCGACCGGCTCCCACCAGCGCGGCGGCAGCGCCCGCCGCAGCGGCACACCGCCCGGCGTGCACACCTCGACGGCACCGTGCCGCGACACGACGACCGTCACCCGCTCCGCCACGACCCGCCAGCCGCCATCCGTGTCCGGCTCCAGCACCGCCCGCGGGTCCGGTTCGGGGCACCGGCCCGTGAGCGCGTAGGACGGCTCGGGACCGGCTCCGTCCCAGCCCCAGAAGACAGCACCGCTCACCGTGACCAGAATTCTCAGCTCGAACCGGCTGAAGCGGATGACACCACCCCCGGGGCCGGGCTCCGCACCCCGCACGGCTCCGGGCACCCGCGCGCGCTCGGCGCCCCGCGGCGGCAGCCCCGCGGCGTCCGCGCGCCTTCTGCGCCACGCCGCCCGTACGGTACGCAACCCGCGGGCCACCGCCCCCGCCGAACCGACCACCTTTACCGACCGCACCAGGTCACGACCGTCCATGCTGCTCACCCTGCCACTCAGCTCTCCACACGCGCGGGTCGTTCAACTCCCGTTCACCCACGCCGGGTCCCCGCCTTGAAGGCACCGGCCAGGACGGCGACCGCGCGGGGCGCCCTGGTGCAGAAGTCGATCACATGGCATCGTCCCTGTCAGCCGCGTCACGCGCACAACCCGGCCGTGCGCGAGCGACGCCCACCACGCGCACAGTCCTGGAGAGCCGCCCATGTCGACCGCGAACGTCCAGCCGCTCTGGCAGCCAGATCCGGCACGCATCGCCCGGACACGCATCACCAGCTTCCAGACCTGGGCGGCACAACACCACGGCGCCCCGGCCGAGGGCGGCTACCCGGCACTGCACCGCTGGTCCGTCGACCAGCTGGACACGTTCTGGAAAGCCGTCACGGAGTACTTCGACGTCCGGTTCTCGACGCCCTACGCGCGCGTGCTCGGCGACCGCTCGATGCCCGGAGCGCAGTGGTTCCCGGGGGCCACGCTGAACTACGCGGAACACGCCCTGCGCGCCGCGACGACCCGCGCGGACGAACCCGCCCTCCTGTACGTCGACGAGAGCCACGAGCCACGCCCGGTCACCTGGTCCGCGCTTCGCCGCCAGGTCGGTTCCCTCGCCGCCGAGCTGCGTGCCCTGGGCGTACGGCCGGGCGACCGCGTCAGCGGATACCTCCCCAACATCCCCGAGGCCGTCGTCGCCCTCCTCGCCACCGCGGCCGTGGGCGGCGTCTGGACCTCCTGCGCGCCCGACTTCGGCGCCCGCAGCGTCCTCGACCGCTTCCAGCAGGTGGAACCGGTCGTCCTGTTCACCGTGGACGGCTACCGCTACGGGGGCAAGGAGCACGACCGCCGCGAGATCGTCGCCGAACTGCGCGGCGAGCTGCCCACCCTGCGCGCCGTCGTGCACATTCCCGTCCTCGGCACCGAGGCACCGGACGGTGCCCTGGAGTGGTCGGCGCTGACCTCCGCCGACACCGAGCCCGTCTTCGAACAGGTCCCCTTCGACCACCCCCTGTGGGTGCTCTACTCCTCCGGCACGACCGGCCTGCCCAAGGCCATCGTGCAGTCCCAGGGCGGCATCCTGGTCGAGCACCTCAAGCAACTCGGACTGCACTGCGACCTGGGCCCCGAGGACTGCTTCTTCTGGTACACCTCGACCGGCTGGATGATGTGGAACTTCCTCGTCTCCGGCCTGCTCACCGGCACGACGATCGTGCTGTACGACGACAGCCCCGGCTATCCGGACACGGGCGCCCAGTGGCGGGTGGCCGAACGCACCGGCGCCACTCTGTACGGCACTTCGGCGGCGTATGTCATGGCCTGCCGCAAGGCGGGTGTGCATCCCTCCCGGGACTTCGACCTCGCCAAGGTGAAGTGCGTCGCCACCACCGGATCGCCCCTGCCTCCGGACGGCTTCCGCTGGCTGCACGACGAGGTCCGTGACGACCTGTGGATCGCCTCGGTGAGCGGCGGCACGGACGTGTGCTCCTGCTTCGCCGGAGCGGTGCCGACCCTCCCGGTCTACACCGGTGAACTCCAGGCACCGGGCCTCGGTACCGACCTGCAGTCCTGGGACCCGAGCGGCGAGCCCCTCGTCGACGAGGTGGGCGAACTGGTGGTCACCAACCCCATGCCCTCGATGCCGATCCGCTTCTGGAACGACCCCGACGGCTCCCGCTACCACGACAGCTACTTCGACACCTATCCCGGCGTCTGGCGGCACGGCGACTGGATCACCGTCACCTCACGCGGCTCCGTCGTCATCCACGGCCGCTCCGACTCCACGCTCAACCGCCAGGGCGTACGCATGGGATCGGCCGACATCTACGAAGTGGTCGAGCGGCTGCCCGAGATCAAGGAGTCGCTGGTCATCGGGATCGAACAGCCCGACGGCGGCTACTGGATGCCGCTGTTCGTGCACCTCGCGCCGGGAGCGGTCCTGGACGAGGCGCTCCTGAACCGCATCAAGCGGGCCATCCGCGAACAGCTCTCCCCGCGCCACGTCCCCGACGAGGTCATCGAGGTGCCCGGCATTCCGCACACCCTCACCGGAAAGCGCATCGAGGTCCCGGTCAAGCGCCTTCTCCAGGGAACTCCCCTGGAGAAGGCCGTCAACCCGGGCTCCATCGACAACCTGGAGCTGCTGGACTTCTACGAGAGCCTGGCGCGCAAGCGCGCCTGACCTCCCCGCAGGTACCGGTCAGCCGCCGTAGGTGGCCTCGGACTCGCCCAGCACCGACGCGAAGTCCGAGGCCAGCCGCACCGCGTCGGCCGGCTCCAGACCAGCCACGGAGATCCGCACACCGGGCGCCGACGACAGCCGGAACCGCGCGCCCGCCGCGATCCACCAGCCGCACGACCGCAGCCCGTTCACCACGGCCGACTCGTCCCGCACCGGAACCCACAGATTCATCCCGCTCACCCCGTGCGAGACGATGCCCCGCCCGGTCAGCTCCCGGCCCAGCGCCTCACGGCGCACCGTGTACGTCTCCCGCGCGCGCGTGACCAACGCGTGCGTGGCGTCGTCCGTCAGCAGCCCGAGCACGGTCTCCTGGAGCAGATGACTCACCCAGCCGGACGACAGCTGCAGCCGCCCGTCGTGCCGGGCGAGCGTGACGGCGTCACAGGCCGCCGCGGCCCACCGCAGATCCGTCCCCAGGAACTTGCTCACCGTCCGCACATGCACCCACCGCGGCAGCCCCGCGACGGTCAGCGAGTGCAGGGGGGCACCGGCGACGGCGGACGCGTGGTCGTTCTCCACGACCAGCACCTCGGGCTCCTCCGCCAGCACGGCGAGCAGCGCGTCCCTGCGGGCCACCGAGAAACACCCGCCGTACGGATTCTGCGCCCGAGGGCTGCACACCACCGCGCGCGCCCCCGCACGCAGCGCGACCCGCAGGGCGTCGGGCCGCATCCCCTCGTCGTCCACGGCCACCGGTACGATCCGCAGCCCCAACGCCGTGACCAGGTCGAGCAGATGGTGGTAGCCGGGATCCTCCATGGCCACGGCGTCGCCGGGCCGCAGCTCCACCGAGAACAGCCGGTCGACGAGATCCAGCGCTCCGTGCGCGAAGGTGACGTGCTCCACGGGCACACCGTCCGGCCGGAGCCAGTCCCGCACGGCCTCCTCCAGCCGCGCCAGCCGCGGTGCGGCGCGATGGGAGCGGGTGCCGGGCGACAGCCGGGTCGGGGGTACCAGGCCGGGAAGCAGCTCCGGGTCCGGATGCCCGCCCGACAGCTCCCGCAGCCCCTCCGGCACCCTCGGCGGCCGCCGTGACGCCACGGCCGGAGCCGCCGCCACCACGGTCCCGCCGCGCCCGCGTGTCACCAGGATGCCCCGCTGCCGCAGGTCCTTGTAGGCCGTGGCGGCCGTGCCCGGACTCACCCCGAGCTCCTCCGCGAGCCGCCGTACGGGCGGGAGCGCGGCACCCGGAGCCAACGCGCCCTCCGCGACACCTCGTTCGACCGACGCGGCAATTCCCTTGGCTGTCGTGCCAGTGATCTCATATTGTGTTGCCACGTTGTTGATTATGTATCAATACATAATCCGGAGCAAGGGGGAATCGTGGGAACCGAGGGAATCGTGGACGCCAAGTCCCGTGCCGCCACCCGGTCGAAGCGCATACCAGGAGGCCGGAACGGGCGCAGGATGCTCGCCATCGCCCTCGTCGACCGCACCGGAAGCGGCTTGTGGGCAGCCGTCTCGGTCCTCTACCTCACCTACGTCTCAGGCCTCTCCCTGGCGCAGGTGGGCACGCTCGCGGCCGTCTCCGGCGCCGTCGGCATCGCCGGATCACCCCTGGGCGGCCGCATCGCGGACCGGTTCCCGATCACCCGCGTCCTGACCGCGTTCCAACTCGTCCGCGCCCTCGCCTCCCTCGCCCTGCTCACCACCGACAACTACGCCCTGCTCGTCGCCTGCTCGGCCGTCAGCACCCTCGGAGACCGGGCCGCGAACGTCCTGACCAAGCTGTACGCCACCCGGGTAGCAGGACCGGACCGAGTCCGTTACCAAGCCCTCAACCGAACCGTCGCCAACGCGGGCTGGGCCCTGGGCGGCCTCGGCGCCGCGGCCGCACTCGCCCTCGGCACCACCAGCGCCTACCGCTGGCTCCTCGTCGGAGACGCCGCCTCGTTCCTCGCCACCGCACTCCTCACCCTGCGCTGCGGCGAACCCCCCTCGCCCGCCCGCACCGTCGCCACCTCGAAGGACGTCGGCCCGGCGATCCGGCCGGCCAACCCGTGGCGCGACCGCACCTACCTCGCCTACGTCGTGACGGAGACGGTCCTCAGCCTCCACGACGCCGTCTTCAGGATCGGCCTCTCCCTGTGGATCGCCCACTCCGGCCACGCGCCCAACGGTCTCGTCGCCGTCCTGCTGGTACTCAACAGCGTGATGGTGGTGGCCTTCCAGGTCCCGCTCGCCCGCCTCGGCACCACCACCGCGGCCGCCCGGGGGCTGCTGGTCCCACTCGCCGCCGCATTCGCCCTCGGTGGCCTCACGATGGCGCTCTCCGCCGACGGCGGCGCCTTCCGGGCCACGGTGTTCATCACCGCCTCGGCGATCGCCTTCACCCTCGCCGAAATGCTGCAGGCCACCGTCTCCTGGGAACTCTCCGTGGCGCTCGCCCCCGACACCTCCCAGGGCGCCTACCTCGGCGTGCACGGACTCGCCCAGTCGGCCCAGCGCAGCCTCGGACCCCTCGCTGTCACCGCCGCCATCGCCGGCGGCCCCGTCGGCTGGACCACGTTCGGCGCCGCCATCGCCGTGACCTGCGTCGTTCAGCACCGTCTCGTCCGCGACCGCCTCCACAGGGCTCCGTTGTCAGTGCCCCCGGTTACCGTGAGTGAGCATTGATCGACTGCGCACAGGGGGAAACATGGCGCACACCGACCACCTGACCATGCGGCACATCCTGCGCCGCGAAATCGCGGGCACCATCGGCCTGCTGGCCGACGAGCACGACTTCCGCTCCATGCGGCGCTACCGCAGCTTCATCTTCGACGACCACACCGCCTACCTCGAGCAGATGGAGGTCCTGCTCAGGAGCCTGGCGGCACAAGGCGGACACACCACCCTGGCCCTGTTCGACCCGGAGGAGTACGCCGAGTACTGCGCGGAGGCAGGCCTGGACCCGGACCTCCCGGCCAGCCGCACCCGTTTCACCGCACAACTCGCGGCCACCGGACCCACCGTCCCCTACGACGGCCAGCCCCTCACCGAGCTGGTGCCCGACCTCGTCGACGAGGCCGTCCGACGGGCCACCTGGGAGTACGCGAGCACCCTGCTGACCCGCCTCGGTCCCTGCCCCACCTGCGGAGAGGACATCGGCCGAGCCGCGTTCACGCGGGCCGCCGATCTGCTGGCCCGAATCCTCGGCACCGCCCCGCCCGGCAACCGCCACCTCGTCTGCAGCGTCTCGGGCCCTCCGGAAACCGTCTCCGCCGTCCTCCACTTCGACGACGACATCGACAGCACGCCCCATCTGGACGAGGCGGAGACCCTCGAATTCACCACCGTCCTCGCCCTGGGCATCGCCACTCGCAGCGCCGGCGGACTCGTCATGCGCACCAGCGCCCCGGGCACCGCCGACCGCGTCTACGGCTGGCGACTGAGGGGAAACGGTGTCGAACCCCTCACCGCGGGCGAGGTGTTCGACGCCTACTGCACGGACACCCATACCGGCGACGTCATCCCACCCGAGCCCGACGTCGACTACTGCGTGCCACCCGACCTGGGAGAGCCTGCAGAAACCGGAGAGACCGGAGAGTCCGGGGAGAGCGGGGAGACCGGAGACGGCCGCAGGCCACCGGGGCACGATCACTGAATCCGTGACCGGGCGCCCCGGGAAAGCCACAGCCGACGGCCGGTGTCACCGCCTCACTCGCCGGACAACACCGCCCGGGCCGCCGCGCGCGCCTCCTCGGCACCGTCGGCGGCCCGTGCCGCCGCGGCGGCACGCTCGCACTGGGCCAGCGTGTACTTGGCCAGCGTCGCCCGGACATACGGAAGTGACGCCGAACCCATCGACAAGGAGGTGACCCCCAGACCCGTCAGCACACAGGCCAGCAGCGGGTCCGAAGCGGCCTCGCCGCACACGCCGCAGCTCTTGCCCTCGGCCTTCGCCGCCTCCGCGGACAGCGCGACCAGGTCCAGCAGCGCGGGCTGCCACGGATCCTGGAGCCTGGACACCGCACCCACCTGACGGTCCGCGGCGAACGTGTACTGCGCGAGGTCATTGGTCCCCAGAGAAAGGAACTCGACCTCCTGGAGAATCGAGCGCGCCCGCAGTGCGGCCGACGGGATCTCCACCATCGCGCCGAACTTCGCCCGCAACCCCGCATCGCGGCACGCGTCGGCGAACGCCCTGGCGTCGGCCCGGTCGGCCACCATCGGAGCCATGACCTCCAGGTAGACCGGCAGCCCGTCAGCGGCCCTCGCCAGCGCGGTCAGCTGCGTGCGCAGAACGTCGGGATGGTCGAGAAGCGTCCGCAGCCCGCGCACGCCGAGCGCCGGGTTGGGTTCGTCCGAGGGGGTGAGGAAGTCCAGCGGCTTGTCCGCACCCGCGTCCAGGACACGTACGACGACACGGCCCTCGGGGAACGCCTCCAGAACCGCCCGGTAGGCCTCGATCTGCTTCTCCTCGGACGGTGCGTTCTTGCTGTCGTCGAGGAACAGGAACTCGGTACGGAAGAGGCCGACACCCTCCGCCCCCGCCTCCAGGGCGGCCGGTACGTCGGACGGACCACCGATGTTGGCCAGCAGCGGCACCTTGTGGCCGTCGGCGGTCACCCCCGGGCCCGTGGACGCGGCGAGCGCGGCCCGGCGCTCGGCCGACGCGGCTTCGAGCTGCGCCTTCCGCTCGTCGCTCGGGTTCACGAAGATGTCGCCGGTGCTGCCGTCGACGGCAATCACCGTGCTCTCGGGAAGCTCGCTGGCACCGGGCAGCGCGACCACGGCCGGAACTCCGAGCGCCCGCGCCAGGATCGCGCTGTGACTGGTCGGGCCGCCCTCCTCGGTGACGAAACCGAGCACCAGCGTGGTGTCCAGCAGAGCGGTGTCGGCCGGCGCGAGATCACGGGCCACAAGCACATACGGCTCGTCGCTGTCGGGGACGCCCGGCATGGGCACCCCGAGCAGCCGGGCGACGATGCGGTTGCGCACATCATCGAGGTCGGCGACCCGGCCGGCGAGGTACTCGCCGGCTCCCGCCAGCAGTTCCCGGTAGGCAGCGAAGGCGTCGTACACGGCACGCTCCGCCGTGCTGCCGACCGCGATCCGCCGCTCGACATCCGCGATCAACTCGGGGTCCTGCGCCATCAGGGCCTGCGCCTCCAGCACGGCCTGGGCCTCGCCACCGGCCAGATTGCCGCGTGCGATCAGGTCGGCCGCGACCGCGTCCACGGCCTGACGGGCACGCCCCTGCTCGCGCTCGGCCTCCTCCGCCGGAATCTGTTTGGCGGGCGGTTCCAGTACCGCCGTACCCATGTGGCGAACCTCGCCGATCGCCACACCGTGGCTCACACCGACGCCTCGCAGCGTTGTCTCCATCTCACCCGTCTCCGGTAGTAACGGCGGATCCCACCGCCGTGGTGGTTGTCCTGCTCGCCGTCCGTCCTCACGACGGCACGGGGGTCACGCCCACAGGAAGAGGTTGTCGCCGGTCTTCACGTCGCCGTCCTGGCGCAGTTCGGCAAGATCCCCGGCCGTGGCCTCCAGTGCCACCACCGGGCAGACCGGGGACTTTCCGGCGGCCTCGACGGCGGCCGGGTCCCATCGCACGACGGCCTGGCCGCGTGCCACGGTGTCGCCCTTGCCGACGAGCAGCTCGAAGCCCTCGCCGTTGAGCTGAACGGTGTCGATACCAAGGTGGATGAGCACCCCGTGTCCTCGGTCGTCCACGACGACGAAGGCGTGCGGGTGCAGGGAGACGATGACGCCGTCCACGGGCGCGACCACCTCGGACGGCTCACGGACGGGGTCGATCGCTGTCCCCGGGCCGACCATGGCCCCGGAGAAGACCGGATCCGGAACGGACGCCAGCCCGATGGCGCGTCCTGCGAGAGGGGACGTCACGGTGGTCATGGGAAGCCTCCCAGAAGTGGAGCCGCATCGCTCTGAGCAGCAGCGTATGCCAGATGAAGTGAGCATTCCGCACGAAACTAGCAGCTGGTGGTCTAGACCACCAGTCCCGCCGATTTGCGACCCGTTCATACCCCCGTGTACTGTCGTACCCCTGCTCGAGGCCGAGCGACGCGAAACAGGCGCGCCCACTCAGCAGCACCAAACTGGTCAGATCCCAATCTCGGGTCTCCTTTCGCATGTCTGCGGAACGGTGGTCAGAGGGACGGAAAATCACTGATAGAGTTTGAAACGCAAGAACGAAGGGAAGCGCCCGGAGGAAAGCCCGAGAGGGTGAGTACAAAGGAAGCGTCCGTTCCTTGAGAACTCAACAGCGTGCCAAA
>NZ_JBIVBC010000030.1:0-26159 GCF_044745865.1 Streptomyces sp. NPDC086787 | reverse complement strand
CAGGCATTCGACATCGCCTTCGACGGCCGCCTCACCCACAACCGAATCTGACCCACGACACCAACCCAGTTACACCGTTCACTGGACAGACCCGGAAATGGGGATGGCATCCGCGGCGATGGTTCCACAGCGCCAGGCACTGGGCGCGCAAGCACAACCTGGGATCGCATCTGCGCTTCGCAGCACATGTCGGCATCGCCGTAGGTGCCGGTGCTCTGATGGCGGGCATGTGTGCCGGAACTGGAGGCCTAGGATGCATGCTTGCGGGCGCAGCCATTTGGGGATCCGCGGGAATTCTCGACTATTCCGTTTCCCATAGAGGGTGGCATCACGCGAGCAGACGTGGTGCGATGGGCGCCTATCAGAAGGGGTACGGCATAGGCTTGTTCAGTGGTCTTATCGGTCGTAGCTTCTTCCGCGGGCACGGCAGGCACCGAGGGCGGTGGCGCTGGTAAACGGATCAGGTGAATGCCACGCTTCCTGCTGATCGGCGGGAAGCGAGGTCGACCGACGGGGCGCTCACAGCGCACAGTTCTGTGAGCGCCCCACCCGGAGAGTGGACAACAACGCCCGCTGCAGGGTAAGCATCGAATTCCATGGAGATTCTCGATGAATGACTCGAAGTCTGAGTACAGCATTTTTGCGCGCGTCTGGGGCCCGAAATTCCTGACGGCTAGTCTGGCGGTGCTCACGGTGTACATGTCGATTGTCACGTGGCTGGCCCCGGACGCTTGGCGCATGGTGCTCTATCCGGTGGGGATGCTCCCGGTCTACTTGCTTGCCCGCTGGTTCGACCGGCGCCGCTGAACTGGAGCGCGCGGACCGCTCAACCGCCCACCGACCCTCCGGTAGACACCGTGCACACCGCAGCTGGTGGCGCCGGCACTGGTAGACCCGCCGTCAACACCGTGGATTGACGTCCACGTATGCTCGGGCCGCCCGAAGGTTCTCCCCGGGCGGCCCGAGCTAATGCCCTCGAAACGCCGCCGGAAGTGCATCCATGAACCAGGAGCGTCTCATTCAAATCGCAGTTCTCTGCGTTTTTCGGCACCCTCTCCTACCTCATACTCCCCCGTGGATGGGAACTTGCGTCTCTCCCCATCGCACTCGCGTGCGCGGTGCGCGGCCCTCATCACACGGAACGTATACAGGCGCAGAAGAAGCGGGCGGGGGACGAATGAGAACGCGAACGCCCAATGAGACCGCCCCGACGGCAGTAGCCGATAACCTTAGACCGTGTTTGAGATCTGTCGTGTCCCGGGGCGGGAGGGGTCGTTGGGCCTTGGGTGAGTGGCTCTGGGGACGGGTATCCGTCGGATCTGACGGATGAGCAGTGGGCTCTGGTCGAGCCATTACTGCCGGCGGCGAGGGTCGGGCCGAAGGGCGGACGGCGGGAGAAGCACCCACGTCGGCGGATCGTGGACGCGATCTTCTATGTAGTACGGACCGGGTGCGCTTGGCGCCAGCTGCCGAAGGACTTCCCGCCCTGGCCCACTGTGTACTGGTACTTCACCTGGTGGCATGACGACGGCACCGTCGAGCGGGTCCACGACACGTTGCGTGGCCGGGCCCGTGAGGCTGACGGCCGTAACGCGGAGCCGAGCGCCGGGCTGATCGACTCGCAGTCCGTGCGCACGGCCGATACGGTCCCTGCCGACAGCCGGGGCTTCGACGCGGGCAAGAAGGTGAAGGGCCGCAAGCGGTTCATCGTCACGGACACTCTGGGCCTGCTGCTGGCAGTTCACGTGGTCGCGGCGAACATCCAGGACCGCGATGGCGCGAAGCGTTCACTGCTGTGGACCCGCCTTGATCATCCGGGCGTGCAGAAGATCTGGGCGGACCAGGGCTTCGCCGGCCGCCTCGTGGAGTGGTCAAGCACGATCCTCGGCCGTGAGTTGGAGATCGTGCGCAAAGCTCCGGACCAGCGCGGATTCCAGGTCCAGCCCAAGAGATGGGGGTTGAGCGCACTTTCTCGTGGCTCACCGCTCACCGCCGTCTCGCGCGTGACTACGAGAGCAGCCCAGCCCGGTCGGAGACCATGATCCGCTGGGCGATGATCGGCATTATGGTCCGCAGACTCACCCGTGGCCGACCAGCGACGCGTCCGGGCCCGCGCTTGCTCCTGCGAGACGTTCCGTAGATTTGTCGGCCCTCCCTTCGATGGGGACCGTCCTGCGTCGGTGCTCTATGGAGCCAGGAAGCGTTCAACCTTTCGCTGCAGGTCAGGGGGCAAACCGGTCAGCTTCAAGACGATCACGCGAAGTTCTCGGCTGAGTTCGGAACACTCGGCCCAGACTGATGGGTTCCTGGTGAGGACCGCGGACAGCAGATCGCCTTCGTACATGTGCCCCTCTGCCATCGGGTTGTCCCGCAGTACCTCCAGTGCCAGTGGCAGGAGGTGGGGCAGGCCGATGTCCTGCCCGATCAACAAGCGCATGTCCTCGACGGTCAGCTCGCCGATCGGCCGACGCCGCAAGGCAAGCGCAGTAGCGACAAGACGGGTGTCGTCGGCTGACGGGGCTGGCCAGCGGTCGCGTTCAAGCTCTTCAAGGGAGCAGTCACGATTCAAGGGGCGCGTCACCGATCGATTGTCCTACGACGAGATCTCAAACGCGGTCTCAGCGCAAACAGGAAGACCTAACGGAGTCCTATTAGACGCCACGTACACAGCAGAGTGGAACTCTAAATCCACCGGAGAGTGTTTTTGAGCACACGCCAACTCTTGGCCGTAAATGAGGCGCTTGCGATCCACTTACAATCATTGGCAACACTGTCGCGGGTGACGCCCGCTTCCCCCGCATAGTTGTGGGCGGGCGTCAGGTGTCCACAGGCCAGCCGCCAACCAACCCGCCATACAGAAATGCCAAGTGCTCGGGCTGCATCGTACTGCGACATCCAATCCTCATCAGAACATGCCACGGGTGGAATGCTCCAGCCATTCATGAGTCGCGGATATGACTTTTCAGGCATCACGAGCCTCATATTTCCGTAGCGGCTAGACCGACCGCGTCCCGTCGTAGCCGATGGCGGGACGCGGTCGGCTACGTCAGGGGGACATCCAGTCCTTAATTGTTCTGCCCACGATCGATACGGAATTGCCTACTAGCTTAGAGCGACTCGTTCCTTCGAGCGGGAACCCAGGTTTGGGCCCCATGACGAAGCAACCGCCAGCTCCTCTTCCGCACAAACTTCCGGCGAGAATCCCCTCACCCTCCGCTTTAGCGGTTCCTATAAGGTACTTGGACATACCTTCGTGACGCTCCTCATCCGAAGACACGGCGTAGTGCGCTGCCAATCCGCCGGTGAATAGTGCAGCCGACCCCACCACTAAGAGTGCGGCACCGCAATAGACCGATGCAATACAGAAGGCTGTGCCGGTTGCTGCAATGATTCCCACCCCCTTGTCGATCAACCAGTGCTTGTCACTCACCTTGTCCTTGGTGTTCTGCCAAGCATCACCAAAGTGGCCTTTCATGATGCTACCGAAGATGCCGTCCTTCTTTCGACGTTCAGCTTGGGCCTTTGCTCTTTCTATTGCTTGCGCTTCGGCTCGCGCAGCGGACTCGGCTTTGGCTCGTGCTGCTGCTGCCTGTGGGTTGTAGTGGGAGGCGGCGGCCACGTCGGATTTGTACTGCGTGGCGTACTTCTTGGCGTACGCCTTGGTGTTGTTGGGGGTGCTGCCCGAGCCTGGGCGGTCTCTCCTAGCCCTGTCAGTTCCGTTCTTGTCGCCTGGGGTCGAGTTCAGGCAGTAGGGGCAGTTGCGGGTCGGGCAGTCTGGTCCCGCGCACTCGCCGGTGGGGTCGGATTTGGTGACGGGGTTGTTGTGGGCGTAGCTGTAGGCGTTCATCTGGCCTGGGTTGTCCAGGTTGATGACGGGGTCGACGGAGAGGAACTGGCCGAGGGTGGGGTCGTATTCGCGTGCGCCGAGGTGGACCAGGCCTGTGGGGTCAGCGGTGCCGCCGACGTAGCCGCGGGTGCCGGGGATGGTTTCGGCCTGAGTGGAGCGGAGTTGGCCGAAGGGGAGTTGTTTGCGGCGGGTGACGGTGAGGGTGGTCATGGCGATGGCGGCCATGGCGGTGCCCTGCTGGTCGGGGATGAGGAAAGAGAAGCCGTTGCTGGTGCGGACGGCGACGGTCTGGCCTTCGTGTGTGTAGTAGCGGATGCCTTCCTTGGTGCCGTCAGCCTTGATCTTCAGCTCGTTGTTGCCGGGCAGGATGAGGGTCCGGGTGCCGTCGGCGTCCTTCGTGATCAGGCGGTTGCCGTCGGCGTCGTACTGGTAGCTGCTGGTCTTCCCGGAGTCGGTGAGGGTGGCGAGGTGTCCTTCGTCGTCCCAGGTGAGGTTCTGGGTGGCGGCGCCGATGGTGCGTGTGGTGGTGTTGCCCGCGTCGTCGTAGGCGAAGGTGCTCTTCTGCCCGTTGTTGGCACCGCCGGTGGTGGTGGCGGTCTGCACCGCGTGCGGCAGGCCGTCCTTGGGATCGTCGTTGTGGGTGTAGGTGGTTGTGGCGTCGGCACCGGCGAAGGCACCGGTGCCATGGTCGGTCTGTTTGGTGCGATTGCCGACCGGGTCGTACGTGAAGGTCTGCCAGTAGGCGTCGGGACCGCCCACACTGGTACCCGAGGGTTGGGTGGTGCAGTTGGTCTTCGCGGTCCATGCCTCGGTCAGCTGGCCCAGGGCGTCGTTGGTGAAGCACTGGGTGTCGGTCGTCTTGCCGGTGCCCTGGCCGCTGGCGGTGGTGATGCCAGTGATGTCGCCCGCGTCGTCGTAGGCGTAGGTCACGTCGTCGATGCGTTGCGGGGCGAGGTCGCGGTCGGTGGTCTGCCGGGTCGGGCGGCCGGTGAACTCGTCGTAGGACTGAGACCTGTAGACCTTCTTCCCGAGTGTGCCGTATTCGGTGCGCACGGGGCGGGAGAAGACGTCGTGGCTGGTGGCGTTGACGAGAGTGATGGCGCCGGCGGTGGTCTTCTGCGGGAGGTTGCCTTCACCGTAGACGGTCGTCTGGCGTTCGCTGGGAAGGTTGCCGACGGCTGGGTGTTTGGTCCATTCCTGCTGGCCGGTGTAGGCGTTGTAGCCGTAGGTCCAGGTGTAGGTGCCGGCCAGGGCGCCTGCTTCGGCGGGGACGGTGACGGTGCTGGAGGTGGGCTGGTAGGCGTCGTTGTAGGAGTCGACGGCGGAGATGTACTGCTTGCCGTCGATGTAACGGGTGCTGCTGGTGAGCTGGCCCTTGGCGATGGTGTCGTAGGTCCACCTCGCCAGCAGTGTGCTCCCCTTCTTCAGCGCGATGCGGCGGCCGAGTGCGTCATAGTCAGTGGTCAGGGTGACGCCGCGGGCATCCGTGATCGAGACGGGACGGCCGAGCTTGTCGTAGGCGGTGTGGCTCTTGCCCTTGTCGGGGTCGTCGACGTCGGTCTGCTGACCGCGGGCGTCGAAGGTGTACGTCCAGATGTTGCCCGCCGGGTCGGTGACAGTCAGCGGCTCGTCCCACTTGCCGTAGGTGTAGTGAGTGTTCTGCGACGAGGTACGAGCCGCGTCGGTGTACTCGAGGCGGTCGGTCGTGCGGCCCCGGGCGTCTGTGATCACCGTGGTGGCTGTACCGCCCTTGGGCGGGATCACCGTGGTGCGGTCGCCTTCGTAGACGGTCTTGGTGCGGTACCGCTCGTCGCCGTAGTTGCGTGCGATCGCGTTGGTGACGCGACCCAGACCGTCGTAGAGGTTCTCCGCCATCGCCGGCACCGCGTTGTCGGCTGCTGATTTCAGGCTTGTGGCGGGCGCGCCGTCGGCGTAGTAGGCAGCGTAGGTCTTCCAAGCCCAGCCTCGCGTGTCGTACAGCGTCTCGGTCACGATCCGGTTGGAGGTGCCGATCGCCGGGGCCTGGGTCTCGCGTGCACGCAGCAGGCCGTCGTAGAGCTGATAACTGACAGCGTACGAGCCGTCGTACTGCAGGGACTTCGTCGACACTGCGTTGGCCGTGGTCTTGGAGATTGTGTAGCTGTATTCGGCCGAAGGCTGGGCCGGGTGATCGGCCTTGGCCCAGCCGGGTTTCCACATCCGCAGCGTGCGGCCCAGGCCGTCGTAGACGGCTTCGGTGCGCTTGCCGTTGGCGTCGATCACCGCCGTGGGCACGCCCCGGGCCGGGTCGTACTCGGTCTTCGTGGTCTGGAGGGGTGCGGTCACGGTCATCGAGGTGGGAGCCTCGATCGTGAGCGGCGTGTACGTGGTGGTGGTCGTGTTGTTGTCCGCGTCGGTCTCGGTCAGCTCACGGCCGTGGATGTCGTAGGTGTGGGTGGCGGTGGTCAGGTAGCCGGTGCCCGTCTCGTCCTGCTCCTCCAGGCGTGTCACGTCGCCCTTGGCCGGGGCGGTGTCCAGACTGGCGGCATTGTCGTAGTAGTGCCGTTCGACGGAGATCAGGCCGACGGGCAGCTGCGGCGTCGTGTCGCAGGCGACCGCGACCGTCCGGACTTCCTTGACCAGGGTGAGGATGTTCTTGTCCGCGTTGCGGGCGTACGCAGTGGTGGCGCACTTCTCGTCACCGGTCTTGGCTGTGTCGCCGAGCTCGGACTCGGTCTTGACCAGTCCGTAGTCGTCGAAGGTGCGCACGATGCGGGTGGCGCGCCAGGTATCGCCGACGGCGGTGCGGGCTCTCTCCTCCTGGGTGCCGGTGGCGTACGCCTTGAGGGCAGGCAGACCGCTGCGGGTCATCGTGGCGGTGGCTGCTGAGCGCCAGGGGACGTAACTGGTGGCCTTCTGCAGCTTTCCGCCGACCCCGTCGTAGGCGGCTTCCTCGCGGGTCATGCCGGCGAACGCGGTGTGGTCGTTGACCTTGACGCCTTCGTGGTCGACGACCTCGGCGCCGTCGATCCCGCGGAAGTACCGGTACTCCGTCAACGTCTGCTTGTCCGACGCCGGAGCACCGGTACGGACCTGGACGCGGCCGTACCCCTTGCGGTCGCCGTAGGTGAGGTACTCGGCCTTGGTGAACTCGTCCTCATCCTTGCCCCAGGCCATGCCGTCCAGGTAGGCGTAGTCGGTCTCCTTCACCGGCGCTCCGCCGGTGTTGTCGGCCTCCAGGACCTGGGTGGCCAGGTAGGTGTGGAACCAGTCCAGGTACGGCTTATAGTCGGCGGCTGGTGCGTCCGGCGGTGACCACATCACCGGATAGCAGCGGCGAGTGTTGGAGGAGGGCGTGGGAACGTCGCCGGCCTTGCAGTCGGGTTCGGAGTAGGTGACGCCGATGGTGGAGCCGGCTTCGGTGTCAATTCCGTAGACGCGGTAGCGCACGAGCGGCGGCACCGGGTCCGGATCGCCACCTGTGGTAGCGCCTTCCACGCGGTTGGCGAGCTGCTGACCCTTGAAGGTCACCGCGGGCAAGGACACATCGCCCGTGCCTGTGTGCCCGGTGCGGGTGATGGAGGCCAGCCACAGTGCCGCATCCGTCCCGTCGCCGGTGGACGGGAACTGATGCGCCAGCGTCCACGAATCGACGCTCTTGTAGGCACCCCCGCTCAGCACGGACGTGTCGATCTTGGTAAGCCGCTTACGGGTCCAGAACGAGGGCGAGTAGCGGTCCTTGCACTCCTCGCCCGACTTGCAGGACCGGTCGAATGGAACGTCGGGCCAGTTCTTCGCGTGGTCCTTGTCGAACGAGTCGCAGCCGCTCAGGCAGCGTTCGGCGACGGTGAAGTCGACTCTGGCCGCAGCTTTCCGGCTGTAGACGGAGTCGGACCGCAGCCCGTATTCGATGTGGTCCAGGTAGCCGCCGCGGTCGTAGGCGGTGGCGGTGGAGGCACTGGTGTCCGGATTGACGTTGCGGCCGTAGTAGTTCGCCTCGTTGTTCCAGTAGTAGGCCATGGCGTCGGAGTGCGGGTCCACGACGTAGTCGAGGTTCCATCGCCATGCCTGTCGGCACCAGGAGTCCTTGAACGCGGCGGCGTGGCAGGGCTCGCCGGTCTGGTTGCCGAACACCGGTACGGACCAGGTGGAGTTGGTCTCGGCCTTGCCGTTGACCCAGCCCGGCAGGCGGTTGTAGCCGAAGTAGTACTGGGTGCCGTCCGGGGTGGTAACCCGCCAGTACTCGCCGTTGTCGTCACCGTTGGCACGGTCGCTGTCGGCGAGCTTGGCGATCTTGGTGCCGTCGTCGCTCTCCAGGTGCCACTCACCGCTGGTGTCGTCCTTGACGAGCACGTTGGATCGACCGTTGAGGTTGAGGACCGCGTTGTCTTTTTTCCAGCACAGGTCGCCGCTCTTGTCGGTGCCGTTGCTTCCCGTGGTGTCGTCGGAGCAGGACACATAGTGGCGCTCGACGAAGCCGGGCTCCATCGACCAGCCATCGCCGACCCAGTTGGCCTGGTTGTTCGTGGCCGCAGTGCGTCCGTCTACGGACTGGGAGCTGTAGGACAGGCTCAGGTCCGGCACGACACTGCCGGGCACATCCGGGGTGTCGATGTCGTAGTCCCAGGAGAAACTGCCGCTGGATCCGCCTGCGGCCCAGGATGCCGACGGAGCGAGCGGGGTGGCAGTGAAGTTGCCCGACGGGCCCGCGGCGGTGGCCGTGGCGGCCACCAGGACCGTGTCGGCACTCGCCGTCAGACCGCTCGCCGAACGCATCGCGGCAGGTGCTTTCGTCACCGGCACAGCGGACGATGAGCCCTCATTCGCCGCACCAACGGGGACGGTGGCCGACAGCGTCGCTGCCTTGACGTTGTTGTCACTTTTCAGAGCAGCCAGGGCACGGCAGTCCTTGGCCTCGGGAGTGGTCAGTGCGCACTGCGGCAGACGGTGCAGCGTCAGACGCGAGGCCCAGTCACCGCCGTAGGCGTTCCGGAAGCCGGAATAGTCGAGGGTGACATCGAGCCTTCCCTTGCCACCCTGAAGTGGGCGTACTGCCAGCAGTACGCCGGTCACACCCGCTTCTCTAGCGGCCTTTTCATCCAGCACTTGGACCTGTGCCCTCCGGGGCGCGGAGAGTGCAGTCGCGGTCTGCTTACCGGCCGTGCCCTGGTGGAGGGCGACACGCAGTGGGAGCGTGCCAGCCGCGCTCTTGGTGCTGCCGCGTGCCGGGACAGTAAGCGTGGCGGTGCCGGGTTTGGGCCAGGACGGCTTCGAGCCGGATGTCCAGCGGTGGGCAGCCGCCTGATCCGGGCGGGAGATCCGGTGCTTCTTCGCCGACGCGACGGGAACCGGATCAGGGTTCTTCAGCTTGGCCAGCGACAGCTCCGCCGCCGCGGCCACGGGGCCGCCCAGCAGACTGGTGACGAGGTAGGCCACGAGCGATAAGGCTATCCATCGCACCGCCCGTACGCGTCTCCCAACCCTTCGGCCTGAACGGCATATGGAATTCACCCGCAAACCGGACATCATTTCCCCCGCAGGATGTTCACAAAGATGCAGATCGGACGGAATCTAACATCGAAATACGGGAACTCCAACAGCACGAGTATGCAATCGGCCATGGACATAGGTGAATTCTGGCCACTAGGTCCTGCGAGAGGAAAATGCAAGTCGGCGCGCCGAAGCCCCAGTTCGGCCCCCAGCCTTCCGGCGGGCACAGAAGGAGCAATCATGACTAGTTGGAAATATCCGCCCATTCCGCTCTCGCAATGAAAGGCTGTTCCATGAGAATTTCGACGGGTTGTATGGTGCGCACTGACATGCGTGGAATCTGTAAAGGGGGATGCAATGGGATTCCGTCGGACAAGAGGCAAACAGTCATGGCGAGGACGTGCGGCGCTTGCCGCCGCCGCGATGGTGCTCACCGCATTAGCACCGGTTTCCGCTGCTGCGGCGGAACCCGCCACGTCTTCAGCCGATTCAGCGCTGACCCGACCCCCAGGGGAGACGGCAGAGGAGACACAGGCTCTGGCCAAGGCGGCCGAGGCCAGCGAGCCGATTGAGGTGCTTTCGCACCGCACCGAGGCATCACAGGTGTTCGCCAACCCCTCCGGCACCTTCACCGAAGAGCGGTACGCCACTGCGCAGTGGGCGCGCAAGGGCAACAGACTGGTGGATGTCGACACCAGCCTTCACCGGGACGACAACGGCACGATTCAGCCTGCGGCCGCCACTGTGGGGTTGAAGTTCTCCGGCGGTGGCGACGGGCCACTGGCCACCATCACCCGGGACGGCCGCAGCGTCTCCCTCACATGGCCCACTGCGCTGCCCAGACCGACGATCGACGGCGACACTGTCACCTATCCCGGGGTGCTGCCCGATGTGGATCTCAAGCTGCGGGCTGCACCCTCCGGGTTCGCCCAGCTGCTCGTGGTGAAGTCGGCCAAGGCGGCGGCCAATCCGGATCTGAAGACGATCACGTACAAGATGTCCGGTGACGGAGTGGACGTCACCGCTGACGAGGACGGCAACCTCAGGGCGGTCAACCCCGCCGGGCAGGAGATCTTCACCGCGCCCACCCCGCGCATGTGGGACAGCTCCATCAGCAAGCCCTCAGCACAGCTGTCCGCCGCATCAGCCGACGTCGGGCCCGCCGGTCCGCCTCCTCCCGCAGACGAGTTCGAGCCGGGGCGCGGGGCCCAGCAGGCCACTATGCCCGTGTCGGTCACGGACGACGGCCTCCAGCTCACCCCCGACACCGATCTGATGACGGGTAAAAACACTACTTACCCGCTCTACATCGACCCGTACGTCGACGGCTCGCGCTACTCGTGGACCATCGCCTACAAGAAGTATCCCAACAGTTCCTTCTTCAACGGTGCAGGGTTCAACGGAGGCACCACCACCGCTCGGGCGGGCTACGAGAACGAAACCAACGGCCTAGCCCGCTCGTACTTCAGCATGAACACCAAGAACCTGTGGAGCACCAACAAGCAGGTCCTCAAGTCCACGTTCCGGATCAAGAACACCTGGTCCTGGTCCTGCACCGCCAAGCCCGTCGAGCTGTGGCGCACCGACGCCATCACCTCATCCACCACGTGGAACCACCGGCCCACTCGGCGGGAGAAGATGGCCACGGTCACCGATGCCAAGGGATGGAGCTCCAGCTGCCCGGCCGGGAACCTCGCCTTCAACGTGGCCGAGGGCGCCAAAGACGCCGCAGCCGGCAAGTGGAACACCATCACCTTCGAACTCGCGGCCTCCAACGAGTCCGACGTGTACGGATGGAAGAAGTTCGACGCCAAATCCGCCGTGCTCTCGACCGAGTACAACACTGTCCCCAACGCTCCCACCGGCCTGGACACCTCCCCCAGCGTCGGCGGCTGCGACACTGCCGCCCCGTATACCGTGATCGGCAACACTGACGTCTACCTGACCGCCAAGGTCTCCGACGCCGACGGCGGCACCGTCACGACGGAATTTCGCCTGTGGGGCAGCAACGACCTCTCCGGCGGCGCCCAGATCTACGCCAAGACCGTATCCGCCACATCCGGTTCGGTCGCCAAAGCCCTCGTCCCCAAGACCGCACTGGCCGCCAAGGAGGTCGTCGCGCGCGGCAGCTTCGTCTGGAAGGCCCGCGCCTATGACGGCATCACCTACTCCGCCTGGACTCCCGCCACCACCTGCGGTTTCGGCTTCGACTCCACTCGCCCCTCCATGCCTCCAGGGGTGTCCTCCACAGAGTTCCCCGACGGCGACAACGGCTGGCCCGACGTGACCGGCAGCGTACGCGCCAAGGGCACCTTCACCCTCTCCGGCTCAGGCGTTACCGATGTCGCCAAGTACCAGTACTGGACCGGCACCGATCCGACCGTGCGCACCGCCGCACCGGCCAGCGCGGGCGGCAGTGTCGACGTCCCGTTCACCCCGACGACCGCCGGGACGAACCACCTGTACGCGCGCAGCCTCGACAAGGCTGGCAACACGTCGGACACCGCTGACTACCTCTTCTACGCCAACGGCCTCAAGACGGCCGACCAACCCGGCGACATCAACGGAGACGGCAACGCCGACCTCTACGGCATCGACAAGGACGGCACCCTCAACCGTTTCTACGGCGCCGGCGACGGCACCGTCACTCAGGCAACCAGTCCTGCCTCGAGTCTCTCCTGGACCGGTACCCAGATCACCCACCGCGGCGACTGGACCGGCGACGGTTACGAGGACCTTATCTCCCTCAAGCACGACGACACCGGAAACGCCGGCCGACTGTGGATCCACCCCAACAACGGCTCCGGCTACGCCTGCAGCAGCTGCTCTGGTGACGACGACCAGCGTGAACTCACTGTGTACGACCCGGGCAACAACCACTGGAAGGACGCCGATGAGATCCTCGCCATCGGCGACGTCGACGGCCCCCTCGATGTCGACAACGACGGAGTCAACGACATCCCGGGCTACCCCGATCTGCTGGTGCGGCAGGGCGACCTGCTGTGGCTGTACTTCGGTGCCCCGGACAACCGACTCGACACCGACCGCGACCCCATCCTCATCGGCCCCGACAGCTGGAAGGGAACGGACCTGTTCGCCCCGGGCGACACCAACAGCGACGGCCGCGTCGACCTCGGCGCCCGCGACCGTAGCACCGGCGACCTCTACGTCTACCGGGGCACCGGCGATGACGGCGACGGCCTTGCCGACCAGTCCGCCAAGCTCCGGACTGGCCACGACTTCACCACCACCGACACGCCCCTCATCACCTCGCCCGGAGACGCCAACCACAGCGGCAAGGCATTTGACCTGTGGTTCACCCGCAGCGACAACGTCCTGTGGAACTACCTGGATATCAGCGGTGGCAGCAGCACCCTGTCCAAGGTCAGCGACGGATGGCAGGGCTATCAAGCCATCAGCTAACTAAACTGGTCGGGTAGCCCGAGGGCGCGCCCTCGGGCTACCACAGATCCGTACATCCAGTCTCCCGTCATACGGCTCTTGCTGCTCTGGTCTCATCTGACGACCGGTTTCGTGCAGGTCCAGTGTGCGAAGTACCGAGGCTGCCGGGCGACCACGTCGCGCATCGCCCGCTGAGCCTTCTTCCAGAACCTTGCACTGATCACCCCCTCAGGGCAGCGAGTACGAGATGCAATTCATTCGGCATCAGGGCAATGAGCACAGTGCCTTCGGAGGAGCTGCACTCAACTATCCTGGACCCACCGTTGATCTTCACTGCTTCGCGCAGCGAGGGGGAGCGGACGCTGACCTGCTGGAGCCCTGCCGGAAGTGACAGCGCCGCACCAGCCCTGGTCCGAGGCTCCCAGGCCACCGTGGAGGGCCCAATCAACATCCGCCCCCGAAGCCACCGACCTTCGAGCGAGGGATGGCTGAGCATGCAGGGAACCTTGACCATATTTCCCTGACCGGAACTGTCTGCACGCTGCCTTGCCTTCCGATGAAACAACCATGCCGCCAGCCCAGCTACTACGAGGAAACCCACTAATTCGATCACTGGAACATTCAATCAGCGCTCGGCCCGGTGCCCAACCTCCCAACGCCGTCCCGCTAGCTAGCTGCCAGGCGCTGCGCCTCATCGACCAGTTGGTGGCTGAACACCAGAACCGGCTGTCGGAGATGCAGCGGACCGCGGCGGCCTCGGATGCGGGGTCCGGGTTGGGGCCGGGGCAGGCCGATCGGTGAGTGGGAGCCGCACGCTCTGGAAGTCCACCCGGCCGGTTCCGGCTCGCCGGAGCAGCGGGCCCTGCCCGGCTATGTGCCCCGCGAGCACGACAGGTACTGGCGAACGCCGTGCGCGAGGCCGTGGAGAACCACAGCCGGATGCTGGTTTTGGTCGGCGAATCCTCCACCGGGAAGACACGGGCCTGCTGGGAAGCCGTCCAGGTGCTGGCCGAGAAGGGGGGCGACTGTGGCATCCCTTCGACCCAACCCGCGCCGAGACCGCGCTCGACGACCTGCACCGCGTTCGGCCACGGACCGTGGTCTGGCTGAACGAGGCCCAGCACCACCTCGGCGACCCGAGGACCGGCGAACGGGTCGCGGCCGCGCGCACAGTCTGCTCGTCCAGCCGGAGCGTGGGCCGGTGCTGGTGCTGGGCACGCTGTGGCCCAAGTACGCCGCTTAGTACACCGCGCTGCGCACCCAGAGCGGGCCGGACCCGCATAGCCGGGTCGGGGAACTGCTAACGCCGCGCCCTCACGGTCCCCGACACGTTCGACGCTCCGGCTCTGGCCGCTGCGAACGCCCTCGCCGAGGGCGGCAACCGGCTGCTGGCCGACGCCCTCAACCGTGCCAGCGCCGACGGACGCCTGATACAGGCCGTGGCCGGAGCCCTTGAACTCCTGCACCGCTACCAGAGCGGCACCCCGGCCGCCAAAGCTGTACTGGAAGCGGCGTTAGACGCACGCCGCCGCGGCGTCGCCCGCCACTTCCCCAAGGCATTCCTCACCGACGTCGCCCTCGACTACCTCTCCGGCATCGGGTTTCCGGCTGCCCACGGAGGTGAACGGGTGCTCGCGGCGCTCACCCCGGGACATCTCCCCGCAACCGTGTTAGGTGAGCTGCTGGTGCAGGTCCAGGTAGCAGCGCAGCCAAACGCCGCCCGCGTCCCAGGTCGTGTGCTCTGCTGCTCGCCGTCGCACCGGTCGGCGAGCAGTTGCTGAACGTCGAGCGCGGTGGCCGCGACGTCGAGCAGGCCAGCCGGCTTACGCGCACTTCGTTCATGTACGCACTACGCCGGGTGTCCCCGGGAGCGTTCCGCCGCAGTGTGTCTTCACTCGACCAAGTGGCAGGCCGTCAGGGGCCGTCACCGCTCCAGTCCAGCCACGCAGACATAAGGAAATCCCACGCCGATCACTACATTCCGAGAGGATCACTGAACTCGCACTTCAGGACCTCCCCAGCTTCTGCAGCTCCACAAAACACCAGCTCAGAGCCGCGCCACACCACAGACACAAGTCCGGAAATGATCACCAGATCCCCAGGTCAGCGCTTCGCTCATGGAGTGATCAGCAACAGATTTGTCACGGTCGGCGGGGTTGGTCAGGTCCAGGCCCCGCTCGGGCATCTCGATCGTGACTTGCCCGGGCCCGATCGGCACGCCTTCCTCGGCCGCGGCCTGGTGCATCTGGCTCAGCCATGGGTGGGCCTGCGCCTGGCTGTTCTCGACGTCGACCAGCAGCGCCTTGACGGGCCGGACCTTCACGCGCTTGAACGGGTGCAGGCCTGCGGCGGCGCGCATGAGCATCTGGCGCAGCAGCGACTTACCGCCGCCCTCCCCGGCCGTGACGATCAGCCGGTCCCAGCGGGCCAGCACGCCCGGGATCACCCACTCAGGTTCGGCGGGCGTGTTCGCCAGGAAGTCCAGCAGGTCCATCGGCGGCGCATCCCGGTCGGCCAGGCCCCGGTCCCGGGCGCCCTGCATGTCGGCAACCGCGCGTTCGGCGATCTCCTGCGGGTCGCCGTCAGCCGCGAAGCCGAGCTGCACCGCGCGGGAGCCGGCCTCGATGACGCAGGCCCACGCGCTACCACCGACGCCTGCAACGGGTCTTCTACGGCTCCGCGCTGATCAGCATCCAGCACGACCCCAACTCCCGAGCCTTCTACAACCGGAAGCGCGCGGAAGGGAAGCGCCACGTCCAAGCCGTCCTTGCGTTGGCCCGGCGCCGAGTCAACGTGCTCTGGGCGCTGATCCGTGACCGAAGGTGCTACCAGGTGGCACCGCCCGTCACCACTGCGGCTTGACTTCAGCATTGGGAAGCACCAGCCGCTCAACGGTCCCCACGCCTGGAGTCGAACACACCAAATGGGATGACCTCTAAAGCGAAGGTGTGTCAAGTGGGACCCATATTCCCCATCGCATCCGTGAGATGATCGCCTCATGATTGACCCCATGAGCGTCAACATGACGCAATTCCTCACCAGTTGGTATGGATCACCCGATGCCTCACCAAGCCGCTTGCCGGGCTCGTATGCATGGCTGCCTGAGCCGTTGAAGGATTGGCATGAACTTTCCTCCCAATGGACAAGGCCCCTCATGACTCTAAGGAGGATGAAAGAACCAAATGAAATCGCAGTAGGAGACGACAAGGCAATCTTCATGACGGACGCAGGGGACGAGGTGTGGGCTTTCGATCCAGACAGCCCCATGGACGTTTACGAGGGATGGCTCTACGAGGGATGGGGAAAGTGCGCAGAGGGCCTTCCGGAATTTTTGATTCACAACGCCCTAAATGAAGCAGCCTACAATGCCATCTCCCGGAGGGCATGCGATGAGGTGGAAGAGGGGATACTGTCCGAAATTTTGGCACCCATGACGGAGATTTCTTTCCGCGGGTGGCGAGTGCCGCGCGCCGGGCATCGAGTATTTATGGGTGATGCATTGATTGCGGATGTTGGTCCAGCGCTTCAGAACCACGCCCCGTGGGGGCTTCGGTCCGGCTATGTACAGGTCCAAATCGG
The DNA here is from genome assembly GCF_044745865.1 of Streptomyces sp. NPDC086787. Classification (NCBI taxonomy): domain Bacteria; kingdom Bacillati; phylum Actinomycetota; class Actinomycetes; order Kitasatosporales; family Streptomycetaceae; genus Streptomyces; species Streptomyces sp. NPDC086787. Next base: position 9,862 of record NZ_JBIVBC010000030.1, on the reverse strand, counting down.
AAGCAAGGGGCCCGATCCCATGGCCTATCTAGACAAGCTGCCCGGCCTCGACTGGTTGAAATCTGGGCGCATCGAGTAGATTTCGCGACGCAATACGCAAGGAAAACCCCGGCCCCGACAGGGGAAGCCTGTCGGGGCCGTTCGCTCTTCTACCCTACTCCGGTGAATTTGACCGTCTTTATCGCTCCGTCACTCGTGCGGTAGGTCACTTCAAGAATTGCATCTTTAGGAAGCCACCTCGGGAGCCTATCGGCGCATGCTCCGCAAATATAGTCGCCGCTAATGAACAGGCGCCCGTACATTCTTCCTGTTCTGTGCATCGCAGCTGCCGCTTGAGCCTCTAGATGATGATAGAAGTCACCTGCACCCGAAGGTCGAATGTAGCCAACGGGTAGATTTCCGCGACCACTCGATATGGCAAGCCATTCATCAAGCCCTTCTAGATACAGGGCTCCGCTCATATTTCCTGGCTTTTGGAACTTGCCAACGGCCGCTGTCGCCGATTCAAGACCCTCCACAGCTGTTACAATGCAACCAGTATTGCCACCTTGGACCTTCTTGGTCGTGGCGCCAGCAATCAGTCCGCGTACGGCACTGGGTGGAATCTTGGTCGGGCACGCCGTACGCGTCTTCTCTGCGATCTCCGCCCAACGCTCGATCTGCGCCATTGCTCGCGCGTCGATGTTCAGCGTACGTAGTGCCTTCATTGCGTCGGCAATGCCGATGCCGGTGCGCAGGGAGGCATCCACGGCGCGCACCGCCTCGGCGATGGGTCGGATGGCCTTGCCCGCGAAGAGGGTGGCGACGTCGAAGGCGGCCCAGCCGCAGCCGCCCCAGTTTCCTCCGCTGCCCGAGATCTTGAGCATGGAGCCGATCTTCTTGCCGCAGTCGATCCAGCTGCCGAAGAGGATGTCGATCGGGTCGATGTCCGCGTTGAATTCCGCGATCGTGATGGTGTGGGTGACGTCCTTGGTCATCTCCTCGGACGGGTACTGGCCGAGGTAGACCGCATCAGCGGTGGAACAGAGGTTGTACACCGGGCTGACGTCTTTTGCGGTGCACAGGTACAGGTCGAGGATCGCCTTGTAGGTGATCCTTGCGGTGATGGTGCAGTCGCCCTTGTAGACGAAGCCGCTCTTCCAGTCGCCGCAGGACGACGTCTTGGACAGGGTCTCCGGCTCGCCGACGTTCTCGTAGTGGTCGACCACATAGAAGACGTTGCCGATGTGGCCGTCCGCGTCGAGGATCGTGCCCGTCTGGATCTGCTGACCGTTTTTCTTGTTCTCGGTCTCCGTGGCGGCCTGTTGGGCTTCCTTGGCGTATGCGTCGGCGTCCTTCGCCGCCTGTTCCGCCTCCGTCGCGGCGGCGTCGGCGCGGGTGGCGGCGGCGCGGGCGTCCTTGGCGTCCTGTTCGGCCTGGGAGGCCGCGGCGCGGGCGGCTGCGGCGTCGAGGGCGGCCTGGTCGGCGGAGGCGCGGGCCTGGGTGGCGTAGCCTTCGGCGTTTCCGGCCGCCTTGTCGGCGGCTGCGGCGTCTTCGGTGGCCTGCTGGTCGTACTCGATGGTGCGGGCCAGTGAGGCGGATGCCTTGGAGGCTGCGGTTGCGGCGTCAGCGGCGTAGCCGAGGGCTTCCTTGGAGTAGGTGCGGGCGTCGGCGGCGTACTGAGCGGCGTTCGCCGCGTGCTGGTAGGCCTCCTTGGCATCACCTTGTGCCTGGTCGGCGAGGTTCTTCGCGGCTTGCGCCTCGGCGGCGGCGTTCTTGGCGTGGGCGTCGGCGACGGCCTGCTGCTGGTCGGCGATCGACTTGGACGCCTGTCCGGTCAGCACGACCAGGCCGGCGGCGGAGTCGGTGTCGACGTAGGGAGAGCCGAGCTGGATGGCGTCGTTGGCCGGAGCCGCGACCTGCTCGGCCGCCTTGCCGGCGTCGGCGGCGGCCTGGGCGGTGACGTGCGCGTAGCCCGCTGCCTTGGCAGATGCGGCGAGTGCGTTGCCCGCCTCGGCGTTGGCTGCGTTGGCCTGGGTCCTGGCGTTCTTGGCGTGTGCTTCGGCCTCGTCGGCGAGCTTGACCGCCGCCTTCGCCTCGGCGGCCGCGTCCTGGGACGCCTTGATCGCGTCCGCGACCGCAGCGGTCGCGGTCTTCACCGCCGCGTCGGCCTTCAGCTTGTCGGCCTGGGCGGCGTCGGATGCGGCGCGGGCGCGCTTGGCCGCGGCTTCGGCGCGGGTCGCGGCCGCATCAGCTTCGGCTGCGGCCTGGGTGGCGGCGTCGGCCTCGGAGCGGGCATTGCCCGCGGCGGTCTCGGCGTCGTCGGCGGCCTTGTCCGCCACGTTCGCTGCCGCACGGGCGGCGTCGGCGCCGTCGTGGGAGTCCAGGGCGTCGGCGTAAGCGGTCTTGGCATCGGCCTTGGCGCGCGCAGCCTCTGCCGCCTGCTGGGCATCCCAGGCGTCGTTGCGCATGGCCCGGGCGTGATCACTGGCCTTGACCGCGTCATCGCGCCGGTCCTCGGCGGTCTTCTCCGCCGACTCTGCGCGGCCCTTGGCCTCACTGGCCTTGGTGGCCTCGGCCTGTGCGTTGGTCTTGTGCTGGGCGGCCTCGGCCTGCTTCGCCGCCGCCGTCTCCATCTCGGACTTGGCCGTCAGCGCCTCGGCCTCCGCGGTCAGCCGCTTGGCGTGCGCGTCGGCCGCGGCCGACTTCGCATCCCCCTCGGCCTTCAGCGCGTCGGCCAGCTTGCTCTCGGCGAGCTCCTTGGCTTTCTTCGCGTTGTCCCGGTGCTCCTTCGCCGCGTCCGCGGCGGCCTTGGCCTGTGCCTCGGCGGTCTTCGCGGCTTCCTTGCGGAACTCGGCCTTGGCCTGGGCGGCCTGGGCGAGGGCACGCTGCGCGATGGTCGCGCTGTCCCCGGCGGAGGCACGGGTGGCGGCCTCGGCGGTCTCACCGGCCTTCACCAGCGCGGTGAGAGCGGCGACGGCGCCCTTGGTTACCTGGGCCTTCTGCTGGCCCACCAGCAGACCCCGACCCCTGGGCGCGCCGTTGGCGTCCGCGGTCGTGTAGGCGGTCTGGATGGCGGCGTCGGAGGCGGTCGCGGCCTTCTGCGCCACGGCCAGCTGCGCCTTCAGGATGGTGAGCTGGCTCTTGGCCCCGGCCTGGGCGGCGGTGATACTCGCCTTCGCCTTGGTGAACTGCGCCGTGGTCGGGTAGCTGAGCGTGCCGTCACCGGTGTGGCCCTTGGGCACGATACGGAACTGCTGTGCGGTGGAGGCGTTGCAGGTGTAGTTCCAGGCGTCCTTGCCGTCGGCGAACCAGTGCAGGTCCAGGCACTTGTTGGTGGCGGCGTTGCGCAGCTCGCCGGCGGCGCGGATGTCGAAGTCCCACTGCTGCGCCTTGGAGCCGGTGCAGCTCGCGATCTGGATCTTCGTGCCGTCGGCGCTGTTGCCGCCCGCCACCTCCAGACACTTCTGCGCGTTGACGTTGGCCAGCGCGTACCCGCCGTCGTAGGAACCCCACAGCTGCCACTGCTGCGCGGCGCTGCCGTTGCAGGTGTAGATCTGGACCGGGGTGCCGTTGGCCGTGCCTGCGCCCTGCACGTCCAGGCACTTGCCCTTGGCGGCCTCGATCTGGATGGTCAGCCGGGCATCACCGATGTAGCCGATACCGCCCGGGGACCAGTAGTCCTGCCAGCGGGTGGCGTGGTCGGCGACCCAGGAGTGTCCGAGCATCTCGCCCATGGCCTTCGAGCCCTTGGCCAGTGCGTCGACCGCGGCCTTGTTCGCGTCCAGGATCTGGTTGCGCTGGACGGCCTGGGAGGCGATCTCCTGCTGCCACTCACCCGCGGCGGTGGTGGTGACGTCGCCCAGCACGTTGTCCGGGTCCAGCGGGTCACGCCAGCCGCACGCGGCGAAACGGGACTTCACGTCCTCGACCGCGATCCGGTACTCCGCCGTGCCCGGCTGCGGAGCGCTGCGCGGGAAACCGCCCGAAGCCAGGAAGATCCGCGCATCGTCCGCGCCCGCGTGCTCCAGGGCAAAGCCGTGCATGTGCTCGAACGCGGAGTGCTCGGCAAGAGCCCGGTTGAACTCCTCCCGGCTCTTGCCGACGGAACTGGGGTCCTGCCCGTACAGGGGCTTGCCCACCTCGTCAACGGCCGCCAGCGTCTTCGCGTCCGTCGCCGGGGTCTCGTCGTTGTAGAAGTCGTAGTCGTTCTGCCAGTAACGGTCTGAGATCCACCCCTTCAGACCGGTCTGCGAGTGGAAGGACTGCTCCCCCTTCGGGGGCGAGGCGAATCCGGATGAACCGAAGTCACCGCCGCCCGGCCTCTCCAGACCATCCAGCGGCTTCGCCCATGAGGCCTCCAGCGCGGACAGCGCGGCACCCTCCTTGCTCGCCGCATCCTTGTCCGCCTTGTAGGCAACGGCGAGCGGCGTCTGCTCCCAGCTCTTCCGGTTGGCCGCTACACGCAGCTTTTCCGGCGTCTGGTTCAACCCGTCCTGCGCGGTCGCCGCCATCGACGTGCCGCCCAGGCGCAGCACATTCGCCATCAGGCACTGGTCCTGCCGCAACTGCTCCGCAGCCGTGTCCTCATCCCAGGGATACGAGTCGGACGCCGGCTCACTGCGCAGCGGCATCCCCCCGGGCTGTACCCCCAGCCCGGCCACCACCGCCAACGCGACAGCCGAAGCCGTCACCAACCCTGAACCCCGTGACCAGGGCAGCCGAAACCGTGACTTACGGCCCACGAAAGCACCACCTTCTTCGCGACGAATGCATGACACAGACACACGCCGGAAGAACAACCCACGATCAGGAAAGAACAAGCAACAGCCAGAACCGTCACCAGCGGGCGGTCAGCCCCTCGAGCGCGCCGCACGACGGCGCACCCCTCCCCCTGCGCGACGGCGTCCCCCGGTCGCTAAATCAGTGAACGCGGACACGGACCGGTCAAGAACCGTTCACACACGCACACTTTATGCACACCTTATGCACACAAGGAGAACCTGCAAAGCCCAATAACTGCTCGGCGGAACACCCCGCCAGACGACGTCACCGCAGATCAGCACCCTGAAGACACCGACCACCAGCCACCTGCCACTGCGAGTTGTGACCGATTCGTGTTGTCCGAAGAAGCCTCACAGCTCCCCTCGTCCGATGTATGCCACGACAGCCCCTGCTGACGATGCAGGCTCGACCGAGCACCAAAATTCCACTCCGCCGGCCCGCCGCCGGCGGCGCTGTCCGGAGGCCCTGTCCCTGCCCCGCGCAACCCCGGAAGACGGCGTGTGACGCATCCGAACGGCGTTGCAGTACACGTCACCACGTGACGGGTATCCATCACGCAAGCGGCCCCCGTCGCTCCCACTCGGGTCGGGCTCGGCACCGGGGAGAGCCACGCACCCTGAGGAGCCTCGGCAAGCCCCTCCTGAACAGCCCCTTGGCGCGGAGGCGCGCCGGCGGGGGCTTCAGCGGGTGCGTGGCTCTCGCCCGGTGGCGGCAGCGTACGGCCACCACGGGGGCTGTCAGCCGTTCCCACACCGACACCCCACCCGAACATCACGAGGGGGGTCCGGTCGTTTGGGACTGGGCGAGAGCCGGCCCCTGATGGACCCTGGCCGCAACGCCCCTGTCACCTAAACCGCCAGAGCCCCTGACACACCGCAAGGAGGGAGTGCGTCAGGGGCCTCGGGCGCGGGAGCCCAACTCTCGCCCAGTCCCGGAGCCTACGGGCACGAGGTGCGCCCTCAGACGCTCCCACACCGGACCCCGCCCCGACCGGACCAACGCCAAGCGAGGGTGTCTGTCGTGCGTGTGCGGGCCCCTGCCCCGGTGGCCAGGGGTGAAGTCGGCCAAAGTCGGAACAGGAGCCCGCGGACGGGCCTGGCCCGGCAACCAGAGCCGTACAGGCACGTGCCCGATCCTTCCGGGCCAGGGTGAGGCGGAGAAGACGGGGACCAGCCCAGATCATGCGGCGGATCTCTTGGTACGCGCCCTCACCACCCAGGGCCGGCCGCTGCGCGACTGGATCGAGAACACCGCCGACGTGTAGTCCTCGAGCACTCCGCTCACGATGGCGGGGCGGCGGGTTGAGGGGCCCTCCCGGCACGCAGGAGGGCCCTTCGCCAATCCGCCTCTTACTCAGACTTCAAGCCAGCGGCTGAGACCGCCTGGACGCCCTTGATCCTCTTGGTGATGGCGACGGCCATCTCCTTCTGTGCGTGGGTGATCTCTACGTCACTGGAGAGGGACACCACACCCTTGTTCGTCTCCACCTTGATGTCCGAGCCGGGAATCCCCTTCTCGGTCATCAGGTCGGTTTTGACCTTGGTTGTGATCCAGGTGTCGCTGACTGCTTCCTTGGTCTTGGTGACCTCGCCTGCCATGACTGCCTCCTCCACATCGAAGCGTGCACGGAATGTCATTTTTTCACTACATTGCGTCACTGGCACGTGCAGTCTGCACTTGGCTAAAGAATCGAACGTATGGCCTAATTAAATGCGTGGAGTATCACCCCTTCCCCGACGACCTCGTACAGCTCCAGGTGGCCTGGCACCGCGCGTACGCGGCCCTCGCCGCACCACACCCGGCTGGCTACACCCTGCTGCGCCGCCGCTTGCTGATCCTGTCCGGCAGGCTGCTGGAGCACCCCTACTGGAACAGCCCGGCCGGGACGCCGGCCGCCCGGGTCGAACTGCGGCACCAGGCCCACGCGCGGGAGACGAGGCCGTGAGGGCACGGCCCGCGCATCTCACAGAGCGCGAGGAACAGATCCTCGGTGTCGTACGGCGCTGGATCACCGAGACCGGCGAGGGGCCGACGGTTCGCCAGATCGCCACGGAGACCGGCCTCAACAGCACGGCCACCATCGCCTATCACCTGCGCCACCTGGAAACCGAGCGCGGAGCGCTGTCCCGCTCCGGGCGCAGTTGGCGCACCTGCCGCCTGCTTCGGTGAGGCGCGGGCATGGACGAGGAACCGTCGCGGCTTCAACTGCTCCGCTTCGCGCGCCGGGTGGTGGTGCAGCAGGCAGCAGCCGCACTCGATCAGCTTGACTCGTGGATCGCAGCAGAGCAACAACGCGAAGACGGACAGCGGCGCGCGCAGGAAATGCGACCCTCCCCACCGGAGTGGCTGATCGAGCACGGGCTCAACACGCGCAACATCGACTTCGTGCACACCGGCGACTGCTGGGCCGCCGCCAAGAGCGGACGCTGCAAGCCGGCCACCCGCCAGCAGGCACTGGACGCCCTGCGCCAGCAAATACCCGCCTGCACCCACTGCCGCCCCGACACCGCCTTCGGCGTCCTCGGCTGAACCAGGTGCTCAGGCAGAGCTCCAGTCGTGAGCGGGCCCGCCACGCCACTCCACCCACCGCGGATCGTCCAGCACGGTCTCGGGATCGGTGATGCCGGCGGCTTCGAGGAACGCGACCACGTCCCGGTCGCTGAAGGCAGTGCCGAGGCTCTCGTCCTGACCGTGGATGTGCACGCTGACCCGCCGGCCCCCCTTGTCAGAAGGCCGGTGGACGACGATCGGCGCGCTCGTCACGTCTCCCAGCCTGGGGCCTGCACCACACCACCGCGAGCGCACTCCGCCATAGCCGGCCCCCGCTCCTGCACCTCGCTGTCAGGCACTGTGCGGACGACGCGACGGCGTCTTCTTCACCGCAGTCTTCTTCTTGGCGGCCGTCGCCTTCTTCGCCGCCGTGTCACCGGCCGCCGCCTTCTTCTTCGCGGCCGGTTTCTTCTTCGGCATCTCGTGGACCTCGGCGTCGGCATCCTCGCCCCTGGACGCTCTGGCCTGCGCCACCGACTCGTTGAGCGCGGCCATCAGGTCCAGCACCTGGCCCGGCTCCGCACTCGGTTCCGGCACGGCGGGCGGGGTGCGGTGTTCCCGCTTCGCTTCGATCATCGCTTCCAGTGCCTGCGTGTATCGGTCGGCGAATTCCTCGCCTTCCAACTGGTCCCTGGCCAAGCCCTCGATCAGGAGCAGCGCCTCGTCGATCTCCTGCTGTGAGACCTCGCCGGTGGGCAGGGACAGCTCGGCCGGTGAGCGGATTTCGTCGGGCCAGCGCATCGCGTGCAGCGCCATCACGGGGCCCCTGACCCGCAGCAGGCCAAGCCTCTCGCGGCCGCTCCAGGCGAACTTGCCCACCGCCACGCGGCCCGAGCGCTCCAAGGCTCGTCGGAGGAGTTCGTAGGGCTTGGCCGCGACCTGGCCATCGGGCTGGAGGTAGTAGCCGTCGCCGATCCGGAGCGCATCGATCGACTCCCACGGCACGAACCCGAGGATCTCGATCGCTTTCGCCGTCGGCAACGGCAGGTTCCGCAGTTCCTCCTCCGAGATGGGGATGACCTGTGTCTTGGTCAGCTCGTAGCCCTTGCCGATCTCGTCCGCGCGGACCTCACGGTCCTCCACCTCGCAGAACTTGCGCACCCGCACCCGGCCCATGTCCTCACGGTGGTACTGGTGGAAGCGCACACTGTGGTCCTCGGTCGCGCTCACCACGTGCACAGGTACCGTCACGAGACCGAACGAGATAGCACCTGACCAGACGCTCCGGGGCACCACAGACCTCCACTCACCCCGAGCAGATCCAGCGTACGACCGCACGAAGCGACCGGCCGCCCGCCCACTGACCCGCCGTGGTTCGCACCGGGGGCCTGGTGATGGCGCTCTTTGAATCTGGCTCTGGCCGCAGTTCCGTGACGGCCTACGTCCTCATGCCGAGTGCTGATGCTTGTGCAGGGTGGCGCTAGCCCGGAAGCGGAGCCGTCCGCAGCGGTCCTTGTCTTCGTCGGTTGCGTCGTCGGCGCAACAGCAGTGCTGCGCCAGCCAGCGCAAGTCCTCCGGGTCAAGCCATAGAGCGATACGACCTTGTGCGGCCTCGGCTTGCGGATCCGTGGGTTGTGGCGACTTCATGGGCCCTGACTGTATGCCCAGCTCGCGGAGCCTCATGGCTGGATGAGGATACGGGTCCGCAGGAGGTCGAACGAGGCTCGGCCATACATGGCTCGCTTGAGCGTTTTCACCCGGTTCACGTGTCCTTCGACGACGCCGGAACTCCAGAGGAGGGTGGGGCCGGCGGTGACGGCGTGGAGGTCCTGGCGGAGGAAGCCGGCGAAGCCCTTCTGGGCTTCGGTGCGTCTTGCTCGGCCTGGCGGATCCACTCCAGCAGCAGGTATCCGCACTGGTGGCGGACCAGGTCGGAGAAGGCCCGGTCGAGATCGCAGGCCCGGGTGATGTCCGGGCATGCGAGCCGCCAGGGCGCAAAGCGTGCAGGTTCGCGGAATCCGGGAGCTACGACCTGGCGAACCCGTGTCTCTGCCGCCGTTCGAACGCTGTCTTCCCGACGGGTTCGACCTGGATTAGCCGCTAACTGATCGTTTCAGAATGAGTTGAGCCGTGGGTCTTGCGCTCGACGATCTTGGTCGGCAGGGTGTCCGGCGTGCGTGCTGACCTTGTTCCGGATGACCTGTGGGAGCGGGTGGCCAGGCTGCTGCCGCCCGCCCCCGAACGGCGCCATCGCCACCCGGGGCGGCTGCGTGTTCCCGATCGAGTGGCGCTCGCCGGCGTCCTGTATGTGCTGCGGACCGGTGTCGCGTGGCGTGACGTCCCCGCGGAGGCAGTGGGCTGTTCCGGGGTGACGGCCTGGCGCCGACTGCGGGACTGGACCGAGGCTGGTGTCTGGCCGCGCCTGCATGCCGCCCTGTTGACCGAGCTTCGTCGCGCCAGCCTGCTGGACCTGGACGACTGCTCCGTGGACGGATCGCACGTCCGGGCGCTGAAAGACATCTCAGGGAGCCAAGAAGTCAAGCTGCTTGCTCGGCCGGAGGTGACAGGAGCGGTGCGAAGGCATGCTGTTCATCGAAATGCTGCCGGG
>NZ_JBIVBC010000029.1:0-26295 GCF_044745865.1 Streptomyces sp. NPDC086787 | reverse complement strand
CGGTGGTGCCGGACAGCGTCGTCGAATCACCGACGAAGATGCCCGCGCCCTGCGGGGTATCCGACTTGGTTACGGTGTTTCCGGAGACCAGGGAGTCGACCAGGATCGTGGTTAGGGCGTGGGCGTAGACACCGCCGCCGTCTTCGGTGGCGGTGTTGTTGGTGACGCGGCTGTTGATGATGGTCACCGAGTCGCCTGCTGTTTCGATTCCGGCGGCGTAGGCGGCGGTGTTGTTGCTGATGACGGAATTCTGGTCGATGGTGAGGTCACCGTCCGACTGGTAGATCCCGCCGTCGCCGGACGCGCCGGCCCGGTTGCCGGTAACGGTGACGCCGTGGAAGGCCACGGTTCCGCTCAGGACGGCACCGCCTGCGTAGTAGGCCGGGCCGGTGCGGTTGTCCTTGATGGTGCCGCCGGTGAGGGTGATGGTGCTGTCGGATGAGTAGAGGCCGCCGCCTGCCGCGGAACCGACGGCGTTGCCCTGAAGGATGAGGTCGGTGGCGGTGAAGGTGGTGCCGGCATCGGTGGAGATGCCGCCTCCGTTGTTGTCGCCGGGGTTGCCGTTGATGACGGCGAGCGTGTCGAGGGCGAGGGTGGCGGTGTTGGTGAGATGGATGAGGCGCAGCGTGCCGTCTGTGCGTTTGAGGGAGGCGTGGTTGCCGGTGACGGTGAGGTCCTTGTCGATGACGAGGGCGTTGGTGGCGTCCGTTTTGTTGGAGTCGTCGTAGCCGTAGACGCAGTAGCTGGCCAGGGACAGGGTGTCGCCGGGGGAGGCGGCGGTGACGGCGTTCTTGAGGAGCGTGCCGGCTGCGACGGGGTCCGGGGTGCAGCCGACAGGAGTGATGGCAGCGGCCTGAGCGGGAGCGATACCCGCCAGGCCGCTGACAGCCAGGCTCAGCATGAGAGTCGCCGTCCGCTCCCGCAGTGCGCGGGAGACCCGGGACCTGCGGGGCTCCTGGAAGGTGTGGTGGGTTGTGCTACCGCGTCGCGCCATGCGCCGACCCTCCCGAATCGTTCTTTCCACCGGGTTTCTTGACCGAGCAGGAAGCGGGATCGGAAGACGCCCAGCGTCGCCGTCCCCACCTGAGCTGCTTCTTTCGGTTCGTCGGTGTATGGATCCCCGACGGGTGGTGTGCCTACTGGCTGCGCAAGCCGGAAGCCTCCATACGAGGGGAAAGGTCACCCGCTCGGCGCCCACGGTGATGCCGTCGGGCTCGCAAGGACCAGCAACGACTCGATCTGCCAGGGCGATGCCGGCGGACCGGTCCTGCGCGAGAGCGACAACGGCGCCGAACTTGTCGGCATCGCCACCCGTTCCTGGCGCGGCGGCTGCCTGGGCGAGAGCGAGACCCGCAACAACGCCGAAGCGCAGCGCACGGACGACCTCAGCGAATGGATCAGCGCCACCGCCCACCGCGCCTGGACCCGCCAGCTGGCCGCCGGTGACTTCACCGGCGACGGCAAACCGGACGCGCTCGCCGTCGACGGGACCGACGGCAACCTCTACGCCCACCCCGGCGACGGCAAGGGTGGTTTCACCGGCCGCCGCCAGATCGGCATCCAGTGGAACACCACCCCCGTCATCACCGCCGGGGACTTCACCGGTGACAACAAGTCCGACATCGTCGCCATCCGCGACGACGGCACACTGCTCACCTACCCCGGCGACGGCACCGGCAGGTTCGGCCACACCATCACGGCCGGCACCGGCTGGAACAGCATGCGTCTGCTGGCCGCCGGAGACCTCACCGGCGACAAGAAGACCGACCTGCTCGCCGCCCACGACAACGGCACCCTCTACATCTACCCCGGTGACGGCAAGGGAGGAGTCGGACGCGGCATCACGGCCGGCACCGGCTGGGACGGCATCCGCCTCATCGCCGTCGGCGACTACAACGGCGACGGCAAAGCCGACCTCCTCGCCCTGCGCAACGCCGCCACCTTCCACACCTATCCCGGCGACAACCACTACGCGACCCCTGTGCCACCCAACCCTAACCACCGCACCACATGGCCGGGCGGCCTCAGCCCCACAGAGGCTCGGGCCGCCCGGCCACCCGTGTTCCAGGGGCCCGGTCAGGCGCGTCCGAGGGTCCGGGTGGGCGGACCTGACCAACATCACCACGCCGGGCGGTCAACCTCAACGGGTGGACGCTGCGCGACGAGGACGGCCACACCTACACCTTCCGCCAGTTCACCCTGGCCGGCCGGGCCACGGTCCGCGTCCACACCGGAGACGGCCGCGACACCCGCACGGACCTCTACCAGGACCGCCACGCCTACGTCTGGAACGACGACCACGACACCGCCACCCTTCGCGACGGCCACCGCCACCTGGTCGACACCGCGTCCTGGGGCCATCACCGCAACTGAGGCTGATCCCTCGGAGTGGGACTGTAAGACGTTCGGTGTAACTCCCGATCATGGAAGATGCATCGATGACCAGTGAGAACGTGTCCGAGTCCCAGGCTGCCGAGCCCACGAAGGCTGCGTCGGCGAAGGCCGTGGACGACCAGTTGATCGACGAGCTGGTGGGCCGCGCCCAGGCCGAGGGCCTGCAGCTGACCGGCGAGGGCGGACTGCTCCAGCAGCTGACCAAGCGGCTGCTGGAGTCCGCCCTGGAGGGCGAGATCACGGACCACCTCGCTTATGACAAGCACGATCCGGCCGGCAAGAACGGCGGCAACTCCCGCAACGGCACACGTTCCAAGACGGTGCTGACCGACGTCGGCCCGGTGGAGACAACCGTGCCCCGGGACCGCGACGGCTCCTTCGAACCGAAGATCGTCAAGAAGCGGCAGAAGCGCCTGACCGGCGTCGACGAGATGGTCATCTCGCTGGCCGCGAAGGCCTGACCACCGGCGAGGTACAGGCGCACCTGGCCGACGTCTCCCGCCAGACCATCTCCACCATCACAGGCAAAGTCCTCGAGGGCATGGCCGAATGGCAGAGCCGCCCCCTGGACGCCGTCTATCCGGTCGTCTTCATCGACGCCATCCACGTGAAGATCCGGGTTCTGTCGACGATCTTGTGATCCAGGTGGCCTGGGCTCATCGTGTGAGTAGGACGCGTTTGCGAAGGAGATCCAGGCTGGCCCGGCCGAACATCTGCCGTTTCAGCATCTTCAGCCGGTTGATGTTGCCCTCGACAGCGCCAGAGCTGTGCGGCAGGGACAGGCCGTTGCGGACGGCGTCGAAGTCACGGCGAAGGTGGTGGGCGAAGGACGAGTGGGGCCAGGGTGTCCTGTTCGGCTCCAGTGATCCAGTCTTCGAGGCGGTTGCCGTGGCGTCCGGTCATCATCACAGCGAACTTCCTGACGTGGCCGGTGAGCCGGTCCAGCTCGGGATCGCGCTCCCGCAGCCGGTGCAGTTTGTCGGCGTACTCGTCCCGCAGGTGTTCGGGATGGGTCATGATCCAGGAGGTGACCTCGCGGACCGATGGAGCCTTCGGACCTGGTGCCGGCGCATATCCGCGCCCGGTCCGGTAGCGCCGCAGGTGACGCTGGACGGCCAGCTCTCCTCCGGGATAGCCAAGTTCCTGGATCTCCCGGTAGAGCTGTGCAGCGTTCCTGACACCTTCGTTCCAGCGTCGGTGCAGGTGGCCGATGTAGGGGTCGACGACATGCGCTCGCTGGAGGCTCTTGGCCACAACGTCTTCGGCGGAACGGGCGTTGACCAGTTTGCGGACGGTGGCCTGGTGCAGCCCAAGTTTCCGGCCGATCGCCGCCTTCGACATCTCCTGTTCCCACAACTGGTGGGCGGCGGCATGCTGTTCACGCAGTCGTTTCACGATCTTCAGCTCGTCCGGCAGCTGGACCACCGGCGGCTCCTCTTGCGCGCTTTCGTGTGTGCCGACAGGGCCGACGGAGGGGCTCGTGACCGTCGAGCATCTGTGGCTGCTGGACGCGAGACTCCCTGGCCCGAGCAGGCCACGCTTGAGGATGCGTCTCTCACAGTCGGATAAACCTGATCACCGCCTTGTCGATCTCCAGGGCACACTCGTGGAGCTCCTTCCAGGGCAGGCCCCAGGGATCCCGAATGTTGTCGTCGGGCGGCGGGACCGGGGGTTCAGCACCGCGACGACCGGCGGCCGCCGCCACCAAGGGGTCGAGTCCGTTCCCTCCGCTAGCCCGTGTGCCTCCTCCCTCTGCGAGCCGCACGAACTCCTTCAGAGTGAAGCAGCGTCGCATCGCCGTCGGCACCAGGCGCACGGCCGCTTCCCTGTGCTCGCGTGTAAGCCCGAGGATCAGCGAGGCGCCCGCGATGAGTTGGGCGGTGAGGGGGCGAGAAGCGAACCCGGATCCGTCACCGCCCAGCTTCTCCAAGATCGCCCGGGTGTCGTCCTTCATGCGGGAACCGCACCGCGCCTCTGTGCCGGCGCTCTCGGGCCATAGGGCAGATCCTGGCGGCAGTCTCGCTGCCAGGAGGCGCTCAGCGAGCACCGATCGGAGCACGTTGCCCGTGCAGACGAACAGGATCCGGGTCATTTCCCGTCCGCGAGCCGCGTCACCGCGGAGGCGGCTCCTTCCTGCGGGCCGGCGAAGGTGCGCGGAGCAGGCAAGTAGCCGTACCGCCCGTATTCACCGTAGCGGCCACAACGGCCGCTCCTGGAGACCGGGGCCATGCTGAACACGGTCCCCAGCATTTGGGCGCCGACGCGCTTCAGCGAGTCCGTGGCACTGTGCACCTGGTCCCGAGTCGTCTTGGTCGCTTTGACGACAAGTAGCGCACCAGGGCGGAGGCGGGCCAGCCCCAGGGTATCGGCGACCGGCAGAAGCGGTGCGGTGTCTACGATCACGACCTTGTACGTGTCCGCGAGCTCGCGCAGTACCCCTTCCGCCCGCGCGGAGGAGAGCAGCTCCGCGGGGTTCGGGGGTACGGCGCCACTGGTGAGCACCGACAGCCCGTCCGTGACCTGCTGCATCACATCCTCCGTACGGGCTTGTCCGGTAAGCACAGTGGTCAGGCCCGCATTCTGGACGAGGCCGAATGCGTCTGCCACGCTCGGGTGGCGCAGGTCGCCGTCCACGAGGCAGGTGGAGACGCCGGCCTCCGCGAGCGACAGGGCGAGGTTGATCGCGGTGTTCGTCTTACCCTCACCGAGTACCGAGCTCGTCACGATGATCACCCGCGGCGGATCGTCGACCTGCGAGAACTGCAGGTTGGTACGCAGTTTGCGGAACGCTTCGGCGCGCCGAGAGTGCGCATGGGCACTGGCGATGAGCTGCCTTGGGGCGTTCCTGTCGTATGGGATCGTGCCGAGGCCAGGCAGAGCGGTGAATGTGTTGAGTGCCTCGCTTGTCTTGAAAGTGGTGTCGAGTGTCTCGCGGAGCGCCACCAGCCCGGCAGCGAGCAGCAGACCTCCCACCGTCCCCACGGCGAGGTTCAGCCACGGGCGGGGCGACGCGGGCGATGTGGGGGTGACGGCTTCCTGGGTGACGCCCAGGGAGACGGGGGAGGCAGGCGCGGCGGGGCCCCCCTGGTGCTCCGTCTGGTGGGGGGACGAGGGAGTGGGCCGCTTGGGGGTCTCCAAACCCTCCACGACCGAGCTGAACTGCTCTGCCACAGCGTTGGCGATACGCGCCGCGCGCCGGGGAACGCTGTCCTGGACTGTGATGTCGATCAGCACGGTCTTGAGCGGAACGATGGCGGTGATCCTCGAAGCCAGTTCCTCTGGGGTGGTGTGCAGCCGCAGCTGTTTCACAACGGGAGCGGTGACATGACGGCTCTTCACGATCTCTGCGTACGACTGGACGCGTGCCTGCGAGAATGTCTGCCCCCCGTTGAGATCGACAGTGTCCTCCCCCGTGTGGGTGGCGACGAAGAGCTGCGTTCTTGCCTCGTAGGCGGGGGTGCTCAGGCTTGTCACAGCGAGCGCCGTGGCGACTGACAGGACCAGACAGGTCACGGCCGTGGGCCACCTTCTGGTGAGAGCCTTCAGGAATTCTTGGAGATCCAAGCTGCACCCCTCACGGAACTGAGGGAACTACCCGGGTTGAGGCTTTCTGTTCCCTTTGGACGCAGTCGACCATAGGGACTCCGGCTCTACGCACGAGGGAGCCTTCCCCCGTGTCGACCGTACGAAGGTCTTTGACCGGCCCCGCAGGGGGCGGGACTACGCCAAGCCGGTGATTTCTTGTGCCACCACGCCCAGGGATGTCGTTGTTTTCTCTCTGGTGTCTGCGTCCATGTAGTGATGCCCACGCGCCGGACGGCTGCCAACCTGAGCCCGGGGTCCAGGCTCAGGCTCTGAGTCAAGGAGTGTTTGACGATGACTGCATCGCGCAGACGGTGGCCCGCTCTCGCATCGGTGGCCTCGGCCGCCGTTCTCGTCACCAGCACTCTGATGGGGGCGGAGGCTGCCACGGCGCAGCCGTACCCGCCCGCGCCCCCGCCGCTGTCCGTCGGTACCACCCTAGTGTCCGCAGGAGAGACGTTGAGCTTCAACGTCGGTCCCGGCGTGTTCGCTCCGAGCTCGGACGTCACGGCGCTGCTCGAGTCAGACCCGGTGGTAATCGGCCGCTTCCGGGCTCTGGCCGACGGCTCTGTGTCGGGGGCGGTGCGCATCCCTCAGACGACCGTTACCGGCTGGCACGTCTTCCGGCTCTCGTCGGACAGCCCCGACGCGAGTGTCGGCGTCAGCATCTACGTGCAAGGCACGGCGACGACGCCTACACCGACCCCGAGGCCGACCCACCGCCCCGGCAAGCCCGGGAACCATCACGAGCCAGGGCGCCCTGGGCACGGTGACCACCGTTATGACTCACTGCAACTTGCCGCAGCCGTCAAGCCGACGAATTCCCCTTATCCGAACGAGGACAGCCAGGGGCTCGCGGCGACGGGGAGTGACCAGGCGCTGGTGATCGGCGGCACCGCGACCGCTCTGCTCCTGGCTGGCGGCGGCTCGGTGCTGGCCGTACGCCGTCGGCGCAGTTCCTGAAAGGTCGGAGTTTGCGCACCGCGAAGCCACGGGATCCCGTCCGTCCGCCGGGGACCAGTCGGGCCGGCAACCGGGCGGCAAGCCGTCGCCGCCCACTGAGACGCGTCCTATCGGCCATCGCGGCGCTCCTGGCGACGGGCTCTGTGTGGGCGCCGTCCGACGATCTGGCCGATCGGAGCCGAACACACTGGCGGTGGGCAGACGGCCACGCAGTCCAGCGGCTGAGAGCGAAGGTCCTCGAAACCCTCCCCCACGACCCGCGGGCGTTCACTCAGGGCCTGGAGATGTCGGGAGGCAGGCTCTACGAGGGCACTGGCCTGTCCGGCCAGTCCACCGTTCGCTCCGGGCCCCCCGGCAAGCCCGCCGGGGCTCTGATCAGCCTTCCTGCTCCCCTCTTCGGTGAGGGGATCACCCTGGCGGGCCGGACCCTGTGGCAGCTGACCTGGCGGAACCGGATCGCGATCGAGCGGGACGCGAGGACCCTGAGGGAGCTGCGCCGCGTCCCGTATGCCGACGAGGGCTGGGGGGTTTGCTTCGACCGCGGCGAGCAGCGGTTGGTGACGAGCGACGGTTCGGCGCTACTGGCCTTCCGCGATCCGCACACCCTCGCGAAGACGGGTGAGGTCACCGTACTCGAAGACGGCCGGCCGGTGACAAACATGAACGAGCTGGAATGTGCCGGGCGCTTCGTCTACGCCAACGTGCTGCCCACCGACCGGATCGTGCGCATCGACCCCCTCACCGGGGCGGTGACGGCGAGTATCGACGCCTCGGGTCTCCTCCACGCAGACGAACTCGCCCCTGGTGCCGCCCTGAACGGCATCGCGGCGGTACCCGGAACGGACCAGCTCCTCCTCACGGGCAAGTTCTGGCCCAAGATGTTCCGAGTCGCCCTGGTCCCGGCACAGCCGCCGAGCATTGCCCGCTGAACCGGAAGTGGGCGGTGAGATGACGTGGCACGGGCCCTCGTTGCTCCTCTGTGTGCGGCAGGGCCTGATCACGCCGCTCCCTCGCGGGCCACGTCCCTGTACAGCCGCTCGAGCTCGGCGACCTTGAGGGAGCCGCGCTCGGCCTGCTCGATCAGCTTTCGATTGACCCGACGGTCAATGGCATCCAGGGGCCCCGTGCTGGAGAGCACGTCAGCCAACGAGCCCACCAGCGGCTCGGGAAGCAGGTCCGCACGCAACCCCTCAGCCACCAGTTCCTGGTAGGGCGCAATGTGGGAGAGCAGCAGTCGGCACCCCGCCGCCGCGGCTTCGAGCACCGACGAGCTTCGCTGGTCGGCTTGAGGAACCGAGATCACCGCATCGCTTGCCCGCATCAAACCGAACGTCTCGGCGTGGCCCAGCGGCTGATCGATGATGGCCATCCGACCGGCCACGTCTTCTGCCCGGGCGTGCAGGAGTGCGAGATATCCGCGTTGCGCGCGTCTGGCGCCGGCGTGTGTCGGCTGGTGACCCGCCAGCACCACCAGGAACAGGTCGGGCCGAACCCGTGCGGCGTGGGTGAACGCCGTGAGAATCTCGTGTGTCCGGTAGACCTCCGACGTGCTGCGGACGGACAGGACGACCGTGGCTTCGGCTGGGATGCCATACCTTGCGCGTGTGACCAGGGCATCGGTGTCACTTCCAGCGTCCAGCAGTGCATCCGGTACTCCCCAAGAGAGGGCCCTGATCCGCGAGCGGGGAACCCGATATCGGTTCGCGACCAGCTCAGCCACCTCACGGGAGGTCGGCACCACGCGAGCGGCGTGCCGGAGCGCCAGGCGAGCGACCGCCGCACGACCCGGATGACGCTCCGCCGCCCTCAGCTCAGAGCCCCACGGGGTGATCACGAGGGGCACTGCCGGCTGGACCGGCAGCAGCAGGGAGAGCGCCCCGTGTGCACCGAGTGAATGGACGTGGATGACATCAGGCCGCGCGTGACGCACTTCGCGGGTCAGCCAGTGTCCGGCGCGCACGACCCGCAGCGGCCACCCTCCCGTGGGGGCTGACGCGGCTCGCCAGCCGTCGGGAGGTGAACTCGGCTCATGCCAGCTACATACAGTAACCTCGTGACCTCGCACAGCGAGGTCGCCCGCCCAGCGTCTGGTATGCGCCGATGTGGCCGGTGCGAGCAGGACGATACGCAGCGGCGCAGCCGGTGTATCTCGAGTACCCACTCGGCGCGGTTGCTGGTCATGGCCGGGCATGATGCTCCCTGAGTACAAACCAACCCTTTTCGACCGCGGCCCGCAACTTCCTGGCCGGGCTGCGCGTGTAGCTGTCCCAGGACGCAGCCACTGCCAGCCATCGCGGGTCGGCGAGCACTCTTCCGGCGGCGGTCAGCAATGCGACGTGCAGGCTGTGGTAGGCGAAACTGGCGGGGGCGGTATGCCGGAGGTCGTACCTGGTCCAGTACCCCAGGTCGAAGGCGTCCAGTGAGCCACGGATCCGGTCTGCCATGCGTTCGTGAGGAGTTCCGCTCTGATGTCGACTCAGCTCGCAGAGCCCGAAGAGGGCGAAGACCGCACCGTTGAGAATGTGGCTGACGGGGTCCGACGGGCATTCCTCGGGGAAGGGGCGCCCCAATTGGTCGTAGTGCGAGCAACCGCCGGCCTCCAGCGGGCGGAGCATCAGCTGCACCGCGCCTTGGCTTGCATCGAGGAAGGATCCCTCGCCGGTCGTGGCGTGCGCGCGCAACATCACGGACATCGCCAGGCCTTGGGCCATGGCCGAGTACCAGCCAGGGCGCACCCCGTACCGGGGCACTGGTACCGGGTATCGCCATCCGCCGTTGCCGTCCTGGCTGGCACGCAGCCATCGGGCCTGGGTCAGCAGGGCCCGCACGCCTGGCAGCTGTTGGTCCGCAGTGACCGGCTGTGGAGCGGCGGCGAGGGCGTCGGTGTGCTGTGCGAGTGCGTACAGGCTGACAGAGACTGGGTTTCGGTAGGCTTCTCCGGTGGCTGCACGGGTCACCACCACGCGCTCGTGGTCGAGCACGCTCCTGGCCGTCATGGGCCGCAGGTCGAGGGGGTACTTGCCGGGACGGGCGGTCGTCGTGCCGCCCTGGGACGGCTTCGCGTCGACCGGGAAGCTCGGCCGCCGCAGGTCGCGTACCGCCTTCGCCGCCTTGCCGGCCAACGCCGTTTCGGCCCACATCCGGCAGTCCTTCACGCCGACTTCTCCCTGCTCAGCATCCGACAGCGCCTTCGGGAGGCGAGGGCTTGGTGATACAGCTCGTTCACCTGGCTGACTGTCCCAGCGATATCGAACTGCCGGAGCGCGAGTTCCCGGCCCTGGTTGGCCATGCGAAGACGCGATGCGGGATCGGCGAGCAGGGCGGTCACTGCCTGTGCCAGTGCGGACGGATCGGCGGGCGGGATCAACAAGCCGGTGCGGCCGTGCTGGACGGTGTCCGGCAGGCCACCGACGTCGGTCGCCACCACACCCTTTCGCATGAGCAGCGCCTCCACCACGGCATAGCAGGCGGATTCGTCCATGGACGGGTTCACCAGGACGTCCAGGCCGGCCAGGACCGATCCGATGTCGGACCGAAAGCCGGTGAACTGGATTCGGTCCGCGACCCCGAGTCGAGCGGCGCGGCGTTCCAGCTCACGCCGGTACTCCCCGGCGCCGACCAGCTCGTCACCGATCACGAAGAACCTGGCCTGGGCGTGCTCACGCAGGATCAGCGGTACGGCGTCGATGAAGACTTCGTGCCCCTTGACGCCGACCTCGCGAAACTCGCGGAGCTTGCTCGGATACATGTAGGCGACCATGCCGATGGCAGGTGTGTCTGCGGTGAGGCCGAACTCACGGCGGAAGGCGTCCGGCGAGGTTGTCGGATTGAACCGGTGCACGTCGCAGCCGTAGTAGCTGACCGCGACCGAGCGAGCTCCCATGGCCTGGTAGCGGCGTGCGATCGCCCGGCATGATCCAAGCACCATATCGTCCCGGTGCAGTGTGAGCCGCTCCAGGATCCGAAAGAGCGCGATGCGTAGATGGACCAGTCCGGGAACCTGCGAGACGACCAGTGCTGGCCGGTAGGCGGCCGACACCACTCGGGCCACGAGCCTCGCGATGATCAGATGCGAGTGGATGACATCCGGCTTGTAGTTCCTGACGAACCTCACCAACTTCCAATGCCCGGCCAGCAGGACTGTCAGCTGGCTGAGCCTATGGGGCACTCCGAACGGGATGATTTCCACCCGGACGCCGCGGAGCCCTCGCAGCCGGTCGGCGAGCGGGCCCTCACGGGGCAGCACCGCGCACACCTCGTTGCCCAGCTCGGCAAGGCCCCGCACCTGGTCGTGAAACCAGCTTCCGCCGACGGATGCCGAGGTGATCTGCAGGACCCGCAGTGGCCGCGGATTGCCGGTAGCGGAAGTTCTCATCGCGCCACCTGTTTCGGTCCGTCGGCCAGAGCCGGCTTTGCGGCCAGAACGATCAGCATCAGACCGGCCAACAGGGGTGGGACCAGCAGCACCTCGCCGAACAGCGAGCAGACGGCGGCACCGATCATCGCCAGCAGCGCCGATTCGCCGGAAGGATCACCGGATCGTGCTGCGCACCACGCCCGGCGGGCGCCGAACGCGAAAAGCGAGCCGACGCCGGCAGCGCCCAAGAGGCCGAACTGCGACAGAACGGTCAGGTAGGTGTTGTGAGCGAAATGCAGGAGCGGAAACTGGAGGAGCATGACGTCGTAGTCACCTGTGACGTGGTAGTAGGCGGGCAACTGAGGGGCGAAGTTCAGATATCCGACACCGAAGGCCGGGTGTGCCTCGAACATCCGCAGCGCGCTGCTCCACAAATCGAGCCGCACCGCGGAACTGATGTCCGGCGCACCGCCGAGGATCGAGTCGAACCGGGCCGCGATCGGCACCGGCAACAGCGGTATCAGGCAGACCGCCCCAACACCTAGACACAGGACTGTGCGCAGTGATCTACGAGCGGCGTAGAGCGCGATCACCACGATTCCCGCCAGATAGGCCGCGCGGCTCAGTGAGTACGCGACGCCCACGGCGAGCACAACGACCCCCGCGCCGACGGCCAGCCGTAGCAAGGGCGCCCGGACGGTGGGATGGTGCCTGAGTAGCACCGCGACCGCCATGACGAACAGGGCACCCATCGCGTTGTGGTTCGCCGCCGCCTCTTGGGTGACGGCCAGAACCGCGGTGTCAGCGGGCGCGAGACCCGGCTGCGCAGCGAACACGGACCCGATCTGAACGATGTCGATCAGTGCCAGAATCACGCTGCCGCCACAGAACACCAGGAGCGCACGGTCGAGAGCACGTCCGGGTTCGACGACCAGCGGCAACAGCAGCGGCGCACACATCAGTAGCAGGTAACGCCAATTGTTGGCGTCCGGCAGGCCGTTGTCACCGGTCATCACGCTGGTAGCCGCCATGTATCCGACTGTGCCCAGGGCGATCAGTACACCGACGGGCTTCGGCCGCGCGACCCCTGGGCCAGCGATGACACGGCCCAGCAGGCAGACGAGCATCAGAGCGACCAGCACGCTCGGGGTGATCAGTGAACCGCCGGGCTCGGACTGGGAGAAGGGGATGGCCGCCGCGAGCAGGCACAGTCCCACCTCCCAGATCAGAGCCAGCACCACGACCACGAGCGTGACGGCACCGAAGGTGGGGCTGAACGCCATTGCGAGGCAGCCGACCCCGGCCGCGGCCAGGACACCCGCCGGGACCATGAGCCCTCTGTCGACCAGGACGCACCTCACCGGCCTCGGGTACAGGCTCCGCCAGCGGTAGCGGACCGTCTTGACCGGCGGGATCCCGTCCGGCGTCTGCGTCGGCGCGGGTACCGCCTCGGCGTGGACGTTGTCTGGTCGGCACCGGCGGCTGTGGGCGGCGGCAGGGCGCACTCTGTAGACGAGCAGCACGGCGAACACCAGATATCCGGCCGAGTCGGCGATCCCGGCACCAACTGCGGCATGGCGGGGGGTCAGCACCAGGAGAAGCGCGATGTTGACCACGGCGCCGATCACAGTGGCTGCGATCACCGGCCGAAGCAGGCCGGCAGCCGCCAGATAGGGCTGGATCGAGCGGGCTGCGCTGAACACCACGAGTCCGGGGAGCATCGCCCAGAGCACAGGCCCGGCACCGGAGTACGACCGCCCGTAGACCAAGGGGATCAGAACGGGCGCGGCTGCCGCCACCACGGCGGCAGCCGCGGCGGCGGCAGCGAACACGGTCCGGGCAATCCTGGCCGCCGCCCGCGCGTCGATGGCACCTGAGGTGACGGCGGGAAACACCACGAGAGCGACCGTCGTCGACAGCAGCAACAGGCCCTCCGCCAAGGGCAGCGCCACCGCGTACACGGCTACGGCCGTCACTCCAGCCAGAGCCTGGATCACCGGAACGTCCAGGCGGAGCATTCCGTAGTGGACGAGGTTTGGGAGGTAGGACCTGAGGGCGAAGCTGCCGAAGATACGGACGGGCACCGCTTCACCATCGGCGTGGACGCGAGTGGTGGACGCGATCAGCAGCGCTGCAGCGCAGACTAGTTGACCGGCCATCACTGACAGGAAGCAAGTGACGGGGGTCAATGATCCCGCAGCGAGCAGGCCGCAGATGCCGAGGAAGTAGCTGGCCGAGGGGATGGTGCTGAGCAGGTTGTACGTCGCGACGCGGCCACGGCCGAGCTCAGCCATACCGAGCAGCGTGGTCAGCAGGCTCACCGGGGACATGAGGGCCACGAGCAGCGCGAGCCGGTACGGCATGCCGAGCAACACGGCCGACCAGAGTTGGCCGAGCAACAGCCACAGGGCCGCCAAAGCGGAACCCGAGATCGCGGAGAACATCACGCTCCACCGCACGATCTGCCTGAAGGCGGTGTGCGAGATCCCGGCGAATCGAGCGTTGGCGTTGTCCATGCCCAGGACGGTGACGATGCTCAGGACGGACGGGACCGAGATCATGACCGCGAACGTGGCCCTGCCTCCCACCCCTAGAGCCCGGGCGGCGATGACGCCGGCCGCGAAGCTCATTGCGGTGGCGAGCAAACGGGTGGCCAGTGTTCCCCCGATCGCCGCCGGACTCACCCCCGGTAGCCGCACTCGGAGACTCTTCGTGATCGACAGCACCAGGGAACGGCCTCCGGAGTCGCGGGTCGGACCACTGCCGGGAGCACTCGTGGCCTCAGCAGGGCATGCACAATCTAGCGGCGCGGGTGGCAGAAAGTAGCGAGCCCCGTACGTTGAGTAGTAGTTTTTCGATTGTCAAGCCGCCCACGGTGATCCTGGCTTGAGGCGGGGAGCCCCTGCCTGCGGGGACGACCGGCGGGAGCGGCAAAACACGGAGGTGAAGGCGACCGGCATGCCCGATGCGCGTCTGCGGTCCCCCGGGCAGCGAGCCGACCCAAGCGCACTGCCACGGTCATCGACGTCCCGGCGTCACAAGCCCACGACGAGCCCTAGCTCGGCACGCCATCAGAACAGGTACGGCGGACCGGCATTGACGGAGGTAGGGACTTGAAGATCTGGATCTTCAACCACTATGCGGCGCCGCCGGACTGCGCAGCGGGCACCCGGCACTATGAGCTGGGCCGGGTGTTGGCGAGGGAGGGGCACCAAGTCACCGTCTTCGCAAGCAGCTTCAGCCATTTCACCGGGCGCGAGGAACGACTCGCGCCCGGGGAGAAGATGGCGACCCGGACGATTGAGGGCGTCGGTTTCTTCTGGGTTCGCACGCCGTCCTACACCGGCAACGGATATCGCCGCGTGCTGAACATGGC
Source organism: Streptomyces sp. NPDC086787 (assembly GCF_044745865.1). Taxonomy (NCBI): domain Bacteria; kingdom Bacillati; phylum Actinomycetota; class Actinomycetes; order Kitasatosporales; family Streptomycetaceae; genus Streptomyces; species Streptomyces sp. NPDC086787. The sequence continues at coordinate 11,623 of NZ_JBIVBC010000029.1, read as the reverse complement.
CCACTACGCGATCCGGGTGCTCTGGGCGCAGCGCAGTCTGAACCGGCCGGATGTGATCGTCGGTTCATCGGTTCACCTGGCTGCGGTTTTCGCCGCCTGGCTGGCGGCTCGCGGCCGCCGCGTTCGCTTCGTCGTCGAGGTGCGAGATCTGTGGCCGCAGACGCTGATCGATATGGGTGCGCTGCGCGAGAATGGACTGCCTGCTCGACTGCTCCGGTGGGCCGAGTCATTCTGCTACCGACGTGCGGCCGCAGTGATCTGTCTGCTGCCCGGTGCCACCGAGTATCTGAAGGCCCGCGGTGTGCCGCCCAAGGAGATCCATTATGTGCCGAACGGGATCCCTGACCTCCCCCGGCCAGCGGAGCCGCAGCAGCCGCTCGACCCGGACATGGCAGAGCCAGGGCATGGGGCCGCTGAACTGATCGAACGGATCAGGCGTTTCCGCAAGGACGGTTTCCTCGTCGCCGGTTACGTCGGCTCGCATGGACCGGCGAACGGGGTGTCGACCCTTGTCGCGGCGGCGGCGGAATTGCGAGCCCCCGGCCGGCCGCCGGTCGCTGTTGTGATGGTCGGCGACGGCCAGGAGAAGGCCGCTTGCCAGCGGCTCGCTCGCCGACATGGTCTGGACAATGCGCTGTTTTGGCCGCCGGTGCAGAAGCAGGCTGTGCCGGCCGTGCTGGCAGAGCTGGATGTTACGTTGTTCTGCCTGCGCGATGTCGCGGTCTTCAAGTACGGCCTGAGCAGCAACAAGTTGTTCGACTACTTGGCGTCCGGCAAGCCGCTGCTGTTCGCGAGCAATGCGCCCGGCGGCCCGGTGCGCGAGTCCGGCGGCGGGGTGTGCGTGCCCGCCGAATCGCCGTCGGAGATGGCGGCCGCACTGGCCGGTCTGGCCGAGATGAGCGAGACGGAACGGGAACGGATCGGCGAGCGAGGCCGCCGCTGGGTCTACCGGCATCACGGCATGACTGCGCTGGCAGGGGCATTCCTAGCCGCGGTTTCGGAACCCGGGCAGTGCGACGAGGACCCGGGACAGGGGGTGCGGGTGTGACCCTGCACATCGTAGGCGCGGGTGGTTTCGGCAGGGAGACGCTGGACGCGGTGCGGGCGGCCGCCGCGGTGCCCGAGGTGGTGTTCGTGGATGAGCATCCACGAGCCAATCGGGTGGAAGGCTGTCCGGTACTGCTGCCTGGGCAGGTGTCCGCGTCCGGTGGCCGGCGAGATGAGTTCGTGGTCGCGATCGCCGATGCCCACACGCGCCGCAGACTGGTCGGAGAGTTCGAAGATCGCGGGATGCGGGCGGCGACAGTGATCGACCCGCGTGCGATCGTCTCCCCCCGGGCCACGATCGGGCGTGGCTGCGTGGTGTTGGGCCAGGCATTCATCTCCACCGGCACCGTCGTCGGCGCGCACGTCCAGGTCAACTACCAGGCGAGCGTCGGTCACGACACGGTGCTCGAGGACTTCGTGACGATCCTGCCGGGGGCCAACATCGCCGGCAGCGTCACCGTAGGCACCGGTTCAACCGTGGGAAGTAACGCCGCCGTGCTCCAGGGCCGCCGGCTCGGGCCGTCCGTCATGGTCGGCGCCGCGGCTCTGGTGACCCGCGATGTCGCCGCCAGCCAGCTGGTCACTGGCGTCCCAGCCAGACCGCGGGAGTCCTGACTATCACGTTCGGTCAGCGGATCTTGTGGCCTTGTGCGCAGAGCCGCCTGCATCGGTGGGTCGGATCACTTCCGCGCCGCCGTTCAGGGACGCATCAAAGCCGCGACCGGGCACCGGTGGGCGCGGCGCGGGTCCGGGCGCCGTTACGGCCCCGCGCGCACAAGCCGCCCCGACCGACACGCACTGCGCGATCACCGCGCACCAATTGGGGTCGGACGGGCATGCGTCGACATCGTTGACCGGCCGACCGCGCCGGTCACCGCGTCGGCGATCTCGGCCACCTCGGCCGCTGTCAGCTGGTGGTGCACCGGCAGCGAGAGCATCGCGGAAGCCACTGACTCGGTCACGGGCAGTGCTGCGGGGTCCCGAGTTCCGCCTTCTCTCCTGGCGAAGATCGGCTGTCGGTGTACGGGCGGGAAGTAGATCCGCGCTTCGATGCCCTGGTCCAACAGGTCTGCGAGCACTTGGTCCCGGATGCCGGGGAGCAGGCAGGTGTAGAGCATGCGGGATCCCCTGGCGACAGGTACCTGATATGGCGTCGTCAGGCCGGGCAGGCCGACCAGCCGCTGGGTCAGTGATTCTGCGATCAGTTGTTTGCGTTGCAGGATGACGTCCAGCTTGCGCAGCTGCACTCGGCCGATCGCGGCCTGCATCTCAGTGAGGCGCCAATTGTAGCCGAGGCTTTCATGCTGGTACAGACCGGTCTGACCGTGGTTGCGGAGCAGTTGCAACCGCTCCACGAGGTCCGGGTCGTCGGTCAGCACGATGCCGCCCTCACCGGTGGTGATGTTCTTGGTGGGGGTGAAGCTGAACATGGCCGACCGGCCGAAGGTGCCAACCGGTCTGCCACGGTACTCGGCGCCGGCCGCCTGCGCGGCGTCCTCCAGCAACGGCAGGCCCGCCGCGTCGCACACCCGCGCCAGCCCGTCGAGGTCACCGGGTTGCCCGGCGTAGTGCACGGTCATGACCGCGCGCGTGGACGGGGTGATCCGGGCCTCGACGGAGACCGGGTCGAGGTTGAACGTCCGTGGGTCGATGTCGGCGAACACCGGGGTGGCCCCGACATGGCACACCGATGTCGCGGTGGCGACGAAGGTCATCGACGGGACGATCACCTCGTCGCCGGGACCGATGCCCTCGGCGAGCAACATCGCCTGCAGCGCGGTCGTGCCGGTGCAGAACGTGACCCCGAACCGCGCCTGATGCCGGTCTGCGAACTCCTGCCCGAAGGCGGCGTTCTCCGCACCGTTGGTGAGAACACCGCTGCAGAGAACCCTGCGTACCGCGTCTACCTCCTCCTCACCGAAATCAGGACTGGCGAGCCGGATCCGGACGTTGTTGTCAGGCACCTGAGAGCATCCCTTCTGACCTGTGGGCGATCGGGTCGTCTGCGTGGCTGGCGGTGGTTCCGCCCCCGGCCATGACTGTCCAGACGGTGAGGCACAAGATGGCCAGGTCGAGCCTGAAGCTCTGACGCAGGACGTAACGCAGGTCCCACTCGATGCGCTCCGGCCAGCTCAGTTGCTGGCGGCCGTGAACCTGGGCCAGTCCGGTCAGGCCTGGGGTGACCAGCAGTCGCAGTTGCTGACGTTCGGTGTACCGGCGTACCTGGTACGGCAGGGTCGGCCGAGGCCCGACGAGGCTCATCTGTCCTCGCAGCACGTTGACCAGCTGTGGCAGCTCGTCAAGCGACGTGCGGCGCAGTACCCGTCCGACTGCGGTCACCCGGTCGTTGTCGGTGTCCCCCGCTCCGTCCGGTTCGGCTGGGGCACTTCGCATCGTGCGCAGTTTGAGCAGGAGGAACAGGCGCCCATCACGGCCGACGCGGTGCTGTCGGAACAGGACGGGTCTGCCGTGCGCTACCAGATGCGCCAGAGCGGCGAGGGCGCAGAGTACTACGGCGGGCACGATGACCAGGCTTACCACGATCAGGTCCAGAAGTCGCTTGCCGAGGTACGGCCTGCGCTGAGGCTCGTGGCCGCCGACCCGGGCGTCGCCGGGCATCGTGGCAGGCGTTTCCGGGATTCCCGTATCTGACTGGTACCGACCTGACAGAAGCGAGGCGGTCATCTGGTGGCCTCCGCTCTCGCGGGCTGGCCGGGCACCATGTGCTGGGCCGCCGGCTTCTCGGCCTCGGGCGCGACGGCCAAGCGAGCCAGAGCTGCGCGGACCTCATCGGGATCGGTGAGGGGGCCGAGGCCGGCGACCTCACCGGCATGGAGTGCGGGCACTGGCACCTGCCTGACCAGCGGATGTCTCGGCCGGTGGTCAGGCTCTCCGTTGCCCAGCAGGTCCTCGGTCAGCTTTTCGCCGGGCCTCAGCCCGGTGAAGACGATCTCGACGTGCCGCGATGCCGCGGCGGCCATACGACGAGCGAGATCGACGATGCGGACCTGGTCGCCCATGTCGAGGACAAGAACCTCGCCGCTTTCCCCGACGGCGACGGCCTGCAATACCAGTTGGACGGCTTCGGTCGCCGTCATGAAGTAGCGGGCGACCTGCGGGTGTGTCACGGTGACCGGGCCACCCGCAGCAATCTGCGCCGTCAGCGAGCCGAGCAGAGAACCCCGGCTGCCCAGGACATTGCCGAATCTGACGGACACCCAGACCCCGGGAAACTGGCCGGCCATGTGCGCGGTGAGCCGCTCAGTGAGCCGCTTGGAGGTGCCGAGGACGCTCACCGGATCCGCCGCCTTGTCGGTGGAGACGTTCACGAACGACCGCACGCCACAGGCGGCAGCCGCTTGCAGCACGTTCAGCGTGCCGGTCACGTTCGTCTTCAGCGCCTCAGCCGGGTACCGCTCCAGCAACGGCAGATGTTTCACCGCTGCCGTGTGGAACACAATCTCGGGGCGGGCCTGCGCGAAGACCTCGTGCATGCGAGAGGCATCTGTGATGTCGGCGAGCACGACCTCGTCGGAATCGAGCAGCGCACGGCCGTGGATCGCGAGTTGGACGGAGTGCAGAGCTGATTCGTCGCGGTCGAGCATCACCAGCGACGCGGGACCCAGCCGGTGCAACTGGCGGCACAGCTCCGACCCGATCGAGCCGCCGGCACCTGTGACGAGGATGCGGCGTCCGGCGAACTGATCGGCAGCGGCCTTGAGGTCCAGCTGGACCGGGGCGCGGCCCAGCAGCTGAGTGATCCGCGGATCACGGACGTCGTCGATCCTGGCCGGTCCGGCGACCAGTTCCTCGACGCGCGGAATCACCTTGGCCGTCAGGCCGAGCGACTCGGCCAGCCTGACCAGCTCGCGGATAACCTGGCCATCCCGGCACCCGCCAGCGATCGCGATCACCATGACCGCAGCTCCGGTCTGCGCAGCGACCTCCGCGAGCCGGTCTCGCCCGCCGCGCACCCGGACGCCACAGATCCGCAGTCGGCGCTTGCCGGGATCGTCGTCCAGCAGTGCGACCGGTTGATACTGCGCGCCGGGCTGACCGATCAGTCGCTGCACCAGTTGCGTTCCCGCGCTGCCCGCGCCGAACACGATCACCTTGACGGCGGTCGGCGCCGGGCGTCTTGGCCTGCGCCGTACAGCTGCGGCCCCGGTCCTCAGGGTGATCATGGCAAGGCCGCCGAGCAGGGAGCCGAGGCAAGTCACCTCCTGTCCCTCGCCCACCAGGGGAAGCCCTGCCCGGCAGGCACCCAACAGCAGCAGCCCGGCCAGCCCGGCAGCTACCAGCACCGCGCTCATCTCCGCCCCGGTCGCCGGCTGATAGCGCCCGGAGTAGAGACCGCACACCGCCCCGGCCAGTACCGCCGCTGTCCATGTGACCAGGCAGACGATGACCAGATCTCGTGCCCCGCCAAGGGGGTCAGAGGCGCTTTTGGTGGCCCACCCGAGGATCAACAGACTGCCTGTCCAGGCGATCGCGTCTATGGCGGCTTGCACCACCGGACGCCGGCACCGGACCGCAACGCCGGACCAACTCCCCGACCAGGCGCGGCTGTCCTGCACGACGGGAGACCCGGCAGGCTGAACCGCCGTCAACTCGTCGCGGTTCCCGCACTCCTCACGCAAAGCAAACCCCGATCAGCAAGCTGAAAATTTACCGAAGACCTATTTCGGCATTTTGCCGCCGCCATGTCCACGGACGCCGCCGTGTCCTTCCGGGTGGCTCGAATATTGGCCCGGTCCCGCGGACGGTGGGCATGACATCCCATCGTTCCGCCAGGCGGTCGGACTACTTCGTGCATGGCTGGATGCGCGTCCTCGTGATCTGCGGCTGTGCCAACGGCTGCACGGGCACCACGGGGCGCCGATCAGAAAGCGGTTCCACCATGCGAATATCCACTTGTCGCGTCTGGCCAGGCAAAAGCTCCATCTGCGTCCCCAGAACGGGGTGGCCGCGCTCATCCGTCGATGACAACAGAATGCGCCGCCCGTCCAGGGTCCCGCCAGTAAACCCCGCGCCGGAACTGGCGTACAACGAAAGCCAGATGCTCGTGGAACCCGGGGGGTGTGAGTGTTCGGGGTCATCGGAGCGGAGAGCGACGAGGGAGGGCAGGCCGGCTTTAGGGGCGGCATTCGTCAGCCGGATTCGGACCACGCTGGTACGACTGTCGCCCGCGCACGGGCCGAGCTCGTAAGTCAGCGACCGTCGCAGATAATAGTCCATCTTATTGCCCGCGGAGTTGTTCACCACCAGGTAAGCGAACGGCCCTGTCCTCTCGGGGACCTCTCCTGCCAGCCCGCGATCTCTGAGCTGCGACTGCGTCGAGACGTCCCTGCTCCACATACGAAGCCGGCCGTCTCCGGCGTTCTGTCTCAGCGCGTCGAGCAACGCCACCGGATCGTGGTGCTGGTGCAGCAGGGCGGTAGCAACCGACTGTGCGACCTGGACCAAGAACCGCTTGCGCTCAATGTTGCTGTACGAGGCGTAGAGAGTGCTCTCGGTGAACGCAACGGCGTTCTCCGCCGTCAGTTGCTCGCCTTCCGGGAGTCGGGCCGGCCCCGTGGCCTCGAGGAGACGGGCGAGTCCCACAGGATCGGTTGCAATGACCCCGTCGAGGCGCTGCCCCGTATGTCGCTGCCACAGGCCCGCCCAGATCTGTGCCGCGTATGGAAAATGAGCGGACAAGTTGGAGTTTGCCAGCCCCTGAGTGCTTTCAGCAGCGCCGTATCGGCGGTCGAACGCCGGTCCGAAGTCCGCCACGGGAGTGGCAGTGCGCGGCAGGCTGTCATCTGACGCGAAGTCATGCACGGTGATTCGGCCATGGTCCGCGGTCAAGATGCCGAACGTGCCCACGAGTCCGCCGGTACCGCGGGCCTCGGCATTGTTCTGAAAGGCAAGGAAGTAGGAGCGCGACCCCGAGGCGCCCAGAACAGGCACCAGCAGCCGCGCCGCGGCTCCCGCTTCGGAGACCGAGTCGGAAAGACGCGCTACCCGGCCGGACAGACGCTGCCGCGCTACGTCCAGGCGACCGACTCCCGTGGAGGTCGGCAGACCATTCATGGTCGCCTCGATTCCGGTCAACCGACGCTGCAGACTCCCCAGCAGGTCCGCCGCAGCCGATAGCCGGCGAAGATCGAAGCGACCGTCGTGCATGATCTCACGGGACGCGAGCATCTGCTGCAGGCGCACCGCCTCCGGAAGCACGCCGGTGGCCAGCCCGTCGGCGACGACACTCAGGCCCCGGGCCGACCGTAGGGAAGGGCCCATCAGCGGGAGGTACTCGGCCGCGCTCCACCACGGTGTAGATGCCGCTTTCCGGGCGGCATCCGCATGGTTTCGGATGTACTCCAGTGTCTCGGCCGTATGCTGGCCGTTGTGCCGGACCATTTCCGTTTGCAGCCGGCCGGTCGCTGCCTGCACCGCGGCAAGGTTGCTCTGAACCGTGCGGGCCTCCCACACGAGCAGACCGGCCGACGCGGCGGACAACACACTGAGAGATCCGGCAAGCCTCAGCAAAACTCGGCGACGGCGCCGTACCGCTAGAGCCGCAAGTACCCGCATACTCTCCCGCAACGCCCTTCAGCCCACACATTGAAGCGTTTGGATTAGATCAGTAACGGCGGGCACCTAGTTGCGCTGTGGAATGCAACGCGCCAGGTAGCGGGAAACACGGTCCGAACGGCCTAATATCCGAAGCGCCCAGAGGAACCACCGGTTGTGCAGAACGAGTTCCGGTCGGAGATGAACAGATACCGTACCTGTGGCAACGCACACTCGTTGTCCCACACATGAGTCAAAGCACGAGCGCACCGTATCCGCGGGTGCGAATCGCACCCGGCGCACAGATCGAGGCCTCCGCCGAACTCGGTCCTGGCACCACAGTGGGGGAACTCGCCAAGATGCGGGAGGATGCCACACTCGGTTGTAACTGCTCCCGGAGACGCCGCGTCTACGGGGGACCCGGAATTCGGATCGGCGACAGGGGCAAGATGCAGAACCACGCGCTGGTGTATGAAGCCGCCGAGCTAGGAGACGGCGTCTTCGTCGGGCCTGCGGTTGTTCTGACGAACGACCGCAACCCTCATGCCGTGGACGCGAAGGGACATCAGAAACGCGCGGGGGGGGGCAGGCGAGCGGTCCGTGTCGCTGAGGGCGCGTCATTCGGCGCGCGCAGGGTGTGCGTGGCTCCGGTCAACATCGGGCGATGAGCGATGGTCGCCGCAGGGGCCATCATCACCCGGGGCTTGCCGGATTTCGCTCTTGTTGCCGGTGTCCCCGCCCGTCGAATCGGATGGGTGGGGCATGCCCGCGAGCGGCTGGGCGCACTGCCGGGTCAGAACGGTTTCTGGGATTGCCCGAAGAGCGGCAACCTGACGAATGTTTCAGGTGAACATCGAGAGAAGTCGAGCTTGTGAAGGTCATGAGCGTCGTGGGGGCGCGTCCCCAATTCGTCAAACTCGCCGCACTGGCTGAAGCGTTCAGCCATACGCAGCACCAACATGTCATCGTCCACACCGGTCAGCACTACGACGCCGATCTGTCCGACGCCTTTTTCCAGGGGCTCTCCATTCCTGACCCCGATGTGCACCTCGGCGCCGGTTCAGGCACCCATGGTGTGCAGACTGGCACAATCCTGGCGGCCCTCGATCCTGTCATCGGCGCCGCACGCCCCGACTGGGTGGTGGTCTACGGTGACACCAACTCAACCCTTGCCGGCGCCCTCTCCGCAGTGAAACAGCAGTTCCCTGTCGCCCACCTGGAAGCCGGTCTGCGCGCCTTCAACCGACGGATGCCCGAGGAGCATAATCGTGTCCTCACCGACCACGCCGCCGATCTCCTGCTCGCACCGACCGACGGCGCCATAAAGCATCTGACAGATGAAGGTCTGGCTCATCGTGCGGTGCTGACCGGGGATGTCATGGTTGACGTGTGCCTGCGCCTGAGGGACAGGGTGTTGAGGGGTGAGGCCGTCGTCCCCGCGTTTCCGGCCTCTCTCGACTTGCGAAAGCCCTACCTCTTCGCCACTTTGCACCGGGCAGAGAACACAGACGACTCCGGTCGCCTTGCCGCCCTCGTGAACGCCCTGGCCGGTCTGCCCGTTCCTGTCGTACTGGCCGCTCACCCCCGGCTGCTCGCACGTGCCGCGAGCTTCGGCATCAAGCTGGAGCATGGCTCCGTCCGTGTCAGCCGTCCTCTTCCTTACGCAGAGCTGGTCGCCTCCGTACTCGAGTCGTGCGGCGTGATCACCGACTCGGGAGGTCTTCAGAAGGAGGCGTTCTTGCTGCAGCGCGTCTGTACGACATTGCGTGCGGAGACGGAGTGGCCAGAGACGCTCCGAGGAGGTTGGAACGCGCTCGTCCCAGACCCACGTGAACTGGGCTCCCGGGCATGGTCCGACACCGTTCTGCGCCCGGCTCCCAAGGCCTCACGCCATATGCCGTACGGCGACGGCGAAGCAGCCACCCGCGTGGTGCGGGCGCTGGAGCATCGCCTGTTCCGGTGAGTTGTCAGCGAGGGCGCGCCGAGCACGATCGCCTCGGAACCGCCCCACCGGTCGGGATACAGATTCGCCGTCCGTCGACCACGACGCGCACCTGGGGGAACTGGTCGGAGCCGATCTCCCAACCGGGCGCAGGACCCCAACAGCACCAGCAGTGTAAGCATACGTTCCAGGCGGTCACGGGTCTGTACCCCTGCCAGGCGATCTCGGCCCTGTCCGGGCAACTCGCGGAATGGGCGGGCCACCGTACCCCGGACGGTTTCCAGCGGCTTCTGAACAGCAGTGTCTGGGACGCGGACGCCGTGGGGGACGACGTCCGTGGCTACGTCGCCGAACGGCTCGGGTCGGATGGCGTCCTGATCATGGATGACACCGGGTCCATCAAGAAGGGCAGCACGTCGGCGGGGGTGGGACGGCAGTATGAGGTTGATCCCCGGGAGTGGACACCGGGTTTCACGCGACGAGTGTCAGCGTACGTGACGTGATCAGTTGCTGTTCGAACTCGGCTGGTGTGAGGTAGCCGAGCGCGGAATGCCGACGGCGCCGGTTGTAGTACGACAGCCAGCGGAACAGCTCGAGCCGGGTCTGTGCCTTGGAGACCCAGCGCCTTTCGTGGAGCAACTCGCGCTTGAGGCCCTGGAAGAACGACTCGGCGAGGGCGTTGTCGTAGCTCGAGCCGACCCGGCCCATGCTGCGGCGGATGCCGTGCCGGTGGCAGACCTCGGCGAAGGCGGCCGCGCCGTACTGGGCACCCCTGTCCGTGTGGAAAACGACGCCGCGAACCCGGTCGCCGCGGGCCGCCACGGCCATCTCGATCGCGTCGGTGACCAGCGAGGTACGCATGTGGTCGGCGATCGACCAGCCCACCACCTTCCTCGAGCAGATGTCGATCACCGTGGCGAGGTAGAGCCACGACGTGCCGACGGCTATATAGGTGATGTCGCCGCACCACCTGGTGTTGAGTGTGTCCGCGGTGAAGTTGCGCATCACCAGGTCCGGCACGGGCGGCGCGGTCCGGTCCGCGATCGTTGTCCGCTTCTTCTTGCGTAGGTGCCGCCCGACGATGTGGTTGATCCGCATCAGCCGAGTGACGCGCTTGCGGTTGATCCTCGCCCGCGGGCACGGAGCTCAGCATGGACGCGCGGGGCGCCATAGGCGCCATGGTGCTCGGCGTGGATGGCGCGGATCTCGCTCACGGTCCGCTTCTCCTCGGCCTGGCGCTCGGCTCGGGCCTGCTCGGTGGCCAGGTGCCGGTAGTAGCCGGCGCGGGACGCCCCAAGCACCCGGCAGATCCGCTTGACGCCGAAGTCGGCGCGGTTGGCGGAGATGAACTCCCAGCGGCAGGGGCTCACTTCACCTCCCGAGCGAAATAGGCGGCTGCCCGACGCAGGATCTCGCGCTCGAGCTGCCATTCCTTCTCCGCCTTCAGCAGCCGGGCATTCTCGGCCCGCAGCCGGGCCAGCTCCTCTGCCTCGCTCCCGCCCGCGTCACGGCGTCCGGGCATGGCCTGGGCCTCGTCCTTGCGGACCCACGTCCGCAGCGACTCCGCGGTGATGCCGAGATCAGCGGCGACCGACGCATACGTCCGCTTGCCGGCCGCGGCGAGGTAGAGCGCGACGGCGTCCTTCCTGAACTCCTCCGGATACGGAGACTTGCGTCCCACCTGGCCATCCCTCCCTGGACCATCAAGATCCATTGTCAGGGTGTCCACTCCAAAGGATCAGCCTCAGTTTCGCCACCAAGGGTGAACTGGCCCATGGTCCGTCGTTGTCTGGCCGCCGGTCTGTCGGCTGCCTAGGTCACCAGGGACGAGGCTTACGGGCAGGATTGGAACTTCAGCCGCCTGCTCCAACAGCTCAGCATCGACGAGGTTCAGTTGGCGCAGCCGGTGACGAGGACGGGGCTGAGGAGGCAGTTGGTGGGGGTGTTGTCGGTGATGGTGGACAATCCGTCGACGGTGTACTGGGTGTCGGTCCAGACGCCGCCCGGTGCCGGGGCGGAGGGGCTGGAGTTGCCGGTGATGTGCGAGTCCACCAGGGACACCGAGCCGACCCCCGTGCC
>NZ_JBIVBC010000028.1:20532-28644 GCF_044745865.1 Streptomyces sp. NPDC086787 | reverse complement strand
TCACTGCAAGTTGACCACGGGTCTCGCCAGATATGCGCATACCACACCAACGAGCCGAACCGCGGGAAGCAACACCTTGATTCTCTGCGAGCCCTAAGCAGGATCTGGTCGATCTGCTGCGGAGGTCTTCGGCCCCGCGGGCAACCACGGCGCGACACGCGAGGTGTCGATCAGGGAGGGCAAGACCCTCCTGTCCATGGACACGGCCGATCCGGTGACCCGCCGACGTGCCGCAACTGTCGCGGCACTCCGGCAGTTGCTGGACGCGCTAGGCCAGCACCGTCGCAGCCTGACCGACCTGGCTGTCGCATTCGGGTCCGACAAGTGGGGCGCGCACTGGTACACCCCGCTGTACGAACGGTACTTCGAGCCTTACCGCGAGCAGCAGGTGAAGGTGCTGGAGATCGGTGTCGGCGGCTACAAGGCCGTTGACGCCGGTGGGGAGTCGCTGCGCATGTGGAAGCACTACTTCCGGCGTGGGATGATCTACGGGCTCGATATCTTCGACAAGAGCGGTCTTGCCGAACCCCGCGTCCAGCTCCTGCAGGGCGACCAGGGCGATCAGGAATTCCTGAGGCGGTGGCCCGGGAGCACGGGCCGTTCGACATCGTGATCGACGACGGAAGCCACATCAGTCGCCATGTCATCGCTTCGTTCGACGCGCTCTTTCCGCATGTGCGTCGCGGCGGGATGTACGTGGTTGAGGACCTCCAGACCTCCTATTGGCCGGACTGGGGCGGGAATATCGACCCCACGGCCTCAGGCACCTCGATGAGCATGATCAAGTCACTGCTGGACGGCTTGAACCACCAGGAACAGACGCGGGAGGGCGGCCCCGCTCCCCTCGTCACGGAGCAGATGGTGACCGGCGTGCACGCGCATCACAACATCGTGTTCATCGACAAAGGACTGAATACCGAAGAGCGTTGGCCGCCGAGCGGTTGGTTCGCAGGCGCGAGCTCGGCGAACTGACCGCGAACGAGCGGCCGGGCCCGGCGCACTGGGCCGCGACCCCGACCGACTTGTCGCCCTTCTTCAAGAACGCGGTCTCGTCCAGCACCAGGACCGCGTCCACATCGCCCAGGTGGGCCACGACGAACTCCCGTCCCCGGTCACGCAGCCCGCTCCAGCTCCACGTCGTCTTGCGCAGCAGATCCTTGACCTCGTCCGGCGCCGTATGGCCGAGGTAGGCAGCGATCTGCCAGGTGTTCTTCCGCTCCACCGGGCCCAACAAAGCCTTGAGGTAGGTCCGCGCAGTCAGCCTCGGCTCGACTCGACACCACAACCCCGCGAGCAGCGCGAAGAAGTCCTCGAACACCCATCCCACCGCTCGACATCCCGCTGCACGTCCTCCATGCACGGCTCAACGCGTCACGCGACCAGCAGGCACGAAGCTCCCCTGTAGTACAGGATGGGCAGTTTGCTGATCGCGTGCTCCGCGGTGGTGGCGGGAGCGGGAGCTTCGTGGCTGATCGGCCCGTACTCTGCGGCTGGTATATGCCCTTCTTGTTGTCGTAGCTCATTTTCCTGGCAGGCTCGCTTCCTGGCTTCCCCTGTTCTTCAGGCATGCGGAGAGGTATTCCGAAGCAAACCGTCGTGCGTCTGATTGCCACGTTGCCTGCAACGCGCCCCCGAAAAACGGGGCGGCGCAGCTCCAGTTCTCCTGGTTGAAGTGGGTGATACCGGCGGTCATCCATGCCTCGGGACGGGTGGCGTCGAGCTGAATTGCTTGCAGGGCACTGTCCAGTGCTTCCGCGTAGCAGCCGCGGGCTGTCAGCAACTCGGAGAGAGCGACCAATGTGTTGTAGTACATCCAGGCGGGTGTGCACGCGGTCCTGGCTGCCGGGCATGTGCAGTCCGACTGGTCTTTGCGTAGTTCCTCCACCGCTTCCCTGGAGGCTGCTACCGCTGCCTCCAGGTCGTGATGGTCGGATTGGCGGATTTCGCCTGCGCGGTAGTAGAGGGTGCGTCCTGACCGGTCACCAGCGGCGTAAAGCCCTTGCAGGATGCGGAGGTTCCGTCTGGGGTCCCGGCACAGTTTCCGCTCTGTTGGGCGGTGTTCGACAACGAGTGCCGGTTCCTTTCGGATGCGTGTCGTCGTGTTGTAGTTCAGGTGCTCGTGGATCGCGCAGACCCAGCGCAAGCCGGATCGGCGGCGGAAGATGCGCTCACGCATGGTCTGCTGGAGGCAGCGGCCGTCCTCGCCGAAGCCCATGTGATAAGGGGCCAGTACGACATCGAGGTCGTCATCCAGTTCTTCGATGACGCGGCGGAACTCCTGCTGGGAACTCCGGGGGATCCGGTCGTCAGCATCCGCCCACACAACCCAGTCACCAGTGCACACCTCAAGGCTGGCATTACGGGCAGCCGCGAAGTCATCATCCCAGGGCATGCTAACGACCCTTGCCCCGGCGGCTTTCGCAATTCTCGGAGTGTCATCACTGCTGCCGGTGTCAACAACAACGAGTTCATCGCAAAATGAGGCAGCATCGGCGAGGATACACGCGATGGTCTCCGACTCATCCTTCACGATCATGGACAGCGATACCCTCGGCATACGGCTTCCTTCAGAAAGGTCATTTACCATAACGGGATTTGGGCCTACGGTACTGAACTTGAACTACCTGGCCTTTCTTGGGATCGCCGCTGCCCTCTGCTGCTACAAACGCTTCCGCAACCTCACCATGTAGGACACGGCCTACACAGGCGAATCATACCTATGCTGATAGAGCTCATCTTGAAGCGGCGCTGCAATTCATTTGGATAGGATGCCCCAGGCGTTGTCCGCGTAAATGGAGTTTTGCGCTTGGGATGTGAGGCCGCTGTCCTTGATGTATTCGACCATGAGGCGATAGTTTTCGCCGCGCATGTGCGGATAGTCGCTACCGAGAAGAAACTGACTCTCCCCGAATGCGTCGACGGCGCACCTCAGTGAGGCCCCATTTCCGTTGACGGTGTCGTACCACATACCTCTGGCTACTTCACTCGGTCGCTGCTTGCCGGATGGCATGAACATTCCGGATTGGATGTCCAGCCTTTTAGACAGGAACGGAAGTACCCCGCCGAGGTGACCGGTGATGAACTTGATTCTCGGGTAACGGTTGGGGATGTCGGCGAGAATCAGATGCATGACAGCCATGGTGTCTTCGTAGGGAGATCCGATCGGCCAGGTCAGGCTGTGTTCGACGATCAGCGGTGCGGACAGTCCGGACCCAGCGGGATGGATGAAGCACACTGCGGAATGCTCATTCAATGCCGCCCACCACGGTTCGAATCGTGGGTCCGCGATGGATCTTCCGTTGATCTCGGTATTGATCGCCATTCCCATAAAGTGCAGGTCGTCCAAGCAGCGGGAAACTTCGGCCACCGCGTCATCGACATGCGGCAACGGCGCGATGCCGAACGCGGCAAGCCTGTCCGGGTATTGGCGGACGATGTCCGCGTAGAGATCGTTGATCATGCCGGCCAACTCGACCGCATGGGAGCGGTCGTCCAGGTACGGAGCCTGCGGCGTGATCGAGAGGACTTGCATGTCGACGCCGTTCTGGTCCATCGTTGTGAACCGTTCGGCCAAGTCAGAGGGACTTTCACTTCCGCCGGGTCCACGGGCTACCTGAGTGCCAGTTTCGGAGCCACCATACCGGTCCAGGAGATCAAGGTATGCGGTCGGATAGTAGTGGGCGTGCACATCGACCCGCATGATCGAAGACCTCTTTCAGTCGCGCTTCTTCTCATCCGTCGTAGCTGCCATGACGCTACCTGTGTTATCTGTTCTGCCGCGCTCGACTCGGCCAACGGGAACGTCCCCATTTGGAATTGACACCCGTACGACTTCCGAAGTCCTTCTGCGCCGTGCTTAGCACGTGGGTCGGGAAGGCATCGGTCTTGCGGGCTGCCGGAACCGGGGGCGACTACCCGCGCCTGAAGCAGGACCGCCTCACCGAGCACGAGCAGCAGGTCGCCCACCAGCTGGTCCGGGCAGGCGTTGGTGACCTGCTGCTCATCGATGACGGCAGCAACCTGAGGGCCGAGGACATCGCGGAAACCGCGCCGCAGATGGAGGGCCTGGCCCTCGTGGTCGTGGACCGTCTCCAGGCCGCGCACAGTGCCCGCCTGCCGCTGTCCGGGGACCGCCTCCCAGATGCCTCCCAGGTCCTGGCCGGCCTCGCGCGCACCGTGCACGTACCGGTGCTCGCCGTCGTGGACAGCGACGACCCCGCACTCCTGGGCCTCCTGGACGCCGACGTCCTGGTGACGCTCACCGCGACCGCGGAGCCGGGCAAGGTCCAAGTGACGGTCACGGAACGCAACTTTGGCACGATCGGCTCGGCGTACCTGCAGCCCGACCTGCTCCACGCCCGCTTCCTCGACGCCGAAGCCGCCCCCGTCGCCCCCACTCACAGCCCGGCTGCTCCCGCGTCCTCGCCAGTCAGCAGCGGAACGACGGGTAGGCGGCGACCGCGTCCTTGAAGGCGTCCATGTCGGCCAGGGCCTCCTCCACCACCACGTCGTACCGGTCGGCGTGGACGCGGGCCTCGACCTCGGCCTGCCACCGGTAGGTCTCCGGGCGCACCCGCACACCGGCTGTGCGGGACGTCCTCAGTCAGGGAAGCGCAGTAGTGCGGATGGACGGCCTTGTAGGTGTCCCGGTCCACCCGCACCGCGCCGCCCCGCTGTTCAAGGGCCGCCTGCACCAGGTCCATCACCAGCGTCTTGCCGCTGCCGGCCTGACCGGCCACGAACACCACCACCGGCTGCCCCTGGGTGACCGCGCCCGCCGTCAGCTTCGGCACGATCACCTCGGCGAGCAGCTCGCCGTACTCCTCCACCAACGTCTCCCGGCAGTGTTCGAGCTCTTCTGTCCGGTCCGGTGTGCGCGTGACAGCGCCGCAGGCCGGACCGGCCCCGGCCTCCTACTGGGTGTCCAGCTTCTGGCGCAGCTGGTCCAGGGTGGAGCCGTCGGGCGTGTGCCACAGCGTGCAGCCGTTGATGACGTTGCCCGTGACGGCTTCCGCCGCCTTCGACGGGGAGGGGAACGGCGAGGAGTGGCCGTCGACGATGAGCTGGCCGTCCGCAGTCACGACAGCGCGGCCCGACCGGTTGGCGCGGCGCTGGCGGTCCTGGACGTCGAGGACGGGAAAGCGCTGGCGTACTGCACCGGCGGCCTGGTCCTGGACGTGCCCGCCAAGTCCCTGCCGTCCCTGGTCGACTGGACGCTCAAGGAGGCCAAGCTCGGGCAGCCGAAACTGTCCGGGCCGGGCAAGGACGCCGACCCGCTCATCGTCCTCACCCAGTCCGCGCTGGAGCGCTACGGCCTGCCCGTCACGCTCACGCAGGAGGAGCAGCTCGCCGGGCGCCTGCCGGAGGGCCACAAGGTCATCAAGCAGCTCGCCCGCGCGCAGTGGAAGCTGACGAAGCGCGGGTTCGGCCCGTGGGCCAGGATCTACCGCCCGGCGACCGGTTCGGAGCGGGCCTGCGTGCAGCTGTGCATCCCGTCGTGGAACGCGCTGGACACCCGGCACTGGGGCGAGGCCGGGCAGCTTCCGCCCGCGGAGCTCGCCCGCGTGCTGGGCGTGTGCGCGACCCGGGTCATGACGCCGCGCGGCTCCACCGCCGTGACGGGCCTGGAGCTGATGACGGCGCTGCACCCGGCAACCCGGGCATCCGAGCCGGACGCCAACGGCAAGCGGCACTCCGAGCACAACCCCGGCAGCCTCGGCAAGGACGCCATCGACCCGATGAACTTCCCGCCGTGCGAGGTCCCCGACGGACACCCCGTCCTCAAGGACCTGCCGCGGTTCCACGTGCGCGGCCCGGCGGAGAAGCTGTTCGAGGAGGCGTACGACTGGGCGCGGCCGATGACCGACGCGGAGTGCACCCTGCGCCACCTAGTCGGCATCGACGTCAACATGGCCTTCGCGGCCGGCGCCAACGGCCTGACCGTGGGCCTGGGCGAAGCGACGCACGTCACGAACCCGGTGTTCGACCCGAAGCTGCCCGGCTCCTGGCTGATCGACCTCAGCCACGTGAACCTGTCGAAGGTGAAGGTCAGCAAGGAGTGGGTGGAGCTGGACGGCAGCCTGCTGCCGTCCCCGTTCACGCCGAAGGGCGAGGCCCCCGAGGGCCCGGCCTGGTACGCGACACCCACCGTCGCCTACGCCCAGGAGCTCGGCTACGACGTCGCGCCGACCGAGGCGTGGGTGCGGCGGGACAACGGCCGCTACCTGGACGGCTGGTACAACCGGCTGCGCGACGCCTACCTCGCCACGATGGCCGACCTCGGCGTCGACGCCGACCTCGCCCCGGCCGACTTCCTCGCCGCGATGGACGGCTACAAGGGCCGCGACCCGGAGCTGACGATCGTCACCACGGCGATCAAGGCGACGGTCAAGGGCGGCATCGGCAAGCTGCGCGAGCGCCCGCGCGGGGAGGGCTGGCGGCCGGACATCCGCGCGGCGGTCATCTCCCGCACCCGGATCAACCTGCACCGCAAGATCGTGAAGCACGCGTCGTTCACCGGGCAGTACCCGATCGCGGTCCTGTCCGACTGCGTCGTCTACGCGGCTGGCGGGCCGTCACCGCTGGACTTCCTGCCGTACCGGGAGGGCAAGCCGCTGCCCGGCGGGTTCAAGTTGGGGATCAACCCGGGCCTGGTCAAGCACGAGGGCACGCAGTCCGTCCTGTGGGGCGAGGAGGTCTGGGAGCAGTTCAGCGCGCCGGAGCTCAACCTCGCCCGGTACATCAAGGACGGCACCGTCACCGACGTCGACAACGGAGAGTAGGTAGGAGTAGGCGATGAGCCTGTTCGGGGACGGCCTGGACGCCGCCGTGCAGAAGGCGTTCACGCGCCCGGCGCCCGAGAACGCGGGCCCGCAGATGCGGTACCTGGTCAAGCAGACGGGCGGCACCAAGGCGGTAGCCCAGATGCTGCGGGTCTCCCAGCGCACCGTCGAACGGTACGTGAAGGACCAGATCAAGAAGCCCCGCCCAGACCTCGCCGCGCGCCTGGAGCGAGAGGTGAAGAAGCGCTGGCAGCCTCAGATCAGGGCCAAGGCCAGGGCCAAGGCGGCGAGCACGGGCGGCATCGTCATCGACGCCCGCGCCCGCATGGGCTACACCGCGCCGATCGGGTCGACGGACCAGGACCGCATCCGGCACCTGACCATCGCCCTGCCCCCGGTGTACGCGGCCCGGCTCTTCGACGCCCAGGAGGCCGGCGCCACCGACGAGCAGCTCCAGGAGATCGCCGCCGAAGCCCTCAAGGAGGTGTACTTCCAGGACGGTGGCCGCCGCGCCGGGAGCCTCGAAGAGGTCCGGTTCACGGACATCGAGCACCTCGAGTTCGACCTGTAGGCCGTGTTCCCCGAACGGGCAGCGAGCCAGGTGTGTGAGCGCTTGAACTGGCGAGTGAGCGCCTCAGTTGGCGGGTTTCGCGTTCAAGGCGATCCCTCCTCCGTCACGCTGTACCCGTGGGAAGAGCCGATCGATGCGATGAGCCTGGCCGCACGAACAAGCACCAAACCCCGTCGTGACGTCACACGATTCCAGGTCGCCTCTGGCGGGGCCGAATCCAGCTTCGCCGATAAAGTCTGACACGTCATTGAGGAGAAGCCCACGCTGGAGCGATGTGGTCTTTCTTCGCGAGTTCGGCATATGTGAGGGTGCACCAGTGGTGGGCTTACGTCGCTGGGCTAGGAGGCTGGGATGGACGAGAGGATCACGGTGGCGGGTAACGAAGTTGCCGGGCACAGCGACGATCAGAGTGCGGCTGCCCAAGCCAATCTGAACGGTCTGTTCGCGGTCGCCGCGGATACCCACGGGAACGTTTTCATCGCCGACACCCTCAATCACCGCATCCGGAGGGTCGACCCCGGCGGGATCATCACCACATATGCCGGTACGGGAGTTCCGGGGTTCTTTGGGCAGGACGTACCTGCTGTGGAGGCCCGCTTCTACTACCCGCGGGCGGTCGCCGTGGACGCCCACGGGAACGTTTTCATCGCCGACACCTACAACCACCGCATCCGGAGGGTCGACCCCGGCGGGATCATCACCACATATGCCGGTACGGGAGTTCCGGGGTTCTTTGGGCAGGACGTACCTGCTGTGGAG
>NZ_JBIVBC010000028.1:0-20434 GCF_044745865.1 Streptomyces sp. NPDC086787 | reverse complement strand
AGGCCCGCTTCTACTGCCCCCAGGCGGTCGCCGTGGACGCCCACGGGAACGTTTTCATCGCCGACACCCTCAACCACCGCATCCGGAGGGTCGACCCCAGCGGGATCATCACCACGTACGCCGGTACGGGATATTCGACGGTCTCTGGGGACGGCGGGCCTGCTGTGGAGGCTGGCCTGTACTCCCCGCAGGGAGTCGTGGACGCCCACGGGAGCCTGTACATCGCCGACACCGACAACCG
This sequence comes from Streptomyces sp. NPDC086787, assembly GCF_044745865.1. Lineage (NCBI taxonomy): Bacteria > Bacillati > Actinomycetota > Actinomycetes > Kitasatosporales > Streptomycetaceae > Streptomyces > Streptomyces sp. NPDC086787. The sequence continues at coordinate 20,193 of NZ_JBIVBC010000028.1, read as the reverse complement.
CCACATCCGGAGGGTCGACGCCAGCGGGATCATCACCACGGTCGCTAATACCGGATCTGCGGGGTTCGCCGGGGACAACGTTCCTGCCCTGTAGGCGGGCCTGGTCGGGCCTGATGTCGTGGCCGTCGACGAGCTCGGGAACCTGGCATGTCGATGACCTTGGCGACGACCCAGACGGCCATCCACGACGGCGTCAGCCTGGCGGGCGACATCGCCAGCGCGGGCAATCACGCCGAGAGCGGGACGGAAGTCGGCTTCGGCGGCGGGCCGGTCGGGACCGTGGTCGACGGCGTCGTGGGCGGTGTCCCCGGTGAGGTGCCGGCATCGCCGAGCCGACAGCTGTCGACGCTCCGCGGACCAGGCGGTGAGTCGCCGTGCTCATGAGCTGCTGCCCCCGGCTCTTCCACTTGTTTCCTGAGTTTGGACGGATGCCGTCAGCAGGCATACCGTCCTTGGCAGTGCGGATGACTCATGGGACTTCGACACTCACATGATCACCGAGACCGTGCCTGCACTGTGTTTGCCCCCTGCCCGAGGGCTGTTCTTGAGTGGGCTTGATCAGGGTGTTTGGAAGGGTTGCGGAGATCGTTGCCTGTTGCGGGTAGGTCGTTACTCGGCGGCAGAGGGTTGGGCGCGGTGGTGGCTGCGGGGGATGACTCAAGCCGTGCGCCGGTCGTCGATTTCGAAGGAGAAGAGCTGTGGCCATGCCGCGGCGAGTCGTGCCAGGCCGTCGGCCGTCAAGTCGTGAGCCGCACGCAGGGGCTCGTCGGGGAGGAAATGGACGGTGGTCCCGGTCGTGCCGTCGTTGGTGATCGGTTCCAGGTCGGTGGTGGGGATGCCGTGTTCGTATCGCTGGGTCCAGGATCCGTTGCGTCGGCGGTTGGTATGGACGAGCCACGTGCTGAGTGCGGCGACGACGGACATGCCACGGCGGGGGTGGGCGTCGGGTAGTGGTGGTGCGTCGGAGTGGTCGAAGAAGCGGAGGTCCTTCGTCGCCATGACCGGCTTCTTCACGACCTGGCCGTGTTCGTCGAGGCGTGTGTCGGTGCCCGGTCCGTCGTCGGCGATGGTTACGGAGCCGTCGGAGTGGAGCATGATGCGGCAGTGTCCGCTGTTGCTGCACTCGGCCTCGTCCACCGCATAGGCGACGACTTTGAAAACCAGGTGCCGGAGGCCGCCGGGGGCGAATCGGCGGGGTTTTGGCGGATGTGTTCAAGGTGGTCGAGGTCGACGGTGCTCGCCCAGTCGTGCGTGGTGTTACGCCAGGAAGCCCTTGGTATGTCCATCCGAGAAGTATGGAGTCGGTGATCACGGGCGCGGGATGTGCGGGTCCGGCCTGCCCACTCCATGATCACCTCCTACAGTGTGAGGGGAATGCCGCCAACTTGGCTCCCTTGTATATGAGATGGCGGGCGTCAGCCTTGGGGTGGTGACCAGCGCGAACCTGCTCATCCTGGACGTCTACTGCCAGACGACCCACGGCGAGCACCTGCCCCAGGCCGCCCTCGCGGAACTTCCGCCCGCCCCACCGGAACGTTCCGCAGCCCGGCCGATCGGACGTCTCCCACCCGGGACACCCCGATGACCCGCAAGTGAACAGCCACACCAACCGCCGCCACGAGACTGTCCCGGTCCCGCAGTCACACCACCGCGCGCTCCACGGCATCGGCCACCTCCGGAAGGCCCGATCCGCAAGCCCCGGCCGACGTCCGAACCGCCCCCGAAAACTGCAAGATCCCGCCAGCTCGACTCGATCGGACGGGATCTCGTGAACCACTCCTGATAGATCTCAAGAAGGGCCCTCCACCTTGATCGTGGACACCTCGACACTGGATTTTGAGTCCAGGGAGAGGAGTCCCGTGTGGGGACCTACAAATACTCGGCGGAGTTCCGGGCGGACGCGGTGGCACTGGCCCGTTCGTCGCGCCGGCCCGTCTCACGCATCGCCGCCGAGCTCGGCGTGAGCCACGAGACGCTGCGGCAGTGGATCAAGAGCGCGGAGAACGCCGAGCGTCCCGAGGCTCGCGCGGAGCCCACAAAGGACGCTGAGATCGCGGCCTTGCGTGAGCAGGTCCGCGAGCTGGAGATGGAACGTGACATCCTGCGCCGGGCGGCCAAGTATTTTGCGGGCGGGACGAACTGGTGAGCCGCTTCAAGTTCGTTGCCGACCATCGCGACGCCTTTGGCGTGAAGCGGCTGTGCACTGTGCTGAGTCTGCCCCGGTCCGGGTTCTACCGGTGGCTGAAGACAGCCCCGGCGCGGGCCGCGAAGAAGGCCGCCGACGCCGCGCTCACCCGGCGGATACGCAAGATCCACACAGAGTCCGGGAAGACGTACGGTGCCAAGCGGATCACCGCCGAGCTCCGCGGGGGCGGTGCGATGGTGAACCGCAAGCGCGTCGAGCGGCTCATGCGCCAACACGGTATCCAGGGACGGAGGCTGAAACGGCGACACCGCACCACGGTCCCGGACCCCGCCGCCCAGGCCGTGCCCGATCTGCTGCGGCGCAACTTCACCGCATCCGCCCCCGACCGGGCCTGGGTCGGCGACATCACCTACCTGCCGATCGCCGGCGGGAAGTTCCTGTATCTGGCCACTGTCATCGACGTGTTCTCGCGTCGCCTGCTGGGCTGGTCGATTGCCGATCACATGCGGGCCGAGCTCGTCACCGACGCGCTCAACGCGGCCGTCCGTACTCGCGGCGGACAGGTTGGACGGCGTCATGGGAGCGGTCGGCACCTTCGCGGACAACGCCGCCGCGGAGTCGTTCTTCGCCTCGCTCAAGCGCGAAATCTTTCCCGGCCGGCGTGGGTGGCCGACCGCACGAGCCGGCCGCCTCGCAGTCTTCCGCTGGCTCGGCTTCTACAACCACCAGCGCAGGCACTCCACGATCGGCTACCTCGCGCCGGTCGCCTTCGAACAGAGATCGACTACGTGGCCATCGCTGCATGACAACCGGTGTCCAGGATCAAGGTGGAAGCCCCGAGGGCTGGCGAATGGGCTCACTGTTCGAGGAGCTGGAAGTCCGGGAGGCGGCGGCCGAGTTCGGGTGGAGGAACTGGTAGTCGCGGCTGCCAAGCTGTCCGTAGGGCTGGCGCTGGCCAGGTACGGGCTTGAGCGCCTGCGGATCACGCGGGAGAGGGTCGCCGAAGTGCTCACAGAGATCACGCCCGAGACGGCGGTCGCAGCCGGGGCGTCACCGGAAGCGAGTCGGGGGCATCGGCGTGTGTGGGGGCGACGCGGTGGGTGATCGGGGTGCGGGCCGGTCGATCGGGGTCCGTGATGGGCGGTGAATGGGGGGCTCGCGGAGGTGGAGTTGCTGTGCTGTTCAGGCCTCTTACGCTTGTCTGGGCTGATGCCTACATTTGGTTCATGGCTGCTCGAAGCGCGGACCCGCTGGCGGGAGTTGTGTTGTTGACGGCAGGGGGTGGTCGGCTGGTGTTCGTGCCGAGTCGAGTCCGGGAGTTCGGTGTCGCGCTGGGCGGGAGTGTCGTGGTGCCGTTGTGGGTGGCGGCTCCTTTGCTGCTGCCGTTGCTGGTGATCGCTGTGGTCACGGAGTCCGGGGTGCTTTGGGTCATCGTCTGGGGTTGTGTCGGGCTGATGGCTCTGGCTGTGATCGGGCTTGCTCTGGGGTTGATGTTCACGGTGTCGGCCACGATGGTGCGGTGGATCGAGTTCCGCTCTGGGGGGGATGTGAAACAACTCGTGATTGCGCGTTTCTTGCGTTCGTCGATCGTTGCTGGGGCTGATCTGCGACGCGTCGTCGTTGTCGAAGGGCTCAGGCTGGGCCGGCGGAAGTCGCTCAGAGTGGTGTTGCACCTGCGTGGCGGGACGGTGGAGTGCGAGCCGGGGTTTGGGGCCCCGGTGTCCCAGGTCGGCGCGGAGGTACTGCTTGCCTGGTTGACCAGCCAGTTCGGTTCGGCTGGTGTAGGGGTGGAGTATCGGGTGAAGGTCGACCGGAACTTCGCATGCCCGGGGGAATGGTGGTCGCGGTCACACCTGGCTGCTCTGTGGCACGTGCCCGTCGGCGCGGTCGACGAGCTGGCTGTCCGCCACGGTGTCCGCAGTTACCAGCACGCGACCCGGGCCACGGTGATGCATTCACCGGCCAGGACGGTGACGGTTTACGACCCGGATCGGGCGTACGAAGTCGCGGAGGAACTCCGCGGGAAGCGCACCATGGCTCCGGAGGCCGGCGTTGCGCAGGAGGAGGATCCCCGCCCGTGAACGGGCAGGCGGCCGGCGCAGGCTCCTCCGGGGGTGGCCGTGCCCGTCAGCGGATGTGGCTCCAAGTCCTCTTCCAGGGCACGGCGGCGTGTAGGTCCACGATCGGCTGGCCATCGGTGTCGAGTTCACGGTTGGTGTTCTGGAGGCTCTGGTTGGTCTGGCCTGGCGGGCTCGCGTTTCCGGTCTGCGGTTGTGTTGCTGGTGGGTTCTGTGACTGGCTGGTGTCCGGAGTCGTTGTCGTTGCCGGGCAGTTGGTGCTGCTGGTGGGTGCGCAGGTGTCGCCAGTGGGTGTGAGGGCTTTGGTGTGGTGGACCGGTCGGTCGGTCCTCATGGTTGCGACACGTCGTTGGAGAGGGTCTCTGCCCGGTGTCTGAGGGGTGGGTTCGAGGTGGCCGTCCTCGAGTCCTGTTCGTAGCGCGGGGTTGTGAGGTGGAGGAACGGGTTTGGCGTGGTCGGGTCGAGCGGGGGTGTGGGCCGTCTCGTCGATGATGGCTGGTGGGTTGGTGTGGGTTAGTGGGGTGGGGGTGTGGGGGTGGTGGTGATGTGGGCGGTGAAGATGGTTTGGGTGTTTTGGGTGGCGGTGATGTTGATGGTGGCGGTGGTGGGGGTGCTGCTGGGGCTGGGGCTGCTGGTGCTGCTGGTGCTGCTGGTGCTGCTGTTGGGGTCGTTGGTGCTGGTGTGGGTGGCGGTGATGTGGCAGGGGGTGTGGTATTCGGCGTAGTGGTGGAAGTGGGCGGTGGTGTGGGTGAGGGTGTGGGGGGTGGGGTGGAGGAGGGCGTGGGTGGCTTGGCGTGCTGCTTCGAGGAGGATCATGCCGGGGTAGTGGTCGGTGGTGTGGTCGAAGAGGATGGGGTGGCGGGGGTCGGGGTTGAGGAGCCAGTGGTGGGGTTGGTGGGTGGGGGCGAGGACGATGTCGAAGGGGTGGTGTTTGCCGAGGGTGGTGGGGGTGGGTCTGGGGTGGTGGGTGCGGTGGTGTTCGGGGGTGTGGGTGGTGTGTTTGCGGAGGCGTTGGTAGGTGGCGGGGGTGAGGCAGGTGAAGCGGCCGCCGCCGGTGGCGCAGGGGTGTCCTTGGCGGGTGATGGTGATGTGGAGGGTGAATTCGGTGAGGTGGGGGCCGCGTTTGCGGGTGTGGGTGAGGTGGGCGGTGAGGGTGAGTTCGCTGGGGTTGTTGTGGATGGTCATGTGTTCGGGGTGGGTGGTGAGGTGGATGTTCCACATGAGGAAGTGGTGGTCGAGGGGGACGCCGAATTGTGCGTGGGCGAGGTAGAGGCCGGTCTGGCGGATGGTTTCTGCTGCTTGGAGGGGGTCGTGGCTGGTGCGGTCGGGGGTGGTGAAGAAGGTGTGGGTGCGGGGCCATTGGCCGGTGAGGGTGAAGTGGGTGTCGGTGTGGCGGTGGCAGCCGGTGAGGAAGACCTCGGCGTGGGAGGAGCGGTGGACGTATTCGCGGGGAACGGTGGTGGTCAGGTGCGGCGCGGCCGGCGCGGAGAGTGCGGGCGGCGCGGAGAGCGCGGCTGGCGTGGAGGGTGCGGGGGGCGCGGGCGGCGCGGCCGGCGCGGAGGGTGCGGGCGGTGCGGTTGACGCGGCCGGCGCGGCCGGCGTGGGGGGTGGGGTGCCGGGGGTGGGCAGGGAGGGTTTTTCCTGCTGGATGGTGAGCGTGGTCATCTGGATCTCCGCTCTTGCCGAAGGGTGAGGAAGGGCCAGTGCGCTCCATAAGATACGAACCTACCGGTTTTCTTTTCAAGGCTCCCAGGTAATGTTCACGTCAGACGGTGGCGGTGCTGCCGGGCTGGGTCCGGCCGTGCGAGATCTTTTTCCGATCCGGGGGTGATCCCTGATGAAACCGGTGGCATTCATTCCGTTCGGGGGTGGATCCGTGTGGAATATGCCACCGGCGGTGTGCCGGTGCGGGGTGCTGTCTTCCGTCCTGATCCCGGGGGTGCCTCTCTGATTCAAACCAGGTGAGCGGTTTGTTTCGGGTGTTGTTTCTGCCTGTTGGTGAACGTTCGTTCGAGTGTTGGGGGTTGTGATGACGCGTGAGCGGCGGTGTCCGTATGTGATTGATCCGGTGGGCCGGGATGTGCAGGGGGAGGCGGCTCGTCTGGGGGAAGGTGGTCCGGTGAGCCGGGTGGTGCTTCCCGGGGGGGTTCAGGCGTGGTTCGTGACGGGTCATGAGGTGGTGAAGGGGCTGTTGGCGGATCCCCGGGTGTCGAAGGATGCCTACCGGCACTGGCCGGCGTGGATCAGTGGTGAGGTGTCCGGGGCGTGGCCGCTGGCGATCTGGGTGTCGGTGCAGAACATGGTCACTGCTTATGGGGAGGAGCACCGGCGGTTGCGCCGGCTGGTGGCGTCGGCGTTCACGGCGCGGCGGGTGGCGGGGCTGCGTCCTCGTGTCGAGGAGATCTGCGGGGGGCTGCTGGATGAGCTGGCGGCTGTGCCGGCGGGGCGGGTGGTGGATTTCCGCCGTGCGTTCGCGCATCGGCTGCCCACGCAGGTGCTGATCGATCTGTTCGGTATTCCGGGGCAGTTCCAGGATGCTCTGCACCGGATCATCGGGGGGTTCTTCGAGACGGCTGCGACCGAGGAGGCGGCGCGGCGCAACCAGGTGGATCTGTACCGGACGATGGGGGACCTCGTCGCCCACAAGCGGCGCCGTCCCGCGGACGACCTCACCAGCGCGCTGATCGCCGTCCGCGACGGGGACCGGGACGGGGGCGGGGGCGGGGGTGGGCTGAGTGAGAAGGAACTCGTGGACAATCTGATCCTGTTGTTCACCGCGGGTTACGAGACCACCGTGAATCTCCTCGACAACGCTGTGTGTCTGCTGCTGTCGCATCCCGGCCAGCTGGAGCTGGTCCGTTCGGGGAGGGCGAGCTGGGGGGACGCGGTGGAGGAGGCGCTGCGGGTGGAGGCGCCCGGTGCGAGCGGGATCCTGCGGTACGCCGTGGAGGAACTGACCGTCGGGGACGTCGTGATCGGCAAGGGGGAGCCGATGGTCATCTCCTTCGCGGGCGCGGGCCGGGACCGTGCGGTGCACGGCGCGGACGCCGACCGCTTCGACGTCACCCGGGCCACCCGCCGTGACCACCTCGCCTTCGGGCACGGTGTGCACTTCTGCGTGGGGGCGCCGCTGGCCCGGCTGGAGGCGGAGACAGCCCTGCGTGCCCTGTTCACCCGTTTCCCCGGCCTGCGGCTCGCCGTCGACGTGGACGAACTGCGCCCGCTGGAGTCGTTCATCTCCAACGGCCACCGGGAAGTGCCGCTGCTGCTGGGATGACACAACCGCCCCACCCCGCCCCGCCCCGCCGTGGCTCCCACCCCACCGCGCCCCGCCGCCCCGCCCGCTGCCACGGCCCGCCTGCCGCCGCCGCGCCGCGGCAGGGTGCGGCGGGGTGCGGCGCGGTGGGAGCTTGTGTGGTGGTGGGACCGGCCCCGTGGTTCACCTGCCTCGCTGCCTCGCTGCCTCGCCGGCCCGGACGGCGTGCTGCGCCCGGCCGCCGAGGCCGCGGGCACCCAGATCCTCATCGCCGACGCTGCCCTGCCCTCCAGCGGCGACGTGCTGGACTGCACCCCGGTCCGGCGCGACCGTGGTTCACCTGCCTCGCTTCGCCGCTTCGCCGCTTCGCCGCTTCGCCGCTTCGCCGCTTCGCCGCTTCGCCTCGCCGCGCTGCGGTGGGGTGGGGTGGGGTGGGGTGCTTGTGTGGTGGTGGGCCGGTCCGGCCGGGGGCGGGACTGTGCGTGCTGCGTCTTCTCTTCTGCTGCAGCCTGCCCGGCCCTTGGCCGGGCCTGGGCCGCCCGTCCGCTGCTCGCCATCGCCGGTCCCGCCCGCGTGGCGTCTGCCCGGTCTGCCGGACTGGCCGCCCTGCCCGGCCCGGTGGCACTGCTCGCGGCCACCGCCACCGCCACCGTGCTGCGTACCGTCGTACGCGCCGTCCAGAACCCGGAGGGAACTCCCGCTGCTGCCGAAGTGACGGAACCTCCTGCCGTCTGCCGTCTGCCGTCTGCCGTCTGCCGTCTGCCGTCTGCCGTCTGCCGTCTGCCGTCTGCCGTCTGCCGTCTGCCGTCTGCCGTCCGCCGTCCCGTCTGTGGCTCGGTGTGGTGCGTGCTTCTGTGTGGGGGGTGCCGTCGGGCCGGCCGGGGGCGGAGTGGCTGTTCGGGGTTTCCGGTCTGCGGCCGGGTGCTGGGTGTGGTGGGGGCTGCGTCTGGGGGGTGTTCGTCTCCGGTGGGTGTCAGGGGGTTGCCGCTGCTGGGGTGGCGGGGCTGCCCTCCTCTCGGCTTCCGTCTCGGTGTCCGGCTTCTCGCCTTCCGTTTCGGTTTTCGGCTTCCTGTGGTGGGTTGTGGTCAGTGGGTGGGTGGGGGGTTGAGGTGTTGTCGGTACCAGGGGGTGTGGTGGGTGAGTGTGGTGATGGGGTGTGGTCCGGGGTCGAGGTTGAGGTGGTGCCAGATGGGTTCGCTGGCGAACCAGTGGTCGGTGGTGAGCATGTTGAGGTGGTGGGTTGCTGTGGGGTTGTTGTGGAGGCGGGTTCTGGCTTCCTGGGGGGTGAGGCGGTTGTGTGGGGTGGGGTGGGGGTGGAGTTGGGTGAGGGTGGTGGTCATCAGGTCGGTGGCGGTGACGGGTTGGGGGTGGTTGAGGTGCCATGTGCCGGGGAGGTGGTGGGGGTGGAGTGCGGTGGTGAGGGCGGCTGTTGCGAGGGTGGGGGCGTCGATGGCGGAGTGGAGGGCGGTGCAGGTGATGGTGGCGTTGAGTGTGGTGAGGAGGGTGGCGAGGGCGGGTATGACCCATCGGTCGCCGTTTCCGTAGACGAGGTGGGGGCGCAGTACGGTGCCGCCGGCGGCGAGGATGTGTGTTTCGGCGGCTGCGCGGGTGCGGCTGGTGGGGGAGTGGGGGTGGGGGGTGAGGGTGTGTGGGTGGGCGTGGTGGAAGGGGCCGGGGCCGTAGACGGCGGCGGTGCTGATGTAGACGAGGCGGCGTACGCCGTGGCGCAGTGCGTCGGCGGCCAGGGCCCGGGTGCCGGTGTCGTTGACGGCGTGCAGGTCTGCTTCGCTGCCGTGGATGAGTGAGGCGCAGTGCAGGACGGTGTCGGTGCCGGCGCACAGGCCGTGCAGGGAGGCGGGGTCGCGCAGGTCGGCGTGGACGGTGCGGACGCGGTGGCCGGGGGGTGTGCGGGGGGCGGTGGTGTGCCGGACCAGCCGGATGCGCAGTCCGGGCAGGGCGAGCGCGGCGCGCATCACGTGCCGGCCGATGAAGCCGCTTGCTCCGGTGATGAGAAGATCTCGTGTCATGTGCGGGCCCTTTCGCGGTGCCGTACACGGATCCGGTCCGGCCGGGGTGTTTGCACCCGGGCCAGGTTGTGAAAATACGGACTACCTGGTTTGGTTTCTAGGGGGGCGGACCGGGGGGACGGAAAGACGGTGGATCCGCGAGGTCCGCCGGCAACGACAGCAGGAGGGCTCGTGGCGCAGCAGGAGCGTGCGATCCGTACCCGGCACGCGATCTTGAAGGCCGCGGCGTCCGTGTTCGACGAGCGCGGGTACGAGGCCGCGACCATCGGGGAGATCCTCACCCGGGCCGGTGTCACCAAGGGTGCGCTGTATTTTCATTTCCCTTCCAAGCAGGCGCTTGCCGAGGGGGTGTTCGCGGAGCAGTTCTCCGTTCTTCTGCTTCCGCCGCAGGTGTGCAAGCTCCAGGAGCTGGTGGACCTGGGGCTGCTGACGGCGTACCGGATGCGCCGTGATCCGCTGGTCAGCGGTGCGGCGCGGCTCTCCCTGGAGGGGGAGATGGGTGCTTTGCTGGGGCCGCAGCTGATCGGGGGGTGGATCGGGGCCACCGAGAAGCTGCTGGCGGAGGCCAAGGGGCAGGGTGAGCTCCTGCCGCACGTCGATCCCGCCGAGAGTGCGTGGATCTTCTCGGCGGCCTGGACCGGCGTGCAGGTCTACTCCCACAATCTGGCCGGGCGTGAGGACCTGGAGGAGCGGATCGCCTCGCTCTTCGCGCATCTGCTGCCCACGGTGGCGGTGCCCGCGGTGCTGGGCCGGCTGGTGGTCAGCGCCGAGCGCGCGCGGGTGGTCGGTGTGCAGAGCGAGCAGCTGGCCGCGCAGGCGGAGGCCGGCGCGGACGCGGTACCCGCCGCCGGGTGACCGAAGCCGGGTCGGGTCGCCGGATGAGCGGCCCCACCTCCACCCCCGCCCTCACCCCACCGCCCTCACCTCCACCCCTGCCCCCCGCGGCCGGGTTGCGGGCCGCGCCGTGCGTTGCCTTCGCAGCGGCAGCGGCAGCGGCGGCAGCGGCATGGCGGTAGCGGGGCCGGGGTTGGTGCCGGGGCTGGTGGCCGGGGTGGGTGGGGGCGGGTGCGTCGGGTGACTCGTCCGGCGGGGCTCTTCACACAATAAACAAACCATCCGGGCGGTTAATGCGTTGTCTGTTGCCTGGTCCGCGGGTAGGTTGTGATCTGCTCGGCCGTGCGGGTATGACCCTGCCCATCTGCGGCTATGGGAGCGGCCCGGGCGGGCGCGTGGCCGTGTCTGTGTGGAGTCTGCCTTGAGGCGTGCTTGATCCGGTGGGATTCCCCGGTCTTGACGGCATGGAAACAGACCCGGGGTGCGGTTTAGTGGAGGGGGTCCGGGAGGAGAGGTGCCATGGTCAAGCAGGTACGGGCGGCGCGTACGCGCCAGGCCCTGGTGCGCGCGGCTGCCGAGGTGTTCGCGGCCGACGGGTATGCGATGGCTTCTCTTCCCTCGATCAGCCGGCGGGCCGGTGTGAGTGCCGGGGCCCTGCACTTCCACTTCGCCAGCAAGGACTTCCTGGCCCGGGAGGTGGAGGACGCGGCCGCGGACCTGGTCCAGAAGATGGCCGGGGAGGCGCGGTCCTCGTCGGGGACGGTGCTGGAGTCGCTGGTCGGCACGACCTGCCGGCTGCTGGTGGCGATGGCCGCCGATCCCGTGGTGCGGGCGGGTTTCCGGCTGGGCAGCGACCCCTCCCGCAAGAACGGCCCGGGTGTCCTTGCGTGGTGGCGTACCTGGGTGCACGAACGCGTCGCCGAGGCGCGGGAGGCGGGCGAACTCGCCGACGACGTCTCGCCGGAGGGTGCCGCGGCGGCGATCGCCGCCGCCACGGTCGGCTTCGAGGTGCTCGGCGGCGCGGACCGGGACTGGCTCTGCGAGGAACGCGCGGCCCAGTTCTGGGCCTTCGTCCTGCCGCGGCTCGCGGCTTTTCCGCAGCAGGCGATGGCGACGGTGACGGGCGCGGGCGGGGTCCGGTGACCTTGCTGCCGCGGCGGCGCCGGCCACCCGGGCGGTGAGGCTGCCGCGGCGGCAGGGTCACCGCACCGCCGTGACCGGGCCACCGGCCGGCGCCGTGCCGGCGGCCGGTGGCCCGGTGAAGCCGACCGGTCCGGCCTGCGCGGCGCACCCTGCGGCCCCGGCAGAGCGGCCGGCAGCCGGGCAGCCGGGCAGCCGGGCGGGGACGCGTGGTTGTGCCCGTACTGCACCCGCGGGCCGCGGAACACCGGCCCCGCAGGTGCGCCGGTGACCGGCCGCTGGCAGTGGTGCGTGCCGGCCCGCCGTTCGCCTGTTTTCCGCGTCCGCACCGGCCCGGGGGCTCCGCTTCTTCACCTCGTCACAGGACCGGACCCGGGCCAACGGGCAGGCAGTGCTCCCGTCATGGGGTTGCCGGGTCTGCGGTGCGAAATGCTGTCCGTGGGCCGCGGCGGCCGCCGGGCGGGCCTCCCCGCTCCCTGCTCCCGGCGCGCCGGTCCGAGAGCCCGAGAGCCCGAGAGCCCGGGAGCCCGGGAGATCCGGGAGCCCGGGAGCCTCGGAGGTGCCTCCCGTCCCGCGGCCCCGCCTGCTGCGCGCCCCGGCCTGCCTCGCACCCCGCCCGTGCGGGCGGCCGTACGCGCCGCCCGCCTGCGAGAGCGGCCGTGGCCGCAGGCTCCCGCGCGGGCCGCGGCCGCAGGCCGCCTGCGTGTCCCGCAGGGGCCGTTCCCGGTCACGTCCTGCCCGAGGGGCACGGTGCGGGGTGAACGCGCGGGCGGTGGCCGGCCCGGGCGGACGCGCACCGCGGGCCCGGGGCAGGCGCCCGCCCGGGCCGTCCGGCGGGAGGGTGCGCCGCCCCTGGCGGTGCAACGTCCCGGCTGGTGCAGGGGAGTTGGCTGCCCCCGCCAAGCAAAACCGTCTGCCCGGTCTGGTGAAGAGTGCGCCGAGTACGGCAGAGTGCTGTTCGCTGCACTCGGCTCCGCCCGCTTTCATGGCGTTATATCCCTTGTGCTGCCCGTGACTTGAACCCGCCTCGTGCCCGCGTCGAGGACAAGCAGGGAGTCCGGTACGGTATTGACATACCGCGCGTGCTGTTTTTTACTCGGGGTGCTAGGAAACCGCTCCCAGGGGGGCGGCACGGGCAGCGACGGGGAGACCGGCGTGGACATCGACATACTCGGCACACTCGCCGTGCGGGAGAAGGGCGTCTCGATCACCCCGACGGCTCCCAAGCCGCGTCAGGTGCTGGCCCTGCTGGCGCTCGGCGCCGACCAGGTCGTGCATGTGGACACGCTGAGCGAGGAGTTGTGGGGGGCCAAGCCGCCGCGCAGTGCCCGGCCCACGCTGCAGACGTACATTCTCCAGCTGCGGGAGATGATCACCGCCGCGCTGGAGAGCGGAAGCGGGGACGAGGCCGGGGACGGGGGTGGGGAGGGGGCTGAGCCGCGTTCGGCCAAGGACGTCCTGCTGACCGTGCCGGGCGGTTATCTCCTCAAGAGCGGCCAGGGCACCAGTGACGTCCGTGAGTTCGAGCGGCTGGCCGGTATGGGATACCGGGCCATGGACGCCGAGGACTATCCCGGGGCCGCCCGCCGGCTGCGTGAGGCACTCGCGCTGTGGAGCGGGCCCGCTCTGGCCGACGTGCAGGCCGGAACCCATCTGCAGACCCAGGTCAAGCGGCTGGAGGAGGGCCGGCTGTGTGCGCTGGACCAGCGCATCGAGGCCGACCTCAGGCTCGGCCGGCACCGTGAGCTGCTCGCCGAGCTGACCGTGCTCGTCAGCCGGTATCCCACCCACGAGAGCCTGTGCGGCCAGTACATGCTCGCCCTGTACCGCTCCGGCCGCCGCGGTGAGGCCCTCGACGCCTACCAGCGGCTGCGCGCCACCCTGGTACGCACCCTGGGACTGGAGCCCTCGCCCGTGCTGGGCAAGCTCCAGCGGTCCATTCTCATGGCCGGGCCCGAGGGCGTGCCGCCCGCGGCCGGCTCCGGACGGCTCACCGCCATCGGCTGAACGCACACACCCCCACGGCCCGCCCCACGCCCGCCCCAAGGCTCACCCCGCGGGCGGCCCCACGGCTCACCCCGCGGCCCGCACGGCTCCCGCGGCCCGCACGGCCCTGCGGTCCGGTGCGGCCCCGCGGTCCGCACGGCCGCGTGGTCCGGTGTGGCCGGGGGTGGGGGTGTTCTGTGTCGGTTCGAGTGCCGCTCAAGGCGTCTGGCTCAGTGTCAGGCCCACATGGAGGAGGACGGGGAGGAAAGGGGGACGGGCATGCCGACCGGGCAGGGGCAGTTCGCCCAGCACACCATCTCCGTCGCCGCTCCCGCCGGTGTCGTCTACGGCATGCTCGCCGACGCCGTGCGCTGGCCGGTGTTCCTCGCTTCCCATGTGCACGTCGAGCGGATGGACTTCGACGGGGTCACCGAACACCTGCGCATGTGGGACGTGACGGCCGGCCATGTCCGTTCCTCGCGTATCCGGCGGGTGCTCAGACCGCAGGCCCGGCTGATCGAGTTCGAGCAGCAGGACACCTTCTGGCCGGACGCCCCCACCACCGGGGCGTGGAGCGTCGAGGCCGCGGACGGCGGGCGCTGCCTGGTCACCCTGCGGCACGACCTGCCGCCGGCCGGCCCCGACCGCCCGGGCGGCAACGACGCGCACACCGACGTCCGCGCCCGCCTCGAGGGAGTACGCACGATGGCCGAGCACTGGGAGAAACTCGACGAACTGCTGCTCTCCTTCGAGGACAACGTGCTCGTCGAGGGCCCCTTCGAACTCGCCTACGACTTCCTCTACCGGATCGAGAACTGGGCCGAGACCATCGGGCACGTCGAGTGGACCAGCGTCACCGAGGACCAGCCGGGCGTCCAGCTCGCCGCCATGGACACCTGCGCCGAGGAGACCGGCGAGAGCGTCACCACCGAGGCCGTACGCCTGTGTTTCCCGCACGCCGGGCGGATCGTCTTCAAGCAGACGCGCACGCCCGAACTGATCGCGGCGCACGTCGGCGAGTGGTACCTGCTGCCCGAACCGGCAGGAGTACGGGCCGGCTGCACCCACCACGTCATGCTCAGGGAAGAGGCCGTGGCCCCGGTCCTGGGCGAGGAAGCCACCCTTGCGGACGCCCGCCGCTACGTGCGCGAGTGGCTCGGGCGCGCGAGCAACGAAGCGCTCGGACTCGCCAAGTGGCATGCGGAGAGCGCCGTCCGCCGTCTGCGATGAGGAGGCCCGAGATGGCCCTCACCCGACCGGTCCCGACCGGGGAGCACACCACCACCACCGCCGCTGGGCCGCCACCGGCCCGCGAGCGCCGCCGCACAGCCGGCTACGCCGAACTGCCGCCGCCCGTGGACGTGGCACTGCGGGCGGTACGGCTGGAGGCCCAGCTCGGCGACCCCGCCGACCCGGCCAACCGCTACGGCCTGCCCGCACTCACCGCCCTCCAGGGCACCGACGGCCCGCCCGCCCCCGCCGACCTGCACGCCGAGTTCCTCCCGGCCACGGCAGGCGGCCACTTCACCACCGCCGAGGAACTGGTACGCGTACTGCGCCCCCTCTTCCGCCGCAGCCCGGCCCTCGGCCACGCCTGGGCCGCCCGCCCGCTGCTCGCCACCACCGGCACCGCCCGCCCGGCGCCTGCCCGGCCCGCCGAACTCGCCGCCCTGCTCGGCCCGGCGGCCCTGCTCGCGGCCACCGCCACCGTGCTGCGCACCGCCGTATACGCCGTCAAGAACCCCGGCGGGGACGACGGCACCGCCCGGCAGTGGCACGGCACGCTCGCCGGTGACTTCGCCGACCTGCTGGCCTGCGAGAGCCTGACGGCCGTGGCGCTGCGCTGCCTGGACCTGCCCGCCGAAGCCACCGCCCCGCTCACCGCCGCGGTCGGATACGTCGTCCCGCTCCTGCTCGCCGGCATCCACAACGACCTCGAACTCGTCCTGAACGAGACCGGGCTGACACCCGCCGGCCTCGAACAGCGCACCCTCGCCCGGCTGAGCGCCGACCTCACCGCAGGCGGCGGGTGGCCGGACCCGGCCGCCTGCCGGGACCGGCTCGTCACCGCCCTGCCCGCCCTCGCCGCCGACGGACAGCCGCCCGCCGACGCCACCACCCTGCTGCGCATCGGCGAGCGGACCGTCCTGCCTCCCGGCCCGCTGCCCGAGGACACCGCCGGCCACCACGTACTGGCCGCCGCGCTGGCCACCGCGGCCGCCGCCCGCCCCGCCGAGGGCGAGGACGGCGCGCTCGCCCGCGCCGCCCGCCGGCTGCGCACCGAACGGCGCACCCTGCGCACGCCCTGCCTCACGGCCGCCACCGCCCCGCCCGCCGACCCCGCCGCACGGGCCCTGGCCGACCGCCAGGCCCTCGTCCTGCTGGCCGCCGCCGTACTCGGCGTGCGCCGGGCCGCCGACCACACCACCTTCCTCAGCAGCCCCGACTGGGCGCTGCTCGCACTCGTCCGCATCACCGAACGGCTCGGCCTGCCCCGCCCGCCCGTGCCCGCCGATCCCCGCGACGCCGTATGGGCGGAACTCGCCCGGCGCAGCAGCAGCGGCATCGACTGCGACGTGTACGCCACCAAGTCACTGTGGTGAACCGCCCCGGAACCACTCACGAACCCCGTCCCGGGACCGACCGGGAAGACCGCCCCGGGACCGGCCCGGGACCGGTCAGGCAGACGAGGAGCAGGCCATGGCCATGACCGGCCCCGCAGACCTCGCACCACCCCCGCCCCCGCGGCCACCGCTGCCGCCGTTGCCGCTGCCGGTGCACATCGCCGGGCCCGAGGGGCCGTGGGAGGCGGCCGTGGACGCGCTGGAGCTGACCGGGGCCGCCGTCGTCCACACCACCTGGGGCGAGTGGCTCACCGTCACCCTCCTCGACCCGCGGCTGCGCGCGCTGCTCGGCCACGACTGGCCGCGCTACCGGCAGACCCGCGCCGTGGCCGGGCGGCTGCGTTTCGCCGTGTCCCGGGTGGTGATGAAGTACGCCGCCGGCGCCGTCCTCCAGGTACCGCCCGACACCCTCGACCTCGCCTACCAGCCGGGCGGGCGGCCCCTGCTGCGCGGGCTCGGCGAGGAACTCGCGCTGAGCCTCGCGCACACCGACGAACTGATCGTGGTCGGCCTCAGCAGCACGGGCCCGATCGGGGTGGACGCCGAACCCGTCGGCCGCCAGGCGCCCTTCGAGCTGCTGGGGGAGTACGTGTGCACGCCCCAGGAAGCGGCCGCCCTCACCACCCTGCCCGAAGCCGAGCGCACCCTGCGGCTGCTGCAGCTGTGGACGCTGAAGGAGGCGTACACCAAGGCCCTGGGCCAGGGCATGCGGCGCCGCTTCGCCGCGTTCGGGTTCCGCCGCGACGCCGAGGGACGCATCACCCTCGCCGACGAGCCGCCACACACCCCCCCATGGGCGTTCGCCGCCCACCTCGTCCAGGGCCGCTACCTGGTGAGCGCCGCCCACCGCCCCGCCCGCCCACCCCAGAACCCGCCCCCGCACCAGCCGCACCCACCCCAGGAGCTGCACCGGCCGAACGAGCCGCAGCAGCCGCACCCACCGCAGGAGCTGCACCGGCCGTCCGGGCCGTACCGGCTGCATGAGGAGCCGGTGCCGGCCCAGGCCGTGCCGCGGCCCGCCGGGACGCCGGGGTTCCCGGGGCGGTGGAGCCCCGGCGGGCGATGAACCGGGACAGCGGATGAGCAGCCATCACCTTTCCGAGGACACCGTTCTCGCGGTCGTCCACAAGCCGGGCCGCAGCGCCCCCGGCTGCCCCCTCGTGCTGGAACTGTGCGGGCCGCTGGGCACCGCCGGCGCCGAGAGCGTGGCGGCCCGGCTCGCCGAACGCCACCGCGCCTACTCCGTCACCGTCGGCGACGACGACGGCGGCCGGCACCGTCTGAGCCTGCTGCCCACCGGGCCCGGCGAGGCGCGGCCGCAGCCGCTCACCGCGGAACTCCTCGCCGACGTGCTGGCCCTGCTGCCCGGCGTCGAGGGCATCGTCCCGGTCACCGGGCACCAGCGCGAACTCATCCTCGCCGCCGCGGCCGGAGCACCGGGCCGCCACGTCGAACAGCTCTTCTGGAACTGGTCCGGGCCGCTCGACACCTCCCGCTTCGCCATGGCCTGGCAGTCGCTCGTGGACCGCGAGGCCGTGCTGCGGGCGTCCTTCGACTGGACGGCCGCCCCGCGCCTGCTGCTCCACGACCGCGCCGAGATCGAGGTCGTACGGCACGCACACTCCACCCTCACCTGGAGCGACCTGGTCAAACGGGACCGGGCGCGGGGTTTCGACCTGCACCGGCCCGGCCTGCTGCGGGCGACCCTGCTCGACGCGCCGCCCGGCACGGCCGCACAGGACTGGACCGCCCACACCTGGCAGCCGCAGGACCGGCTGCCGCCCGAACGGGCGCCGGTGCGGGTACTGCTGACCTACCACCGGGCCCTGCTGGACGAGCGCGGCGTCCACCTCCTGCTGCGCGAGTTCTTCCGCGCCTACGCCGGCGGCGGCGTCCTGCCCGGCGGCGAACGCCGCCCCGACATACGCGACCACGCCCGCTGGCTGGCCCGCCAGGACACCACCACCGCACACGCCTTCTGGCCCACAACCACACCCACAACCACACCCGCACCCGCCACCGCACCCGTATCCGCCGCCGCTGTACGGCCCGGCCGCCCGGGCAGCCCCACCGGGCACACCGGACCCGGCCGGCTGCAACGCCGGCTGCGGCCCCCGCAGACCGCACGCCTGCGGTCCTGGGCGGCGATGCGCGGCGTCGGCGAGAGCAGCGCGCTGCACGTGGTGTGGGCGCTGCTGCTGTACCGGGCGGCGGGCGCCACCGGGCCGCTGCCGGTCACCTTCCACGTGCACCTGTCCGGGCGGGACGTGCCGATGCAGGGCGCGGCCGGCATCCCCGGACTGCTCGGCAACCCGCTGCCGATGACGGTCACCGTCGACCCGGCGGCCCCCCTGGCCGACCTGCTGCACCAGATGCGCGACACCGCGTTCGACCTGATCGCGCACGCCTGGCTGCCCGCCGACCGGATCCGCGCCCTCGACGGCCGGGACCAGGACGGCGAACCGGCCGACACGGTCGTCGTCTTCGACAGCCGGCCCGAACTGCCCGAGGCGCTCCTGGCCGAACTGCGGGAGATGGGCGTCCAGGTGGACGCCCCGCAGAGCGTCAGCGGCGACACGACCCTGCCGTTCACCCTCGTCGCCCAGCACAGCCCCGAGGGCGGCCTGCTGCTGACCGGCCTGTACGACCGGGCTGCCCTGGCCGACGGCGACGCCTCCGCGACACTGTCGCAGTGCGTGCAACTGCTGCGCTCCCTGCCCGACCACCGCGACCCGCAGTGCACCGTCGCCCAGGTACTGGAACCGCTGCGCACCTGCGACGTGCCCCGCGCCGCCCCGCGTTCCCCCGCCCCGCGCGGCCTGGCCCTGGCCGAACTGCGCCCCGGGGAGCCGTTGTCGGACGTCATCTGCCTCATCGCGGTGCCCGGGGTGCCGCCCGGCGCCTACGAGGCCCTCGCCCGCGACCACCAGGGACCCGAGCGGATCGTCGCCCTGCGCATGGAGGGACCGGCGGGCGACGTGTCGGTGTCCGTACTGCGCGAGATGCTCGCCCCCGACCGCCGCCTCGTCCTGGGCGGCTGCGGGCCCGGCGGCAGCGCGGCCCACGAGATCGCACGCCGCGCCGCGTCCGGACCCGGCACGGGCCCGGACGCGGACGGGGAGGTGGCCGTGGTGATGACCGGCGTCGGCGGGACGGCCGCCAGCGCACGGGCCCTGGCCCGGGGCCTGCGGTCCGTACAGACCAAGGACACATGAGAAAGCCCCACCAGCCACGACCCCACCACCGGCCGCAGGCCTTCCACCGGGCACGGTCCCTCAACCGGCCACGGTCCACCACCGGCCGCAGGCCTCCCACCGGTCACTGGCCCCACCGGTCACGGTCCTGCCCGCCGCCGGCTCCACCGGTCACGAATCCCGCCCGCCGGCCGCCGGCTCCGCTCCACCACCGGCTGCCGGACCCGGCTTTCACCGCTGGTCACCGGTCCCGCCGGACACCGTCCGGGCCGGTTCTCAAGCCGGGCAGGAGCGTTTCTCCGGTGCTGCGCCGCACGGTGGCGAGAAGGACTGAGGAGGGGGCCATGGACGAATCGGGCCAAGGCCGGCCGGCGCTGCGCATCGAGCGCGGACGGGCGAGCGACGAGGAACTGGCCGCGCTGACCGTCGTCCTGCTCGCGCTCGCCGCGCAGGCACGCGACGGCGGGGCGGGACGCCCGGTCAACGGCTCCCGGTGGTGGAGGAGGCCGCACTCCTACCGGGCCCCGCGCAGCTGGCAGTGACGGATCTCGGGCTTGAGGGAAGGAACCTGACCACATGTCAACGACGATTGCCTCCGCCGCGCCCGACACCGGGCCGGCGGACATCCGCGGCCGGGTGGCAGAGCTGCACGCGATCCGCGCACAGGCACTGGCCGGCCCGGGCGAGAAGGCGACCGAGGCGCAGCACGCCAAGGGGAAGCTGACGGCCCGGGAACGGATCGCTCTGCTGCTGGATGCGGGTTCCTTCCAGGAGGTCGAGCAGTTGCGCCGGCACCGGGCGACCGGTTTCGGACTGGAGGCGAAGAAGCCGTACACCGACGGTGTCGTCACCGGCTGGGGCACGGTGGAGGGCCGTACGGTCTTCGTGTACGCGCACGACTTCCGGAT
>NZ_JBIVBC010000027.1:0-28958 GCF_044745865.1 Streptomyces sp. NPDC086787 | reverse complement strand
AGTGAGATCACCACACCAACGACGAGGGGCTTCGCCACGTCACCACACCTGACCAGCCCCTTTCATCCCCACAGCACAGGATGAAAGGGGTTCAGAGAGGGCTCCAAAGTTCGGCGGACTCGTCGGAGATGGCGAGCGTACGTCCTTGGCGGGGAGCTTGGCGAGCTTCTTCTTGCCCAGTCCGGGGATGAGGTATCCCTCCTGGCCGCCGCCGTATGGCACCGCAGAGAACAGGAGCAACAGTTCGCGGCTCCGAAGGGGGCGTCACGCCTGTCCGCTGACGTCAACTACTGTCGTCAAGATGCCGACCAGGCCGGTGATCTCTGTCCAGGCCGGTTTCTTCCTTGACCTCGCGTATGGCGGTGCCGGGCAGGGAGTCCGTCATCGCCATGCCGCCGCTGGGCAGGGCCCACAGGTCGTTGTCCATATCCCACGCAACGTCGCCCGCAACGTCCGCACCGGCACCCCACGGCCACGCCGCTTCGAACCCCTCACCGCGATATCTTCCCAGCGAAGGCCGGGGAGTTCGCCTTTGTGGAGTCCGGTGCGGAGGGCGTGTTCGTCGAACAGGGCGTGCAGTCGGTGATCTTGCGCGGCGGTGAGGAGTCGGCGGGCTTCGGTTGCGGTGAGAGGTTCGAGGCGTCGTGGTCGGGGTGTGCCAGTGCGGATGTCGGGCGACGTTGCGCGAGTTCTCCTCCGCGCGGGCGGCGAGCTCCAGGGCGGATTTGAGCACAGAGTGACTGAGCTGCGAAGTCGCGCTCTCGCGCCCATGCCATATATCATCGGTGTTATGGAGAGCGGGCGGTACTCGATCGAGATCGAGCCGGAGGTGCGGCTGTGGCTGGAGAGCATTCCCGCCCACCACTACAAGCAGGCCGAACGCGTCGCCGACCTGCTCGCCGAGCAGGCCACCACGCTCGACGAGCCGCACTCCCGCCACCTGGGCGGCAAGCTCCGCGAGCTGCGCTTCCGCCTCGGCGATGCTCACCAGCGCATTACCTACTGGCTCGCACCCGACCGTCGCGTCGTGCTGCTCACCGTGTTCCGCAAGACCAAGATGCGCGAGCAGGCCGAAGTGGACCGCGCGCACACCGCTCAACGGCTGTGCGAAGCCGAGCACCAGGCAGCCGCCGAACACGACCTCTATAGCCGCGACCTCAAGGAGAATCGATGAACCACAGCGAATGGAGGACTCGCCGCCACCGCCGGCTGGTCGGTGAACACCTTGACGCTGACCCCGAGTACGACCGCGTCTACGAAGAAGCCGGCCTGGCCATGACGCTGGGCAAGGCCGTCTACGACCGGCGCAGGCAACTCGGTCTGAGCGAGGCCGACCTGGCCGAGCGCCTGCACACCACCACTGACGAGATTGAAGGCATCGAGACCGCCACCGAACTGCCGCCCATCGCTGTCATCATGCGCCTGGCCCGAGCCCTGGACCTCACCGTCGACATGCACCTCGCCCCCGGGGACGAGCCCACCGTCACCATCGTCACTCCGGCCGCCTGATGTCGGGAGGAGCCATGCATGACGCCTCCACAGCGCTCGCCCGCGAGCTGGGCAGACTTGTCCACGACCGGCGCACCGAGCTCGGGCTGTCCCAGGCCGAACTGGCTGAGCGGTGCGGGATGAAGCAGCCGCAGATCTCCCGCTTCGAAGCCGGGGGAACGGTGCCCACCCTTCCGATGCTGCGCCGCCTGGCCCGTGCCCTTGGCGCCGACTTGAGTATCAGTCTCACGCCGCACGACAAGGCCGCTTGACGCGGATCTCAAATCCCGGTCGTGGCGGATCTGCCGCAGGTCCCGGCGCAGCCCGAACCGAGTGTTGTCAATGCCCACCGCCGTCCTCGCTCTGGAGCGGCAGCGCTGGAAGAGCTCAACGACCCGGCCCGGCATTCCTGGTGCTGTCATCGGCTCACAGAGCCGCCCGCTCCTTCAACGGCTCCCACCACCCCCGGTTCTCCCGGTACCAGGCGAACGTCTCCGCCAGCCCCACCGTGAAGTCCTTCCGCGGCCGGTAGCCCAGTTCGGTGCTGATCTTGGTGCAGTCCACCGAGTAGCGCAGGTCGTGGCCCAGGCGGTCCGGGACGTGTTCGACGCTCTCCCAGGTCGCGCCCGCCAGGTCCAGCAGGAGCTGGGTGAGTTCCTTGTTGCTGAGTTCCGTGCCGCCGCCGATGTTGTAGACCTCTCCCGGGCGCCCGCCGGTGCGGACCAGTTCCAGGCCCTGGATGTGGTCGTCGATGTGCAGCCAGTCGCGGACGTTCAGGCCCTCGCCGTACAGCGGGACGCGGTGGCCGTCGAGGAGGTTGGTGACGAACAGCGGGATGACCTTCTCGGGGAAGTGGTGGTGGCCGTAGTTGTTGGAGCAGCGGGTCACCCGCACGTCCAGGCCGAAGGTGCGGTGGTAGGAGAGGGCCATGATGTCGGAGGACGCCTTGGACGCGGCGTAGGGGGAGTTGGGCCTGAGGGGGTCCGTCTCGGGCCAGGAGCCCTCCGCGAGGGAGCCGTACACCTCGTCCGTGGACACGTGCAGGAAGCGGGCGGGGCCGCCGGGGCGGCGCAGGGCCGCGTCCAGCAGGGTCTGGGTGCCCAGCACGTTGGTGATGGCGAACTCGGCCGCCCCCTGGATGGAGCGGTCCACGTGGGACTCCGCGGCGAAGTGCACGATCTGGTCGTGCCCCGCCACCAGCTCGGCCACCAGGTCGCGGTCGCAGATGTCGCCCTGCACGAACCGGAAGCCCGTCTGCCCGCGGACCGGGTCCAGGTTGGCCGGGTTGCCGGCGTAGGTCAGCTTGTCGAGGACGGTCACGGACACGTCGCCCGGCCCGCCGGGCCCGAGCAGCGTGCGGACGTAGTGCGAGCCGATGAAGCCGGCGCCGCCGGTGACGAGGATGCGTGTGGTGGTCGTCATGACGAGATCTGCACCTTGCTGTGGTCGCCGAGGATGAGCCGGTGTGCGGCGGGCACCCGCGGGGCGGGCGTCACCTCCACGTTGCGTCCGATGATCGAGGCCTCCACGCGGCGGGCGCCGTGCACCGAGGAGTGGTCGAGGACGATCGAGAACTCGATCTCGCTGTCGGTGATCGTGCAGTCGCCCGCGATCGAGGTGAACGGGCCGACGTAGGAGGAGGACACCACCGTGCCCGGCCCGATCACGGCCGGGCCGACGATGCGTGACGCGGTCACCGTCGCTCCCTCGTCGATCTGCACCCGCCCGATGATCTCGCTGGCGTCGTCGACCCGGCCGTCGGTACGCGGCTCCATCCGCTCCAGCACGGTCCGGTTGACTTCCAGCATGTCGGCGACGTTCCCGGTGTCCTTCCAGTAACCGGAGATCGTCGTCGAGCGGACGTCGCGGCCGGCGTCGATCAGCCACTGCAACGCGTGGGTGATCTCCAGCTCGCCCCGCCAGGACGGCTCGATCGCGCGGACGGCCTCGTGCACGGCCGGGGTGAAGAGGTAGACGCCGACCAGCGCCAGGTCGCTCTTCGGTGTCTTCGGTTTCTCCTCCAGGTTCACCACGCGTCCGTCGGCGCCGAGTTCGGCCACCCCGAACTGGCGCGGGTCGGAGACCTGGGTCAGCAGGATCTGGGCGTCGGGCCGGTCCGTGCGGAAGGACTCGGCCAGGGAGGAGATGCCGCCGACGATGAAGTTGTCGCCGAGGTACATCACGAAGTCGTCGTCGCCGAGGAACTCCCGGGCGATCAGCACCGCGTGGGCCAGGCCCAGCGGGGCGTCCTGCGGGATGTAGGTGACGGACAGACCGAACTTGGAGCCGTCGCCGACGGCCTCCCTGATCTCGTCGGCCGTGTCCCCGACGACGATCCCGACCTCCGTGACACCGGCGTCCGCGATCGCCTCCAGACCGTAGAAGAGCACCGGTTTGTTGGCCACGGGCACCAGTTGCTTGGCCGATGTGTGGGTGAGGGGGCGCAGGCGGGTTCCGGCCCCGCCGGAGAGTACGAGAGCCTTCATGGCCGCGACGCTAGAAGCCCCTACTTGAGCGGGAGTGGGGGATCGGCCGCGCCCACAGGGACTCTCCAGGGCCGCTCAAGAGCGGGTGCGGATCCTCGGGGGCAGTTCCGCGAGGCGAGCCCGAGAAAGGCACCGACACCATGGCAGCAGACAACCACCGCGCACTCGTCCAGGCCTTCGTCGACATGGTCAACAGCCACGACGTGAGCACGATCGGCGAGCACACCGCGCCCGGGCACATCGACCACAACCCGGTCGTCGCCGACGGCATCGAGGCCAACGCGGCCTTCTTCCAGCAGATCTTCCAGGCCTTCCCCGACGTACGGGTCGTCGCCCACGACGTGCTCGTGGACGGCGACCGGATAGCGGGCCGGTTCGAGTACTCCGGCACCCACCAGGGCACGTTCTTCGGCGTCGAGGCCACCGGCCGCACGCTGTCCTTCCAGTCCATCGACATCTGGCGGGTCCAGGACGGCCTGCTCGCCGAGCACTGGGACCAGCTCGACATGGCGGGCATGTTCCGCCAGCTCGGCGTCGACTTCTACGCCCTGCAGGGCGCCTGACCTGCCTGTCCCCGTGCGTGCGGGCGGCCCGGTGCGGCAAGGGGAATCCCTCGCCGCACCGGGCCGCCTCCCTGTGGCCGCGCTCCCTCAGCCGCGCCCCGCCGCCCGGTCCACCTCCTCCACCAGCCGGGCGTGGTCCAGGATCGCCTCCGTGTGCGGCGCGAAGTCCTCGCCGTGCAGCACCGCGCGGGCGAAGACCCCGGCCATGTTGGTGAAGTGCCGGTCCTGCTCCAGCACCAGCTCGCTCAGCTCACCGTCGCGCTCCACCTTCAGCACGGGCGTGAAGTCGTCCGGCGTGCTGAAGGCCCGCTCCAGCCGCAGCCGCCCCCGGCTGCCCCACAGCCCGTACCCGCTGCGGTAGGCGTGCTCGACGCCATATGCCAGCTGCGCCGCCGCACCCGACGGCGCGACGAGCAGCGCACTGCCCGCGGGGCTCGGCCCGTACGGGCCGGCCGGGCGTTCCTGGGCCCCGGCCACCCGGAGTCCGGGGCCCAGGAAGAACTGGGCGGCGCGGATCGGATACGCGGCCACCTCCGGCAGCGTGCTGGCCCGCCGGGGCAGGCCGCCGGGCTCGGCGGGCGCCCGCAGCGGGATGCCGAACTCCGAGGAGAACAGCTGCACTTCACCGATCAGCCCGTCCGCGACCAGCTCCCGCACCCGGGCGTGCTGGCAGTGGTGGAGGAACATGAAGCCCTCCATCAGCAGCAGCCCCCGCTCCCGGGCGAAGGCGACCGCCTTCTCGGCGTCGGCCAGACTGGTGGCGAACGGCTTCTCGCACAGCACGTGCTTGCCGGCCGCGAGCGCCCGCAGTGTCCACTCCACATGCAGCTCGGGCGGCAGCGGCACATACACGGCGTCCACGTCGTCGCGCTCCAGCAGCCGCGCGTAGCCCTCCACGGGCGCGCCGCCGAAACGGTCGGTGAACTCCCGGGCCTTGTCCAGGCCGCGGCTGGCGACCGCCGTCACCTCGATGAGCGGCTGCCGCTCGAGCGAGGGCAGCATGCGCCGCCGGGCGATGTCCGCGCAGCCCAGCACGCCCAGGCGCAGGGGTCGTACGGCGTGCGCGCTCACCGGGCGAACACCCCGCCCAGCGACCACACCGCGCGCAGCCCGGTCAGCAGGGTGCGGGCCTCGATGTTGAGGTAGTTGCTGTGCCGCACCAGCGTGCTCAGCTGATCGGGCGTCACCCACACGAACTCCTCGGGCACGTCCACCGGGAACTCGTCGCCGACCTCCATCAGCACGTACCGGTTGCCGGCGTGGTGGAAGCGGCCGCCCTCCTCGGACTGCACGGTGTCGTAGAGCAGTTCGTCGGAGGTCGCGCGCAGCACGGTGTCCAGGTAACGCGGCCGCAGCTCGGCCGGCAGGGTCAGCGCCCGGCCCGGCTGGCACTGCACGGTCGGCCCGAACTCGGCCACGTCCAGCACGCCCGCCTCGGACCTGGCCTGCGCCAGCAGGTGCGGCACCCCGCAGATCCGGCGGATCAGGAACGCGGACAGCCCCTGCTCGGCCGGCGCCAGCAGCGGCTGGGTCCAGCTCTTGACCTCACGGTTGGCGGCCGCCACCGACGCGGCGATGACGGTGAAGTGGTGTCCGCTCTCGTGCTCGATGACCTCGTCGGTACGGCGCCAGCGCTCCACCTGGTTGAGCGGCAGGGTGCGCTGCACCAGCTCACGGCGCGCCTTCACCTCGGTCAGCCGGCTCAGCACCTGCTCGGTGGGGTGCAGCGGCGGGCCGCTCTCACCGAAGGCCGGGATCAGCGACAGCACGGTACGGGCGTCCATGTTGACCACGTTCGACTCGTAGAGCAACTGGTGGATCTGGCCGAGGGTCAGCCACACGAAGTCCTCGTGCCCGGGCACGTCCCCGACGGCCTCCACCACGATGTTCCGGTTGCGCTTGCGCAGGAACCAGGAGCCCTGCTCGGACTGCAGGGAGTCGTAGAGCACCCGCGACTGGGCGCGCGGCGGTTTGAAGTAGTCGATGTAGCGGACCGCGGCGCCCTTGTGCACCCCGGTGTAGTTGCTGCGGGTGGCCTGCACGGTGGGGGAGAGCTGCACCGTGTCGACGTTGCCGGGCTCCATCTTGGCCTGCATCAGGCAGTGCAGTACGCCGTCGAACTCCTTGACGACGATGCCCAGGATGCCGATCTCGGGCTGGTTGATGATCGGCTGCGACCACGACGTCTCGTGCCCGTTCCACTCGGTGCGCACGCCGAGCCCCTCCACCGAGAAGAACCGGCCGCTGTCGTGCACCAGGTTCCCGGTGGCGTCCTCGAAGCGCCAGCCGACCAGGTCGGAGAAGGGGATGCGCTGTACGTCGTAGCGGTTGGTGCGGCGCTGGGCGGCGAACCACTCGTGGAACACCTCGTTGGGCGTCACCGCGCTGTCGAGGGCCTGCGCGGACAGCATGAACCGCTGCACATGGCTCCGCTGCGCCTGACTTCGCGCGGGAGGCGCAACTGTGGTCATCGGGGGGCTCCTTCGGCTTGTCGCGCGCACCCGGAGGCGGGCGGCCGCACCACGACGATGGGGCGGCGCGATCGGCTGTGCCTGGAGAGACGCTGGACCTGCCCCGGAATTCTCCTGGATTCGCCCCCTTCACTCAACTCTACTTCCATACCCATATGTTGTCAGCGACAGGAAATATGTCACCACTAGACAACGGGTGTTCGCGTCCCTACGCTGAGCCGGTATGAGAATCCTCTTTGCCGGCGCCGGAAACTTCGGCCACGTCTATCCCCTCCTGCCGTTGGCGAAGGCCGCCCGGGCCGCGGGCCACGAGGTCTCCTTCGCCACCGGCGAGCAGCTGCACCGCGCCGTGGCGACGGCCGGCCTCGAACCGGTGGCCGCCGGCCGCTCGGTGCCCGAGGCGTTCATGGAAGCAGTCGGCTCTCGAGCCGACCTCGCGGGAGCGGGCGAACTCGGCGCCCAGGACGTGCCCCCGGAGGTACTGGCCGACCTGCACGTGCAGGTCTTCGGCTCCGTACTGCCGCGCTGGGTCGCCGCCGACCTGGCCACCGCCCTGGAGCGGATCCGCCCCGACCTCGTCGTCTACGAGGCACTGAACCCGGGTGCCGCCTTCGCCGCCGCCCTCGCGGGCGTGCCCGCCGTCGCCCACGGCGTCGGCGTGATGGCACTGGGCCCCGAGGAGGAGCGCATCGGGCAGCAACTGCTCGCCACCGCGGGCGACCTGGGCGTCGAGGTGCCCTTCGGCCAGCTGCTGGCCCTGTCCCGCAGCTACATCGACATCGTCCCGCCGTCCATCCAGGACCCGGGCTTCCTGGCCGCGCCGCTGCCCCGCATCGAACAGCGCACCGTCGCCTACGCCGAACCCGGCGAACTGCCCGAACCCATCCGCTCCTCCGGCAAGCCGTTCGTCTACCTCACCCTGGGCACCGCACTCGGCTCACCCGAAGTGCTGCGCAGCGTCCTCGCCGGACTGCTCCCGCTCGACGTCCCGGTGCTCGTCGCGGCCGGACCGGTCGTACCCGTCGGGGAACTCGGCGAACTGCCCGAACGCGTGGTGGCCGTGCCGTGGGTGGCACAGCCCGAAGCCCTCAAGCACGCCTCGCTGGTCGTCCAGCACGGCGGCGCCGGCACCACCCTGGCCACCCTCGCCGCCGGACTGCCCCAACTGGTCCTGCCGCAGGGCGCCGACGGCCCGGCCAACGGCAGGGCGGTCGCCGCCGCGGGCGCGGGCGAGGTCCTCCTGGCTGGCAACCAGTCACCCGACACGGTCACCGAGACCGCCCGCCGCCTGCTCGCCGAGGACGGCTACCGGATCGCCGCCGGCAAGGTCGCCACGGAGATCGCCTCGATGCCCGACCCGGCCGAGAACGTGGCCAAGCTGGTCGAACTGGCCGGCTGAACCCATCTGCCCGGTGCCGGTGCGCGCGGCCAGGTACCCCCGCGCGCACCGGCACCGCCGCATGCTCCCGCCCCGGCCCCGACCCGGTGCGCCGCGAAAATCCCTTGCGCCCCGCAGCCGCCCGGCCACAATCGGGCTGTGCGGATCCTGTCCTTCCCCGAAGAAGCCACCCCGGCCGAGCTGCGCGCGCAGGTGCACGAGATCCAGGAACAGGCGTGGCCGTCCCCGCCCGGCCCGGATGTCCCCCCTCCCGGCGCACCGGTCCACGACCCCGCGCTCCGGCCCCTGTCGATGCTGCTCGTGGACGACGGGACCGTGCTGGCCGCACTGGACATCCTGACCAAGCAGATCACCCACGCGGGCGCCCCCTACGCCGCCGCAGGCCTGAGCACCGTCGTGACCCGCCAGGAGGCCCGCGGCCACGGGCACGGCCGCCGTCTGGTGGCGGCAGCCCGCCAGACGATGGCCGAACGGAGCCTGGACCTCGGCCTGTTCACCTGCGACCGCCCGCTGCGGACGTTCTACGAGAGCGCGGGCTGGCACGTCCTGCCCGGAGCGGTCCTGATCGGCGGCACCCCCCAGGCGCCCTTCCCCAGCGACCGGCCCGGCTTCGACAAGGTGACCATGGCCGCCTTCTTCTCCCCCGAGGCCCGGCAGGCCGAGACACTGTTCCGCAACAGCCGCATCGAGCTGTATCCGGGGGAGACCGACAAACTCTGGTAGCGCCCCTCGGGCACGCCGACTTCACCCCCGTGATGAGGCGCCCCCGGTTCAGCAGGCCGTGTCGGTGAACCGCCCTGCCCGCCCTGCCGCTTCCGCCACTTGTCCGTGAGCTCGTACTGGCCCGATCCGTGGCGCGCGGTCAGAGCCACGACATTGGCGCCGTGCTCGGTGAGCGACTGGCCGATGTAGCCGCACAGCCGGCCCCGCTACTGCACCGCCCCCACCCACACCCCACCCGCCACCCCCGCCGGCACCAGGTCCTCGACCAGGCTCCACGGGCGGGAGTGGGCCAGGTGCCGCAGGGTGGTGCGCAGTTCCGCCGCCAGGCGGACCGCCTCGGGGCGGGACAGTGCCGAGGTCGCGAAGTCCAGGGCGAGCAGCGGGCGTTCGCGCCAGCGCAGCACCGTCAGGGACGCCTCGGCGGTGACGCCGCCCAGGTGGCCGTGGTGGAAGCGGGCGGTCAGGGCGCCGGTCCGCACCAGCGCCGGCAGCAGTTCGTCGTGGGCCGCGAACGCCACCCGGGACGAACCCGCGGAAAGACCCAGCTCCTGCGACAGAGCCGCCGCGTCCACCTCCGCGTACCCGAGCGCCTCACTGAAGGCACAGGCCAAGGAGCGCAGGAAGTAGTCGGCCGTGGGCTCCACCGCGCAGCGCACCGGCAGCGTCGCCGTGCACGGCGCCACCGTCCGCAGCAGCGCGGCCGTCGGCCGCACCGGCATCTCCATGTCGACCAGCAGCCGGTCGGTGCTCGCCCGCCGGCCCAGGGCCAGCACCCAGGCGCCCAGCACCACCGTGCTGTGCGGCACACCGGCCCGCCGCGCGGTCGCCTCCACCGCGTCCCGCAGCTCCTCGTCGATCCCGAACGCGAGGCGCTCGCCCCGGAAGTCGAAGGCCTCCCGCCGCACCGGCCGCGCCGGTACGTCCCGCAGCTGCCCGGCCCGCTCGGCCGTCAACGCGCGCAGCGCACCCGAGCGGCGCAGCATCCGCGCCCGCCGGGCCACCGCGTCCGGGCCGGGCGCAGCGGCGAAGGCGGGCGTGCGGCCGTAGCCGGAGAGCAGCTCCTGCCACACGAGCGCCGCCGACCAAGCGTCGGCCACCGCGGCGTGGTACAGGAACGACAGCAGCCGCCGGCCGGGCCCGAGCGGGGTCAAAACGAACGCCAGCGGCGGGCGGCCTGGACGGCCCGCCAGCTCCGTCACCTGCGCGGCCAGACCCGCGTGCACCGCGGCCACCGCCTCCGGCCCCGGACCGGGCACCGCCACCGGCTCCCGCACGACCAGCGGCACCGGACACCCGGCGAGCACCCGCCGCACCGGCCCGGTCGCCGACGGCGTGAACACGGTCCGCAGCCCCTCGTGCCGGGCGCCGAGCGCCTCCAGCGCCGTACGCAGCGCGCGCATGTCCAACGGCCCGGTCAGCTCGGCGCTCAGCACCCGGTACGCGGCGCGCGCCGGGCGGCCGGGGGACAGGGCCGCACGCTGCTCGGGCAGAGCCGGGCCGCAGCGGTGCGCCGACGGACGCTCGGGCACTGCGGCGGGCACCGGCGCCGCCAGCGCCAGCACCTCGGCGAGCGGCGCGGGCCCCAGCAGCAGTGCCAGGTCCAGGCAGAGCCGGTGCCGTTCCTCGGCGCGGGCCTGCAGCCGCATCGCCTGCTCGAGGGTGCCGCCCAGGGTGATGAAGGGGGAGTCGGCGGCTTCGGCCGGCAGGATGCGCCCGGCACGGCCCAGCACGTCGGCGGCCAGATCGAGCAGCGCCTCCGGGGGAGTCCGCATCGGCATCGGATGGCCCTCTCTGTGGCGGTCTTCGGCCTCTCTGCGGCGAGTCTTGCCGCGATCGTGCCGACAGCGCCTCGAAGACCGCTTGAGCATCCGTGCAGAAACACCGCCCCCCGCCCCGAAGTTGCCAAAAGCAGCGACCCTATCATCGCTAGCTTGAGTTTCGCCGAAATGCTAACGTGGGGTCATGACCCTCCGAGACCGCCGCCTTCGCGAGCAGGCCCAACGCCACCGGCTCATTCTCGCCACGGCACGCGAGATGGCCGAGGCGGAGGGCTGGGACAACGTCACGACACGGCGCCTCGCGGACCGTATCGAGTACAGCCAGCCGGTGCTCTACCAGCACTTCAAGAACAAGGACGCCATCATCCACGCGGTGGCGCAGCAGGGCCTCGCCGAACTCGCCGCCGCGCTGCGCGCCGCCCGCCTCGGCGCCGACGGCCCCCACGAGGCGCTGACCGAAGCCGCCCGCGCCTACGCGGAGTTCGCCGCCCGGGGACCGGTGCTCTACCAGGCCATGCTGGTGCTCGACGCGGGCGCCGCCCGGCCCGGCACCGGTACGTCCGGGGCGCATACGGCAGATACAGCCACAGCCGATACGGCGGCCGCGGCGGGCATGGCCGGCACGGCAGAGGCGTCTTCGGCGCCGCCGCCCCTGGACGTACTCGGCGAGATCGAGGAGGCCGTACAGCCGCTCGCCGCCGGCCGCGACCCGCGTGCGCTGGCGGAGGTGGTGTGGAGCGCCTGGCACGGATTGGCCACGCTCACCCACGGCGGCCGGCTCGACCGGTCCGCGACACCCGGCCGGATGGCCCTGCTGGCCGCGATGCTGACCGGCACCGCCGCCGCCCAGCCCGCCTGACGGCCCAGCCCGCCTGACGGCCCAGTCAGCCCGGCGTCCAAGCCGGCCCGGCGGGCTGGGCCCGGCGGCCAGGGCTCAGACTCAGACCGAGGTCTTGGCGGGCTCGGCGTCCCCGGTCGGCGGCTTGGCGACCGCCTCGTTCACCCGCTTGCCGAGCAGCACGAACAGCAGGATCAGCCCGACCGTCAGCAGGATGTGGCCCAGACCCGCGATCAGCGGCACGGCCTCGGGCACGTCGTCGCCGAGCACCGTCAGACACCCGTGCACGCCCATCATGGCGACGGTGACGGTGATACCCGCGTTGTAGAACCAGAAGAACAAGTCGAACATCCGCGTCCCCGACAACTGGAACACCTTGTCCAGGCCCAGCACGATCAGGAAGCCGAGCATGCCCAGAGCCAGCAGGTGCGTGTGCATCAGAGCCAGCTGGGTATCACCGGTGAAGTCGTTGATCTTCGTGAACTCCCGGTAGAACAAACCGGAGACGACTCCCACGATCATGTAGACGTGTGCTGCGTAGTACGACTTCCGCATCGCGGCGCTCGCTCCCTGAGTCGTAAGGCGTGCCGACTGGCCTCATTCAAGCACCCGGTGCCTGCCCGCCGGCCGGTAGCACGAACCGCCTCCAGCGCCCGTCGTGCGCTTCTTGAGCGGTCCTGTAGCCCGCGCCCCCAACGATCACCACCCCCCCGCCCGGCCCCGCGAGACAGGCTCGCAACCGCTTCGGGAACCGCTCGAGCGAACGGGACGGGCACGAGCGGCACGTCTACCGTGACGCATGCCTGGGGGAGGAGGCAGCCATGGACGAACGGCACGCCACACTGCACGTCCTGCCCCCGCTCGACGAGCCGGCCGGGCACCTCGCAACCGCCCCGGACCCGGCCGCCGAACCGGTTCCGGCCCCGGCAGTGGAGGCGGCACGCCCCGTCCGGGTCCACATCGTGGGCACCGACCCGCTGGCCCGCGTCGGCATCCGCGCCCTCCTCGAGGGACACCCCGGCATCGCCGTCACCGGCGAGAGCGCGCCCGGGCCCCAACTCGGCCTCGTGCTGCGCTCCCTGCGCCCGCAGGTACTCGTCGTGCACGGCCCGCAGAACACCGAACAGCGGGGCCGGCTGGCACAGGACGCACCCGACGGCCTGCCCGTCCTGGTGGTCGGCGGCGAGGACACCGAGGACGGCGGGGACGGCGGGGGCAGGGAGCGCGGCCCGGCCCACGGACACCTGCCCGGCACCACGACGGCACGTCAGCTCGCCGCCGCGGTCGTACTGGCCGCCGCCGGATACACCCTGGTCCCGGCCGAGGGACGGCGCCCGGTCCCGCACCCCCGGATCTCCAGCATCAGCCCCGGCGAACTGACCCGCCGCGAGTGCGAGGTGCTCGAACTGCTGGCGCGCGGACAGTCCAACGGGGAGATCGCCCGCTCGCTCACCCTCTCCGAGCACACGGTCAAGACACATGTGCAGAACATGCTGCACAAGCTGCGGCTGCCCAACCGGGTGCACGCCGCCATCTACGCCTTCGAGACCGGCGTACGACGACCGCTGTGACCGCCGTGACCACGGCGGCGACCCCCGCACTCGCCGTCCCGCGGTGACCGCCGGATTCTTCCCGCCGCTGGAGAACCGCAAGACAGCCGCGTGAGACCGGCGTGAGACCCGCGTGAGGCGGGCGCGAGAACCGCAAGAGACCCAGGGCACGGGCCATGGCAAGGGTTTGCCCGCCCGTTGCCAGCCCGCCTACGCTCGACGCGGTCCCAGTTGCCCCACCCGTGCCCCATCCGTTCCGCGGCCGCCGCCGTCGCGTGTTCAACCGAGGGAATGGTCATATGCTCCGACAGCCCGCGTTCGGCCGCCGACTGAGGAAGCTGCGCATGGCGCAGGGACTCTCCCAGACCGCGCTGGCCGGCGACGGAATGTCCACGGGCTACCTCTCCCGGCTGGAGTCGGGCGCCCGCCAGCCGACCGAACGCGCCGTCGCCTACCTCGCCGACCGGCTCGGCCTGGAACCGGCCGACTTCGAGGACCCCGCGGGCGGTTCCCTGGCACACGCGCTCACCCTGGCCGCCTCCACCGGCTCCGGGGACGCGGTGGAGACACTGCGCGAGGCCCTGGCGGCCGAGGGCCACGAGACGCCGGTACTGCGCTGGCAGGCACTGTGGCAACTGGCCCAGCACCGGCGGGTGCAGGGCGACCACGAGGGGGAGCGGGAGTACCTGGAGGATCTGGTCAGGCTCGGCGACGAGGTGGGGCTCGCCGAACTGCGGGTGCGCGGGCTGACCAGGTTCGCCCGCTGCCTGCGCTCGCTCGGCGAGATAACCGCCGCCCTGGAGGCCTGCGTCACCGCCCACCACCTCGCCCGCGACGCCGGCCTGGGCGTGGACGACCGTTCCGCGGTACTGCTCGCGCTGGTCTCCGTGGAGGCCGAGGCCGGCCGGATGCCGGACGCGCGGGCGCACGCCGACGAACTGGCCGCCCTCGTCGAGGGCCGCTCGGACACGGTGTGGGCCGAGGCGATGTGGACCGCGGCCGCCGTCCGGGTCCGCCAGGGCGACTACCCGGCCGCGCAGGCCTACCTGGACCAGGCCCTGGAACGGTTCAGCAGCTCCGACGACCTGGTGCTGTGGCTGCGGCTCCGGCTCGCCGCCGGCCGGCTGCACCTCCAGAAGGTCCCCGCCGACCCGGAGGCCGCCCAGCACTGCGTCACCGCCGCCGAGTCGGCACTCGCCTTCGCCGGCACCCCCGGCCTGCGCCAGGAACTGACCGCCCTGAAGGCCGACCTCGCCTTCCTGACCGCCCAGTACGACGACGCCCGCACCCTGCTCGGCGAACTCGCCCTGGAGGAACCCCGGATGACCTACCGGGACCGGGTACGCCTCGACATCCTGCGCCACCAGCTGCGCATCCTCTCCGGCGACGACGGCGGCGTCAAAGGCCTGCGCGCCCTGGCCGAACAGGCACAGGCCGACGCCAACATCGACCTGGCCGCCGAGATCTGGCGCATCCTCGCCGAAGCCCTGGCCCAGTCCCAGTCCCAGACCCAGCCCCAGGGCCGGGCCTGAGGCCGGAGGGACTTCGCCGCTGCCGCCGCCCCGCCGTGGCCATGACGGCGGACCAGCCCCCGCCCGCGCACGGCGGCACAGCCCGGTCCGGCCGGGTCCTGGCCGGTGACCGCCCGGTGCCCGCAAACCGTGCCCAACCTGTTCGAAGGCGCGGCCAGTCCTGGATCGGGTGGCCCTCTTGACATCCTCCCCTCCCTGAAGGGAGGTGGATTTCTAGCTCACTTCGCCTGGCTCCTAGCAGGGGGCAGGGCTTACAAGATCGGCACTTGCCGGGTTGAGACCAGCCCGGACGAGCATCACGCGGGCGGAGTTCTTGTCCCTGGGGGACGCCGTTCCGCATGTGGTGCACGTGTACGTTCTCTCGGAAAGAGGGAGTGCGTGCTTGGTTCTCGCTCCGCAGTGTGCGCAGTCCATGGTGGTGTGTGCGGGGTGGACCAGGTGCACGGTCCGTCCGTGCTTGCGGGCCATCTCGAGCAGGGCCGTTTTCGTGGCGCCGATCGCGGCGTCGGCCGCTTTGTGGGCCATGGTCGACTTCGCGAGGAAGCGCGGGCGGAAGTCCTCCACGGCGAGTTGGTCGAAGTCCCGGACCACGCGTTTGGCCCACTTGCGGCCGGTGTCCTGCCGCTGTCGGGCGATCTTCTTGGACACCTTCGCCGCGGCCTTCCGGGCCCTGCGGTAGCCGTGGGTGTCGGGCCGGTTCTTCGGCGTCGCGCGGCGGGCCATCTGCTGCTGATAGCGGGCCGGCCTCGTGGCAGCGGTCTTCCCGTGCTGGGCGTGCCGGAGGTCGTGGGCGTCGGACGTGGTGGTCGCCGTCTCCTTGACGCCCCAGTCGATACCGATCACCGCGCCGGTCTGCGGCATCGGCTCGACGCCGCTCCTTACGACGAACGAGGCGTACCAGTGGCCGAGACTGTCCCGGTACACCCGCACCGACGTCGGAGCGGACGGGAGTTCACGCGACCACACCACGGTCAGCACGATCCCGCCGGCCAGGTGCAGGCGCCCGTCCTTCAGGCGGAAGCCGCGGCGTGTGTAGTTGAGGGTGGGCAGGGCCTCGCGCTTCCTCTTGATGCGGGGCATCTGGGCCCGCTGCCGCACCGGGAGCTTCGCCTTGATGTCCTTCAGCGCTTTGGCCCGGGACTTCGCGAAGTCCCGGATGATCTGCTGCTGCGGAACCGACGCACCCTCACGCAGCCACGCCATCCCGGCACGGGCCCCAGTCAACATCTTGTCCAGCTGCGCCGGACCGCACGTGATCTTCTCCCCGGCACTCCGGTTGAAGCCGTGGACCTTGCGGGACACCGCCACGCACTCGTTCCACACCCAACGACACCGCGCCCACTCCGCATCCAGCCCGGCCAGCGCGGTCGACGACACACGCAGCCGACAGGTGAACCGGGCATGTCCGGACCCTTCGGCCATCGCTGCTGCCGTCATGAACCAGAACCTAACAGCCCCCACGTGCTCGCAGTCGACGTCACCGCCGACGGAGACCGGCTTCTGGTGCCGGCGCTGTGCCTGGCGCAGGCCGAGGCCAGCCAAGCTGGCGCGGCGCGGGCCGTTCTCGGGTACCCGTGCACCGACGTCGAGCCGCTCGGGCAGATCGACGCCCCGGCCGTAGGCACCCTGTTCCGCGACGGCTACGGCGGCATGGACACCTGCCACGCGCTCTACACCTCTCTGCGCCGCACCGGGACAGGCGGCATGCCCATCCTGCTGACCGACGACGAGATCCGTTACCCGCCCGGCATCCTCGCCATCGGCATCGACACCCCCGGCATGCTCGGCTTCCACTGAGCCCGACACCACCCCGACCTGCCCGGCCCGGGCCAAGCGCGCCGCCGTCGACAAGTACCGAAAGTCGAGTAGCGCCAGCCCCGGAATCGGGCGTACCCCACGGGCCGCCGAGCGAGTGAGCTCTTTCAGTTCGGCCACTAAAATCGGGTGACGAGGGGTGAGTCAGAACGGGCGAGGCTCCTGGGGTGTCGAGACAGATGTCTGACGTCTGAACTCATCACCCGAGGGGCCCCGGTCCGCCCTGGTGGCCTTGGGCGGACGCCCGCAGCGAGGCGCGTCCGCAAGCGCCGCCGGCCCGCGGGCAGCGAACCCGCGGGCAGCGAAACGGTGCAGGGCACGGCGGACACTTAAAACGGGTGCCCCAGCCGCTCGTTGATGTGGTCCAGGCACAGCTCGTAGAGGTCCTCGGGATGGGTCTCGGACCAGCCCTGCGGAGCGGGCACCGAGGCCGGCCACAGGGCGTGGTGGCCGGCGGTGTCGGCGAGGACCGTGAACGTCGCGAAGTCGTCGGCGAACGGGTCGTCCTGCGCCGGGCGGTCCAGCACACGGAGCATGCCGTCGGCCGACATGCGGGCCGCGCGGCCGGTGCGCCACATGCGGGCCGCGCGGCCGTCGGCGGCGGCGACCGGGTCCGGCAGGAACCGCTCACCGGTCGCCGCCGGATCCCCGGCGTAGCCCTGGGCCACGCCCGCGCCCGCGATGTAGAGGGCGCCGGTCTCGCCGGGGGCCACCGGCCGCATCCGGGCGTCGAGGACGTAGGCGCGGTAGCCGGGCGCGGGACGGGGCGGCCCGCCGGGCAGCTGCTCGATGACGAACCGGCCCTCGGCCCAGCCACCGCTCACCGCCAGCTCGTCCCCCTCGGTCCAGGCCAGCGCGACCAGCGCGGCGAGCGCGTCGTCGGCGCCGCCCAGCACCACCCGGGCACCCTCCTGCCGCAGCCAGCGCAGCACCTCGTGCGGCACCGCCTGGGCGAGCGCGCCGTCGGGCAGGTGCACCCGGGCACCGCACACCAGCGCGCCCAGCAGACCGAGCGTGACGTCGGCGTCCGGGTAACCGCGTACCAGCCAGGCGGCGTCGGCCGCATCCGACAGGGTCGCCGCGGCCACCGCCTCCGGGCCGACCACCACCGTGCCGTCCTCGCCGGGGACCAGGAGCACCGCCTCGTCCGCGCGCAGCGGCCGCGTCCGGTCGGCGTCGGTGACCGGCCAGCGCCCGGTGGCGGGCAGCCGGTCGGCGGCGTCGTCGCGGACCAGCCGGGCCGCGCCCGCCACAGGGGGCAGCACCAGGTCGGCCGTCTCGTCCAGCAGCAGCACCACCGGCCCGACCGACTCGTCCAGATCCAGCGCCGGGTCCACCGGCAGCAGCGCGGCGCCCGCCTTGGCGACGGCGAGCGCAGCGACCGCGAACCCGACCGGCGAGGACAGCGCGGTCAGCACCGAGGTACCCGGACCCGCGCGGTGCGCGATCAGCGCATGCGCCAGCAGGTCCGAGCGGGCGTCGAGTTCGCCGTAACTCAGGCCCGCCAGCGCGATCGCTTCAGGGGCGCGCTCCACCTGGGCGGCGAACAGCTCGGCCACGCTCCGCGCCGGGAGCACGGCGCTCTCGCCCGCCCACACCCCGCCGTCCGCGGTGCCCGGCTCCAGCCGCAGCCGGCTCAGCGCGGTCTCCGGCTCGTCCAGGGCGGCCTCCAGTACGGCGGTGAGCTGCCCGGTGAGCGAGGCGGCCGCCGCCTCGCCGACCGTCTCGTGCCGGTAGGCGACCAGCACCCCGACACCGGCCGGCGCGCCCTGCCCGGTCTGCCGCTCGGTCAGCGTCAGCCCCAGGTCGGCCGCGGGCAGCGGCAGTTCGCCGCCCTGGGGCCGCACGGTCAGCCCGGCCGCCTCGAAGGCGCCGTCCGTCTCCTGGAGCACACTCAGCGCGACCCCGCCGGGCGGCACGGCCAGGGCCGACCCGGGGTCCCGGTAGGCGGCGAGGTCCGACTCCCGCACCCGGCGCAGCAGTTCAGCGAACGCCGGGTCGCCCGACGTGTCCACCGACAGCGCGAGGACCCGCCCGTAGGGGCCGACCGCACCGCGCAGCGCCGCGCTGTCCCGGGCCGGGACCGGCGCCGCCACCGTGACCTCGGCGGGCGCGCCCAGCCGGGACAGCACGGCGGTGAGCGCGGTGTGCACCACCATGAACAGGGTGCTGCCCCGCTCGGCCGCGAACCGGGTGAGCCGCTCGTGCAGTTCGCCGTCCAGCTCGGCTTCGAGCGTGCCGTAGGAGGCGGCGCCCGCCTGCGGCACGCTGCCGGGCAGCGGGGTCGGCGGCAGGTCGCCGAAGACCGTACGGGGTGCCGCGTCGAGCCCGGCGGGGGAACGGTACGGTACGCCGCCGCCGACCCGGGCCCCATAAGCGCGG
Organism: Streptomyces sp. NPDC086787; assembly: GCF_044745865.1. NCBI lineage: Bacteria > Bacillati > Actinomycetota > Actinomycetes > Kitasatosporales > Streptomycetaceae > Streptomyces > Streptomyces sp. NPDC086787. The sequence continues at coordinate 9,933 of NZ_JBIVBC010000027.1, read as the reverse complement.
GCCAGTTCGGCGGCCAGCGGCAGATGCGACCACAGGTCCACGCAGGCGGCAGGCAGCGCCAGGTACAGCAGGTGGTCCTCGGCACCCAGGGCACGCAGCCGGGTGCCGGCCGCGCCCAGCCGGGAGTTGCGCAGCGCCTCGTGCCGCCGGCCCAGGTCCTGCAACGCCTGCGCCAGAGCACCCTGGTCGAGCGGACCGCGCAGCCGCAGCGGCAGCACCGCGCTGTCGGTGCCCGCGCCGCCCGGACCGGTGGCGGCGGCGGGCAGGTCGCCGAGCAGCGCGGCCAGCGCGGCCGGCGTCGGCGCCCCGTGCAGCGCCCGCCCGCCCGGATCGGCGTCCAGCGTCTCGCGCACCCGCGCCAGCAGCCGCCGCGCGTCCTCGTCGTCACCGCCGAGCCGGAAGAAGTCGGAGCCGGCATGCACCTCACGCCGCGCCAGCCCGAGCACCTCGGCGAACAGGTCCCGGACGATCTCCTGGACCGGCGTGCCGGGGGCGGACGCGGCGAAGGCCTCCACACCGCGGACGGGCGCCGGCTCGGGCAGCGCCGCGCGGTCCACGCTGCCGTCGGCGTTCAGCGGCAGCGCGTCCAGCGTCGTCAGCGCCGACGGAACCAGATGGTCCCCCAGCCGCTCCCGGAGATGACCGCGCAGTACGGCCGCCAGGTCGACGGTGCCCTCCAGCGCGGCCGGCGTCCCCGCGCACTCCTCGACGACAGCGGCGGCCGGTGCCACGTACACGCCGGTCAGCGGGCCCGGGGGCACCAGGTCGGGGTCGACGAAGACGACGTCGAGCAGCTCGGCGCCCTGCCCCGACCAGGTCGCCAGCGCCCGGTAGCCCAGGTGCTCACCGGCCGCGCACAGCGCCTCCAGACCGGGGGCGGGCGCGTCCTGGGGGGCCAGGTCCACACTCTCCAGCGGGTTGTCCAGGGCCAGCATCGCGCCGTACTCGTCGTGCACCCGCCGGTTGGGCACCCCGGCCAGCCGCAGCACGGCGGGGCGGTGGGTGTTGAGCCGGTCCTCGGCCTCGGCGGCACAGGACACCTCGCGCCCCCAGCGCACCACGGGCGCGGCGGTGAGGTCGGCGGCCGGCGCGGCGGTCGACAGCAGGACGTCGTAGCGGTAGCGGGTCAGCTCGTTGTGGCCGGTGCCGCGCCTGACGCGCACGTCGACCGTGCGCACCCCGGGCAGCTCACGCGCCAGGACGGGGAACAGGCCGGGGGAGAGCAGGAGTTCGGTCTCGGCCGCCAGACGGCGCTCGACGGATCGGCGCAGCTCCTCGCGGTCGCCGTCGGCCGCGCCCGGCCGGGCCAGTTCCACCCCGGCCGCCAGGCAGCGGGCCAAATCGAGGTTGCGCAGCCCGCCCAGCAGCACCGAGCCGCCCGGCGCCAGCAGCGGCAGCACCCGCTCCAGCACGGTGCGCAGATGGGCCAGGCTCGGGAAGTACTGCACCACCGAGTCGAGGACGACCAGCTCGAAGTGACCGGCGGGCAGGCCGCTGATGTCGCCGGCGTCCTGCCGGCGCAGCCGGACCTTGTCCCGCAGGACCGGGTCGTCCTGCGTCCGTGCGGCGAGCGCGGCCACGGCGGAGGCGGCGAAGTCGGCCGCCCAGTACTCCTCGACCTCCTCCTGCCGGGCCAGACGGTCCATCAGCAGCCCGCCGCCCGCACCGATCTCCAGGATCCGACGCCGCGGCAGCCCGCGCACCCGCTCCAGGGCGGCCTCCCGCCACTCCCGCAGCTCCGCGGCCGGGATCGGCAGACCGTCGTACACGCTCTCGACAACGGCCCCGGCACCCGTCCCGGCCGCCCCCGCGCCGCCGTACAGGGCCTCGTGGATCCTTCGCCACCCGGCGATCTGCGCCTCCTCCCCGGCGACGGCGACGGCCGCGACCGGATCCCCGGGCACCACATGCGCGACGAGCTGCTCGCCGCCGCCCTCGGTCCCGTGCACGGACACCGCCGCGGCCGACACGGCCGGATGGGCGGTCAGCACCGACTCGATGAGGCTGGAGATGGACATCGGCACTCGCTCCTAACGACACGACACGACAGTGGCAGCGGCAGTGGTAGCGCGCTCCGGCTTGGCAAAACCTTGCCAAGATGCTGGCAACAAGCCCCGGAGCGCTGATCTCGCAGCACTGGAGCGATACTTGAACCGCAGGCAGAAGCAGGCGACTCCGAGCCGCACAAGACGAACGGGGTTGCCAGGAGGACGTCACACGCAACGGAACAGTGGGGGTCGACGGTGGATGTCGCCGTGACGAGCGGGCTGGCCTACGGAGAGAGCGGCCAGCGGTTGGACGTGTACCGGCCGGTGACCGCGCCACAGGCCTCGCCGACCGTACTGCTCTGGCACGGCAGCGGCCCCGACGAGCGCGACGTACTCGCACCGCTCGCCCGCGCCACGGCCGCGTTGGGCACCGTCTGCTTCGTCCCGGACTGGCGGCCGGACACCCACGACCACGGGCGCACCCACCTGCGCGAGTCCGCCGCGTTCGTCCGCCGCCACACGGACGACTACGGCGGCGACAGCGGCCGGATCACCCTCGCCGGCTGGTCCCTGGGCGCCAGAGCCGCCGTGGCCGCCGCCCTGGACCCCCGCGCACTCGACGGCTGGCGCCCCCGGGCCGTCGTGGCCATCGCCGGCGGATACACCGACCCGGAACCACTGACGGGCCGCGCCCCCATGGACGAACTGCTCGACAAAACACTCGATGAGGTACCCGTCCTGCTGATCCACGGCACCGCCGACACAGTCGAGGACATCCAGCACTCCCGCCGCCTCCACGCGGCACTGCGGCAACGCGGCCGGCCGACATCACTCGACGAGCCCCCCACCGACCACGCCGGAATCATCATGACGGTGTACGACCCCGAGGCCGCCCGGTGCCTGCCCAGCGACCAGGACCACGCCGTACGGGCCGCACACCGCGCCGCCCGCCTCCTCCACGACCCGTGCGGCGCTCTCACTCGGACATGACCGGCGGCCGACACCTCGACGGGAGCCCTGTTCCTCCGGAGCAGCACACACCGGGACGGCGCAGCGGCAGGAAACGACGGCGTCCGGATCAGATGACGGCAGGCGCCCGCCCCGAACCCAGTTCCGCGGGAAGCCCGTTACGGCCGGTGACCCCCAGCTTGCGGTAGACGCGGGTCAGATGCTGCTCGACCGTACTCGCCGTGATGCACAGCCGTGCCGCGATCCCACGGTTGGTGAGCCCCTCCGCCGCCAGCTCGGCCACCCGCCGCTCGGACGCGGTCAACGGCTCCGGCACACCCGCACCAGGAGGCCGACGGCGGCCAGACCGGTCTCGCCATCGGCGAGCCGGAGGCCCACTTCAGCTCGGGCTGGGGCGTCGTCGCACCGCCGGCGTCGAGAACTACCTGGTCAGTTGTTGTCCGGGTCTTCCTCGGCGGAGATCCGGGTATCGAGGTCGCCGACCCAGGCCAGGGCCCAGGCTCGCAGGTCGGCGATCTGCCCGGAACTCAGCCCGTAGTCGCTGAAGTCCTGGTCGTCCCACCATTCCGCGCCGGCGAGGCGGTCGCGCAGGTCCTGGAGACTGAATTCGAAGCGGGCATGGCGTCGGCCGAGGCTTTCGAGGTCGGCGGTGGTGCGGTGCCTGGCGGCGGCGTGGACGTCGATGAGGTCGCGGACCGCACCGCGGTCGGCGAGGGCGCGCACCTTGGTACCGATGACGTCGTTGAGGGCGAGTACCGGCCCGTGTTCGGTCACGGTGGGTGGAGACCAGAACGCTTCCTTCAGGATGTCGACCTCGCACTCTTCGCCGGTGGTGCGGTCGGTGGCGATGAGCCGTCCGGAGAGCGGGCTCGTCTCGACTTGCCGGATGCCCCAGCCACGCTGGGTGAGGCCGTCGGCGACGGTGCGGACGATCTCGTCCATGGGGGAGGGGTTCTCGGTGGCCACGTCGAGATCTTGGCTGAGGCGGTTGACGAGGCCGTGGGCCTGGACGGCGTAGCCGCCGGTGATCACCAGAGGGTATGGCGTACCGATGTCGAGCACGTCGGCCAGGAGCCGGCGGTGCAGGTCGGTGAGGTTCATGCGGCTGCGGTGGTCGTGGCGGTGGCCAGTTCGGGGAAGGCGGCTTCCCACACGTGCCGGATCGGGCGGCTGATCAGGGTCCGCAGCACGGGCCACTGCTCGATGAGCAGGTCCCTGTTCAGGAAGTCGATGAGGTCTTCGCGCTGCCCCTCGGCGAGAACGGTGCGATACAGACCCATCCGCGATCTGGGCTGCTCCACGTCGTAGGAGCGGCGTCCGGACCACACCACGTGCAGCGGCAGATCGACCGTGCCCTGGGCAGGACCGGTCAGGTCCTCCAAGCGCGCGGGCAACCGCTTGGCGTACTGCTCGCACAGCAGCTTGAACGCGTTCGGCACAGGAAACGACGGGGACTGCATGGCCATGCCCCCAGTATCGCCCGATGGGCCGCGACAATCACCCCGCCACCGACCACGCCGGAGTCATCATGACGGTGTACGACCCCGAGGCTGCCCGGTGCCTGCCCAGTGACGAGGACCACGCCGTACGGGCCGCGCACCGCGCCGCCCGCCTCCTCCACGACCCGTGCGCCGCCCTCACCCGGACATGACCGGCGGCCCGGCGGCCAACACCTCGACGGGAGCCCTGCTCCTCCAGGGCGGTACACACCGGGACGGCGCAGCGGCAGGAAACGACGGCGTCCGGATCAGGTGACGGCAGGCGTCCGTCCCGAACCCAGTTCCGCGGGAAGCCCGTTACGGCCGGTGACCCCCAGCTTGCGGTAGACGCGGGTCAGATGCTGCTCGACCGTACTCGCCGTGATGCACAGCCGTGCCGCGATCCCACGGTTGGTGAGCCCCTCCGCCGCCAGCTCGGCCACCCGCCGCTCGGACGCGGTCAACGGCTCCGGCACACCCGCACCAGGAACACCGAAAACACCAGGCACACCAGGAGCAGCGGGCACCGACAGCCCGGCACCCGACAGCAGCTCGTCCCGCAACGCGACCGCCCCCACCTCCCGGGCCAGGCTCCACGCGGCGCGCGAGAGCGCCGCACCCCGCGCCCGGCCACCGTCCGCGCACAGAGCCCGCCCCAGATCGGCCAGCGCCCGCGCGGTCTCCAACCGGTCCCCACTGCACCGCAGTTCCCCCACGGCCTCCCGCAGCACGACCGTACGCCCGCCCTCCTCACCCGTCGCGGCCAGCAGCCGCAGCGACCGGCCCCGCACCCAGGGCCGCCGGCCATCGGCCGACCCCAGCTGCTCCTCGGCCAGTTCCCGCGCCTGCCGTACCCGGCCCAGCCGCAGCAGCGCCAGCGCCGCATCCGTGCGCCACGGCAGGCACGCCGCCCGATCCGCCCGCCACACCTGCAGAGTGCGGCCAACCCTGCGGAAGTCGGCGAGGGCAGCCTGCGGCCGCCCCACAGCCAACCGGTGCAGCCCCCGCGCCCGCAGATACTGAAGCCCGTACAGGCTGTTGAGCACCCGCCGGGTCACCGGGTACCGGATGTGCCGCGCGGCCTCCTCGTAGCGGCCGAGCGCACCGCACGCCTCGACGAGCACCGCGACCGGGGCGTAACGGAACACCCCGCCACCCCCGGCGGGCAGCGCATCCAGCACCGCCGACGCATGCTCGTGGGCGCCGCGCACATCACCCGCCCGAAGCAGCGCCTCGGCATGCAGCGTGGCGAAGACCGCACGCCAGCCGACCACCCCGCTCACCTCCGCCCGCTCCAGCACCCGCAGGCTCGCGGGCACGGCACTCCCGGCCCGCCCGCAGTACAGCAGCGTGCGCACCGCCAGCACCAGCGGCGCCAGCCCGGCATCCGTCAGCCGCGCCGACCCCAGCAGTGACTCACAGTCCCCCACCGGGGCGTCGAGTACGGCGTCGAAGGGAGTGTCGAAAGGCGTACCGAAGGGAGTGCCGCATGACGGGTCACCGCCGGCCTGCGCCGCCGACGCGGCCGACTCGGCGACCCGCCCCTGCGCGAGCAGCATCCCGGCCAGCAGCGACCGGTACTCCGCCCCCTCGGGCCAAGCCGCACCGGACCCGGTGGCCAGCGCGGTCAGCCGCTGCTCGGCGGCCTCCGGAGCACGACGCGCGGCGACCTGCGCGAGCCGCAGAGCCACCCCGGTGCGCGCGGCCTCCTCAGGACAGATGCCGTGGGCCAGTTCGAGCAGCCGCTCGGCCTGCCCGGTGCGGTCCTCGCGGGGGCGCCGGGCCAGCAGGTCCTCGGCCGTGCCCACGAGCAGGGCGAAGTCCTCGGGACGCACCGGCACCCGCGCACCGTCCGCACGTGGTGCGAGCAACTGACCGGCCACCGCGTCCGCCGGCGCCCCCGCCCGGGCGAGCGCCAGCGCGGCCCGCCGGTGCAGATCCGCCCGGACACGCGGCGAGGCGTCACCCAGCACCACGGCCGGCACATCAGGGTGCCGCCAACGCAGCCCGTCGAGCAGACCACAGGCGCGCAGTTCGGCCAGAGCAAGCACGACAGACACGGCGGGCACGGCGAACCCGCCGGGCCCGGCCTCGGACCGCAGCACGCCGGCGACCAGCGGCTCGGTGGCCCGGCCGGCCAGAACCGCCACCGCCCGGGCCGCCTCCAGGACACCCGGACCACCGCGCCGCAGACAGGCGGCGACGGCCGCGGCGAACGGCCCGTCCGGGGCGGGCGCCGGCGGCGGTGACACCCCGGCGGCACGGTCCTCCTCCAACAGCGCGCCCAGCAGCAGCGGATTGCCGCCGCTCAATCGGTGCAGCTCCACCGCCGTACGCCCCGCGCCCGGCCCCGCGGCCCGCGACGTCTCCTCGCGGGACAGCAGACCGAGCCGGATCCGGCGAAAGTGCGGCAGGCGGGCCAGCTCGGACCCGGACAAAGGGCGTTGGGTCTTCGCGGCGTACGACGACACGGTCGCCACCACCAGCACCGGGGCGGGGCGGGCGTGCCGTACGAGGTGCCCCAGACGGTGCAGCGACTGCGCGTCCGCATGATGAACGTCGTCCACGCACAGGACGACCGGCCCGGCCAGGGAGAGGTCGCACACCTCCGCGCAGAACGCCCGCATCGCCTCCCCGGCCGGCTCGCCGTACCCGTTCCCGTTCCCGTCGCCGTCGCCGTCGCCGTCGCCGTCGCCGTCGCCGTCGCCCTCCCCGGCACCCGAACGCGGCAGCGCGAACGCGGGCGCGCTGCCCACCAGTCGGCGCAGCACCCCCAGGGGCTCCCGGCGCCCGTCCTCGGTCGCGGCGGCGGTGAGCACCAGCGCTCCGGCGGCGGCGGCCCGTTCGGCCACGGCGTCGAGGAGATGGCTCTTGCCGCAACCGGCGGCACCCTCGATCAGTACCACCCGGCAACGCCCCACCGCACACGTGGCGAGGACCGCCTCCAGAGCACCGGCAACGGATGCCCCGCCTGCCTCGGTCATGGCCCGCCCTTCACTGGAACCGCGCTGGTCGGGGCCAGAATGGGATCACCGCCTTTAAGGGGGGTGGAGCCGGAACGGATCTGCCACCCCCCACCGCGGAACGCCCGAAGCCCCCGCGGCGGCACAGGGCCGGCGGGGGCTTCCCGGTGAAGAGGGCTCCGTTGCAGGGGCCGACGGTCAGGCAGCGGTGGTCGGCCAGCCGATGCTGTCCGTACCGGTGGGGGCAGTGGGCCAGCCGATGTTGTCCGAGCCGGTGGTGGGGGCAGTGGGCCAGCCGATGTCGTCCGTGCCGTTGGCGGAGGCGGTGGGGGCGGTCGGCCAGCCGATGTTGCCGGTGCCGGTGGCGGGGGTGGTCGGCCAGCCGATGTCGTCCGTGCCGGCGGCGGAGACGGTGCTCGTGGCCGGCCAGCCGATGGCCTGCGTGGTGACGGCGCTGACGCCGACGGCGGAGAACGCGGTGGCGACGACGGCGGCGGCGGTGGTGGCGATCCTGGCGATGCGGTTCATGGCCGGCTCCTCTGTGTCAACTTCGCTTCGGCTGCTTGGCAACCTCTTGCCAAGAAGATTGGCAAGGAATTCTCGTAAATCACTGGGGAATTGGTGGACATTCCCTCAAGAGGGCCGCCAGGAGCCCCCCGAACCCCCCGGCGGCGCCCGGGAATTGCCACACCGAACACCAAGTGACCTGCACAAACAGCAGGTCATGGCAGCACGAGAACCTCTCTGCCAGAACTTGGCAATTCCTCGGGACCGAACCCAGAACACAACGAGACGACGGCAGGACCGCAGCCGGAAAAGCCCACCGAGACCCAGAACTAGAGCGCCGCCGGAGCCCGCATTGCCAACTCCCCACCCATGTTGGCAATGTATTGCCAAGCAAGAGGCAAGACATTGCCCCATCGCACGGGGGGAGGCCCCTGAAGTGAACGCGACGTCCCACGGCGACCGGATGGTCCACCTGAACTCCGCAGGTCTGGGCCGCATGCCCGCCACCGCACGCGCGGTCCTCACCGAATGGACCCGCCACGACGACCGTTACGGCTCCTACGAACTGGAGGAGCACCTCGACGACGCAGTCCACGACGAACTCGACGAACGCCTCGCCGCACTGCTGGGCACCCCGGCCGGCGAAACCACCCTGTTCACCGGCGCCGCCGACGCGTACGCCACCCTCCTCACCCGCCTGCCCCTCGGCCAGGGCGACCGCGTCTGGACGACCCCCTACGAGAGCGCGGCCAACCTGACCACCCTGTACGCCCTGCGCGACCGCACCCGCTGCGCCCTGGACGTCGTACCGCTGCGCCCGGACGGCGACCTGGACCTGGAGTGGATGGCCACGCACATCGGCGACGACGTGGCACTGGTCTCCGTGACCTACGTCCCGGCCGGCTGCGGCATCGTCAACCCCGTGGAGGACGTGGGCCGCATCCTCGCCCCGCACCGCTGCGTGTACGCGGTGGACGCCTCCTACGCGGTCGGCCAGTTCCCGGTGGACGCGGCCCGTATCGGCAGCGACCTGCTCACCGGCGACGGCTGGCGGTTCCTGCGCGGTCCGCAGTCGGTCGGCTTCGCCCACACCTCACCGCGGCTGCGGGCCCTGCTGGGAGGCATGGGCGCCGAACCGGCCGTACCCCCGCACGGCGCCGCCGTGGCCGCGCTGAACGCGGCACTGGCCGAACACACGGCGGCCCTGCCCGACGAGGACCTCCTCGCCGACCTCCGTGCCGCCGTCGAGGAGGCACCGGGCACCGAACTGATCGCCCCCGGGCGGATCCAGTCCGGCATCCTCACCTTCCGGCACGACGAACTGCCGGCGGCGGTGGTACGCAGGCAGCTCGCGGCCCGGGGCGTCGTCGTCTGGAAGACGGTCGCGCAGGAGACCCCGCTGTACCTGCCCGCGCTGGGCGTCACCACGGCGGTGCGCGCCTCCGTCCACCACGACAACTCGGCGCAGGACATCACCAGGTTCGGCGAGGCACTGCACGAGATCCTGACGACCCACGAGCGCCCCCGCACCCCGGTACCGGCGCCCGTCGCCCCCTCTTACGACACCGTCACCGACCTGTCCCAGTGGCGCAGCCGGCGCCCCGGCACGGACAGGACCCCCGAGGAGGCCGACCGCGACCGTCGGCCGGCCTCCGTCCACGCCTTCGGGGTGCCGTCCCCGCGCGGACGCCGGTGAAGCGCCGACGGTCCCAGGCCGATCGCCGCACCGACGGTCCCAGGCGGGATTGCCGCCACAGGCTTTCGCCGGTTTCGCCGGCACCGCTCGCACGAGTGCCCCTCTAACGCCCCTGATTAGCCTCTGGCCTGGCCAGGTGTACGACCCACAGGGACGACAGGAGCCGAGACGAGCATGTCCGTGGAAACCACCGCACCTCTGCGAACGGCACCGTCACCCGACAAGGATGTCCGCAGTCTGGATCGTGTGATCATTCGTTTTGCGGGTGATTCGGGTGATGGGATGCAGCTCACGGGTGACCGGTTCACGTCGGAGACGGCGTTGTTCGGGAA
>NZ_JBIVBC010000026.1:0-30941 GCF_044745865.1 Streptomyces sp. NPDC086787 | reverse complement strand
ATTCCGTACGGGATCGCTTTGCCCGGTCCTTGCCGGTCCAAGAAGTCATGGGTCTTGACCTGGGCCGGAGCTCCCTTCGGCTCCCACTCACGGCCTCCATTCTTGTATGGGCCGACCAGTTCCTTCTTCTTCGTATCCACGCTGATCACCGGATCACCGGCACCCATATGCTCCTTGGCCTGGTCGTTGATGTAACGAAACTGGGCATCGCGGTCGGGGTGTTGAGCGCCCTCGACGGTCTTGGCATTGGCCTGAAGACTGAACCCCTCCTCCCGCAGCAGGTCGGCGACAGTGTCCGCCGCGACGCGGTGCCCTTGCCTGGTGAGTTCGTCGGCGAGTTTGCGTGTCGACTTCGTCGTCCAGCGCAGCGGCGACATCGGGTCCCCACGCACATCTGGCTCGACCAGTGCTAACAGTGCAGGTCGCAGCTCCGGATCAATCGCTGCCGCCCGCTTGCGCCCACCACCGGGACGGCGGACCCGGCCCAGTGGTTCCGCCCCGGCCTCCAGCTCGTCCACCCCTTTGCGGACGGTGGTCTCGCTGGCCCCGGCCGCCTGGGCGACCGCTCGGATCCCACCGTGGCCCAGGATCCGAGCCTCAGCTCCCATCAGCAGACGACGCTGCCGCTCGTCCAGATGCGGAAACAACACCTCAAACTTCACTGCAAGTTGACCACGGGTCTCGCCAGATATGCGCATACCACACCAACGAGCCGAACCGCGGGAAGCAACACCTTGATTCTCTGCGAGCCCTTAGACACCGTTTCCTTTGGTGTGATCGTTCGTTGAGCCGTACATGACGGATCTCGTTGAGCGGTTGGTACCGGACGAGTTATGGATGCTGTTCCGGCGAGTGGTGCCGCCGACGGAGGTGAAGCGCCCGCAGGGCGGGGGTCGACGACGGGCCGGTGACCGCGAGACCCTGGCAGCGATCATTTTCGTGGCGGCCTCAGGCTGCACGTGGCGGCAGCTGCCGCCGGTGTTCGGCCCGGCCTGGCCCACGGTTTACCGGCGCTTCGCCCAGTGGAGCCGGGCCAGGGTGTGGGCCAGGCTCCACCGAGTCGTCCTCGACGAACTCGGCGCTCGCGGTGAGCTGGACTGGTCGCGGTGCGCCATCGACTCGGTCAGCGTGCGGGCGGCAAAAGGGGGCCACTGACCGGACCGAATCCGACCGACCGCGGCAAGAGCGGATCGAAAATCCACCTGATCACCGACCGCAATGGACTGCCCCTGTCCCTGGGTATCTCCGGCGCGAACATGCACGACAGCCAGGGCCTTGAGCCACTCGTGCGCGGCATCCCTCCCATCCGGTCCCGCCGCGGCCCCCGGCGCCGACGGCCCACCAAGCTGCACGCCGACAAGGGCTATGACTACGACCACCTGCGCCGATGGCTTCGAGAGCGCGGTATCCGCCACCGCATCGCTCGCAGGGGCCGCGAGTCTTACCAACGGCTGGGCCGCCACCGCTGGGTGGTCGAGAGAACCGTGTCCTAGCTGGCCGGCTGCCGACGTCTGCACCGCCGCTATGAACGCAAAGCCGAACACTTCCTCGCGTTCGTTGCCATCGCCGCAGCTCTGATCGGGTATCGCCGTCTCAGTAGATGAGCCGGACTGGCGGCGAGCAGATGCCGACCATCCCTGCGTTGTCAGCAGCAGCCCATAGGGTGCGCCCAACGTCTCGAAGGAGGAACTCCGTGGGATTTTCGGGTCACCTGGTCTTTGCTCGCAGCAACCACCCTCTGCTGGAAGCCATCGTATTCGACGGCATCGACGAAGAGCTCAAGGCCACCGTGCACACATGGGAGTCACGGCCTGGCGGCTGGCAGACGCTCCAGTTCGATCACGGGATATGGGACGACGCGGACCTGCCCGCCCTGGTTGAGTGGAGCGGGGCCCCGGCCTGCGTCGCCGACGTCTCCGACAGTGACCTTGCTCTCGTGACCGGGCTGGACACCACCGGACAGCGTTGGCAGGCATGGCTGAACCTGGACATCGCCGCCAGGCTCCTGGTCAAGGAGCCCGAGGACCTCGATGACCAACTCTTGGGGCTGGACACGCCAGAGTTCCACGACGCCGTCAGACATAAGCATGCGGAGCTCGATGCGGAGATTCCCACCGACGCCGAAGGTGCCGTTGCCTGGGCCGCAGCCGCCGGCATCCGGGTTACGACACAGAGATTCAGAATCGAAGAGCTGCTTCGTTCACACGAGACCTTCGCAGAAGACCTCTTCAGCTCGCTGCTTGACCAGTTGGGCTTTGTCCAGGCCATCCAGCCCTCACCTGCACCATAAGAAACGAGGTCAAGGCCAGGTAGTGCGCCGACCGCTGGCGCGCCGCTTCTACCGCACCGGCTCTGCGCCGAGCGAGGCGCTTGCTGGGGTGTCCCTTTGGTGTCAGCTGCTGGTGGGGTATGCGGTGAGGCCGGAGTCGCCGAGCCCGATACCAGTTGATTCGTTGACCAGGAGGGGCGCGGCGCCGGGGCTCGGCAGGTCCTTGCCGGTGCGGGCGTCGAGGGCGATCACACCTTCGGCGGTTTCGCCGTAGACGCGTCCGTGCCATGCCGTGGTGACCTTGGGGGCGATGCGATCGGCTCGCTTGTCCGGCAGGTGCCACAGCACCTTGCCGTCGGCGGCGTCCAGGCCGTAGGCGACTCGCGAGCCCCCCATGCCGTAGGAGCAGACGAGAACGCTGAGGCCGTCATACGTGCAGTCGGTATCCGAGTCACCGAGGTCGTCCGGGAGAGTGTGCAGGGTGCGGCCGGTACGAGCGTCGACGAGCCGATGGTAAGGGGCTGCGTTGTCGGGGTCTTCGCCGCGAACGTGGAGCAGGCCCGGGCCCACTGAGCCGACACCCACCCCGGTGCCGACCGAACCCTGCCAGAGCCGTTTGCCGGTGGCCAGGTCGAACCCGGCGGGCCGCTGCTCATCGCCGTCCAGTAGCGCTCCCGCCACAATCTCGCTGGTAACCGCGCATGCCTCGAACTTGTCGACGCTCCAAAGCTGGCGTGGCCTGTTCAGGTCGATGCCGTAGGCGGCGGAGTAGTCGTCGTCGCTAGTAGAGACACGGATTACGGCCACGCCGTGATCCGCGCCGACCACAGTGGCCTGCAGAGCGCCCGCGCTGTTCCACTCGGGCGGACGGAGCATGACCCGCCACAGAACCCTGCGGGTGTCCGCGCTGGTGGCGGTAACTTCGACGGCAACGTGACTCGCCTGCGTCCCCGTACCGGTCAGTTTGACGACGAACGGGGCGATGACGATCCGAGCCCCCGCAGAGGTGGCGAGTAGGGGCGCAGACGCCTGACCCGGGCTGGCCCACTCACTGTCTGAATCCGGTGCGTTGTGAGGACTGGTCGTGGCTGCAACCTTGCCGGACAAGGTGTCCACGACCCGCATACGGCTGGCTGTCGCGATGAAAGCCGTCGTCTTGTACAGGGCGATGGGTAGCGGCGAGTTCAACGTGCCGCCCACGGTCAAACGGCCCTCGACGGCGTCCCCCGGCAACGGGACGGAGCGGCCGGTCGCAAACGCCGCCGGCGGATCGTGGACCGGACGCGACGCCACCCTCGACTGAGCCGACGCATGGGCCGTCACCGGCGTCCCGTGGCCGTCGCCACTGCCGCAACCCGCCATCGCACTGACGACAATAACCGCCGCGCCCGCCCGAAGCGCCGACCTCTGGATCGCTCGACTCCTGCGCACTGGTCCCCCGCACCTGACGATTCAGCAGTTTCCCGAGTGATCACCCTAAGGGCCACTGCCCACAGCCCGAGCAACCGGGTGACGGCTTCAAGACACCGTGTGACAAGGCCTGTTCGGTGCCCGGCAACCGCCCTCGCACTCACCGGGCACACGTGGCGGTGATCTCCGCCAGTTTTACGCCCACCCGTTACACGTTCTACCGGCGCCATAAGTAGGTGTTTTTGATCCCTGGCCGTGAGGTGTGTACGGCTGGATGATCTGGGTTGTGGGGGCTGGCGGGACAGCTCGGCGGTACTGCCGAGAGTGCGGTGATCCGCTGCTGCAGACGATGGCGGCGGAGGCGGTGTTCTGCTCGGGTCGGTGCAGGTCACGTCGTTGGCGGAGGCTTCAGCAGACCCGGCGGAGGGTCATCGCGATGCAGCAGGGCGAGCAGGCGGAGTGCCTGGTTTGTGGCAGGTCGTGGACGGTGGGGGTGGAGCGGTCGAGGGCGGCGGTGTACTGCTCGGACCGTTGCCGGGTGCGGGCCTGCCGTCAGCGGCGGGCGTCGCGGAACGGTGTTACGGAAACGCCGTAGCCGAACGCCTCGCGAGCATCCTGAACACCTCTTGCTATGCAGGAGAGTTGGGGCGTCTGGCTGGTGCTTCGAGCGCCCGGTTCACGCTCTGCCCCGGCGTGTCGCGCTCGCGTCACGGTGGACGGTGACCGGGGTTGGCGCCCCTTTGACCGGTCACGTCGTGGTGACCGGGCCGGGCCCGGGCGAGGGCGGTGGTCATCATGACCGACGTGGCCGACCGGATCGGGAACGTCACCCGGCAGCGTTACGAACAGCTCGTCGGCCAGGCCAAGGAGCTGATCGCGCAGGTCGCCCGCGCGCAGTTCTCCCTGGGTGACATGGCGTTGGAGATCGAGCCGATGAGGTCGGTGGGCGGGTCCATGCCGAACGGCACGGACGACCTGTTCACCGTGACGGAGTCGCTGTAGATGTTCGCGGACGACATCGATGTCGAGCGGCGGACGGTGGAGGACTGGCGTTACACCGCAAACCGGTGGCCGAATGAGCGCCGCAAGGAGGGGGTGTCGTTCACGGTTCACCGCATCCTGGCCTCGGTGGTCGACGAGAACGAGCGGTGGGCGGCTGATCACGCACGTGCTCACCACGACCGCTCCCGTCCACGATGTGCAGGTGACCGACACCATCCACCGAGGCCTCGCCGGGCGGGACCTGCTGCCGGCTGAACACTTCGTCGACTCCGGTTACACCGAGGCTCGTGTCCTCGTCTCAGCTCAACGCGACTACGGCATCGAGATCGTCGGACCGGTCCAGGGTTCCGCGGCCTGGCAGGCCAAGGGCGAGGACGGGTTCACGCAGGAGAGCTTCACGATCGACTGGCAGGCCCAGGAGGTGAGCTGTCCCAACGGCAAGCGCAGCAGGGGATGGTCTGACAGCACCAGCCAGACCGGAGCCGCCGTCATCAGGGTCTGGTTCTCCATCAACGACTGCGGGCCCTGCGCTGTCCGCAGCCAGTGCACACGCGGCACCGGAAGGATCGGCAGACGCCTGACCTTCAGAAACCGTGAAGAACTCGAGGCGCTCCGCAAGGCACGCGAGGAGCAGAAGACGAACGAGTGGCGTCGGCGGTATCAGACTCGCGCGGGCATCGAGAGCACGATCTCCCGCCAACGACGCGATCCAGCTCGGCTCCCCCTACGTCGACACCGACTCCGCCGCAAGCCTGGTCGTGCTGACCGGACAGGCATCCAAGTCCATCGCCGACCAGCAGCAGGCCGTCGCCGACGCCCACGCCAAGAACGCCAACGCCGAGGCACAGGCCGCGAAGAACCTCGCCGACCAGGCACAAGGTGATGCCAAGGAGGCCTACCAGCACGCGGCGAACGCCGCCCAGTACGCCGCCGACGCCCGCACCTACTCCAAGGAAGCCCTCGGCTACGCCGCCGACGCCGCAACCGCAGCCTCCAAGGCATCCGCCTCACTGGCCCGCACCATCGAGTACGACCAGCAGGCCACCGAAGACGCAGCAGCCGCCGACCGAGCGGCCGGAAACGCCGAAGGCTACGCCACCCAGGCCCGCGCCTCCGCCGACCAGGCCGAACTCGACGCCCAAGCCGCCCGCGCCGCAGCCTCCCAGGCCGAACAGGACGCCAAGGACGCCCGCGCCGCCGCCACCCGCGCCGACGCCGCCGCGACCGAAGCCGAACAAGCAGCCAAGGACGCCGACAAATACGCCAAGGAAGCCCAACAAGCCGCCACGGAGACCCAGAACAAGAAAAACGGGCAGCAGATCCAGACGGGCACCATCCTCGACGCGGCCGGCCACATCGACAACGTGTTCTACGTGGTCGACCACTACGAGAACGTCGGCGAGCCGAAAACCCTGTCCAAGACGTCGGCGTGCGACGACTGGAAAAGCAACATCGTCTACACGGGCGACTGCACCATCACCGCGAGAATCACCTACAAGGCGATCCTCGACCTCTACCTGTGCACCACGAAGGACCTCAACCCGGCGTACAACATCTGCGCCACCGCTGACGCGGTCTACCTCGGCCAGCAGCCGTCCGAGGAGATGACCAAGGACGTCACCCACACCATCACGATCGCGGAATTCAACGCGAACATCGACCCGATCGACATCCTCTTCGGCAGCTGGATCGACTGCGGCAAGAAGATCGGCTCGCTGCTCAAGATCTCGGGCAGCGGAGGAAACTGGGGCGGCTGCGGCTGGGCCGCCCTCGACGTCGCCACCCTGTTCGTAGGCAAAATCGTCCGGCCGATCGCCAACGCCGTCAAGGCAGCCGACGCCTACCAGGCCCTGCGTACTCTCGGTGTCTCCGAAGCAGCCATCTCGGGTATCACCGGCAAGGTCATCAAGCAGCTGCGCGAAAGCTGCCTGAAGAAGACCAGGCTCCCCGCCGCGAGGAGCCTGTCCCGGGTCCTCGCCAGGACCAGCCAGGCCGCCGGCTCCCCCTGCACCGAATGGGCGGAGGACTACGGCAGCGGAAGTCACGGAGTGATGGGTTCCATCGACAGCGACGGAATCCTGAACCTCATCGTTCTCGCCAAGGAGGGCAAGACTCCGGCCGGCAGCGAAATGATCGCCGACGTCATGGAAAAGATCGGCGGAAACGCGAAGGGTATCCGGGGCACCTGGCTCGGCGGCGACATGAAGGACAATCTGGACAGCTTCAACGCTGGTATACAGAGTCTCATGTTGAGCGAGGAAGGCAGCACGACTGACTTTCACCGGCAAGATGGCTGCCAAGTACGGGTTCAACGGGAGGGTCCAGATCGTGAAGACGGTAGGCACTCCTGGTAACTACACCAAGGCCGAGGTGGTGTTCTGGAAGTGAAGGACCCCAAGTTGATCGCGCTCGGCGTTCGTGAGCGTGCGATGCGCGGTGACGACACGGTGGACATCGCCCTGTGGGTGAAGGCGGAACTGGGCAGCGAGGCCACCTTCTTCGCATTCGCCAGCTGCTTCTTCCATGGGCTGGGAGTTCCCGTCCACGCGATCAGGGAACTTGAGGGATGGAACGGCGTGGGGGGCAACCGAGAGGTGCCTGACTCGGAGGTTCAATCGAGTCTGGATCCCTACGTCCTGCCACTCCGGCAACAGCGGTAACGGCTGTCCGCACGTCCACACGGCCCGCACTCTGCACCTGCCACGAGTGCGGGCCGCCCGTACGTTCTGTGTCTCCGCGCAGACCGTCGAGATCGCCTACCGCGCCTACAAGGAGGCTCCCAAGCAGGACAACGTCCACGCCGTCACGTCCGAGGTCCAGACGTTCCAACTGTGGGCCGCTTGGCGGGAGGCGCATCGGCAGGCACGGATCCAGGGCAGCCGGGTCCGGACTCGCGAGAACGGCGCACCGCTCCATCCCGACTGGACCAGCCACCGGTTCAACCGGCTGCTCGAACTGTCCGGCCTCCCTCCGATCCGCCTGCTCGGCAAGACGGACATCAAGATGATCCAGGAGCGGCCGGGGCGGCTCCCGCCAGATCACCTCGGACACCGCACCCGCCGTCTTGCCGCAGCGCCTGACGGCCGAGGCGGAGTCCTTGAGCGCGGTCGTACCCAGCCTGGAAGAGACAAGTCCCGGGCGGAAGAAGCCGAAGCGGCCCCAAGAGCTTGAGAGGCTGTCGAGAGGGGTGGGGACGATGAGAACGATGCGCCGGACGAGGGACTTCAGCCCGGCGCGTGACGCGCGCCCTGTGTCGCCTCCGTATCCGTGGGGATCTCCGCTGCGGGGCCCGGCGTAGGCGCAGCCGACGGTCGACCCCGCGTCGGTGGGGACGTTCTGCTGCTGGGGCTGGCTTGCTGGGGTTGGGGTGGTTTTGGAGAGGTGTTTCCGCGGGTCAAGTCTGTTTGTCAGACCGTGTTTGAGATCTGGTTCGGTGGCCTCTCGGAGGTGCTCTAGGCTCGGGCGGGTGATCTTCGACAAGTTCCCCCTCGTCGGCGGCTTCAGGGAGCTGGAGTACGGCAGTCCGGGCGGGCCGTCGATCCGAGCTGCAGCGCGTATGGCTGCGCCTGGGTATGAAGGCGATCTGGTTCAGTACCTGCGCGCCGGTACGACCTTGGTCGCCACGCCGTCAGCTGTGCCTGACGTGCTGAGCGAGACTGGGGCATACATCGGAGGGCTGCACCTGCTCACAGACGGACATTGGCTGTGGTACTCCGACCTGGCCCACTACGTGGGGCGCTACCACGTGGAGCTCGACCCGACGTTCATCGACCACGCGCGTAGCAACAACTGGACTGTCCCGCAGGTCAGCGACGAGCACCTGGAAGCGATGGTGACATTGCTCATCGGAGGCGAAGGTGAGCCGGGCTGATGTTGCGACTCGCGCCCGGACATCAGGCCGAGGTGCGGGTCAACGGGCGTCGGCCTGCTCGGGATACTGGCCCCACTCGGGTCAGGCGGCGGACCGTGATGCCGATCATCGCCCAGCGGACCATCGTCTCGGAGCGGGCGGGACTGGTCTCGCAATCGCGGGCCAGGCGTCGGTGAGCGGTGATCCACGAGAAGGTGCGTTCTACTGCCCACCGCTTCGACTGGACCTGGAACCCCTGCTGGTCGGGGTCTTTGCGAACAACCTCCAGATCGCAGCCGAGCACGGTCGCGGTCCAATCAACCAGCCGGCCGGCGAAGCCCTGGTCCGCCCAGATCTTCTTGACACCTGGATGGTCGAGGCGGGTCCACAGCAGCGGTCGTCGGGCGCCGTCGCGGTCCTGGACACTGGCCGCCACGACGTGCACGGCAAGCAGCAGGCCGAGAGTGTCGGTGACGATGAACCGCTTGCGACCCTTGACCTTCTTGCCAGCGTCGAATCCCCTGGTGGCGACTGGAACGGTGTCGGCAGTACGAACAGACTGCGAATCAATCAAGCCCGCGCTCGGCTCGACGTTGCGGCCATCCGCTTCGCGGACCTGGCCGCGCAGGGCATCGTGGATGCGCTCGACAGTGCCGTCGTCATGCCACCACGTGAAGTACCAGTACACCGTCGGCCACGGCGCGAAGTCCTTCGGCAGTTGCCGCCAAGCACAACCGGTCCGCACGACGTAGAAGATCGCTTCCACGATCCGCCGCCGCGGATGCTTCTCCCGCCGACCGCCCTTGGGCCCCATCCTCGCGGGCGGCAGCAACGGTTCCACCAACGCCCACTGCTCGTCCGTCAAGTCCGACGGATATCCACCCCCGGCACCGCTCACGGCATGCTCAACGACCACACCTGCAACGGGCCACGGCAGATCTCACACACGGTCTGAGCGCCCGCCGAGCCGGAGATGGACTTGGACGTGTTGAGTTCGAGTGGCACCGAAGCGATGGAATCGAGCGTGAGGTGGGAGAAGGGGCCCGCACAGAGTAGAGCGGAAGGTGTGATCTGACGCTTGTTCAACGGCGCTTGCCTACTCGCACTTTCTGACGGAAGTCGGCGCGTCCGGGGCGCGTATCCCTGGTGTTCGGTACACAACTTCAGCGGCGATTCACGTAGACCCTCTCGTGAAGATCTCGTAATCGATTCGTGAACTCTGTGATGATGGTCATGTTGCTTACGTAACTGGCGACGATCTACGCTGCTGGTCGACCACTTATTTTTGTTTTACGTCTGTGTATGGGGGCTGCAGATGTGCTGTCACCCATGCCTGGAAGGAATCCGGGTGACCCCTGGAATGCGCAGGATGCTTCCCGTCGCGGGGATTGCTGCCATCGCGGTACTCGTGGGCGCTCCGGTGCTTGCGAGTGCTGACCCGCAGCCGACGGGGGGAACTACGGCGGCCATGCCGCCGTCCGCAGTGGAGCACTTCGCCTACCCGAATGCGGATCAGATCCAGCAGGAGAAGGGCATCAAGCTGATCAAGGGGGACGGGAACATCACTCTCGCCACATGCGACGCCTCTGCTCAGCAGATCGAGGTCCTGACGGTGCAGGGTAACGGCGGTACTCCGCAGGGTGCCTACTGTTTCAAGGCCACCGCGAAGAGCGGCTATCTCAAGCTCGAGCTCCCGCGTGTTTTCGCGCTGGAGACCGCTGACCACCCCATCAGCGCCGACCTCAGGCCGCAGGCCGACCCCTCGGCGCAGCCCGAGACGGTGGCTGTGGCCCCGAACGGCTACAAGAGCGTGGGCGAGGGAAATGGTGGCGGCGCGCCCAGCGTTCTGCTGGAACTGAGGGTCACCGGCTGACCTGCTCGCCGCCCTGGCCCCTTCTGTCCTCGCGGGACTTTCACGGCCGACTCTGGCCACGCCACTGCGTGGGACGGTTGCCTCCTCGCCGTGTACGGCAGTCTCTCCGCAACTGCCGTACACGGGCCCGCCAGACTCCTAAGACCGCACCGAAGCCGCCACACGGCTCGTTACCGGCAGACGGACAGGGCCATTCAGCGGCCTTGGCGGCTTGCGGACAGCTGACCGCCGCCGACTGTTCAGCGGGGTTACAACCCGGTACATGACGTCGTCGCCGACAGACCTCACGACGGAACCCCGCTTTCAAGATGGAGCCCCGGCCTCGGGCGTAGCCCGGCCGGTGGCTCCTCACACACTCACCGCGCTGGGTCCGCGAGTACTGACCATGCTCGCGGACCCAGCCGGTACGCACCCCTGCGCGCATTCCTCCACCAAATGAAGAGAGTTGGCAGTGACATATCCACGACGCTCACGGGGAGCCGAAGTGGCAGGCCGACGGCGTGCGTTCCGCGCGCTGTGTCTGGGCCTGCTGCCCGGCGCGCTCGTGCTGGGTCTGCTGGGACCCGCCCCCAGCCCCGCCAGAGCCGACGACACCGCACCAGACAGCGGTAGCAGCACGTCCCTCCCGGACACCGAGCGAGCCAAGGTGGTGCGCCTGTGGGAGTCGGGCGGCCCGGGTGTGAGGGCTGCCGCGGAGGTGGCGCTCATCGGCGGCGACGACGACGTCAGGACATTTCTGGCCCAGACTTCCGATCTCCAGTTCCAGGACGACCGCGTCGCGACCGCTCAGGTCGCCAGCATCGGCGGCCTGAGCCTCCAGGATGCCGCCCGCACGGCCCTCGACAGCAACTCGCCTGACGGCCTGAAGGCGTTTCTGAAGGACGGGTGGAAGGCGCCGCTGCTCCAGGACCAGCGGGTGCGCATCGCACAGATCATCGACGCGGGCGGCCCCGAGGTACAGAAAGCGGGCCGCGCCGCGCTCGACAGCAACTCACCCGACGACATCCGTGCCTTCCTCACCGACGGGCAGTTCGACCGACGCGAGCAGGACGAGCGCGTCCAGGTCGCGCAGATCCTCAGCGTGGCCAGCACCAACGTGGTGGCGGCGGGCAGGATCGCGCTGAACGGCACGCCGGAGGACATCCACGAGTTCCTCCAAGTCGGCCAGTACGTGGCCCGCGCCCATGACCAGGAACACGCCACGATCGCGCAGCTCGCCGACCAGGCGGCGAAGGCGGGCAAGCTGGCCGGGCAGCAGACCCAGGCCGCCAAGGACGCCTCTGCCCGTGCGGTGACCGCAGCCAAGCTCGCCAAGGCGGCCGCGCAGAAGGCCGCCGCGGAGACCCAGGCCGCGCAGAAGGACACTCAGCACGCGGCGGCCGCAGCCGCCCGAGCCGCGTCAGCCGCCCAGCAGGCCGCCGACGCGGCGCAGACAGCCATCACCGCCGCTCAGGCCGCCACCAACGCCGCCCGTGTCGCCGCCAACGCCGCCGCCGCAGCCGCGTCAGCCGCGTCCGGTGCCGCCGAGGCCGCCTCCCGTGCCCGGGACGCAGCAGCGAACGCAGCCATCAACGCAGGCCAGGCAGGCGCCGCTCGCAAGGCGGCTCAGGACGCGCGGGCCGCCGCCGCAGGCGCCCATGCCGCCGCCACGGCCGCCGATGCGGCTCGCACCGCTGCGGCTTCGGCCGGTGCTGCCGCGAAGGAAGCCGCCGGCGCAGGCAGCGACGCCGACAACGCTGCAGACGCGGCCGACCTGGCCGCAGCCCAATCCGCCCAGGCACAGACCGCCGCAGCTGCCGCGCACCGTCACGCCCGCGAGGCGGCCCGTGCCGCTAACGCCGCCGTCGCCCTGGCCAACGAGGCGGCATCAGCCGCCGCGGAAGCCCGTGACGCCGCGAGCGATGCGGCCACCCGCGCGGACAACGCGGCCAAGGCCGCCGACGACGCCGCCGCCCACGCAGGACAGGCGGCGACTGCTGCCAAGCAGTCCGCGGCGCACGCCAAAGAGGCGAAGAAGGATGCCGAGATCGCGAGCGCGGCCGTCGCCAAGGCGCGAACGGTCCACGACCTTGCCGTCCGTATCGAGGCCGAGCAGATGACCGCGCGGACCAACGAGTCCATCGCCCAGGCCAAGGACCTCAAAGCCCAAGAAGACCAGCGCACCACCGCGCAACAAACAGCCGTTCAGCAGGCCAAGGACCTGCGGACCCAGGCGGACAAGCTCGCCGACCAAGCTGGTCAGCCCGATGCCGACCCGGCGAAGATCGCACCCGAGGTCCGGAAGGTTGCCCTGGCGACAGCCAAGACCGGCCGCCCGTGGAGCCAGTCCGCAGCGCTGGTAGCCCTGGCCGGCACGGACACTGACATCACCGCCTACATCCGCACCGGCCGCCAGGACGCCGCGGGCCAGGACGACCGCCAGGACGCCGAACACCTCGCGGAGACCGCTGGCTCCGCCGACATCCGCGCCGCCGCCTCCAGGGCCCTCGAAGGTGACAACGGCCAGTTGAGCGCGTTTCTTGCGACAGGCCAATACGAGGCCATGAAGCAGGACATGCGCCTGGTCGTCGCCCGGACCATCGCAAATGCCGGCCCGATCGAACAACAGGCCGGACGCGCCGTGCTGAACGCCGACACCTCCGACGGCCTGCGCCAGTTCATCACCACAGGCGACACGCAGGCACGCACCCAGGACGAACGCGTCCGCGCCGCCCAACTCACCGACCCCGGCAACCACAACACCGGCCCACAACAGAAGGCCGCAGCCCGCATTGCCCTGGATGGCCCCTCCGGCCTGCTCCACGCCTTCATCACTGTCGGTCAGTTCAAGGCCCAGCGCCAGGACCAACTCGGCGCCACCCACGAGGCGCAGGTCCAGCAACTGATCGCCCAGGCCGCGAGCGTGGCCGCCACTGCACAGAAGAACGCGGCCGAGGCAGGCAAAGCTGCGGCCACCGCCGCCAGAGCCGCGACCGATGCTGCCGGATACGCGAAGCAGGCCGACCAGTCGGCCAAGGACGCCCAAAAATTCGCGGCCCAGGCCGACGGCTATGCCACTCAGGCCGAACAGTCCGCCAAAGACGCCGCCGCATCAGCCAACACCGCCCGCAAGGCTCAGCAGAACGCCGAAAGCGCAGCAGCCGCAGCGATCACCTCCGCCACTCAAGCTCAGTACTCGGCTGACGCCGCCCGCAGCTCCGCCAACTCCGCCTGGACAGCAGCTCAGGACGCCCGAGCATCAGCCACAGCAGCAGGCAAAGACGCCACAGCTGCGGCACAGGCAGCAACCGCTGCTTACCGCATCGCAGCCGCCAAACAACAACAGGCTCAGGCGGAGCTGAGGCAGTGGTACGAGGAACAGAAGAAAAATCAGCCCCAGCAGGACGATGACGGCAGCTGGATACCGGGCTGGCTCAAGGACACCGCCAACACAGTCGGTAACTACGCAGCCGCAATCGTTGGCAACCCGGACATTTGGACAGGACTGGGCGAGACCGGGGTCGGCGTCCTGAGCATGGGCGTCGGTGCCAGCGGCGACATAGCTGGCGGCGCACTCTGCATCACCGGATTCGGATGCCTGGCTGGTGCTCCAGCCATCGCCGCCAGCACGACACTGCTAGTCGGAGGCGGCTACGGTATCGCCGACGGAATCGATCGCTTCAGCGACGGCCTCGGACAAGCCCTCCGTGAAGCCGAGGGCACGTCCGGTTCCGGGACTCCCAAGATCAACTCAAGCGGCTGGCCTGTCCCCACTATGAGCAACTGCTTGGAGTGTGCAGAGGTGATCAAGGGAAAGGTTGGTGGGCATATCTATGAGATGAAGGACAGTCTCGGGTCAAGACTTGGCCCGTCCGAGCGGGATCCCAACGGAGAGTGGCACAACCACTTCTTGGTGATCAAGGACAATCGAGCCTATGACGCTTTCACCGGCGCGGAGGGGATGGCATTGGATGCGTAT
Source organism: Streptomyces sp. NPDC086787 (assembly GCF_044745865.1). Taxonomy (NCBI): domain Bacteria; kingdom Bacillati; phylum Actinomycetota; class Actinomycetes; order Kitasatosporales; family Streptomycetaceae; genus Streptomyces; species Streptomyces sp. NPDC086787. Next base: position 16,579 of record NZ_JBIVBC010000026.1, on the reverse strand, counting down.
CGCCGGCAATGGAAATACTGGGAATACATTCGCCTCGACCTGAGACCGTAACTGGAGTAGTTGATGGACATCAAAGAACTCTGCTTTCATCTGCGGAACCGACGTCGAATGTACCTAATGGATGATCGATTTCCGACGATGATTGCATTCGTTGAAGGATTTTGCGCAGCATTCAATGAATCCCCGTTGGCGGGATTCCAGGAGTTCATTGAGTATAAGCTGCTCAATAGGCGATCCAGTGTCCACTGGCCATACATCATCGCGTCGACCCGCGTACCCGATTTGATGGATCTGAACGTGTCGATCGACTGCATGCCCCGTGAGGCGGAGATGGAAGTAGCAGACCTAACTCTCGATCTTATCGAGGAGTTCTTGGAATTGCCTGATTCGGGGCTTGAGGCTTGATCCCTGATGCATGGCAGGTCAAGGGGTGCCACGCCACCACGTGTACAACACGAGCACGTGTGAGGCGGCCGACTTCAAGTTCAAGGACCGGAGCCAAGGAGATCCGTAGCGAACCGATGGATGAAGAGATGGGCATCATGAGCCATCAAGAACCGCCGGGCTCCTCGGGTGCAGACCGCTATGGCGGCGGCGCGGACGTTTCGTGGCCAACGGGTGCCATATCGCCGGGTACGCGGGTGACCGTCCAGGACCCATCCTGGGCCGGTCCATGGCAGGTTGAGTTCGAGGGTGTGATCGACGATCTCCAGCCACCCGTGCCTGTCGATCATGCGATGGCATATAGGGGCGAGTTGTCCTACTGGGTCGTCTTCGACGGTCCTGAGTATGACTGTGATGGTTGTGGTCCGTACTACAAGGCCCAGATCTGGGACCGCTACCCCGCTGTCGGCACGCCGAAGAAACGGCGGCGGCAAGTCTGAGCATGCCGACTCCCGGCACCACCAGCGACGCTTGTGCCCGAAGAACTCCAGCCTCCGCTGCTCATAGGGAAGGCCGCATGGCGGCCGTCTGCTCCTTCTGTGCCGTGTCACCTGGTCTCCTCGCCCAGAGCTGGCCCGGGAGGGGGGCTCGGATGTCTTTGGTCATCGGAAACGACTCCCGTGACGACCACGTGTGAGGACGTCATGTCGCCTCTATCCCCGCCCGTCACCGCCTCCACAAATCTGACTCCCTCTTGGCGCTACGCCTTCAGTTCGACAAGGAAAATCATGCCTGTTAGACGTTCTCGGACTCTCTGGTCCACTGGCCTGAGTGTTTCTGCGGCCGCTGCCCTTATTGCTCCCGCGAGTGCCGCTACCGGCCCCAAGGCCGCGGACGGCTTCGGGTTCACCGCGCGGCTGACCATCGGCGCCGGGGACACGGCGCGCGGCTGCTCGGGGGCATTGGTGTCCCGTGAGTGGGTGGTGACCGCCGCGTCCTGCTTCGCGGACGACCCCGCCCAGGTCGCCGGCGGCAAGCCGAAGGAGAAGACCACCGTCACCGTCAGCCGCACCGACCTGTCCGCCGGCACCGCTCACACCAGCGAGGTCGCCGAGCTGGTTCCCGCGGCGGGCCGTGATGTGGTGATGGCCCGCCTGTCGGTGTCCGCCCCCGCCGACGTGCCCGTGGTGTCCCTGGCCGACACCCCCCTGGCCGCCGGTGACGAGGCGACGTTCTCCGGGCTCGGCCGCACCAGCACCGAGTGGGTGCCCGGTGCCGCGCACACCTCGGCCTTCACCGTCGACAGTGTCAACGGCACCACCCTCGCCCTCTCGGGCAGGACCAGCAGCGACTCGGTCTGCCAGGGTGATGCCGGCGGACCGGTCCTGCGCGAGAGCGACAACGGCGCCGAACTCGTCGGCATCGCGACCCGTTCCTGGCGCGGCGGCTGCCTGGGCGAGAGCGAGACCCGCAACAACGCCGAGGCGCAGCGCACGGACGACCTCAGTGAATGGATCAGTGCCACCGCCCACCGCGCCTGGACCCGCCAGCTCGCTGCCGGTGACTTCACCGGCGACGGCAAACTGGACGCGCTCGCCGTCGACGGGACCGACGGCAACCTCTACGCCCACCCCGGCGACGGCAAGGGTGGTTTCACCGGCCGCCGCCAGATCGGCATCCAGTGGAACACCACCCCCGTCATCACCGCCGGGGACTTCACCGGTGACAACAAGTCCGACATCGTCGCCATCCGCGACGACGGCACACTGCTCACCTACCCCGGCGACGGCACCGGCAGGTTCGGCCACACCATCACGGCCGGCACCGGCTGGAACAGCATGCGTCTGCTGGCCGCCGGAGACCTCACCGGCGACAAGAAGACCGACCTGCTCGCCGCCCACGACAACGGCACCCTCTACATCTACCCCGGTGACGGCAAGGGAGGAGTCGGACGCGGCATCACGGCCGGCACCGGCTGGGACGGCATCCGCCTGATCGCCGTCGGCGACTACAACGGCGACGGCAAGGCCGACGCCACCGCCATCAACAACAACGGCACCCTCTACAGCTACACCAACAACGGCAAGAACGCCTTCAACACCGGCACTGCAGTCGGCACCGGCTGGAAGACCACCCGCCTGATCACCGGCGGCGACTTCAACAACGACGGCAAGGCCGACCTCCTCGCCCTACGCAACGCCACCACTTTCTACACCTACCCCGGCGACAACAAGGGGCACTTCTCCACCCCCGTCACCACCCAGCCCTAACCTCACTCCACAGTTGAGCCGAGAACGTCCGGTTGCCTGGCGCTGACCAGTAAGGGTGCTGGTCAGCGCCTTGCCAGCGAGACCACTAAGGGGGATGGCTCAAGGAGACCGTCGGCACTGTCAGCCCCTACGCGAAGGCGTTCTGGGAATACAGCCCCCAGCTCGCGGGTGATCTCCTAAAGAGTCTCGGCGGCGCCTCCGTGACGGAGTTCGGAATCGGGGAGGGCATCGCCGGCGGTGGCGGTGGCCTCGTGCTGTGCCTCGAGACACTGGGCGCCGGCTGCGTCGAAGCAAAGCGGTTGCCGCGGTCAGTGGTGGTTTGGCCACGACCGGGAGCGGCATCGCCATGGCGAACGACGGAGCTCACCGCTTCAGCAACGACCTTGGGAAAGCCCTCCGAGAGGCTCGGGAAGAACGCGCTGCGCAAGGACCTGCAATCCGGGCGAATGCTATCGCGGTGCCAGGTCCGGAGAGTTGCCGAACTTCCGCCCGAGACCCAACGACTACAAGGTCGACGCGGAAACTGGATTTGTGTGCGAAACGGGATCAGTAGCGGTCGAATTCGAGCTGCTGAGCCAAGAGCCGTCCTTTCAAATTCGACACGCCTGCGGGGTTGTGGCGACGGGAGACTCCCTGGCGAGAGTGACCGTCCCTAGGCTGTACCGGGCATTGCCGATACGGCAATGGAAATACTGGGAATACATTCGCCTCGACCTGAGACCGTAACAGGGGGTAGTTGATGGACATCAAAGAACTCTGCCTTCATCTGCGGAACCGACGTCGAAGCATCTAATGGATGATCGATTTCCGACGATGATTGCATTTGTTGAAGGATTTTGCGCGGCATCCAACAACTCCCCGTTGGCGGGATTTCAGGAGTTCATGAGCATAAGCTGCTCAATAGGCGATCCAGTGTCCACTGGTCATACATCATCGCTTCAACCCGCGTACCCGATTTGATGGATCTGAACGTGTCGATCGACTGCATGCCCCGTGAGGCAGAGATGGAAAAATGGCAGACCTAACTCTCGATCTTATCGAGGAGTTCTTGGAATTTCCTGATTCGGGGCTTGAGGTTTGATCCCTGATGCATGGCACGTCAAGGGTGCTGCGCCACCATCTCGCTGTACGAACTGCAGCTAATTGTCTTGAGGGGATTCTATGTTGATTCAGTCGTCGGCGGTCGTGCCGCCGTCTGGACTGGTCGTGCGTTCGGTACGCCCGCTTGCCATTGCTACGAGTGCTCTGCTCGGTCTGACTGCCGCGGCTGACTTGTTCGCTGTGTACGCGGGAATCCAGATGCACCGCGTGAGTGGAGCATTGTTCACGCGCAGCGACGACGAAATCGTCAGGACGGACGATCTGTACCAGCTGGCTGGACGCCTCCAGTTGTCCGGCATCCTTGTCACCGCTATCGTCTTCCTCCTGTGGTTCTACCGCGTGCGATGCAATGCGGACGTGTTCGTACAGGACGTGTGCACGCGGAGCCGGGGCTGGGCAATCGGAAGCTGGTTCATCCCGATCGCCAATCTGTGGATGCCGTTCACGATCGCCCGAGAAATCTGGACCGCGAGTGCGCAGACCGCGCCCGACAAATCATGGCGCGAAGTATCCCAGCGACTCGTCAAGGCGTGGTGGACGTCGTGGATCGCAGCTGTGGTGATGGCGCGAATCAGCTCCACCCTGCAATCCAGAGCCAAGACCCCTGAGGCCCTCCAGCACGCCGCCGACATGACCATGGCCGCCGATGCACTGAACCTTGCGGCAGCGCTTCTCGCCATCGCCTTTGTGTGGAAACTGACGGCGATGCAGCATCCCAATACGACTCTCGGTACTGCCTCCGCCACCTGACCGGCGGAGCACCGATGGTCTTGGTGGAGATCCGCATCACCGGCTAATCGAAAAGCAGACCGTTGTCCCTACGTGGGCGATGCAGGTGACAGCTTGATGGCCAGTGGCCACCATCATGGGTGTCACGTCGCCCTCGTGGCGGGCCATGACGACGAGGAGTGTCAGCGGTGTTGGAGACCTATCTGTCCTGGTACCGCGAGGGCCGGATGGACGAGTCCGAGTTCTGCTCGGTCACCGACCACTTGGCGCAGTCCGGGCTGGCCGTCGAGCACCCAACGCTCGGCTGCGGGATGCTTTTGGACGTCGGCGGGGAACAGGTGAGGCTGCCTGTCGGGCGCATCCTGGAGCTTGTTGGCCTGTCGGTCGGGCCGCTCTGCATGCAGTTCTGGCTGTCGGCCGACACGGACGTGGTGTGCGATGTCAGGTACGTGGCGCCGGACACTCAGGTCCTGACCTTCGTGCTCGGCGGGTTGACCGAGAACGAGCGTGAGCAGGTCGCCGGTGCGGTTCAGCGTCTGATCCAGCGGGAGTTGGACAGGACTGTCGCGCTGCTCGTCGATGTGGGCGGCGAAACAGCGGACGAGGACGATGACGCGCTGGTCCTGTACGGCCGACTGCCGAAGGGCCCGCGCCCGGACCAAGTGCAGTTCCGGACGGATCGGCTCAGCGCCGTCCCGGCTGTTCTTGCTGGAGCAGAGGTGACGGATCTCGGCAACGGGCTGAGTACAGTCCGCTGGCAATGATCATCGGGCAGGCAGTCGCCCGAGCAGGTAGCCGACGGCGAGCGCGGCGGCCGCGGTGACGATGACGCCCACCATCAGGACCACCGCATGCCGATGGCGGACAGCTGCTCCATCCGCTCCGGCGCCAGTGTTGCGGCCCGGCTGCGCTGGTTCCCGATCCACGCCCCGAGCCGGAGCTCCCGCTCCTCCTGGTCCTCGCCGTCGACGATCCGCTCGACCCACTTCCTGGGGACCTGGAGGTGTCCTTCGCGTTCGTAGAACTGCCGGGCGGCCTGGTAGTTCATGGCCCATTTGTCGGCCTGGCTCATCCGGGCCTGGGGCTTGTCCTCTTCGGCTGCGGGCTCGATCCCGATGACCTGCTCGCACATCCACTGCTGCACGGTCGTCAGTTTGTCCCAGCCCAGCCGTACGGAGCGCACCCACCGCCCCAGGTCCTCGCCCTGGTGCACGACGTCGCCCGGCGACATAGGGAGCATGCCGCCAGCGTCCAGGTGGAAGCGTACGAGGTGGAAGGCGCGCTGCCATTCCACCGGCCAGGCCGGGCACCAGGACGGGTCGATGTCCTCCAACTGCTCGCGCCGCTCGTCCGCCAGCGTCCCGGCCGACGACTGAACCGGCAGCCCCTCGGCACGACGCTGCTCGACCTCCTGCGCCTTGCGGGCGGCCGCCCGCGCGTTCTTCAGCCAGATACCCACCTTGTAGCCCTGGTGGGTGGCGTCCAGCGGCGCGAGCAGGTGGCCGTTCGCCCCAGCCCATCCACGTGCCGCTGCGAGGCCTTCCTGCCAGGCGACGTCGAAGTGCGACCAGACCATGCCCAGCTTTTCCAGCTCCTGGACGCGGTCGGCGTCCATGTCTCCGCGGGCGTAGAAGCGTCGGGCGTCGGCGATCCAATGTCCGAGCGGAAACCACGCGAGCGACGCCGGCCACGCCTCGGCCTTCACCGCCTGGTCGTCGCCTCCGGGCACCCGGTAGGTGAAAGGCACCTTCAGGTCGGCGTGCAGCCGCTGGTAGAGGACGGCAGCTTCGATGCCGCGCCGCCAGTGTTCGTGTTCGGGGTTGAGGACGCGCAGGTTGATGAACGCGGCGAGGGCGGCCGGGTCGCGGGGCGTGGAGAACTTCAGCAGTGCCCGCGCGGGCAGGGAGAGTCGTTGGTCGCTTCGGTCGCTCCCCACCCCTTGCTCTCTTCCCTCTTTCCCCTCCGCGGAGCGGCTTTGCACGCCCTTCACTCTGCTGGGAGCCTGCTGCTCGGCGAGCTGCTCCACGACCCGGGCGTCATGCGCCCTGAGTGCCTCCAGCAGCTTCGCCAGCCCGCCGAACACCTTGGAGGTCAGCATGGTGTCGGCGGTCTCGCCGGGACCGAGCAGCACCGGCACCACGAGGGAGGCGACCTTGCCCTCGCCCGGCTGCATCCGCAGCGCCCGGCCGACCGCCTGGACGAGGTCGGGCATGGATCCGCGGACGTCGGCGAAGTACACGGAGTCACAGTGGGATGTATCGATGCCTTCGCCCAGCACCCGAACGGACCCGAGGAACGTCTTCTCCACGACCGTGCCGTCAGCAGCGATGCCCCTGGAGAACTCACCCAGGACACGCCGTCGGTGGCCCGACTTGTGCTCGCCGCACAGCCACTGCGCCCAGATCGTGCGCGGGTACGGGGACTGTCGAGTGGGCTATTAAAAATGACTTCACCCATTACATGGGTAAGCTCTCAGACGGAAGAACTTGGCAGGAGTCGGTCATGGCGGCTATCGACAACCCTGACATTCACATTCACGTCAATACCAAGGGATCCACCGGCGGATTTACTGGTTCGGCGCTGAGAGGGATGTCGGCGGGATCGAGGGCGACCGAGCAGGAGAAGGCGTGGCTTGCAAAGTCGGTGGTTTCAGGGAAACGGTCATGGAGTTCGATAACCTTCTACGATGGCGAAGAAGCGCTGCCGAAGTCGAAGGAGCAAGAGCCCGGCGCGCCACCGCCCCGATGAGGCCCTGGGACGCTCGCGAGGTGGCCTCATGTGCTTGACCTGTCGTCTGCGCAGGTGACGCCGGTTGCGGCGTGACGAGTACGCTTTGTCTCCCCCGACATGGTCGGGCCGGGTGCGTGGTCGTCCACCGTCCCGCCGGGGCACACGGATCTCTTCCAGCACGGGGATCATCTGAGGTGCATCTCCCTACTGGCCGGGCGTGATGATGAACCCGAGCGGGCGGAGCCCGCCCTCTCCGGCAAGGCGGATCTTGCTTGTCCAGCCTGGTCGACAGACCCCGCCCTTTCCAAGATGTGGCTATTGTGGGGTCCTGGGTAACCGTAACCAACTGCACGGAAGAGGTCTGAGAGTCGTGGATATGTCGATGGATAGCTTCGCTGAAGCTCCAGACGCAAAGTACTACCCAGAGCTAGTGACGAATGGTGGTCTGTCTCAGGCGCTTCGTCGCCTTGCGGAATACTGTGGTCTCGACCTTGGAGACGTACGACCTGGCTCGGATCGAGCGCTCTGCGATTATCGCACTGCCGAGGCTGATTCGAGTCGTGGACTCATCAGGATCAGCACGGTTCTGAACCGGAGAGCCTTTTCAATCTCCATGGACAGTGCCGAGGGTGATTTCGTCTGGGCAAACGGGAGCACAGCCTCCCTGGGAGACATTGCAGAAGTTATTGACGCTTGGCGGAGCGGTGTGCTTCTTGTGCCTCTGCGTGAGCGCTTTCCGTTCATTGAGTTTTCCGAAATGGCTGAAGGCTACGAGCGCGGCGAACCCGTGGAAACAGCCTGGCGCATAGTTTTGGCGGATGATAACCATATCTCTCATCGTGAGATGTTGGCCGCGCTGCGGTCAAACTCTCGCTTGAACGGCATGTTTCCGTTCTTCTCTCACAATGTCTTGCGGTTGGCTATTGATCCCTATAGCAGGGATGCTGGCGAGATTTGCATCGAACTGCAGGGTGACGGTCGCTTTTCTGTGCAATCGTCGCCTGGTGGTGCGATTCTGGCTGATGTCGAATTGGCTGATCTTGCCGACATGGCTTCATCGTTTGTCGATTCCCGTGGTGAGCTGCGTTCGTAAACCTGCAGCGCAGGGTGGGGCGACAGCGGCCATTGGCGGTGCTGCTACATCCTCGTCATGAGGTACGCGGATGGCGGCGGCCTGGCAAGGCGCCAGTTGGCACAACGTCACCGCATTCGGTAGCGACGCCAGCGATACACCGCCGGTAGCCTCAGCCCGCACGGACGCAGGCCCCCCCGCCGATGGCGGGGGGGCCTGCGTCCGTGCGGGGGCAGCCGCGATCCTCCCGTTTCGCCGCGTGTGGTTAGCGGGATCCGCTGGACCCGGACGGTGTGTTGGGTGACCTCACCTCGGCCGCGGCTGGTGAGTGGCAGCAGGAGGTGTCCTGGGTGGCCCGCTCGCCGGTCGTGTACTCACGACCCCCAATGCCCCGTGGACCGGAGGTTGGCTCACGGCCGGTGACGCCGACTGGGGCCTGTACGTCCCGGTGCACCGCGACCCGGCGACCGACATCATCCTGGCGGAGGCCCGGTCACCATCCCGCGTGGTGAAGTCGGCCCGGGGCGCGGTTCCGGTCTTTCGACCGGACCGTTTCCCCGGAGCCGCTTCCCGAACCGGGCATGCGACTTGGCACCGCACCCGGCTCTCCACAAGCCCCGGGAGGGGTTCGTGGTGGTTGTTCTCATCCCGTGGAGTCCCAGGGGGTGGGAATCGTCAGGCCCCGGTAGCGGTAGCGAGTGGTGCCCACCGTGATCGGGTCGAACAGTTCCCGGGTCTCCCCGGTCCACCATGATCTGCGGCCGCAGTAGCGGCTGAAGATCTTCCTCCGGCCCGTCTTGGGGTGCTTGCGCTGCACCCATCTCCAGACCGTGTGCCACATGTAGTTGCGCAGGTAGGAGAAGGTTGCGAAGGACACCCCGGGCCGGAAGTAGGCGCACCAGCCCCGCACTGCCGGATTGATCCGGACGATCAGGGCGTCGAGCGGCTGGTTCGTGCCGACCTCTCGGCAGAGCGTCTTGACCTTGGCCATGATGGCCCGCAGGGCCTTCTTGGCAGGGTAGGTGTAGACGTAGTGCCGGTTGGTGCCTGGTTTTCGGTGGCGCTGGATGTGCCAGCCGAGGAAGTCCAGGCCCTGCTCGATGTGGGTGATCAGAGTCTTCTCCGGCGACAGGCGCAGGCCCATCGTGGTGAGGACTTCCGCGATCTCGTCGCGTAGCGTTTCGGCGTCTGCCTTGGTGCCGTGAACCATCAGGCACCAGTCGTCCGCGTACCGGACCAGCCGGTAGTTGGGCAGACCTCGGCGCCTTCGGCGCTCGTTGAGATCAGTTCCGGCGCCTCCCGACGCCTGGGCGATGTGCTCGTCCAGGACCGAGAGAGCGACGTTGCTGAGCAACGGCGAGAGGATCGAACCCTGCGGGGTGCCGGTGTCGTTGTCCCGCAGCAGGCCGTCCTCGCTGAGGATGCCCGCCTTGAGGAACGCCTTCACCAGGGCCAGGACGCGTTTGTCTTCGACGCGTGCCCGCACCCGCTCCATGAGAGCGGTGTGTGAGATCTCGTCGAAGCAGGCTTTGATGTCGCCTTCCACGATCCACTCGTACTTCTTGGACGTGAGCAGACGCACCTCGGCCACCGCGTCGTGAGCCCGGCGGTTCGGGCGGAACCCGTAGGAACACGGGAGAAAATCCGCCTCGAAGATCGGCTCCAGCACCAGCTTCAAGGATGCCTGCACCACCCGGTCGGTGATCGTCGCGATCCCCAGTCGGCGCAGCTTGCCGCCCGCCTTGGGGATCATCCGCTCCCGCACCGGCATGGGCTGGAAACTGCGGTCCTTGATCTGCGACCGCAGCACGTCGAGGAACCCCTCGACGCCGACCCACAGCGCGATGGAAGACGCCGTGCGTCCGTCCACCCCGGCCGTGCGTGCACCCTTGTTGCCCCGCACCCGATCCCAGGCCACCAGCAGGAAGCCCGGGTCGGCAACGAGATTGAACAGGTCGTCGAACCTGCGATGAGGATCGTCACGAGCCCAACGGTGCAGCTTGGTCTGGATCTTCAGTACCCGGCGCTCCGCCTCATACAAGGCGCGCTCCAGCTCGTCGGTATTCACCGGCGACCCTCCCGACATTCCAGTACTTCGGCCACTGACTTGCTGGCCCCCTTGGCCCTGCGACCGGTTTTCCCGGTCTCCACGACGGGTCGTTACTCCCGCGACTACTACGGGGCCTCCGCCCCACCCACGGCCATCAGTCGGCAACGGACCTGCCCACCACCGGACTGGCTGTCCGGTGGCTCGGGCGACCGGGGATGGTTCCCACGTTCACCACACAATCGATCGGTCAGGGAGGTGCCCAGCTCTACTCCGGCAGCATCGCCACGCCTACGCCGCAGGCTTTCAACGTGGCCTCCCCACCGGAACAGGAAATCCGGCTTCGGAGTTGATCCACCCGTCCGAGGACGAGCAGGTCACGCGCTGCATACCGGCCCGTATCCACCAGGTTTGAGCCGGCTCGCTGCTTACGGAGCTTCAACCACTGGTTCGCTCTCGCTACACCTTCTGACCTCGCTAGACGGACCCGCACCGTCCGGTAGTCCCGGCACGTCCCGCCGTTGTCGGGGCCGCTTGCCACCCTCCCCGACGTTCCCCGGGTCAGGCTGCCCCCAGCTTCACCAGACCGCTGCGACGGCCTGGAGGAGAAGGTCTTCCACCTCCACTCGATTGCGTAGCGCCTCGTGGCGCACACCTGTGACAGCGAAGTCGGACCGATTGCCATCGAAGGTGGACCGACGTTCTTTTGTGACAGCGAAGATGGACCGCGCTGGTACCCCGAGGGCTCTGGCTCGCCTGTCCGCTGCGGCAAAAGGGATCCGGTCGCTCTCGAAGGCACGGCCGAGTTCGCCGCTGTCCCAGATCCGGGGGGCCAGGTCTTGCTGCCAGTCGGGGTGAGAGTAGACCTCGACCGAGGCGTGCCACTGGCCGGGCAGGAGGCGCGCGAGATCGCGGGCGGCGTCGCCGATGAACCGGCGGCTGCTCGTGTGCACACTTTGATGCGCGACAGGCGCTGCGGACGTCAGGGTCGTCGTACTCGCTGTCCGAGCGCACGAGTCGTCTCGGGAGAGTCCGGGCCCCGAAGGATTGCCCGGTGCTCACCCCCGTCCGGACGAGGGCTGCTTTGCCAGACGGCCTCCAGCTCCCGCTGCCTAGCGGCCAGGGCCCTCGCCAGCATCCTCGCCCGGTAGGGGTTCGACGTGCCGAGGGCCTTCGCCACCTCCACGGCCTCGTCCAGCAGGGCCAACCGTCGCTCGGGCAGCTCCCGCACCAGGGGCGAGGCGCTGGCCTCCACCAGGACGTACGCCAACTTCGACCCGTACGTCTCCGGCTCGACCTGTGTCAGAAGGCGGTAGAGCCACAGCCCTTCCGCACCGCGTACCACCCGCCGGTTGGCACTGAGCAGCCTGACCCTCGCCTGTACCACCATGTCCTGATCCATCGCTCCCCCTTCGTCCCGCCACCCCCCGGCCGGTGCATGTCACACGGCGAGACAGCACGACGAGCGCGCCGACAGCCGATCAGGGCTGCCGGCACGTCGGCCGGAGAGTGGATGACGACGAGTCTGACGCGCGGCAGCAGCGCTCACAAGGCTGAACGCACGTGCGCTGTGTCCTACCAAAACCGCCTCCGAACAGCCATGATGGACCTGACACTCGCTTATGGACGTCCGCGAACACGGCAGCCCGCCGCTCCCGTTCACGCCGGATCCGTCGGCCGCAGACCGAGGTCACAGTTTCAGGAACACGGTCAGGGCCATGAAGGCGGCGAACGCGATGCCCAGGGCCGGGATCAGGACCGGGTAGGCCACGGCGATCAGCCCGGCGAGCGTCGTGCCCAGGAGGGCGATGGCCACGGAGTGGCGGTCCTGCGGGTCGTTGGACATGGAGTCGACCTCCTGTGGGCGTGGTCCGCGGGTCGGAAACGTCTGCCCGTCCCGGCATGGCGGGCGGGGGCAGAACGTGTGGCTCGGCGAGCAACCAAGACCAGGACAGCAGAGAGTCGGCCCCCTGCCTCCCCGCAGATCCCTTAATGGCACGGCAACTGCGAACACCGCCGCATTGCGATGAAAGCCCCTGCTGGGAAGGCTCGTTCAATTACGGTGTTGGCCTACTGCTGAGGGGGATTCATGACGACTTATCCTGCCCGCCCGCTGCCGGATCCGGCACACGTGACGTCCTCGCTGCAGCTCGTGCTCGCAGCGAAGGAGCTCATGGCCTGCCTGGACCTGAGCGGCAGCAGGGTCGCCAAGAAGGGAAACCTGTCGACCGGGACCGTCTCCGGCCTGGTCAACGGCAGGGTCTTTCCCCGGGAAGCCACCTTCGAGGCTTTCATCACGGCGGGATGCGGACAGACCTGGGAGCCGTGGCGTCAGGCATGGCAGCGGGCTCACCAGGACGACCTGCACCGGCGTCCCAGCGAGAGCCTGGCCGCAGAGGTTCACGAAACCCAGAGCAGGGTCGAGGTGCTCGAGCAGGCCCTCGCAGCCGCGGTCGAAAGGCTCGCGGAGCTGGAGGAGCGCGTCACCGCCAGCCTCGACGCCCGGCATGCGGACGAGGCCGCCGAACGCGAAGAGGCACGCCGCCGGACCGACGCCATGGACCAGCTCCTCGAAGCGATCCCGGCACCCCGGTTCACCGTGGAGCGGTGGGACCATCGCGACACCGGAAGCCTGCCGCTGTACGACATCTCCGCAGTGGACAAATTCCTCCAAGAGGTACGGACGCGGTCGAATGAAAGCCTCCTGAAACACCTGCTCAGAACGCATCCCGGAACGTTCAGGGATCCAGGCGGAGGCCAGACCTGCGGATACCGCGCCTTCGAGGTCGACCTCTACATGTCAGAGCTTCGCCTGGCACTGGGCATCGACAGCCCCGCCCCGTACCGGCTCCCAGACCCCGCCCGGCAACTGCGCCACGGGCAGCAGCAGTCGCAGACAGGCCGGGGCGTGGAGCCGGAAACCGAGGTGGCGGAGTTCTCCGATTGACCGCCTGCGGTCGGCCGGGGATGAAGGATGCAGGTCGCGGCGATGCGGACCTGGTCGGCGATGACGGCGGCATCCCTGGCGTCGGTCTTCCCTTCACCGCGGTAGCTCTCCGACGCCCGGTGGACGGCCCGGCCGGAGATGTAGAGCGGCAGTCTTCGCCGGCCACGACGCTACAACCGCAGACTCCAACGCGTCTTCTACATCTCCGAACGCAAGCGTGCCGAAGGCAAGCGTCACATCCAAGCAGTCCTCGCCCTGGCCCGCCGCCGCGTCAACGTCCTCTGGGCCCTCCTGCGAGATGGACGGACCTACGAACTCACTTCACCCATCGCACGCGCTGCTTGACAGACCGCATTAGGAATCACTGCCTGGCACTGCTTCCTCTGGGATCTTCCGTCCCAGTATCAAGCTGTCCAGGTCAGAGGGGGAACTTCACGTCGATCATGCTCCCCGATCACACATAGTCCTGTGGGTCGCGACGCGTGCAATGGCAGGGAACGTCACGTGACCCGCCAGAACCGAGGGAACTTGATCGCTTGTGGCTAACTCGGGTATTCAGCCTTGAGAGATCGTGACCCGCCACAGAGAAAGGGGTTCGCCGCGAAAGCCTGGTGCGGGCATGATTCCCTCCGTGCAGGAGGACGAGAACCATCGCGGGCCCACGCGGTACACGCTGACGGAGACCGAGCATGGCCATGCCTGGGGAGTCTGCGTCGAGGCGGAGGGACTGTTCGGGGAACCCCAGCGTGGGACGTACGAACTGCTCGACTGGGTCCCGGTAGACGGCGAGGTGCGGGACTGGGTAGGCAGCCGGGTGTGGCTGGTGCCGGACGACGAGGGACTCGAACCTTGGCTGCTGGAGGACGCGGAGAGCTCAGGGCAGTTCCCCGGAACAGACAGTCTGCTGCTCACCGGTCTGGACGACTACGAAGGCCCGCCCGACGGCCACAGGGGCTCCGTCCGACTGCACGACGGCCATCGGTGGCTGGGCTCGTGCCGGGAATTTGCCCGCATCCTGCCACCCGAGCAGGTGGCACCCCCGCTCGTCCTGAGGGGACTCGCCCCGAGTGATCAGCTCAGGGCGGCACTGCTGAAGGGCACCCGGCGGGCGCTGGATCTGGAGGAGGCCGCCCTCGAGATACGAGACGACCAGGGCGAACCCCTCACGGAACGACTGCTGTGGACCAAAGTCACCGCCTGGCAACCGTCCTCCAACGGGACGGACCTGATCGACCTGGAGCTCGAAGGAAAGGCCTTCACGCCCGTCCCCGAATACGCCCGGCCCATCTGGGAACGGTGGCTCGCCGAGCCACCGAACACCCTGGGGCGCCTGGGCCTGCCTCGACACCCGGCGCCGCGGGGCCTGGCTCGATCTCGTCCGGGAGCGGGCCTGCCGACGCGCCCACCGTGACCGGCCGGCTCGTCACGCCTACGAACTCGACGGTCGGCACATCACCGACGAACCTGGCCTCTACCTGGCACTCGGCGAGGCGGTGAACGGACCGGGCGGCTACTTCGGCGGCTGCCTGGACGCCCTCGACGACTGCCTGGGCGGCACCTTCGGCTACACCGCCCCCGCAACCCTGCTCTGGCGAGACGCCGTCACCGCACGCGAGCACCTGTCCAAGACCTTGACACCGGACGGCCAGCCCTACGACCTGTTCGCCGAGGTCCTCAACGTCCTGGCCGAAGGCGACACGCACGTCACCCTGGCGTGAGCTGCACTCCGCCACAATTGCGCCGCGACGCGCCGGTCAGAGAACATCACGTGATCGTCGCCAGAGCCGAATTGCATGACCGCTGACAGCCAGAGCCGACGGACGCTGATCGGTCTTTGTCTCGGCCGTCTGGCCGACTTCACCCCTGGTCACCGGGGCAGGGGCCCGCACACGCACGAGAAACACCCTCGCTTGGCGTTGGTCCGGTCGGGGCGGGGTCCGGTGTGGGAGCGTCTGAGGGCGCCCCTGGTACCCGTAGGCTCCGGGACTGGGCGAGAGTTGGGCTCCCGCGCCCGAGGCCCCTGACGCACTCCCACCTAGCGGTGTGTCAGGGGCTCTGGCGGTCAGGTGACAGGGGTGTTGCGGCCAGGGTCCATCAGGGGCCGGCTCTCGCCCAGTCCCGAACGACCGGACCCCCCTCGTGATGTTGGTTCCGTCGATGGTGTCCCGCTGGTTGGTGCAGCCGATCACGGTGAGGGAGTGCGCCCGGGGGCGCGTGCGCGCGTAGGTTCCGCTCCCTGCTCGTAGCAGCGAGCCACCGTGCAACTCTCCTTGGTAAACGACCAGTTCAACCCAGGAGATGCACGATGGCCCTGTCCCAGCATGACTTACTGATCGTTTCAGAATGAAGCGCTTGGCTAGCCGGGTGTGCCTTGCGAGGATTCGATCGCAACGGCGTCTATCGGAACCGGGGGCAACCTCCAGTGAGACAGTGGCGACTCTTGCGGGGCGACGTCCTGGTCGGTGAACTCCATGAGTACGGGATCGACCAACCGTCCTTCCTGGCTCACTTCAGCCCGGGGCCAGGGTGGGAAAGTGTCAGGGGCTTCTTTGAGGCTTGGGCAACTCTCAACGGCCCTGACCCAGACGGGACCCGCACTCTTGCCGTCGTGAAGCCGTTGCGGGATCTGGGCCTGATCCTGGTGCCGGATGATGGCGAGCAGATTCTGCTGGAGGCTTTCAAGAACTGCTCGCTGCTCATCGACGGGCTAGAGGCTCGCCTCCGCTACTGATCCACCGCTGCCCGAGTTCGCTGAAGTCGTCGCAGACAGATGATGCTGCAGGCCAGTTCGAGCAGGCCCTGGTGGAGATCGGCGCGTCGTTCGTATCGGGTGCGGAGTCGCTTGAACTGGTGCAGCCAGGCAAAGGCGCGTTCAACGACCCAACGTACTTTGCCCAGCCCGGAGCCGTGGGCAACGCCGCGACGGGCAATCATGGGCTTGATGCCGCGCTTCCGTAGCAGACGACGGTACTTGTCGAAGTCGTAACCGCGGTCGGCGAACAGCCGCCGGGGCCGACGGCGGGGGCGTCCTCGCACGCCCCGTATCGGTGGGACCGCATCCAACAGTGGCAGGAGTTGGGTGACGTCGTGCCGGTTGCCCCCGGTAAGCGTGACGGCGAGCGGAATGCCGTGACGGTCGACGATCAGGTGGTGCTTGGAGCCGGGGCGGGCACGGTCAACGGGCGAGGGGCCGACATGGTCCCCCCTAATCCAGTGCGTAAGCAGGTGGCCCGGGACCATGCAACGACCCGGGACGACTGCTCGCGCAGGACAGCGAATGCCTGGGTCCCCCCTGGCCG
>NZ_JBIVBC010000025.1:0-45619 GCF_044745865.1 Streptomyces sp. NPDC086787 | reverse complement strand
GAGTGAGATCACCACACCAACGACGAGGGGCTTCGCCACGTCACCACACCTGACCAGCCCCTTTCATCCCCACAGCACAGGATGAAAGGGGTTCAGTCAGCATCTGTTGCTCTGTCACGGGCTGACGAACCGCACCGCCGTGCGGTGCGGTTCGTCAGCGCCGTGCGGTGCGGTTCGTCAGCGCCGTGGATGTCCACGATCAAGGTGGAGGGCCCGTGGGGCCGTGCGGGAGTCAGCAGTCGCCCGCTGGCCGAAGGGACCAGTCTCGGCCCCGCCAGGCAACCGCGGGTCCGGATGGCGCCAAACCACTCCACCGAGCCAGTCGACGGACGAAGCCACGCGCGTCCGTGCAACGCCTCCGGACGACCCGAGGCCGGCGAGCTTCTGAAGGAGTCTTTGTGCACGGCTGTCTGGGTGACTGCCTGTGCGTGTCCTCGCGTTTGCATGGCTGGCAGCGCACTTGACGTGCATTGATGGTCTTCTCATCGCACCGGGAATTGCTTGGCCCCACCGGACCGGGGCCAAGCTCTTCCTCTCCCGCCGAGCAGCCCAGAGAAAAAGGGGCCGCCCCGGGGACGGCCCCTCACTCCCGCGGTCTGGCCGCGGTGGGATTGACGCTTGGCGCTGACTGGCAGGTCAGTGGTTCTCACCTGCGGACAGCGGCGCCGGTCGGCGGATCAGGGTGTGACCTCCGTGGCCCGGGAAAGGCCAGGATGATGCGCGGTGGACGCGCATTCGTTGGCGACGACACTGTCGACCCGTCATTTTCGGCAGCACTCGGTCAACGAGACGAGAGTGCCCCGATGTCGGCCGTCGGGGCTGCGCAACATGCTCGGCCCTTCCCCCAACGACGCAGCCGTCGCCACGCCGCGGCGTGGCGACGGCTGATAAAGGCTGCCCGCCCGTACGCTCCCACCACGGGGTGAGTGGGACGTGCCACCCTGTGCAGGAAGCCCGCCTTCCACGTGCTCTCCCGAGACGCCCGGGGGGCTTCCTGCCTCCCCCGCTGCTCCCGAGCGGTGGTGGTCGACGCCGAGCATCCGTCTCTGTCGCCACCGGCGGGGCCGCAGTCCCACTCCGCGACCACGGTGCCGGTCTCCCGGTAGCGGGCGATGGCGTCCTGGTCGACGTTGCCGCGGGTGCCGTTCTCCATCAGACCCAGCCCGAGTGAATGACTCTTCCATCCGGCCTAGCTCCGCAGGACCGCGTGCCGTTCTCCCCTGACGCTGGGAGCGACGCATGCCCATGCCAAGAACGGGTGTGCCAGAAGCTTTCTCTGAAGGAGAACGATGAGTCTGAAGAGAACTCCGCTCGGTCCGCTCCCCCGCCCCAAGTGGATCATCGCAAGCGCAGCGGCTTCTGCCGCTGTGGCCCTGGTGGGCATGGCCGGCCCGGCGGCAGCGGCCGAGGCCCTACACGCCACCCGGCAAACTGCCTCACCCGTCGGCGGCGACGACTGCCACAGTGTGGCGCCGCTGGACGGCCTGTACTGGCTGGGAGGCGGGGGCGGCCGCGGAGACCACTGCGGCCCCACCGGACCCACCGGACCCACCGGCCCTGCCGGACCCACGGGCGCGACGGGCGCGACGGGCGCTACTGGGGCCACCGGCGCAACAGGGGCGACGGGGGCAACAGGGGCGACGGGGGCCACCGGTGCAACAGGCCCGACCGGCCCGACCGGCCCCGGCACCACCGTGACGGGTTCAACGACAACGGTCGTATTGACCGCCGGAATCAACACGCTCACCAGCCCGTGCGCGGGTACCACCATCGGAGCCACCCTCCTCACGACGGGTACCGGCGTAGTCGTCCCGGTCGCTGTCAGCGCGGGCGGAACCATCACTACCGCCGCTGTCGCCGCGCTCGACGTCGGGCCGGCCACACTGACCGTGACCTGCGCGACTACACCCTGATCCCCCGACCAGGGCCGCTGCCCGCAGGTGAGAACCACTGACCGGCTAATCAGCGCCAAGCGTCAATCCCACCGCGGCCAGACCGCGGGAGTGAGGGGCCGTCCCCGGGCGGCCCCTTTGCTCTGGGTTGCTCGGAGGGAGAGGAATTGCTTGGCCCCGGTCCGGTGGGGCCAAGCATTTCCCGGTGCGATGAGAAGACCATCAAATGCACGTCAAGTGCTCTGCCAGCCATGAGAACGCGAGGACACGCACAGGCAGTCACTCAGACAGCCGCGCGCGAAGACAGCTCCAGCAACTCGCCGGCCTTTGGTCGTCCGGAGGCCGTTGCACGGACGCGGGATGGCTGGGACAATTCCTCCGCTGCTCCTTCACTCCCCGGTTACGGCACGCCCCGGGGGGCAGCTCCGGCCCGTCGCCTCTGGAAGAACGACGGGCCGGAGCCGAGCAGACAGCACACACAGGCAGCACGCACGGAGACGGCGGTGGTGCGCCCCCAATGTGTACCGCGAACAGCGGCGTGCCGGGCGCGGTGGCACACCAGGCTGGTCCGGACAGAGGGGGTCAGGTGCCCAGTTGGGCGCGTGAGGCGCCGTCCGGATGTGCCTCAAGGCTGGTGACGTGCTGCTCCAGACGGGGCGGGCTACGGTGACTCAGGCCTGCCGTGGGACGTTGAGGTGTCGTGCCACAGCCCGCATCCAGCTCCCGTGAGACTCCCGCCGTCCCGGCCGGGAAATCGCCGCCGTTGCCCTTTCTCCTGTCTCCCGGCCAAGGTGAAGCGGCGCGCACGCTGCTGAGCTACGTGGCCTCGTTGCCGCTCAGCGGACCCGATGCGCAGCTCCTCGCTGTCGTGGTCGCCATCCGGGCCGCACGCGGGGGCACCGGCAACATCACTGGGATGGAGCTGGCGGGCCTACGGCTGGGGAACCCATCAGAAGCCGTTGCTGCACTGCGAGGTCTGGGCTGGCAACTGGACGACGGCGTCTTCAACAGCGACCCCGCTGCGCCGCCGGTCCCTGTCACCGTTCCCGACCTGAGCCGGGAGACGGACCATCCTCTGCCCCTCGGGAAGCAGACGCGTTCACGGGTGTCCGGATGGACCACGCGCGTCCTGTGCGCCAAGCCGCTCAAAAAGCTCCCGCCCGCCGCTCGGCTGGCCGGCCTGTTCCTCGCCGCGCACAGCACCCCCCAGCTTCTCGGGCAGATCCCACCCACGCTTCCCCCAGCGTGCCGGGCCGCTCTCCCGAACCTGCTGGACAATAGCTTCCTCACCGAACTCTCCGCCGGCCAGTGCCGACTTGACCCCCAAGTGCGCCACCTTGCGGGCATGCGCCCGCCCACCATCGAGGAGAACGCCATCGAGGAGAAGGTGATGAAGCCCTCCGAGGCGCGGGCACGAGGATTCCAGTTCAGCACCGACGCCTGGGAGCAGTGGAAGACATCGGCTACGCCCGCGCTGCGACGGCACATGGAGACCGTCGAATCCTGCCCGGTGTGCGCGATGCCCGCGGAGCGCGTGGCTGAGGCGTTCATGCTTTCCCCCCGCCCGGCCCGCTTCTCCAAGGACGCCAAGGCCGCCTATGGCCAGTGGAAGAACGCCCATCCGGACCGCGGGCCCGTGGCCGCCAAGTTCACCGTGGACTTCCGGGCCGAACACGGCCACGGCCCCTCGTTCAAACAACTGGGCGAGGGCCTCGGCTTGCAGAGCGCGGGCCGCCCGCTGCTCAGCTTCATCGTGGAACGCTTGCTCGCGAACAGGTGGCTGACCAGGACGGGCACGGTGCCCTGGACCCTCCGCCCCGGAGAAGCCGCTCACGCCCAGGGCATCACCCTCCCCCGCGCGCGAAAACCGCAGGCACCTGCAACCCCTGCCCGGCCATAGCCCCGCCTCGGCCCGACCGCGCTGCTGACCCCGAACAGCTCGCGGCACCGAAAAGACGTCGGCCCGCAACGGGGTATACGGGCCGACGGGGCTATTTCATCATGAACTGCCCGGAGGCCGGGTTGTTGGCCGGTCCCGCGTTCTCTGCCTCTTCGGTCCCGGCGCGGGGCCGTTCGCTGCGCGCCCGCTGGAGGCAGGTGGCGCGTGCCGGGCGCCAGCCGGATCGTTACCGCCTGGCACGGCACCGGCGTGGAACTTCCGGAACACGCAGTCGTCCCACGCTGCTCGTGGAGTACCGGGCGAGCGGAGAGCCCCCTCAGCGCCTCGGGAGAGCTCGCGGAAGGGAGGCTCTCCGCACGGGGGCAGAGCGCCCCTCACCCGGTACCCCGGGAGTGTAGGGCTCCGCAGGGTTTCATCAGCCGCTGCCACGCCGCACATCACCGACACAACTGCACACGGCAAACCCGCAGCGGAACGGATACAGGACCGAGCGTGGCGCTTTATGGCCGGTGGTGTGCGCCGCGGGGCGTTGGTGTGTCGTGCCGCAGTTCGCATCCGGCTCCCCCATGGTTCCCGCCGTCCCGGCCGGGGGGCCTGCGCCGTTGCCCTTTCTCCTGTCTCCCGGCCAAGGTGAAGCGGCGCGCACGCTGCTGAGTTACGTGGCCTCGTTGCCGCTCAGTGGACCCGACGCGCAGCTCCTTGCCGTCGTGGTCGCCATCCGGGCCGCGCGTGGAGGTGTCGGCAACATCACCGGGATGGAGCGGGTGTGTCCAATCAACGGCTGATCTTGGTGGTTGAGGGTCAGTGGCTGGTGGTGGGGGTGAGGCGTCCTTCGAAGGCGATCTGGAAGGCGTTCAGCGGTGCCTTCCAGCGCATGGTCCAGCGGCGCCGTCCCTTGCCGGTCGGGTCCAGGCTCATCAGCGCCATGTAGACGCACTTCAACGCGGCGGCCTCCGTAGGGAAGTGACCGCGGGCCCTCACGGCCTTGCGGATGCGGGCGTTCACGCTCTCGATCGCGTTCGTCGAGCAGATCACCTTGCGGATCTCGACGTCGAAGGAGAGGAAGGGCACCATCTCGGCCCAGGCGTCGGACCACAGCTTGACCACGGCCGGGTACTTGGCGCCCCACTTCTCGGAGAACTCCAGGAACCGCTCGGTCGCAGCGGCCTTGCTACGGGCGGTGTAGACGGGGCGAAGGTCCTTGGCGAGCCTGTCCCAGTCCTGGCGGCAGCAGTAGCGGATGCTGTTGCGAATCAAGTGAACGATGCACGTCTGGACGACCGTGCGGGGCCAGACCGTCTCGACCGCGTCGGGCAGGCCCTTCAGGCCGTCGCATACGAGCGTCAGGACGTCTTCGACTCCGCGATTCTTGAGTTCGGTGAAGACCTGGAGCCAGTGTTTGGCTCCCTCGCCGCCGTCACCGGCCCAGATCCCCAGAATGTCGCGGGTGCCCTCGACCGTGACCGCCATGGCCACATAGATGGGACGGTTGGCGACCTTGCCATCGCGAATTTTCACGTTGATGGCGTCCACGAAGACGACCGGATAGACGCGGTCCAGCGGACGGGCCTGCCATTCCGCCATGCCCTCCATCACCTTGTCCGTGATCGTGGTGATGGTTTGCTTGGACACCTCCGCTCCGTACACCTCGGCCAGATGAGCCGATATCTCCCCGTGAGTGAAGCCCTTCGCGGACAGCGAGAGCACCATCTCATCGACCCCGGTCAGGCGCCGCTGCCGCTTGCGGACGATCTGCGGCTCGAAGGTGCCGGCCACGTCCCTGGGCACCTTCACCTCGACCGGGCCGACGTCGGTCAGCACCGTCTTCGACCGAGTGCCGTTGCGGCTGTTGCCGCTGCCCCGGCCCGCCGCGTCGTGCTTGTCATAGCCGACGTGATCGGTGATCTCACCCTCCAGGGCGGACTCGAGCACCCGCTTGGTCAGCTGCTGCAGCAGCCCACCCTCACCCTTCAGCTGGAGGCCGTCGGATCGGGCGCGGTCGACCAGCATCGCGATCAACTGCTCGTCCGACACCGCGTCCGCGGCCGACTCGACTACCGGCTCCTCCGCGGCTCCGTGCTGGGTGATGGTCTCGCTCATTCAGGCGTCTCCTTGATCATCGGATCCGCCGTCTATTGGACACTCCCGATACGGCTTCTCAGTGTTACCGGTATTGAGCCAGCGGAAAACGGCGCGCAGAGATGGGTGTGGTTGGTGGCACGCCCCTGGTGGTGGAGGGAGGGGCATGCCACCAGGTTGCGGACGCCGCCTGGCGGAGCAACGACCGCGCTCGGGGTGGTGTGGCATGCCCCCGCGGCCCCGGGCCGATCAGGCTCAACCCCGGGTACGAATTACGGCGCTGAGCTATTTTCCGTGGAATTTTGCCAACTGCTGTGCCGCAGCAGCGTATCGCTCACTAGCGTCCGTAATCATCTGAAGAAACATCTGCATGGTCCTGTCGTAATCTTGCGCGGCGAGCTCGGGATTACCGAAACGCTCGACAGCTATTTCTTCCGCCCAGTGTTGGTATTCACCGCCGTTACTCCACTCCACCAGTGTCTTCATTTGAGCTTCTGCGGAACGCAGCTCCATCAGAGCTTGCGCGTAGGTCACCGCTCTCTGTCCCGTCTCTACAACTTGCGGCGCTGCTTCGGCGACCTTGGGCGCAAGTGCCTCTGCTGCTGCGACGGTTGCTTCGGCGGCTTCGGTGCATGCTTCCGGGTTGGCCGCGCATGTTGCTCCTGTACCGGCTGCTCCTGTCGCAACGGCGGTGGTTCCGGTGCCGAGCGCCGCACCGCCAGTGAAGTAGGTAGCGTAGAGAAGCTCCCCCGCCTCAAGCAGCGGGCCTGCCAAGAGCCCCAGGGGCCCTGTGACGCCGAACCATGGGCTGTTGCACCCCTGGCAATTGGGGTTCAGTGCGGCGAGGCGTTCATCTGGGTAGTCGCCAAACCCGGCACCGCCTGCAAGTTCGCCTACGCGGTCTTTGTTGATTTGGGCGTTCTGGTAGCCGGTGTCGTCTGATTTGTTGACTCCGGCGTTGGCTGCGGCCACGTCTGCGGCGTCGGCTGCGTTGGCGGCGTCCCAGAGGCTGCTGTAGTCGCAGCCGCAGTGGTCGTCCATGGCGGGCTGGCTGAAGAGTGCGTCGTCTGCAGCGGCTTCTCTGCTGCCGAGCGCGTGGTGGGCGCAGTCTTCGGGTCCGTAGTTGTGGGGGTGGGCGAGTTGGGCGGTGTCGCAGGGGAGGTAGCCGGTGGGGTCGGTGTGGTTGAGGGGGCTGTTGTGGACGTAGGGGTAGGGGCTGGTGCCGGGGGTGTTGAGGGGGTCGGGGGTGAGGAAGGTGTGGGTGGTGGGGTCGTACTGCCGGCCGTTCATGTTGATGAGGCCGAGGGTTGGCTGGTTTTCCTGGTTGGTGAAGGTGTGGGTGATGTTCCCGGTGGGGCTGGTGTTGGGGCTGCCGTCGGGGTTGATGTTGTTGCCGAAGGGGTCGGTGTAGATGCGCTGGTTGATGGCGCCGGTGTTGTCGGCGACGGCGGTGGTGGATCCGAGGTGGTTGGTGAGGGTGTACTCGGTCCTGAGGGTGTGGCCGTCATTGACGGTCTGTCCGATGGGGCCGTCGCTGCCCTGGAGGTAGTAGACGTCGGTTGCGGCGGAGCCGTCGTTCTTGGTCCGGTGTTCGTAGAGGCCGGGGATGTAGAAGGTGCTGGTGGTGGGGGTGGTTTCCTTGGCTTTTCGGCCGAAGGCGTCGTAGGCGAAGGTGGTGGTGGTGCCGTTGCGGGTGATGGTTTTGGGGAGGTTGTAGGAGGTGTAGGTGGTGGTGCGGCCGTTGCCGGTGGTCTGGCGGCCCTGCCCGTCGTAGGTGAGGGTCTGGCTGTTCTCTCCGGTGGGGGTGATGGTGGTGAGGGTGTCGGGTTGGTCACCGCCTGGGGCGCCGTAGGCGTGGTGTTCGGTGGTGGTGCCGTTCTTGGCGGTGTCGGTGAGGTTGCCGACGGGGTCGTAGGTGTAGCTGGTGGTGGTCTTGGGCTTGGTGCCGTTGGTGAGGCTCCAGTCGGTCAGCTGGCCCAGAGGGTCGTAGGTGTATGCCTCGGACCGGTCGCCGACCGCATCGGTCTGGGTCTTGAGGAGGCTGTTGTCCCAGTAGGTGTAGGTGAGGTCCTGGACCTTGGTGTTGGCGTTGTTGGTGACGGTGGTGTTGTGGAGGCGGCCGGTGGGGGCGTCGTAGCTGTTCTTGAGGGTGAGGGCTGCGCTGCCGCTTCCGTACTGGGCGGTGTCGAGAGCCTGGCTGGGTGTGCGTGATTTGACGGTCCACAGGGTCTTGTTCGTCTGGCCCTGGGTGGTGTCGGTGAGGGTGGAGAGGAAGCCGGTGCCGTTGTAGCCGTTCTGGACGGTGTAGCGGTGGCCGGCGCTGTCGACGGCACCCGGGTAGGTGAGGGTGTCGGGCCGTCCGGTGGTGTCGAAGGTCTGGTCGGTGCTGTAGGTGACGGGGACGGAGGCGGACTGGTCGGTGTAGTCGGTGCCGGTCAGGCGTCCGGCAGTGTCGTAGCGGTAGGCGGTCTTGATGCGGTCAGGGCTGGTGGCCGTGGCGAGTTTCCCGATGCCGTGGGGGGCGGTGTCGTAGACGAAGGTGCTGGTGCCGTCCTCGCTCTTGCGGGTGGTGTAGCGGCCCAGGTCGTCGAAGTCGCCGAAGGTGGTGCTGTGACCGGTGGCCTCGTGGGTCTCGGTGTCCAGCTGGCCGGTGGCGTAGTACGTGTCGGTGGTGACGCCGCCATTCGGGTCGTCGACCTTGGTCTGACGGCCGAGCACGTCGTGGGTGTAGGTGGTGGTGTGCTTGTTGGCGTCGGTGACCTGGTAGGGCAGGCCGAAGGGTCCGTAGGAGTAGCTGGTGGTGATCTTCCGGTCGGGGCTGGTGGAGGTGTCGGTGACCGTGCGGGCAGCCAGCCGGCTGTCGGGGTCGGCCGTCGTTTCAGTGACGGCACCGTTCTGGTCGGTGGTGGTGGCGGTGGAGAACGTGTAGCTGGTCTTGATGGTCTTGTCGTCCGGCAGGGTCGTGGTGACCGGGCGGTCCAGGCTGTCGTAGTCGGTTGTGGTGGTGCCTACGGGTGCCGGGGCGGTGATGCTTGCGGGGCGGCCAAGGACGTCGTAGTCAGTGGCGGTGGTGTTCAGGGTGCCGTCGAACCCGGTCGACTTCGTCTTGACCGTGCGGCCGAGGGCATCGGTGAAGGTCTGGGTCACCTGGGGGGTCTGCGGCTGCAGGCCGATGCTCGCTGTGGTGATCGTGCCGTTGGTGCCGCCGTAGGTGTCCGTGCGCTTGGAGTAGGTGAATGAGGTGGGTGCCTGCCCGTCAACTGTGACCTTGACCGGTCGGCCGAGGTCGTCGAAGTCCGAGGCGGTCTGCACGCCGTTGGCGTCCGAGGCTGCCAGGGTGACACCTAGGGCAGGGTGCACCGCGAGCCACTGTGACGGTGCCGGCCCCCCCTTGTGTTCCGACCAGGACTGCGAGGTGTAGATCTCCTCATCGGGCTGCTGCGGGAACACCGGGTCGTGCTCGAGGTGAGTGACCTTGTCCGGCACCCCGTCGGCGCTGACGGTCATTCTGTCGAGCACGCCGTAGGGGTCGGTGCGGTAGGTGGTGGTCAGCGCAACATCATCGGCGCCGTCCTTCTCCTGCCACAGGGTGTCCAGACGACCGAGCGTGTCGTAGTGGAAGTCGGTGGTACGGGTGACCGGACCGGGCTTGCCTCCTGCTGCCTTGGAGGTGACCGTCTGGTGCATGGGCAGATTCACCAGCCAGGCAGAGGTGTCCGGGGTGAAGGTCGTGTCGGTGGTGGCTGACGCTCCGCCGGTGACACTTTCGGTGTGGTGGGTACGGTTCCCGAAATCGTCGAAGTCGGAGCTCTGCGCTGACTGGCGCTGCGGTGTCGGTGGTTTGGCTACCCCCGAGAAGTGTGACGGCTGGTCGGTGCCGACCAGTGAGCCCCAGGTCGTGTCGACGTTCTGTTCCCACTCGTCGGTGGTGACACCTGTCGTGAACACCGCGAACTGACCACCACTAGTCGCCCTTTGGTTCAGGTGCCGCACCCCGTAGGTGTTATGGGTGCTGGTGACGCGCGCCTTGACGGTGTCCGCGGCCCGGGCGCGCGAGTCCAGGGTGAGGATCGGTGTGACCGTGGTCACCTGTGTGGGGCGGTTGACGTAGGGGTGGAAGCCCGCGCCGACCTGTTCCCGGTGCCGGTTGAAGTCGTACAGAGTCTCGGAGGGCCGCTGCGGATCCCATACCCGCATCGTGAGGAATCCGAGGAACCCGGTCCGCACGTCCGCCACCGGATCCTCGAAGGAATACTGGATCTTGTACGGCTTGGGTGTCTGCCCCTTGTCCGGATCGATCACGTGATCGCGGGAGTCGACCTGCCGGACTGTCACAATGCCCGAACGCCCGCACACCAGCGGGGCCGCACAGTCGTAATCTGCGGCCTTCTCCATGTGGTCGCTCCACGCGGTGGAGTACGTGACGCTCTGCCGGTTCCACAGAGTGCCCTGGTCCGCAATGCCGGTCAGGCGGCCGGTGTAGGACACGTCCTGGGACAGCAGCACCAGATGCCCGTTCGACACCCGTACCACGCCCGGCCGGCCGGTGGCCGAGAAGTCACCCACACGGGAACTCGCCCAGCCGTCATTCCCGTCTCCCAGCGTCCCGCCGTCCGAGGCAATCTCATCCGAGTCGAATGATCCGTCGCCGCGTGAGATGAGCGCGGTGGTCGCCGAGGGTGTGAACGTCACCAGGTCCGTTCGGCCGTCCGCGTTGAGATCGGCGGCCTGCACCCCTGCGTACTTGTCGTACGGGATATCGGGGGTCTTCTTGTCCACGACCAGACCGTCGCCGGTGTTCCACACCAGGGCCGCCGGCAGCCGCCAGTCCCCCTTCGCGTCCGCCGTCACCGGCAGCAGCAGGTAGTCCTGGAGCCCGTCCCCGTTGAAGTCGCCCGTGACCGTCCGGTAGTTCCAGTATTTGCCCGTGAAGCTTGGTGCCAGCGGGCTCATGACGTGGTCCCATGTCTTGCCGTTGGCGTCCTTATGCCGCCCCGACGTCACCACCGGGTCCCCGTCCGCGACCAGGCTCAACACTGTCGGCTCGTACTTGCCAGCCGCGTTCTTCACCACGCTGATGACCGACGCCTTGCCCTCACCCGTGGGATCTCCCGTGGTGCTTTCGGCGCTGTCCCAGGTGAAGGCGGTTGCCTTGGCCGCACCGAGCTCGCCGTCCTTGTTCAGCCGGATCGAGTACGCACCGCCCGCCCCGTCCGCGCTGGCGTAGTCCATCCGGCCGTCGCCGTTGAAGTCGGCGAAGACCGAGTTGTCGGCGTTCGGGAACTCCATGGCCGTAGCCTTGAACGCCTGGTCGGCGTCATTCCACTTGACGACCTTGTCCTTGGTCTTCTTCGTGGCGGGGTCTTCGTACCTCAGGGCCAGACTGGCTCTCCCCTCACCGAGGTCGACAGGCCGGCTTTCACGCAGATCCGTTCCGCTCATCCCCAGCGCATCGTTCTGCGCCACTGAGACAGCCTTCTCCAGCGGGGAGACCGTACCGGTGTCAGACTTGCGCACGCCGAGCCGAACCGAGCCCAGGTTGTGGCTTCCGTAAGGGTGCTCTGCGCGATCGCTCATCAGGAGGTCATCAGCGCCGTCCCCGTTGATGTCGGCCGCCCGCATGAAGGGCGTCGTTGCGCTGGGGCCGTCGATCGGGACGGGAAGCGCGTCCAGATCCTGGGAGTGAAAGGACGGTACCGCGCCCTTCTGCGAAGTGTCCCAGGTGAAGTTCTTCCCGAGCAGGCAACCCCCTGACGGGGCGCACTTGGCCACGGACTTGAGCAGGCTGCGGTGGTCGACGCTTATGTCGTAGGCCAGGTTGTACTGCCACACCAGCTTGGTCGCCCCGGGATTCGGGGCGAACATCTTGACCGACTTGATCCGCCGGGTCTGGTTGAAACGCACCCCGGCCAGGTAGGAGAACGACGTGTCCGGCCGGTCCTCGTAGTCGAACTGCACATACCGCGCCGCGGTCTTGTCGTTGCCGTGCGCGGTGTAGGAAATCTTGGCGGGCAGCCACTCGTCTCCGCCGGGACCGCTGAGCGAGGTGTACTCGTAGTCGATCTCGTTGCCCGACCGGTCCCGGTCGGACTCCAGCAGCCACATCACGCGAGGTGTGGAAAAAGCCGCATCACCGGTCGACGGCGCCGCGGTGTCGGAGAATCCGACACCGGAGCTCATCCGGTGTCCCTGCCGGGCCTCATAGGTACGGATCCGGCCGTCCCGCGCCTTGACCGTGAAGTGGTCGGGTCCGCCGAGGCTGTCGTTCGCCTGAGCCGTGACCGAGAGGACCTGGCCAAAGCCATTCGTCTTGGCCCGGTACTCAGCGTTCAGCGGGTGACCGGATCCCGAACCGAGCTGGACAAGTTTCTGGCCGTCCAGGCAGAAGTCGTCCGACCAGTCATCGTGCACGCCGGACGGGGTGGACTCGCCCTCGGCGGTGCTCTTTGTGCAGCGGGTGATCGCCGACATCGCGCCGGAGACCGCCCAGCCCTGCCCCACCGAACCGTTGCCGCCTCCACTGGAGTAGCCCAGAGACAGCGAAGGCGCCATCCCGGCCCGGCCATCCGGAACGTCCAGAGGAATCGAGTACGTGAAGTCACCCGACGGTGAGACCTTCCACGAACCCGGGAGATAACCGGTCTCCCCGGAGCTGCCCTTCACTGAACCGGGTGACAACGCCTTCGGTATTTGCGGCCGCACCGCCCCCGCAGCCAGAGCCACCTCTCCGAGCCCTGGTACCACAGACAAAAGCGAGAGAAGAACCGAGAACGCGACCGGAGCAGCAAGGCGCGCCGAGAGGTTGCGGCGCCTTCCTGGCAGCGGCGGCAGTGGTCTTCGCGAGGTGTGTGAATCCATTTTTCCCACCCAGACGTGCAGTTCGGACATGAGTACAACGGAGATGAGATACAGCGGAAAGGGAGGCGTGGCTCGGGCGCCCCCGGACGTGAGCGGACGCAGAGCCTGAGACCAGTACGACAGGCTGCCCCCCCCAGCCCTTACCTGGTCTGGGGGGGCCTTGAGTGGACCGCGGCTCATGGTCCTCGCCTGTCGTTGCGGGCGCCCGAGCCAGTTGAGGGAAAGTGGACCAGTCCCGCCTCTTCGAGGAGGGGACCGCCTTTGTGGTGCGCGCAGCAGTCGGCAGCTGCGGCGGTCAGTACCGCCACCCCTGGCCTGGCAGCCATCAAGCCAGGGGTCGGATCCGGGAACCGGGGCGGCCTTCCTGCATCTTGTGCCTGCAGGGTGCCGGTTGCTCTTACCCTTCGTTGGCGGGGCGCGGGTGTTCCATGCGGGTGAGCCAGTTGGTGAGGAGCGTCTCGAGTGCTACGGCCTCGGTGGGCGTCAGCAGGCTCAGCAGGTGGTGTTCGTTGCGCATGTGGTCGGTGAAGGCCCGGTCGATCAGTTCCCGGCCGGGGCCGGTGAGAGCGACGATCCGGCCGCGCTGGTCGTCTTGGGGACGGCGGCGCGTGACAAGCCCGGCCTTTTCCAGCCGGTCGATGCGCTTGGTCATCGCACCGGTGGTAACCATGGTGTGGACGGCGAGCTCACCAGGCGCCCGTTCGAAGGGATCCCCGGCACGGCGCAGCGCACACAGGACGTCGAACTCTCCCTCACTGAGGCCGTAGCGGCTGTAGAGGAGGCAGAGTTCCCCTGTGAGCAGGCCGGCCAGGCGGTGCAGCCTACCGATCACTCCTTGCGGGCCGATGTCGATGTCGGGGCGCTCACGGCGCCAGTCCGCCTGAATGCGAGCCACCCGGTCCAACGGTTGCAGGTCGTCCATGCACACCACACTACCTTCCCAGGAAGTTATATCATCTTCCATCGAAGCTATTCCGGGATGGCGGGGCACTGCCAGCACGGCTGGCGGTGACGGTCGGATCGGACCAGATAGTCGGTACTGGTCACTCGACTTTCGACGTTTTCGTTGATCGTCGAGGGTCGAGTGATCTCGCCACCTGGCCAATCATGCGAGACGAGCCGCTAGAGAGGCTGCGCCTGCAGCCCGGAGTCGCGGATACGGCGCAGGAGTGGCAGCTGTTGCTGCCCTTCAGCCAAGGAGCGCAGCCGTTCCAGACTGCGGTGCAGATGCACCTGCTCGTCCCGGTACGGGAGGCGTCTGAGCACGGCGGGCAAGCCGAGGAGCCTGGTCTGCACCGAGCAGCGCAAGGCGGTTGCGGCACCGGTGGCGCGCAAGTCGTAGCGGACGGTCCGTTCGTATTTGTCCGAATCGAACCCAGGCCGGTAGCACCGGATGAGTATCTGGTCACTCAGCTCCACGACTTCCCCATGGAAGGTGCCCGGGCTGCATTTGCCACCGCCGAAATCCAGTCTGGTGTGAGCGCCGACGACATCGGGCTGCGAATCGAGGAGGGTGACTGCATCAAGGCCGACTATCCACCTGCTCATGAGGTCGGGCATCACCAGCCAGCGCAGGACATCTGCGTAAGGGCACTCCACGGTAACCGCTCCGTCGAAGGAGTACTCGCCCCACTCGTATCGCATTCGGCAACCATAACCAGGCCGTGCTCGGGAAGATCCGGAGAGGCCGCACTTCCCCCGCTTCAACAGTGGGCGGGTAGCCGCCGGCCTCGGGCAACCACGGGCGGCAGGCCGCTGGGTGACGGCGCTGTGCCAGCGACACATTATGTGGAAGCCCGGGATCCAGGTGGCGATCTCCAGCCGGGCTCGGCCCTGCTGGTGAAGTGAAGTCACCGCCCCGCGTCGATGCTCTGGCATGGTGGGCTTCGACGTTTTCGTTGGTCGTCGTGGGGTCGCTCGGGCGGGTGATGGGGGCCTGACCTGGCGGCGCGGGGCGGGGCAGCAGAGAAGCATCGGCAGTGCTTTGTGTCGCCTGCAGTGAGGGACCCGCCGATGCTTCCGGACGCGACCGTACACACTTCGCTGCTGGCGGTGCTGAGGTTCCTGCGGGGCAACTTCACCGCGCCGACCTTCCGCACCTTCGCCGCGCTGGTCACTGGCCTGATCGCGCAGACCGGCCGGTGCACCGTGACCGGGATGCTCACCGGCGCCGCGTTGACGCGCGCCTGGTCCCACGACCGCGCGCACGCCTACTTCTCCCGTGCCCCGTGGCACCCGGACATCCTGGGCATCTCCCTGTCCCACCTGGTCGTGCGCCGTCTCCTGCCCGAGGACGCGGTGCTGACGTCCAACTGCCGTTCCTGGCCCGGCCGGTGTGCCTGCCGGTGATGGCCCGGCTGTGGCGGCCCGGGCAGGAGAAGTCCAAGGTGGACCTGGCCGCCGCCATGATCCGCTTGCTGGCAGCGTGCCACTGGCGGCGGCGTATCCACGTCGCCGCGGACGCCGCCTACCACGGGAAAGCCCTGCGGAACCTGCCCGCGACCTGCACGTTCACCACCCGGTTGCCGGGCTCGGCGGTGCTGTACGACCCCGCCCCGCCCCGCACCGGCCGCCGTGGCCGACCCGCCCTGAAGGGCACGCGGCTGGGCACGGCCAAGGACCTGGCCGAACGGGCCGCCTTCCGAACGTGCCAGGTCACGCGCCACCAGCGCACCGAGACCGTTCACCTGGCCGAAGTCACCTGCCTGTGGTACGGCTCCTTCCACACCCGCACCGTCCGCGCGATCCTCCTGCGCGACCAGGACACCACCAGCGGTTACGACCTGGCCCTGGTCACCACCGATCTGACCACCACAGCACCGGCCCTGATCACCCGATACGCCTGGCGCTGGTCGATCGAGGTCACCTTCGCCGAGGCCCGCGACCTGCTCGGGGTCGGCCAAGCCCGGAGCCGCACTCAACGGGCGGTGGAGCGCACCGTCCCGTTCGGCCTGTACTGCTACACGATCACGGTGGTCTGGTACGCGCTGCACGGCCACCACCCCGCCGACGCGGCCGAACACCGCGAGCGGGCACCGTGGTACACCACGAAGGCCGAGCCCTCGCTGTCCGACATGGTCGCCAAGCTCCGCCGCGTGATCATCGCCGCCCGTTTTCTGCCCACCAGCCCAGGCCAGCCCACGGATCATGAAATCCGTGCCGTCCAGCAGGCATGGGCCACCGCCTGCCCCGACTACGTGGCCTGACCGGTCAGAACGTCGAAAGCCGAGTGGTCATGGGCCAACTGTGTTACACATCCGTCGGACACTTGGCGAATGTCGGGGGATCATGTCAGAAACACTGCACAGCGGAGACGCGAACAAGCGCCGCGCACTGACCGAGCAGGCGTGGTACCCGTCCAGGGTCGGTGACCGTCTCATAATTACGACGGAGGCCACCGAGCAGGACCCATGCTGGACCGAAACCTATGAGGTGTCGCATGACACAGAGCACGGGCGGCTTCTGCTCCACACCGACCACACCGCAGCCGAGCAGGACCTGGAGATGACAGGGTGGTTCGTCGGACCACCCAAGGCACCCGGCAGCGACCCGTTCGAGGCCCCATGGACGGTGGCCGGCCCAGACCGCCTCACCATCATTCGATGCGGCCGGGTCATCCATCAGGGCCATAATGCTGCCGTCGACGGCGAGGCCGGTACGGGAGGCGAGTAGCTCCGCTAACTGGGCACCAAGTGCGGGTCAACAGCAGGGCGACTCAGGCGACTCTGCGTCAGAAATAATCGCCCATGACCACGACAAGCCCACATCCAGGGCCCGCAAACGTGACAACCAATCAGGGCGGCGAGCGACGCGCATCACGTCGCAAGGTGTGCACTCCCGAGGATCTCGCGTCGGCCGCGGATGTCCGCGGCGACGCGCCGACCGCCCCACTCTCGGAAGGCCGGTTGAACGACGATCGGCACCCACTTCATATCTCCAGCCTGCGTCCTGACTCACCAGGCCGCGCGCTCACCTGCGCCACAGTTGGCCCCACTTCCCTGCCGCTTGGCCGCTTGCCTCTTTGGTACCAACGCCGTGACTCTGTTGGCGATCTTCAGTCACAACGTCGCCGGTCTCCTCGCCGGTGAGGGTGATGCGCACGCCGGGCATGGTGCCCCGCTCCCCCGTCCTGGCGGCCAGCTTGCGCCGCGCGGTCTTCTCACTCACCCACCAGCCGCTCATCACAGGCCGCTCCCAAGGGCCAGAAACAGGCGGTAGCGGCCCGGGGCACTCATGCCCGGCCTCCTGTGGACCTAAGAGGTCATCTAAGCAGTCCGGCTTCGACCAGCCGGTTCAGCATCACCTGCAGCAGTTGGTCGGCCGCATTCGCCCCGGTCAGTCGTGCCCGGAACTCGCACAGCACCGAGTGATCGAACCCGGGATCGTCCAGCTCCAGGCCGAGCGCGTACTTCCAGTCGATCCGGGTGCGGACGGTTGTCGGCTCATTCTGAGAACGAGCACCGGTCGGCGGCCACGAAAATGTTGGTCAGAAGTAGGAACAGAGGGCCGTCGTCTCGCTGTCGGGCTTCGAGGTCCTGGTCGCCGGAGATTGTCCATGAGGGATGATCCCCTCATGGATAGAGTTGTTGATCTTGACGGGGCGGCTGCCGTTCTGGCTCAGCGGACCGCGGGCTGGGAGTCGGCCGGCCTCGAAGTCGGTCGGCCGACCTGGCGGGATGCCGAGGCGTCCTGGCCTCAACCACTGGAGACCGACAGGGCCCGGGTTCAGGATCCGGATTCGGTTGGCGTGGTCATATCCGGTCCGGCTGAGGCAGCGTTGTCGGTTGTGCTGTTCCGTGGAGGCTGGGCCGATGTGGATTTCGTCGCTGATTTGGACGACGCTGGTTGCCTGCCAGCTTCGGGGATCTCCTCGGCGTCGGACTTCGCGACCCGGATGGACCAGTGGGTCAATCGCGTCTTCGGGAGCCTCGGCAACGGTCGGTGAGGGGTGCGCCGTCTTGGCTCACCTGCCCGCTTGCTGTTCGGCGCGGGCGCGTGTGGTGGCGAGGCGGTAGGAGTCGGTGCCGGTCTCGATGATGTTGCCGCCGAAGGTGAGGCGGTCGACGATGGCCGCGCAGAGGCGGGGGTCGGTGAACGTCTTGGTCCAGCCTGAGAAGGATTCGTTCGAAGCGATCGCCACGCTGTTCTTTTCCTCCCGCTCGGTCAGAACCTGGAAGAGGAGTTCGGCGCCGCGGCGGTCGAGTTCCATGTAGCCGAGCTCGTCGATGCACAAAAGGTCGACGCGGCCGTAGCGGGCGATGGTCTTGGTCAGCTGCTTCTCGTCGGCGGCCTCGACGAGCTCGTTGACCAGCTTGGTCGCCAGCACGTACTTGACCCGGTAGCCGGCCATCGCGGCCTCGGTGCCGAGCGCGATCAGCAGGTGGGACTTGCCGGTGCCGGAATCTCCGATCAGGCAGAGGGGCATGCCCTTCTTGATCCATTCACACTTGGCGAGGGTGTGGATGACGGCCGCGTCGATGTTGGGGTTCGCGTCGAAGTCGAACTTCCGCAGAGCCTTGTCACGGGGGAACCCGGCAGCCTTGATGCGCCGTTCAGAGCGTCGGCGGGCCCGGTCGTCGCACTCGGCGAGGAGAAGCTCGGAGATGCAGCTCGGCTCCGGTCGTAAACGACCAGACCACGTTGTCTGCCCCGACTACGGCCAGAGACCCCGCCTACCGCGAGATCGGCGAGTGGCCGCTGGCGCAGGCGATCTCCGATGCCCTTGAGGGGCCCGCGCCGGACTCGCACGTCCGCGCCCTGGTCGGCGTCGCCGGGAAGCAGGGTCACGAGCCGGTCGCCCGTTGGTACGCCGAACTGCGCCGGCACGGCCAGGAGACCGGACAACGGGTGACTGCGCAGGTGGTGGCCAACCTCGCGGACTTCCTGCGCTCAGGCAGCGAACCTGACCGGCTGGAGACCCTGTTCGTCCCCCGGCAGCTCCCGCCCGCCACAACCGGACCGGACAAGCCCGTCACTCCGGCCGGGGGGACCGGAGGCGGCATCGGTGAGCCGCTCACGGGCACGCTCGTCACCCGTAGCCAGGAGTCGCTGGGCCCGCATCATGCGGCGGATCTCTTGGTACGCGCCCTCACCACCCAGGGCTGGCGCTGCGCTATTTGTTTCCTGGAAACAACTGACTGACCCAAGAGCCTCCCGCTGATACCGTTTCCCCATGGTTGAGCTTCCGGAAGAGCAGCGTGCCGCCGCACTGAGGCGGGTAGCCGAGATCGGCGCACGCCGCGCGGAGCTACTTGCGGAGGCCGAACGGCTGTACGAGCCCTTGCGTGAGGCGGCTATCGAGGCGGCCCGCGTCGACGCGCCACGGACCCGCATCCGGGAACTCGCCAGGATCAGCTCAAAGACCTTGTACGGCTGGCTCGATGAGGCTGGCCTCGAAGTGCGCAGCACCCGAAAGAACCGCTGGTAACGCCCGTGCTCCAGCGCAGGTCACCGCACCAACGAGCACGCAGATGACTCTAACGCTACCGTCCGCGGAGATGGTTCCGCGAACGGCAGCGTCCCTCTCCTGGTCATGGAGGACGGCCGGGAGGATCCTGGAAGCGTGAGATCAGGCCGTGTCAGACCGCTTTGAGCGCGGTTACCTGCCGAGCGCGTTCTTCGAGGTCCCGGGCGGCGGCAATGCCCCGGTGGGCCGGCAGAGCCTGGAGGAGTGTTTTCAGGTGGGTGTCACCTCGGGCTGAGGAGACGGTGACGTGTTCATCGAGGAATGTGTGCCAGGTGGCGCAAGCAGCTTCTACGTGGCGCATGCGGAGCTGTCGTTCGGCGATGACGCCCAGGCAGTGCAGGCGGCCCTGACGTTCCAGGGGTGAGCGGGCACTGTTCGAGCGGTACAGGGCTGTGATGGATCGGGCGTGGTCGCCCACGTGCCACAGGACGTGTGCCTGGTGGAACCAGTAGGCGGCCTGGTCGTATCCGCCCACGGCGTCGCGACGGTCGTCGGCGCGGGACAGGGCGGTCTCCGCCTCGCTCAGGCGCGCGAGGGCGGTGCGCCGGCCGTTGTCCGTCATGGCGGCGGCAGCGGCCTGCTGTCCGCGCAGGAAGGCGGTGAGGCGGGGCCCTGCGACGGGTGCGGCTTCGGCGGCGGCGTCGGCGAGTTCCAGCCCGCGTTTGCCGTGTCCGAGGTGGGTGGCTTGCAGGCTCATGCCACGCAGGGTGCGGCAGTACGTCAGGTGGTCCTCGGCGCCGCCCGCGAGTTCGAGGGCGCGCAGGTAGTACTGCTGCCCGAGACCCTGCTGATTTTCGTACATGGCCATCCAGCCGGTGAGGTAGACCAGGTCGGCCACGGCGGCGCGCATGTCGCGCTTCACTTGGTCCGTTGCGCTCGCCCGAAGGTAGGGAGCGGCGGTGTTGACCAGCCACGCCGCCGCCATCGGCCGCGCGTGGCCCGCGCCGACTTGGTCCAGGATGTCCGCGAGCTTGTCGGTCATGGTCCGGACCGTTGCGACGTCGGCGGCGCCGATCCGCACGGTCCGTCCGGCGCGCACCGATTCCTGCCGCTCCCGGTTCACCACGTCGTCGTACCGGGGGACTGCGAGTGCGGCCGCGTACATGCCGGTTGCCAGTACGCCCCGGCGTGAGGGATCCATGTCCGCGCGACTCAGATCGATCACGTCCGCCACCACATCCGGCTCAGCGGCTGACTCGCTGGTCGGCCAGCCGATCTCCGCGCAGGTTACGGGCCTTCCGAGGAGTCGCGACAGAGCCTCAGCGATGGCCGGCTGCGCTTCCAGCTTCGGGACGCTGCCTGCAAGCCAGTGAGAGACCGTGGACTTGTCGTAGTGCAGCCGGACACCCAGTTCGCGGCCTACCGCGTTCGTGTGCCGGGCCAGCTGGGCGTTCCCGATTCCTCCCGCCTGCATGAGGGCGGCAAGGGCGTGGTTCGGGGTGCGCGGCCGACGTCCCATCGTGGGCTCCCAGCGTGTTCAACCAGTTCAACGTGACATCCACTGTCCTCTCTATACCCGCCACCGCGCACCGGAGTTGAGTGATTACCAGCCGTTGAGTGATCGCACCGATGTGAGAGAGCCCGCATGACACGACCGTCTGACCCTGGGACCGACCACAGCCGCACTGTCCCGCTCGATGTCGAGACGATCCGCGGCACTTACGAGGCCGTGCTGTGGGATGCCTCGACGGCGCCGGTGCCCGACGTCACCGGCCTGCTCCTGGGCCACGTGCAGCTCCTGGTGCCCGAGCTGGACCAGGAGCTGCCCCGCATGCGCGGAGAATGGCGGGACTGCGCCGTACACGTGCTCACCCGCACCCGCGCACTCCTCGCCGACGACATTGGCCGCACCGACACATGGGCACTCGCCACCCAGTGCCGCGCACTGCTGACACTGCTCTGCCAGCACTCCCGGCCAGCAGACGCCACCACCGCGGCCATCGTCACGGTGGTGGCGTGAGCGCGGTAGCGGCGCCTCGCAGCATGGGTCACCCGGGCTACACCGTGACTATGCCGCGCATCCCCGAGGCGGTACGAGAGGCACGGGTCCTGGCGCGCGTCGTGACAGCCACGTGGGGCCTGGACATCCTGTCAGATGATGCGGCGCTGCTGCTGTCCGAGCTGATGACCAACGCAATCCGCCACGCCCACGGCCGCACTGTCCGGGTCGTGATCGACCGCCCAGCCGACTGGTACGTGCATCTCGCCGTGGTCGACCGGACACCCTCACGACTGCCCGAACTGCGCACACCGGATCCCGGTGACACCACCGGCCGGGGCCTGCGCCTCATCGAGCACACCGCGATGCGGTGGGGCTATGTCCTTCTGGGCGGGGTGCGCCCGCAGGCGAAACGGGTATGGGCTGAACTGGATGCCCGGCGTCACGACGCCCTGGGGTGCGGGACCCTGACCGGCACGTGGCGGAAGCTCTCGCCCTGGTCGCCGCCGCAGGTGCTCCGGCAGTCCGGTAGTGCCTCCAGACCGGCGGCGCCGATCCGGGAGGGGATGTCGCCCACAGCCACGGGGTCGATGCCGCCGTCCATGAGCGACGGACGGCGGTCGTCACTGGGCGGGGGTGCGGGCGGCCTGCGTGAGCAGGCGTTGCCAGGTGCGGGTGGAACTGCCGTGCTGTTTGGCCAGGGCGGTAGCGAGGTGCGTGCGGGGGGTCTGCGGTGATGCGGTGAGAGCTTCTGCAGCGATGTGCAGGCGGGGGTCGCCTTCGTAGGCGTGGGCCTTGTTGGGGTCGGCTTTGCCGAGGGGGCGTCCGCCGCCCTGTCCCTGGCGGGGAGGGGTGTCGCGGCGGGTCTCGATGTCCCGGCGGGTCCAGAGGCGGAGGCTGTAGACGGTTGTGCCTCGTGGGAGGTAGTTCTGGCTGGCGTAGGCGCGGACGGTGCCGGGTGTCACTCCGAGCAGGGCTGCGGCCTCCTCGTCGTTGAGCAGATCGTCGGGGTGTGGCTCGGCGGGCAGTGAGGGGATGGGCTGTCCGGTGAGGAAGGCGTGCGCCTGGGCCTGGTCGTAGACGTGTACGCGGCTGTCGAAGAGCGCGGGCACGCGTTGCCGGAATCCGGGTGCGTCACGGCGTCTCCAGGTGGCGAGCGGGACACCGGCCTGCTGGGCGATGTCCCGCTCGTTGATCACGGGGCGGTTGCGGGGGATCACTCGGTTGTGTTCCTTCAGGTCGTCGCTGCCAGGGCGCCTTGTACGCTGGTGAGGCTTCCCTGCGCCGGCGTCATGTCGGTCGCGGAGATGCTGGTTAAGGGCCGGTGGTGTGCCGGGCCGCTCGTGAGCGGCTCTCCGCCGGCCCTTTCGCGGTCCGCTGCTTCCAGCGCTGGACCTCCCGTGGGCTGCGGAGCCGTACGACCTCGACGCCGAGGCTGGCGGTCTCGGCCACCTGTCGGGCGTAGCGGGGCCGGTTGGCGCGGTACTCGCGGATGGCGGTGCGCAGGAGTGACCGGCGGGCGAAGAACGCAGTGGACCAGGTGAGACGCCGGGCCTGTGCGCTGTCCTCGCGGCCGGCCAGCTGACGCAGGCTGCGGCGGGTGATCCGGTACAGGATCAGGGGCAGCGGGAAGTCGAGCCAGATCAGGGTGTCGGCCCGGTGCCAGACGATGTCTGCGAGCTTGGAGAAGTTCCCTTCTGAAGCTTCCCCTTGATCGTGGACACCTGGAGACTGGGACCTTGAGGTTCCAGAGGAAGTAGCACCAGACACCTCACGATGCCAACGCGTCAAGCGGCAGCGACCAGTGCGGTGGGGAAGGCGGTGTCTTCGTCGAACAGCTTGCGGTGTTGAAGGCAGTGATAGAGCTGGCCGATCATGCGGTTGAAGCAATGCCACGAAGTTAACGCCGCGGCCGCCAAGTCAAGCCCGGTGCCGAGATGGATGGTTCCGGCGGGCACTGTCACGTTGTTGGGTACGTGATCGCTTGTTGGTGTGTCGGGGTGTGGTGGGGCCGGGTTTGGAGTCTTGGGTCAGGCGGCGGGCTGGTCGGCCGCGCCGGTGATGTGGTTCCCGATGGTGAAGCGGAGGGTCATCTCGAAGCGGTGCTGAGCGGCGGTCAGGAGATGGCGTCGGGGCCTGAAGTGGGGTGAGATGCCGCTGAACGCGGACAGGAACCGTTGCGCAGCGCCGGGCGAGCGGAGGTACTTCATGGCGCGTTCGCGCTGGCGTGTCGGTAGGTGGCTGTTCTCGGCCCGGTTGTTGAGCCCCTTGTGGGAACGGTGCTCGACGGAGGCCATGAGTTCGCGGTGGGCGACGGGGCCTTGACCCGCCACTCAGCTCCTGCGAGCCCTGCTCGCCTTGACGAACCTCGAAGTCAACCGCTGACGGATGATCTTCGCCGTGGCCTCCCGCCCACGACCAGCATGAGCGCCCTGAGGATCGGCCACACCAGCCCTTTGACCTGCAAGTTCAAGTTGGCGGAGGCTCAAGGGACACGGACGGTTGTCGGCGGGCCGGCGATCGACAGCAAATGCTTCCGCTCACGTCCCACCGGCCTCAACAGGGCGGTGGGGAAAAGACGTTGAGCAATGCTGGAGACCTGTGGATCAGTTCCGGCAGGAACGTGCAAGGCGTACCTTCCCGAATGATCCTTTGATGGTCTCCGAGTAGGCCCGCGTTGCAGCGCGGGTCGGGAAGGCACGCCCGTGCTCAGCGTAATCACTGACGACGGCTCGACCCAGTCCGGCTCCTTGATCGACGAGATCGTCCGCGAGGGCGCCCGTCGGATGCTGGCCGCCGCGCTGGAGGCGGAAGTCAACCAGTACATAGCCGAGTTGGCTGCCGAGACCGACGAGCGTGGGCACCGCCTGGTCGTCCGCAACGGCCACCACCGGCCCCGCACCGTGGTCACCGCGGCCGGCCCGGTCGAGGTCACCGCGCCGCGGGTGAACGACCGACGCGTCGACGACGCAACGGGCGAGCGCAAGCGGTTCTCCTCGAAGATCCTGGCTCCGTGGTGCCGCAAGTCGCCGAAGATCTCCGAGGTGCTGCCGCTGCTCTACCTGCACGGACTGTCGTCCGGGGACTTCGTCCCCGCGCTGGAGCAGTTCTTCGGCGGCGCCGCCGGCCTGTCCCCGGCCACTGTCACCCGGCTGACGAAGCAGTGGAGCGACGACCATGCGGCCTTCCAGACCCGGGACCTGTCCGACCGTGACTACGTCTACGTCTGGGCCGACGGCGTGCACCCGAAGGTCCGCCTCAGCCAGGCGCACTCGTGCGTGCTGGTCCTGCTCGGCGTGCGACTGGACGGCACGAAGGAGCTGATCGCGCTGGCTGAGGGCCTGCGGGAGTCCACCGAGTCGTGGGCCGACCTGCTGCGCGACTGCCGACGCCGCGGCATGCGCGACCCCGAGCTGGTCGTCGGCGACGGCGCTATGGGCCTGTGGCGGGCGCTCGCCGAGGTGTTCCCGGCCGCAGAGGTGCTGGGTTCACAAATCCCGCAACGTCACCAACTGCCTGCCCAAGTCCGCGCAGCCGGGGGCGACGAAGGCGATGCAGGAGATCTACAACGCCGAGGACCGCGGCCACGCTGAGAAGGCGATCGAGGCGTTCGCGAAGACCTACGGCGCCAAGTTCCCCAAGGCCGTCGCGAAGATCACCGACGACCGGGAGGAACTGCTCGCGTTCTACGACTTCCCGGCCGAGCACTGGATCCACCTGCGGACCACGAACCCCATCGAGTCCACGTTCTCCACGGTCAAGCTGCGAACCAAGATCACCCGGGGAGCCGGCAGCCCGGCGGCCGCGCTCGCGATGGTGTTCAAGCTCGTCGAGTCCGCCCAGGCGCGATGGCGCGCGATCACCGGCGCCCACCTCGTGGCCCTGGTCCGTTCCGGTGCGCGCTTCGAGAACGGCGTCCTGGTCGAGCGGGTCGAGGTGGCGGCATGAACGACGTGTTTGCGGCACTTGAAGCGCTGACTGACCGTGATCCGAACCGTCGGGATGTCGCCGCCGCCGACCTCGGGGACCGCCTGCGCGGCACCGCACTCGACACCGACACCGCCCGCCTGGTCGTCGGTCGCCTGGTCAGCCTGGCCCTCAACGAATCAGTGACCAGGGTCCGCGAGTCCGCCCTGAACTCGATCAGCGAGGCGTTCAACCACCACCGCCTGCCACTGGACCTTGTCGAACCCCTGGCGTCCGCCATGCCGACGATGGAGCGCGAACTCCTCGAACACGCTCTCTACATCCTCGGCGCCACCCACGACCCGCGGGCCCGGCTGCTGATCGAGCCGTTCCTCCACCACTCCGACCCACAGGTGCGCGACGAAGCCGGGCTCGCAGCAGCCGAGATCCCCGCGTCGGAAGGCCCCACCCACAACTCTTGACTATTGCTCAGGGTGGGGCCAGGTATGCGGATGCCCCATCACAGTCAGTTCGACGGGCGCGGAGTGTAGTCAGATGAAGACGCGGGATAGGGCGCGGACTCGCCTTCAAGGGCCGAGGTTGACGCCTCCACCAACTGCGGCCGTGTGTGTCACGGTCCCGTGCGACAACACCCGCCCGGAGGACCGACCCGTGCAGGGTCACCCGTGCGGGAAGACGGCCCCATGCTGGTCGTCGATCCGTCGGCACTTCTCCCCGGCCCTATGAGGTCTCCGGACGCCGATGTGCGGCTCTGGGTGTAGGTGCCTGTGGCGATGACCAGCAGGCACCTACAGCAACGACCTGCGCCCAGCATCCGTGATGGTCAGCAGATCCGCACAGCGAGCATGCCGTCATGTCCTCGCTTACCGACTGTCTGGAAGACCACTCCGTCGACTCGATCAGAGCCACCGACCAGCTCGAGTAGCCGTTGCGTCGCGCGGACGGCGCCATTTGACGTCCCCAGGTTTCGGACCTCCCCGGACCTTACGACGTTGTCGAAGACAATGACACTGCCGGGGCGACTGAGCTGCAGGCAGCTCTCGAAGTAGGTCACGTTGTTGTGCTCGTCGGCGTCGATGAAGAAGAAGTCGAATGGCTCGACCTTCTCCGCGACCAGCAGAGCCAATTGTTCAGAGGCGTTACCCAATCGCACCTCCACCCGATCATCAAAGCCAGCCGCCTTGATGTTGTCGGCGGCGATCACGGCATGCAGCGGATTGTTCTCGATGGTCACCATGCAACCATCCTGTGGCAGCGTCTTTGCCAGCCAAAGTGCGCTGTAGCCGGCCAAGCTTCCCACCTCGAGAATCCGCCGGGCACCGACCATCTTCGCCAGAAAGCTGACTTGCTTACCCTGCAGCGGCGAGATGTTGATGGCTGGGAGGTCCGCCTGCTCGCTTACGTGGAGCGCTCGTGCCAGGTCAGGGTCGGGCGGACAGAGCAGACCACTCAGGAACTCTTCCGTTTCGAACCAAGCTTCGGCAGTCATGACAGATCCTTCTACGAGGCGAGCAGTGTGGAAGAACCCCGATTGGCCGAAGT
The DNA here is from genome assembly GCF_044745865.1 of Streptomyces sp. NPDC086787. NCBI lineage: Bacteria > Bacillati > Actinomycetota > Actinomycetes > Kitasatosporales > Streptomycetaceae > Streptomyces > Streptomyces sp. NPDC086787. The sequence goes on along the minus strand of NZ_JBIVBC010000025.1, from coordinate 19,016 downwards.
GTCCATCTGGTGTGCCCAGAAGTGCCGCGAGTACATTCGCCGCCACACGCCCATCATGTAGGTCAGCGCCTCGATCTCCGGAGCGGACAGGTCTGGGTGCCAGAAATCGAAGAGCAGCACCGTCCGCCGTTCATCGCCTTCGTTCCAGACCTCATGCTCAAAGGAATCGTCGAAGACGAACGCCTTACCCTCCTCCCAGGCTCGCTCCTCTGTCGCAACTCGGATGCGAGAGCCCTCGGTCGCAACCAGCGAAAGGTGGCACCGCAGGTGGGCGTTGGTGAAACCGGAGTGCGGACGAATGTGTGTGCCGCCCAGGATGGTGGAGAAGTAGGTCATACCGCAGTCAGCTCCCCCCGGAATCTCCGAAAGCGTCTTCAGCGTCTGCGGGAATGCCGCAACGTTTTTAGAGTACGGCCGGCCAATGCACGATAGATACAACGCACGCCACTTGCCATCCTGGGCCAACCCTGTCGGATGTGATACAGCATCGTCTGCGCCCACCTTACGGGCCTGCAACTCCTCAAGAATTGCGGGCGCAGACTCCTCGAGCCGGTCGAGCCAAGGGAAGTCGCTACGATTCCACCACGGCCGGGCGGCCAGGTCCGGAAAGTAGATCTCCGGGGACTGCTCGCCACCTACCTCGCCGATCCGCCCTTTGGCGGTGATTTCTAGGCCCTCTCTAATCCGCTCGACCTGCTTCGGGTCGACCTTCCCCTGGACGAGCCATCGCTCGAACTCCCGGGGCCCTTCGGTGATCCACAGTTCTTCCATGATCTTGTTTCCAATCTAGCGAGGAATCGGGGCGCGCGAACCGAATACTTCAGTTCGAACCGAGCATGGACGTCAGGCGGTCGATGTTGCGACCGGCGGATTGCTGCCATCTATCCGGGGAATGGGCGGCAACGAACCCTGTCATCGTCTGTCGCAGGGTCTCTCCCGCCGTGTGGTCTACCCGGTGAATGCAGTGGATGGTTCCCTCCTTGACGAGGACCAGTCGATTTGGCTTGGGCACGATGGCTGTCAGGGCGTGCGAAGCCAGGCTCGCCTTCGCCTCGACGACCTCCAGCGGGGACATGCCTGTTGTGTCGAGGTTGATGGCCGCCGGATCGACATCCAACAGAATGAGCTCGCCAGCCCAGGACGCCTTCCACTCCTCGTGCAGGAAAAAGACGAACTCCCCCTGCCGACCTGTGGCTACATCGTTGTGCCAGCCGAGCCGGCTCCCTGCGGGGTACTGCCAAAAGCTGAATCCGACGACAGACCAGTCTTCCCCGGCTGTACCGAACAGGTCGGGGTGCGAGCGGAGCTCTTGGAGGATCGCCGCGTGGGCGCCTGGCGGTGTGCCGTTCCCCTGTACGTCAACCGCCAGTTCCACAGAATCCTGTCGTAGCAGCGCGCCCCGTGAGCGCAGAGCAGGCCCGTCAGCCTCTGGATAGACGACGCTGGCAACCCGATCGAACTGCCTCCGTTTCATGAGCGAACGGATCTCGTCCAGGTCGTCCGACAACAAGAAGTCGTCGATGATCCGGAATCGCTCACCGCTTGCAACGAGTCTCATGTGACTGTCGACCTCTCTTTTGAACCTGGCCTACTCGTGGCATGTGTCCTGGCGGCTCACTTCTCAGGGCTGAGCCGGTTGCTTCGTTCGCTCAGGCATTGCGTCAACGCACGGGCAAGGCCTAGGACCGTACGTGATTGTGGGGTCGTAGCCACCGCATCGAGGAGGAGGACGTCGTAGGTCTCCTCCAGCACCGTGAGTACTTCCAGCCAGGTCAGGGAATCGATCCCAAGCTCTGCGGGCGTCCTCAGCAATGCGTCTTGGCCTGAGGTGAGCAAGCCTCGCAGTCGGGTCAAGGCGGCCTTGTCGGCCCCAGCATTGCCGGCCGCGGCGACAATCACTTCGACCACTGCTTCTACCGTGACCTCGGCTTCCCGTTTATCCTGTCCGGCATCTCGTCCAGTGCTCAGCTCTATGTTCTGCCCGTGGACACCACTCGGTGACAACGCCTCGTCATGCATCGCGCTTGATCCATTCCATGAGCGCGGACCGGTCCAGTTTTCCGAGGTTGGTTCGCGGTAGTTCGTCAAAGATCCTCAGGTGCGGAGTGAAACCGGGCGGTGTGGTGGTGTGCAGCACCCATTCCACGGCCTCTCGCGACGCCGGCATCCCGCCCACTACAGCGAAGACGTCTTCGAACTCAGTGTTGCCAGACCGCGGGAGGACCGCGAACACTATCTCCGTCACACCCTCGATCTTGCCGAGGGCAGCTTCGACCGGGCCGACGTTAATGAACTTCCCATTGGCCCGTAGAGCGCCCGGCTTGCGTTCGATGAACCACACCTGGCCTGAGGCATCGCGATCGACGATGTCTCCCGTGTTCCAGAGGAGCGACTCGCGTGTGGGCTCATGGGCGTAGCCGAGTACAGGGGTTCCCGTGCGAACGACCAGTTCACCGCGAGACCCAGACTGGGGGTTGACGATGCCGACGGACGGGATTGGTTGACCGATCCCGCAGGTGCCTATGAATATTCCGCCGGTCTCAGTTGATCCATACCCTCGCGTGATAGGAACGCCGAAGCGGGCTATGCACGCAGCGTCAAGCTCCTCGGAAACCGGGCCCGCGCCAACCAGGATTGCCCGCGGCTGGCTGTCGCCCCGCCGCCTAGTACGTGTGAGTAGGCGCAGTAGGGCTGGGGTGACGGCAAGCTTGGTAGCAGCTCCCCGATCCAAGTCCACGGCGACGCCTGCGGTGGTGGTGAACGGACGTAGGTCAACGCAGCAGCCGGACAGTAGTCCAGCGAGTGCCACTCCGGAGCCGAAGGAGTGTGCTGTCGGTACTGGGATCCGTACGGTGTCCTCGGCGCCGAGCCCCATCCCTCCGCGGTAGCCGATGTGCTCCGCGAGGAGGCTGTCAACGCTACGCCTCGCCAGCTTGGGCTCGCCGGTAGACCCCGAAGTCTCGTGTACGAGTCCAAGGGCTGTGGACACGCGTGCTATCTCTTCCCCGCAGCTCTGCACCACGACCTCAGCAGTCCGGTCCACGGTGGAATCGGGAGTAACCACGAACGACGCATCGTCCACCTGTATCTCCGACGGCTCGCGGGGAGTTACCCATGCGGCTGCCCCGACGCTCCAGCAGGCCGCTACGGCCACCAGGAGAGTGTCTGGCGCTAGACCGGCGAGGAGGACAAGGTCTCCGTCCCCGACCCCGGCCTTCAAGTACTGCTCTGCACACCGCTCAATGCGGGCGGCAGCAGGTTCGGGGCGGTGCATCCCACCGAACCGACCGCCGGACGACACAACGGCGTTGGCCAGTTTCCGGCGCGCCTCAGACATTGGGAACCGAAGCAGGTGCTGAGGCCTGGATCAGCCGGTCCACTCCAACAATAGGAAATGCCGTGAAGAAGGCCCCCACCACACCGATCCACATGCACGTCACGATCCCGAGATGTGAGCCGAGCCAGCCGGCCAGGATGGATGCGAAAGGCATGCTTCCCCACACGACAAACCGAATTGATGCTGTCATCCGGGCCAGCATGTCTTTGGGACAGATCCTTTGCCGGACGCTGACCTGGGTGATGTTGAATGTAACAGCGCCCCAGGTCATTCCGAATTGCCCAAGGATGAGTAGCCCGACCGGCAGTGCGATCGCCGCTTCCCGAAGAGATCCAGCGATCGGGAATGCCACTGTGGAGAGACCTGCCAGGATCAGGCCAACTGACATGACTTTGCCAGCACTCAACCGTGCGCGGATCTTTGAAAGGGTGAACGACGCGATAAGGCCACCAAGAGTGCCGACTCCAAGCACTATTCCCATGACGACGGCTCCGAGTCCCAGCGTCTTGAGGATGAGTAGAGGCATCAGCGTCATGATGATCGTGGCGAAGAAGTTCGACACCCCGACTGAAATAGTCAGCCGCCTCAACACCGAATGTCCCACGACGAGCCGGACACCAGCGAGGACGTCCTGGGTAAGCCGGGAACGTCTCTCTTCCTGCTCGCTGCGGGATGGCTCGGTGTCGTTGATCGTGGCGAGGAATCCGACGCATACGACGTACGCGACTGCGTCGATGGCGAGCACCACAGGAGCGCTGACCACCTTGAGGAGCAGTCCCGCGATGGCCGGCCCGCCAGTCGCGGAGACTTGGGCTGATGACTCCAGTCGCGCGTTGGCCGACTCGATGGCCTCTTCGGAAACAATGTGCGGAACATAGGATTGATAGGCAACGTCGAAGAAGAGTGACGCAATGCCAACTATGATCGCGACGGCATAGAGCCACACCAGCGAGAGGTGATCGAGAGCCCACAAGGCTGGTATGGACGCCAACGCAACTGCGCGCACCACCGCCGCTTTGATCATTGTGGGTCGCTTAAGCCAACGGTCGACCCACGCGCCCGCCGGCAAGCCAATCAGGAGGTAGCAGGCCGTGAGCGAGGCGGTGAGATAGCCAACCTCCTCGGGGCCTGCGTGCAGGGTCTCGATCGCAACAACGGGCAACGCCAGGAGCCCGAATCGCTGGCCGATTTGAGAGAAGGACTGAGCGGCCCAAAAGCGCAGGAACCGACTGGTGCGAACTTCGGACATGGCGGTGTCCGAAACGGACGTACTCACGTTGCGGGCTCCCCACTCATGAGGTATTCGTCGATGAACACCGATCCACGCAGTTCGAGTCCTGAGGCCCTTACCAGGCCCCGCACGTGATCCAGCGTCACGACAAATCGGTCCTTCCCGTAGATCAGATAGCGCTTTTGGTCGGTGGCGCTGGAGAAGTTGACCGTCATCACGTTCGCGCCGGCGTCAAGACCGCGTGACTGTCCTCCGCTGCCGACTCGCTCCAGCGCACTGACTGAGGGGATCAACAACTGCGGGTAACACAGTCGGAGGAGGGCAATAATGTTCAGCGCCAGTTCGTTACCCCCAACTGGCGACAGACTCAAGGGAGTGTTCGGAGCGGGTATGAATGGGCTCACACTGCACATGTCTACGCCGAGCTCACCCGCCAACTCGATGTCGTCGACGATGCTGTCCAGCGTCTGCCCCGGAAGGTCGGAGATCAACCCGGTGCCGACCTTGAATCCCACCTCTTGAAGGTCACGCATGCACCGCAGGCGACTCTCGAGTGTCTCGTGGCGCATTCTGAGATGCAGAGCAGGGTCGCTCGTCTCGTGCTTGAGGATGTAGCTTGTTGCGCCTATCGAGCGCAGCCGCTCGTACTGCGCGCGCTTGAGGTTGCCGATGTTCAGCAGGATCTCAACCTGGTTGTTGTAAAGCCGTCGAATCCGCGGGATCGCGTCCTTCAGGATCGGCAATACTGACGGCGTCTCGCCACCCTGCAGCAGAACCACGTCGATTCCACTGTCCCGGATCAGTCCAGCCATTTCGACGATTCGGTCTGCAGTCAGGAAGTAGGTGTCATTCTCGCGAACGTTGTCACGACGCATCGGGCAGTAGTCGCAATTTACGCGACAGACATTGGTCAGCTCGATTACGCCGCGCAGAACGACGGTCGACCCGAAGTGCAGGTCGCGGGCCTTGCGGCTCTCCGCAAACAGTTCCTCCTGCTCAGAGCCATTGACCAGTAGTAGTCTGCGCATCTCTTCACGGGTCAACACAACGCACCTTCTCACTCGCGGATTTCGGGCATTTCCACCTCAACAACCATGTGCGCCATACGTCCAGGATCAGCCTCCGCATGGACGTACGTAGTGATCGCATCGACCATGGACGGCCGGAACAAGATCTCCCGAGGCGCATCATTAACGGTCACCAGGACTCGGCCAGGATCAATTAACCGGTCGCTAAGGAAGACGCAGATTCGTGAACAGCCGGACGTGCGGACGTCCAAGTGCTTGCGGTCCACGACTCGACCTTCCACGGTTGCCGTCTGTCCGGGAATTATGTCCTTGATTTCCACCCAATGCGCCCGGCCATTCTCGCTCTCGCGGGCATGGTGTCGAACGCGCAAGGGCCATGGCGTACGCCTTGCGGAGCGAAAGTAGTGCACGATCTTATCGAACTGCGGATTTCCTGGGTCGATCTGCATCGTACTCAGTTTGTGTTCCCCGTCAGGCACTTCGACCAGCGAAATCCTTTGGTGCCCCATCCGCCTCAGTTGTGTTACAGCTTCCGTGTCAAGGATGGGCGCAATCTGCTGGTCCCGGCTTCCATGAACCACTGTGAATGGGAGGTTCACGAGATTCGGCAGGAGTTCACGCATCGTCTGGTCTGGCCCGAACATCTCCCAGATCGAGGGTGCACCATTGATCGAAGCTGCCATGGCGAGACTATCCCAACGGCGCGACGCTATACCCCAAGTTGCAATCCCACCCATCGAAGCACCCACAAGGGCACAATGGTCCACGTCAATGGCGAGGTTCTCTCGGGCCCAACGAAACGCTCGAACCGGAAAGTCACCCGGATCTGTTGTCCACCGCGCCTCATTGAATCGGCTGCCGAAAAGACCCGCCAGATCGAAATTATTGCTCCCGCCGATTGGTTGGTGCGCTGTTGGGCAGAGCAACACCGCGCCGCACGCATCGGCAAGAGGTTGCATGTACGGCTCCATCTCCGCACCTGAGCCTCCAGCACCATGCAAGGCCACAATCAAGCCCAGGGGATGGCCGTCTAGGGTCGGTGGAACGTATAGCTCTGTTCTCGTTGACCGACCCCACGCGTCCAGCAACTCCACGGCTTCCGAACGACGCCGCTCACCCGCGGCGGCTGTTGATAGCAGCAGCTGCTCTAGGCGATACGCATTGAGCCCCTGTTGTTCGAACAGCTTGGCCGCCGCCTCAGGAGTCTCGGTGAGACAAATGTGGCGCACTGCATGTGGTTCAACCATGGAACGTCGGCTCTGTTGCTGTCGAACGCCCCGTCTCACTCATGGTCTCGTCGCCCTCAAAAGAGAGAACGCCCAGATTAACCGGCGAACGACTCAATCTCTGAGCCCCCATCCCAGCCAGGGACAGAGCGGCGTGGAGGTCCGCTGCTTCAAAAGAGATCTCCATGGCAGTCGCACCAGTCAGCATCGCGGTCTCCTCAGCAGCGGCCACGAGGGTATCCAGATCGTCTATCGAACGGCACGGGTTGCCACTCATTACGAGCCGGGAGCGGTCCACGACCCAGGCAAGGTGAGTTCTAGCCGAGCCGTCCTGTCGGATACCGAGCAACTCCCGGACGGGGCCCACACTTTCACCGCCGAGCGGGACGGTCAGGGTTCCAGCTGTGGGGCGGAGCGTCCTGGGACCGGGGGGCGTGAAGGTGCTCGCAGACGGGAGCTGGATGAGGTATCGATGCAAGAGAGGGCTGGCCGGCCGAAGCCGGAGCCGTGCCGCGAGACGGGCCTCAGGCTTGTTTGGCTCGACCCAGGCGGCGACACCCCTGTACCCGGCCTGCCGGGCCCAGTCCCGGATAGCGAACACGACGCCAATCCCGGCCCCGGAACCGCGATACGCGTCGTCGACAAAGACCCCCTTCAACAACAGGTACTGATGCCAGCGCATGGCCCGATGCGCCGCCGCCACCGTCCCATCTGGGGCGAACAGGCCCATCCAGCAGTAGTCGGCCTCGGCCTCGAGCTCACGGCTGATGACTTCCGCATCGACATCTTCAAACGGACAAAGTTGTAGAGCGGTTGCGGTTTCCCCCTGATGGAGGCGGCGTGCGATCAGCTCGGATCCGAAGTATCGGTGGGAGAACGATTCCGCACTATTGGCTGCAGCAGTCATTGTCTCCGCCTTTGCTCGCCAGCGCAAGATAGGTCATTCCGGGAGGCGGCGCAATCGTGCGCGTTGCATCCTCCACCCGCGCCATTTTACGGGCCGATGCTCGCCCCGCCATGAGATTCATCATGAGCTCAGGGCTGACGAACCGGGAATCCAAGTCCTGAATTACCCAACTGAAGACGTTGAGGTCAAAAGGATAGAAGGTGGGGTAGAGTAGCCGATCTGTTTCCATTCCGAGATGACGCGCGAGAGCCGTTTCAGGCAAGACTCGATATCCGACATGCATCACCAACTCGTCATCTTCGAGATTCGCATTAATGAATCCAGCGCTATTACGTACCGACTCGCGAGTCTCGCCGGGACCACCGAAGACGACGTTCACCTTTATTGGCAAATCATTCTTACGACTCCGGTCCAGGAACCGGGACACATGTCGAGTCGTGAATGATTTCCCCAGATTGCGCATGACTGAATCATCGAGGCTGTCCGGCGAAACTACAACAGCCTCCACACCGCTACCCTGAAGCAGCTCACCGAAGTGGTCATCAAAGGGTTTCGGGGTAAAATATGCCGACCATGTCAGGCCGTCCAGCGCAAGTTCCCTGACCAGCTCTACTACGTCTTTTGCGTATCGTAGCTCACTGTTAAATATGCCGTCAGTAAAGAAGATTCGGCGAAATCCCTGGTCGTGAATTCCTCGTATCTCTTCTGCCAGCACGTCGATGGGTTTGAGGTCGCCAGTGTTGTCACCGTCGATGTGGGCATATGGGCAGTAGGCACAGGTCTGGTAGCAGGTTTTACGGCGGGTCTCCACGCCGATCATCGCCTGGTATGCGTTTGAGTAGGCCGCCATGAGCGAGGACGGGTGCCGCAGCGTGTCTGTGAGGAAGCCGCAGTGTCGCCTCCCTTGCAGCACATCTCCCCTTCCCTTAAAGGGCTTCGGGTCCGCCGCAATATCCAGCATGACCTGCTCGCCGGGGCCGATGACTCCTACGTCCAGACCCAACTTGCCGACGAGGGTGTTGCCGAAGAGACTGAACCCCGGCCCGCCGCCGACTAGTACCGGATCCAACCCCCGCCGGCCGAGTTCCATCCGGATGCGTTCCGCGAAGGCGATGTATTCGTCGACGTGAGTGCTGCACGTGATGTCGATGGGGTCAATGTTTCGAATTGTGAACCCAATAACGTCCCACTCATGGTAAAGCCACTCAAGGTCAACCAGGCTGTTTGGCTCTTCAACAAAATCCACAAGGCGCGTCACGTGGCCCGCACGGTCCAGCGCGTCTTGAATGCATCGAACGCCGATAGGGAATATTGGCTGGTTCCCGTCCATGGGAAGGCTTGCAAGGTTAACCAGAAGAACGCGTGACATACAGCACCTCCTCACCCAGAGAAAAAGCCGGAGCGCAAAGACCCGCCAAAACGGTATGCCCTTGCGCCCCAGCCGAAGGCGCGACCAGCCATTTGGCAATCAAGCTCTGCTACCCGGCTGCGCAGCGCCAGATTTCAGTTCAGCCGCAGGACGGATTCGACATCGTGATGAGGAAGTCCGAGTCGACCAGCTCGAAGAGGCGCTCACACGCCTCGTCGAAGCGCTCGGCGTCGACCAGCATCAATGCCTCCATGGCCTCCTTCTCAATGGCCATCCCTGCCTCGGCGAGGGTCTCCCGCGGCTTTTCCTTCAGCGCAGCCCCGAAGGATTCATCGGAGGCGAGGCGCGCTACGAGTGCCTCCAGGGTCTGGGCGGCCTTCTCGGCCTCCACAACCTGCGCGGCAGTGAACGGACTTGCAGCAATCTGAGGCATTACTACATCCCTTCTTTCGGCATTTATCGACCATTGAAGATCGACTGTGTCGAACGTATCAATGCGCCGAGTTCGGCATCAATACCAAGTGACGGCTGGGCGCCACCACCGTGGCCAAATGTCACCTACTCTGATTGTCGGATATCACCCAGATTTCCACATGTGCCTACTGTTGATCTGTGGAGGCTTTTGCTCTATTGCATGCAATTAGCGGTGTATATCCCCGTTCGCAAAGCCGTACGCATCGGTGTGGCTGGAATTCGACTGCCTGTCACGCACCAGTGGCCGACGGAAAAGTATCCAGATCGCCCCAAACTGATCGCCTGACGCCCGTAGTCTCGTTGAGCGGCACCGCCCGGCTCTGAGAACCACCGCCGCCCAGCTCGTCGCCACCGTCTACCGACGGCACCTCAGATGCATCGGCCGGGGGGACCGCTTCCAGGTCGGCAGCGTTGACCGCAAGCTGATCAGCTCTGCAAACCACCGAGGGTCTGCGTAGGCGAGTTCTCGACCAAGATCACGCACTCGCCAAGAGGCAGCACGCCCGAAACAGGGACGAAGCACCTGTCCGAAGGGGGTCGCCTCGATCTACCCCACAGTTGTCGAGAGCCGACCCGCGGGAGGCGAAGCGATCTGCGATCGCTACAACGAGCGACGCCCTTCCGCCGAATAACGTGCCTAATGTCCCTGCATGCTACACAAGCCGCTGAACTGCAGAAACACTTGACAACCCAAGATAACCGAGGCGGCAGGTCGAGCAGGAGCGGGGCCGCCGGGTGAAGCCCGCACCGCCGGAGTGGATCGTCGAGCTCGGGATCGGCGTGGGCCGGCCGCCGGTGCAGCTGCACCGCGGCACCTGCTACATGGCGGGCAAGCGGCGCCGCCCTGTGAAACGGGACGAGGCCCGGCGCCTGCTCACCGGCGGCACCGGGGCGTGCTCCCACTGCCGCCCCGACGCCGGGCTGGGGATGATCGACTTAGGCACTGCGCGAGCGGCGTGAAGGCGCCTTCTTCGCTGCCGCCTTTCCCGTCTTCTTCGCAGCTGCGGTCTTCTTCGCCGGCTTCTCACCAGCCGTCGTCTTCTTCGCTGCCGCCTTCTTCTTCGGCATCTCGTGCACGTCGGCCTCAGCCTCGGGCTCCTCGCCGCGAGACACCCTGGCCCTCGCCACCGACTCGTTGAGCGCGGCCATCAGGTCCAGCATCTGGCCCGGCTCTGCCGGCTCCGGCACGGCGGGCGGGGTGCGGTGCTCCCGCTTCGCTTCGATCATCGCTTCCAGCGCCTGCGTGTAACGGTCGGCGAACTCCTCGCCCTCCAACTGGTCCCTGGCCAAGCCCTCGATCAGGAGCAGCGCCTCGTCGACCTCCTGCTGCGAGACCTCACCGGCGGGCAGGGACAGCTCGGCCGGGGAACGGACTTCGTCGGGCCACCGCATCGCATGCAGCACCATCACGGGGCCCCTGACCCGCAGCAGACCCAGGCGCTCCCGGCCACTCCAGGCGAACTTGCCCACCGCCACCCGTTCTGAACGCTCCAGAGCGCGCCTGAGCAGTTCGTACGGCTTGGCCGCGATCTGCCCATCGGGTTGCAGGTAGTAGCCGTCACCGATCCGGAGCGCGTCGATTGAATCCCACGGCACGAACCCCAGGATCTCGATCGCCTTCGCGGTCGGCAGCGGGAGGTTGCGCAGTTGCTGAACAGCGCACGAAGATCCTTGCCTGTCACGCCCATCCCCCTGCTTTGATCGACCCGGGCCAACTTATGCGGGCCGAGGGGCCCTTGGGAAAGCATCTCTCGATTCGCCGGGCCTTCACGAGACGGGCCCGCGGAAACACCGCTACATAGACGGAGAGGACCGCAAGCTGATCGCGGGTGGCGCGGGGGCCATACTCGGCTCGGGTTCGCTCTCCAGATGTGCACCGGGCGCTACATCAAGGGCGTCGTGGAAGACACGCGCGCAGGGGCGGTCCGCGCGCGGGAGCGGCCGCCGCCCCTGACGTTGCGGAGGGCGGGCGAGATGACCGCGCCGAAATTCGGTGTCGGCAGTACTGCGGCGGAAATCCAGTCGGATGTGAGCCTGGATGGTGGCCAGAGCCGACGGGGGGTGCCGCGCGCGAAGAACGGCATACGAAGGGGGCCCTCCGATGATGGAGGGCCCCCTTGTCGTGAGGGCCAGGTTGCCACAGCTCGCGGTTCCGGCGGTGCACTGCGTGGCTCGGCGTGGGCCTTTGACACCTGCGGCACAAGAGTCGATGCGACCGCCAGCCGGGTGCACGCAGAGCTCAGCTGCTGGCTGCTTGACGATCGAACAGCCCATTAGGTGTGGTGCGGGTCTGGAATCGGACCCGCACCACACCGATGTGTGTCACAGCGGCAGGTTGTGCTTCTTTCTTCTGCGCCGCTGACTCAACGCGGCCAGAGCGAAGATCGCTCCGATTCCGATGGCGAACGGCAGAGTGCCGAGGGCCTCGCCAGTCGCTACGAGCTCCACGACGTAGAAGAGCACTCCGACCAGCAAACCCGTGTAGACCGGATGTCGGGAAGCCCACCTGCGTGTATGCACACGCGGATCAGAGATCATGTCCCTTCCACCTCTTAGTAGTGTGGCCATCTGTTCGTGTATCCCCCGTGCCCCCCGCGCCACCATCCGCGGAAACCCCTCCAGCCGCTACGTATTTTGGTGGCATATTTCGCAGCCTTTCCAGCGCCGTAGCTGATCAGACCGTCGCGGGCTCCACGCCAGGTACTCGCCCAGTAGCCGCCGATGTGGCGCTTCCGCTTCTTGGTGCCGTAGTGGTAGGCCAACCAGCCAGTGACAGCACCGGCGCCAGCCGCGCATGCTGGCGCTCCCCATCCCTCTGTGACGAACGAGCACCCGATGGCCAGCCCCAATGAAACCGCGCCCTGGTGGTGCGCCACAAAGTGTCCGACCCTGCGCTTCAAACGGTTAAACCAGCCCCATCGGCCGTCGAGGTCGTAGCGGTTGATCGGGTCGCCGTTGCAGTATTCGTAGGCGTTGGCGTTGCCGCCGTAGACGGGGTCTGTCGAGAGGAAGCGTCCGGTGGTGGGGTCGTAGAGGCGAATGCCCATCAGAGTGACACCGGCGACCGTCTCACTGGAGCGCTGTTTGCCTCCGAGCCAGCCATAGCGGGTGGCGGTGGTGCTGTTCTCCTGGTTGCCGTACTCGTCGTAGGCGAGTGCGGTGGCGGCTGTGGCGGTGTCCAGGGGGAGCTGGACGGTCACGTCGCCGTGGATGTCGGTGAGCTGGAGGACGACGCTGCCGGTGGCGCTGGTGGTGGCGTCGAGGTCTCCGCTGCTGCCCTGCACGTTGCGGGTGAGGGTGCCTGCGGATTCCTGGGTCCAGTCGGGGCTGTCGCCGTCCGCGCCGTAGTGGTTGGTCTTGGATCCGGTCTGGGTCCAGGTGCCGCTGCTGTTGGACTCGGTGGTCCAGGTGGCGAGGCGGCCGGCCGCGTCCAGGTTCCAGGTCTGCCGGCTGGTGCCGGAGGTCTGGGTGCGGACGAGGTCGTTGGCGTAGTAGCCGATGGTGGCGCCGGTGGCCTGGGTGGTGGTGCGGCCGAAGGCGTCGTAGACGATACCGGAGTTCACCAGGCGGTCGGCGCTGTCGTAGGTGTACGACGTGGTCGTCGCCCCAGAGCTGGTGCAGGCGGAGCCGACGGCGCTGGTCGCGGTGGCCAGGGCGGTGCGGTTGGTGTTGTTGTCGAAGGTGTAGTCGCGGCGGGTGCAGGCTCCGTCGGGGTCGCTGTCGTCGGCGCGGGTGAGGCGTCCGGTCGCGTCGTAGGTGTAGGCGCGGCTGCGGGACTGGCCCGCGGTGTCCGCGTCGGTCACGACCTGGCCGTGGACGCTCTCGTCGACGCTGTCGGAGGCGACCACGGAGGAGTCGCTGTCCTTGGTGTAGGTGCGGGAGGTCTCCGCGCCAGCCTCGTCCTGGCCGATGGTCAGGGTGTAGCCGCCGGGCAGGGACTCGGTGACCAGGTCGCCGTCGCTGTCGTAGGTGGCGGCGAAGGCGCCGGCGACCGAGTCGGTGCGGGAGGTCTCCACACCGCGCGGGTCCTTGGCCGTGTCGTAGGTGTAGGTGGTGGTCGATGGGGCCGAGTCGCTGGTCTGGGTCACACGGCCGAGCGCGTCGTACTGCGTGCTCGCGGTGTTGCCCGCGCCGTCGGTGTAGGAGATCTCCCGTCCGAGCTGGTCGTAGGTGTGGGTGATGGTCTGGGCGTTCGAGGTGACCGTGGCCACGTCACCGCTGTCAGTGTCGTAGGTGGTGGTCACGTCCGGGACCGCGGTACCCACGCCGCCACTGACCGCCGTCTTGGTGGCACGGCCCGCACTGTCATAGGTGTTGGTGGTGGTGCGGGTGACGGAGTTGGCGGTCTCGGTGATCTTGGCGGTGTTGCCCCAGCGGTCGTACTCGACCGTCTTGGTGGGCAGCTGGCTGGGGTTGCTGCCGCCGCCGGTGATGCTTGCGGCAGGGCCGGTGGAGCAGACCAGGTCCGCCCATTCCGGCTTGGCGTTGCAGGTGCCGGTGCCGGTCGCCGCGTAGTACGTGGTGACCGTCGCCCCGGCGTCAGTGCCGGACGACTTGGGCAGGGTGGTCTTGGTGACCCGGCCCTGCGAGTCATACGACGTGGTCTTGGCCAGTATCAGGCCGTTCGGGTCGGTGGTGACCTTGGTGGACAGGCCCTTGGCCCAGTCGTATGCCGTCTTCGTGGTCCGTGTGTCGCCGTCGGACGGGTAGCCGTCCACATAGGCGCCGACCACGCTCGTGGTGACCTGGTTGGTGACGGTGGCCGTGCCGTCGCTCGGACGGCCCTCGTCATAGGTGTTGCTGGTGTGCTGGCGCGCCGGGACACGGGTGCCGGCCGCCAGGTCGGTGCCGCCGGTGCCCGCCTTCAGGGTGGAGGTCAGGGTCACCTGGTGCAGCGGCCCGTACTCGTCCGTCTCGCGCAAACCGTCGGAGGAGTACACCGAGCGGGTGGCAAGCAGGTCGGCGCGGTCCGCAGTGGTCATCTGGTCGATGCTCAGCGCCACCTGGTCCGTCAGACCGTCACCGCTGGTGGCCAGCGCCAGCTCACGGTTGCCGGCGGTCAGCTCACGGACCGTGTTGCCGTACTGGTCGTACTCCGTGGTGGAGATGTGCCCGCCGGGGGTGGCGGTGTTCACCTCATGCCCGGAGGCGTCGGTGTAGGTGACGGTCGCCCGCTTGTAGTCGGAAGCGGCCAGGTCACTGCCGGTGTTCGACGCCGGCACCGCGTCCGCCGGGAACACAGCGGTCGCATCCGCGGGAACGTCCGTCTGGCCCCAGGCCGAGACGTCCGACGCGGCCATCGAGTTGGGGGCCTTCGAACCGGACAGCGGAACGTCGTAGACCACGCTGGTGACCGCGCTGGTGCCGTCCGTGGTGCTCTTGCTGCCCGCCGTCAGGTTCGGGCGGGACGTCTTGAGGAGCATGCCGTCACCGGCGGTGGCGGCGTTGCCCGCCTGGCCGTAGGTGAACGTCCACGCCAGCTCACCCGGCGGGGTCAGCGTGGCGACCCGACCGGCGGAGTCGTAGGTGTAAGCCGTCTTCAGGGCGGGGCTGACCCTCGGGTCCCACTGCTCACGCAGACGGCCCGAGGTGTCGTAGGAGTATTGGGACACCACGGTGGCCGTGGCCGTCGAGGCGCCCGGGTCGGTCGCCCACTCCTTGATCTGCTTGACCTGGCCGTTGTAGTCGCCCAGCGCGCCGGAGGTGGCGGTGGTGGAGGATGCGTAGACGAACTCGATCAGGCGGCAGCCCTTGGTCGACGGCGTCGTCTCACACGTCGAGGACGAAACGGCTGAGGTGGGAGCGATGAGGTACTTCGGACGTGCGAGGGTGTTGGTGCCGGCGGTGACCTTTTCCGAGACCACCTTGGTCGTGGAGTTGTCGGTCGGCAGGTAGGTGCTGGCCACCTGCCAGGTCGTCGCCGCCGAGTCCACCTTCGCGAACGTCGTCGTCGTGCCCTGGTCGTCCTTCAGCGTGAACGAGCCCGTGAGAGAGCCGGTCAGAGTCAGGTCCTCCGAGCCGGGCTCGGGCTTCCAGCCGCCCGACGAGGTCGCCGTGAAGCCGGTCTCATCGCCGTCCACATCCACCAGAGCGATGGACGTGGCCGAGGTCCGGCGGACGTAGGCCCAGTCGGAGTCGGTGATCTCCGCAGTCGTGCCGGAGTTCCACTGCGGACCGAAGATAGCTACCTGGCCCTCCGCATCCGAACCTGCCGTCGGACGGCGGGAGGACGCGGTACGCGAGACAGAGAGGCCGAAGCCGGAGGCATCGGTGTCGGAGAGCGTGTAGTCGCCGGTGAGCGTGTTCACCGAACCAGGGCCGACGTTCGCGCTCGGCGCGGTGCCGGCGTTGCGGTCCACGGTGATGGTGTGCGGCTGCGAGTACGCGGTGATGCTGCCGTCCGTGAACGCCGCCCGGACGTCAACGGGGCCGTCCTGGGACAGGCTGTCGGTGACATCCCAGGTCAGGGCTGCCGGGGAGCCGTTGGACACGGCCACGGGCCAAGCAGTGAGGGCGGAGCCGTCGGTGGTCTTGGTGACGTCCACGAACGGCACGGAAGCCCAGGAGTCCGTCTCGCCGCGCCGGTACTGGTAGGTCACGCCGGTGTAGCTGGTCTTGCCGGTTGAAGTGAGGCTGACGCGGCGGGCGGCGCTGTCCCCTGCGCCCGGGGTGAGCAGGCCCGCGCCGTCACCGACACCGAACGCATAAGCGGTCGTCGCGGTCGACAGGTTGCCGCCGGAGTCGATCGTCTTGGCGTAGAGCTTGTGCCAGTCCTCGCCCGGTTTGATTGTGATCGTCAGCGCGTCGCCACCGCTGCCGTCCGTCGTGTCGTACACACGGCCCGGCACGGTGGAGTCGTCCAGACCCCAGTAGTAGCCCTGGCCGTCCGTCGACGAGGTGTCCAGTGTGCAGGTCGCGCCGCTGTCGGACTTCGTGGTCCACGTGCTCGCGCTGTAGGGAGTGCAGGTGATGGCCGGCGCGGCGGGCAGGCCGGTGTTCAGCACGAAGGTGGTGTAGCCGGACCAGGAGCCGTAGTCGGTGCCGTCGTAGCCGTGGACCCGGTAGCGCAGATGGGCACCTGCGGGGAAGGCGTTCGCGGACGGGACGGTCAGGGTGGAGGTGGCGCCGGACGCCACCGTCTTGCCATACGCGGTGTAGGAGTAGGTGGTGTCGGCGAAGGCCGGGTCCGCGGTGATCTCGAACTGCGCCTGGGCGTTGCCGCCGTCCGCGTCCGTCACCTTTGTCGACAGGGTCGGCGTCAGGGAGGTGACGTACCGCTTCCCGTTGTACGCGTTCACCGCGCTCGGGGAGATCGCCGCCGAGGCCGTGGTGGCGTAGGAGTTGTAGGTGACCGTCAGGTGCGGCTCGACCGAGTCGTCCCCGGATATGTAGTTCGCCGAGCGGAACCGGCGCCAGGTCGTGGCGTCCGTCTCGCTCGCGCCGCGGATCTGCAGGCCGTAGTTCGTCGAGCCATCCGCCCAGGCCTGCACGATGGCGTCGATGTCGAAGTTCATCGTGCCCGCCGGGCAGGACGAGCTGTAGCCGAGGGCGGCCTTGTTCGTCACCGCGCCGGTGGTCGTGGTGGACGGCTGGGCGGCCCAGGTCACCGACGAGGACGACCACGACGACGTGATCCGGCGCACCTGCGTCCCCGCGCCCGAGGTCGAGCAGGTCGAGGAATAGTACGAGTACAGGGCCAGGTTGGTGTCGGTGATGTGCTTGCCCGCGAACCTGGAGGTGTCGAACATCAGGTACGAGCGGGCCACATTGCTGCCCGTGTCGTACGTGCCCGACTTCAGCTCCGCGGAGGAGACCTGGGAGTCGGGGTAGTCCGGGTTCTGCACCCAGGTGTCCGTGGTCACCGCGAGCGTCGACGTCGGGTCCACGGTGACCGGGTACGTGGCCGTGGCCAGGAACGACGCATCGGGCGTGAGTACCAGCGACTGCCGACCGCTGTCATCGGTGTCGATCTTCGTCGCGACGCGGTCCACGTGCTCCGGCTCGCCCGACACCTCGTTCTTGGTCGAGTCCCACATCATCGGCGCGGGCGCCTCGGCGACCAGCTTGCCCGCCGTGTCCTTCAGCAGCAGGTGACCGGAGTCGGCCTGGGACAGCTTCAGACCGTCAAGGTCCAGCGGGATCCGGTACGAGACCGTGCCGTCGGCCGGTGCCTGGCCGAGGGTGATGTTCTCCGAGAAGCCCTGCGCGAGCGCGGACACCGAAAGGGTCTGACCGCCACCGAGCGCGTAGGAGGCGGTGTTGTGCTTCACGGTGGGAGTGGGGAGCTTGTCCTCCCAGCCCAGACCGAACGACGTCTTGCCCTTCGAGACCGACGCCAGATCTGTGTCACCACCGTCGGACACCGCCACATCCGCGGCCGCCGACTCCGGGGTCAGGCTCGCACCGGTGTCGGACAGCGAGGTGTCGACGTTCTTCCACGAGCCGTCGTCCTGCTTGACCCGTACCGGACCCGCATACGTCGTCGTCTGCAGCGACCCGTTCGGCAGCGCGAACGTCGACGAATCAGCCGTACGCTCCGACAGGACCTCGATCTTCCGGTCCTGCAGCCGGGCCGTCAGCACCGCCGACGCCTCGTCCCGCGCCTCCGCCGGACCCGACGCCTTCACCGACGCCACCGACGCGGACGACGCCGACTCGGCCCCGACCGCCATGGCCTGCCCGGTCGACTCCACCACCAACGCCGTCTCAGCGGCCAGCAGCAGCGACACAACCCCCGCCACCTGACGCAAGCGTCTACGCCGGAACGGCGCCCGCCCCCGGAACAGGCCCGAAGACCCGCCCCCCGCCCACAGTCTCATCACAGTTCCTCTCATCAGCCCTCACACGAGGACCGGAGGAGAAGATCTACACGCTGAACCCGAGCGATCTTGAGGCGGGAGTGACACGACACCGTAAGGCCGCCTCGACAGCGGGCGATATGAACCGGAATAGGAGACTCCAGTTCCCACAGCAGACCCTCGAAGGCCAACCCGCCGGTAATAGGAGGGTAAAGCGCACTTGTTATGCAACCTTGACACTGTGCGGTCTATTGAGCCTCCTCTCGCCTGCGAAAGGCTATGAGTAGCCGTTGCACGACCGACTCGGGCTTGACGAAGGGGATAGATGCCCTGACAAAGCCGGGGGGCGTACCAGGGCGCTGTCACGTTGTCGGGGGTGTGGTCGTCTGGGGGTGTGCCTGGGTGGTCGGGTTTCGGGTCTTGGGTCAGGCCGCGGCAGGCTGGATGGCCGCGCCGGTGAGGTGGTCCCAGAGGGTGAAGCGGAGGGTCATCTCGAAGCGGTACTCAGTGGCGGTCAGCAGATGCCGTCGGGGCCTGAAGTGGGGTGAGATGCCGCTGAACGCGGACAGGAACCGTTGTGCGGCGCCGGGCGAGCGGAAGTACTTCATCGCGCGCTCACGCTGCCGCGTCGGCTGGTGACTGTTCT
>NZ_JBIVBC010000024.1:0-50670 GCF_044745865.1 Streptomyces sp. NPDC086787 | reverse complement strand
ACCCCCTACTACCACCACAGCGAACAGCCCGAGCACTACCAGCAGTTCAACCGCGACCACGCCCGGCTGCGGGCTCCCGGCGAACGCGCCTTCGCGCAACTGAAGTCCTGGCGGCTGCTACGACGAGCACGCTGCTCCACCCGTCGCATCGGGACCATCGTCCAAGCTGTCCACACGCTACTGACCTGGAGCTATTCAGGATGAAAGGGGTTCTCTGAGATTTGATCTCAGAGAGGGCTCCGGCCACTTCAGGAGCACCGAATAAATCCACTACGAAAGGTTAGCAACAACCTTACTAATGGTCGGATTTTCCCTCAGCAAGGGAACCTCGCTGATCAACCTGGAGTGAGCCTCGCGGAGAAATCGAGAAAGCTCTTCTATGAGCTCATCACGAGAAACCGATACGCGCTTCCCCGTTCGCGAAGATTCTACGGATACAGATTCCGCTTCCTGACACAAGCGAATCGTGTCTTCATTCTCCGTGAAGCCGAAAGATGCATCCTCTCCGCGTGAGATTTGATCCACTACTCCAGATATAGACAGAGCCAAATCCGCCAGAGTTACGAATCTCCGCTTTGAGAACATCTCGACGTCATCCACGACCATCTCCAAGCTGACCCCGAAGTACTTGTATCGAAGGTCGATCTCAGAGATCGCGGCAGGATCACCTTGCTTGGCACTCTCCCAGGTCCGACGCCAAGGCGAACCAGGATCCGGGAGGGAGAAGGAAAAGCGAATCATGTTACTCCTAGCACGTATCCGCGGATCAGAACGGGAAGGCGGTTACGACTTTCCCCTCATTGACGACCACTCGTATATTCATGAGATCGCCTCCACCATTTGCCGGGCCAGCCTTGCCGACGGGGGTACCGAAATTCCACTCATATATCTGGCCTGGCCGACCTCCAGTGTTGGCCCTCGGCGTGCCTCGATTGATGGTTTCTGATATTCGCCGACGGACGATCTTTTCCTTGCCAATCAAGATACCGGCCTCATCATCCAGGAGGGCACCGCCAGGGCGGTGACGATCCACGATGTGCTGCCAATCTCCTTGCTCGAGCGCTGTGACTCCACAAACCCCTCCACCGGAATTGTGAACCAAAATCGGTGTAGCCCCAGCCAGCACATAGTACGTGTGGAGGTCATCGACCGTGAGGTTGTACATGTCGCGGTCGCCAGGGCGCACGGTGATGGCGACGACGTGGACGTGCTGGTTGGTGACCGTGTTGAGGGCGTGGCCGGGCTTGAGTTTTCCGGCCGGTATCCAGGTGTGGAGGGTGTCGTCCCAGAAGGGGTGTTTGGCGGTGGTGTGGAGGGTGTCGGTTGTACCGTCAGACTGCCGGATGCGGAGGTCGATCAGGTCGTAGTCGTGGTTGACGTGGGTGGCGGTGACAGTGCGGGCGCCCTTGTCTTTGCCCGTGTCAGGGTCTGCGACTTCGACCTTGTCGCCGGGTTTGATCTTCCCGATCGCTTTAGTCTTCCCCTGTGCCAGCAGAACAGGGGTGTCAGGGTTGAAGCTATTGGCACACGGATCTCTTACACTACTGGCGCCACTCTTTTCGACTTTCTCATTCCGCTCGAATTTATCCCGGAGGCTGGCAAAGGATCCCTCGGCCATGTGCGGGCCGCCATCAGGTCCCGCATAGTTTGCGCCTATGTAGTCGGTCCAGCCATCGGCGAAGAAGTGCTTCATTCCTTCGGGGCATTCGACTTCATAGCAGGCATTGGCGGCTGCGGCGTAGTACTCCTCTGGAATCATGGTCCAGTTATTGCGCTGCAGCAGTGCAATGTTGGCGCGGAATTTGTCGGACCATTTCTGCCGCTGGACGGCGTCGTGCATGTAGTGGTCTCGAGCGCGCGTGACCACGGCGATCGTCTGGTTTGTCTTGTTGCTGGTGGACCGGGTGTCGTTGACCGTCCACTTGCCCTTTCCGGAAGCGGTTCCGGGGTGTGGGCTGGTGGGGCCGGACGGTCCTCCGTCGTAGCGCGGTTCGTTGTGTCCGGTGCCGTCGTCGAGCCAGAGGCCGGTGGGGTCGCTGAAGGTGACGGGGCTGTTGTCGGCGTAGGCGTAGCCGTTGAAGGACTGGGGGTCTGCGGTGTTCAGCAGTGCGTCGGGGCTGATGAAGCGGCCGAGGGCGGGGTCGTATTCGCGGGCGCCGATATTGGTGAGGCCGGTGGTCTGGTCGATGGTGCCGCCGACGAAGCCGTGGTCGCCGGGCCACGCGGTGGGTGCTGTGCCGCGGGTTTCACCGAAGGGGGTCACGGGGCGGCGGGTGACAGTGAGGGTGTCGGCGGTGATGTCGTCGGTGGCGGTGCCCTGCGGATCGGCTGTCTGGTAGCTGAGCTTGCTGCCGCTGGTGCCCGCGGTGGCGGTGCGCACTGCCGTGGGTGCGTCGGCCAGGGTGTAGTAGCGGTTGGCCGCGGTGACGGTGCCGTCGGTGAGGGTGAGTTGGTCGCTGCCGAGGTAGAGGGTGGTCTTGCCGTCGTCGGTGCGGGCGATCAGGTTTCCGGCGTCGTCGTAGTGGTAGCCGGAGCGGTGCTTCGGTGACTCTGTGGGGCCGGTGGTGAGGGTGTCCAGTTTGCCGAGGGAGTTCCAGGCGTAGGCCTGGTCCTGGTCCGGCTGGGCGGTGCCGTCCGTCGTGGTGGCGATGGTGGTGGGGTTGCCGGCCTGGTCGTAGCTGTAGGTGCGGGTTGTGCCGCTGGTCGTCGCGGTGTGGACGGCGTGGGTGTGGCCGGTCAGGTCGAAGTGCTCGTCGGTGGTGACGTCCTTGGCCGCGTTGCCGGTGAGGTCGTGGGCGGTCTTGGCGGTGCGGTTGCCGGTGAGGTCGTAGGTGTAGCTCTGCCAGTACGGTGCGGGGCCGCCGAGGTTGTGTGCGTCGGGGGCGGTGTTGGTGCACCCGCCGATGCCGTTGATGGTGGGGGAAGCCTCGGTGTGGGTGCTCCCGGTGTCGGTCCAGGCGTCGGTGAGGCGGTTGAGGTAGTCGTAGCGGTAGCACTGCGTGTCGGTGTTCGCGGTGCCACCGGCGTCCTGGACGTCGCTGGTGGACGTGATCTGTCCGGCCTGGTTGTAGGTGTAGTTGACCTGGTCGACCGGGCTGGTGCCGTCTTCCTTGTTGACCGTGTGGGTCAACAGCCGGCCGGTGGCCTGCTCCCAGGCGTCGGTGGTGACCACCTGGCGGGGCATGACGCCCATGGTGGTGCGGGTGGTCTGGCCGAGCGGGCTGTAGTCGATGTAGGCGGTGTAGGTGTCGGTGCCGCCGTTGGAGACGGGCAGGCCGGTGCCGTTGTAGGAGTAGCTGATCTTCTCGTCCGCGATCAGGCTGCCGGTCCCGGTGGAGGCGATCTGGACGGTGCTGGGCAGGTCCTGGACGGACGTGTACTTGTTGGTGGTGGTGTAGGTGATGGCCGCGGTGTTGCCGTAGGCGCCGGCCGGGATGCTGATGGTGGCGCCGGTGGGCTGGTAGGCGGTGGTGTATCCGGTGACCGTGCTGGTGCGGACTGCCTTGCCGGCTTCGTAGACGGTGATGGACTTCGGCTGGCCCAGTGCCGTGTCGGTGGCGGCGTCGTAGTAGTCGCGGTGGCTCAGCTTCACCTTCTGTGCCGTCTTGGCGTCCCAGCCCCAGGTGTCGGTGACGCGTCCCAGGCTGTCGTAGGTGGTGTAGAGGTGGCCGGTCTCGGTCAGGCCGTCCGTGGAGGTCTCGGTCACCTCGCCGTCGTCGTCGTAGCTGACACGGCTGGTGCCGGTGTCGGGGTCGGTTCTGGTGGTGACTTGGCCGAGCAGGTCGTAGGTGCTGGTCCAGGTGACCTTCTTGGCTGCGTCGTCACCGGTTGCAGCATCTGCGGCGAGCGGTCCTACGGTCCGCAGCATCTCTCCTGCGGCGTCGTAGTCGTAGACCGTCTTGTCGTAGCTGCCGGTGGGCTTGCTGCCGTGGAACTGGCGCAGTTCGGTGGTCTTGCCGCGAGCGTCGGTGATGGCCGCGGTGGGGGTGCCGCCGGTGAGAGGGGTGACGTCGGTCTCGTCGATACCGGGGTAGGCGGTGGAGGTCTGCCACTGCTGCCGGCCCAGTGAGTACAGAGTGCCGGTGACGGGGCGGCCCTGACCGTCGTAGGTGGTGCGGACGGTGGAGGGCACCTGGGCGTCCACCGGGGTGACCAGGGTGCCGGTCGGGGCGGACGTGTCCTTGTTGAAGTACGCGGCGTTGGCGGTGGTTGCCCAGCCGTGGGAGTCGTAGGCGGTGTCGGTGATCAGTCGGCCTGTGCCGCCGTTGAGCGGGGTGGACTGGGTCTGCCGCAGTTGCAGCAGGCCGTCGTAGATCTGGTACGTGGCGGTGTACTCGCCGCCGTCGGTGTATTGCTGCGATTCCACGTAGCTCGGGGCGGACTGGCTCACGAAGTACGTGTACTTGCCGCTGGGCGTGGAGGGGTTGGCGGCCTTGGTGTGGTCGGGCAGCCACACGCTGGTGAGGCGGCCGAGGCCGTCGTAGGTCTCGGTGGTCACGCGCTTGCTGGGGTCGGTGACGGTGAGCGGGAGCTGACGGCCCGGGTCGATGGTCGTGGTCCTCGACCAGCCGTTGCTGTTGGCCGAGACCGTGGTGACCGGAAGGTACTTGGCCTTGGTGGCCTTGGTGGTGCTGTTGTCCGTGTAGACGGTGCTGGTCCAGCGGCCCAGGGGGTCCGTGGATTTGGTGACGCGGCCGTAGGTGTCGTACTCCGTGGTGGAGGCATTGACCCAGGTGACGTTGCCCTGGTTGTCGACACTCTTTGCCTTCCGGGCGCTGGTGGCGTCTCCGGCGCCGGTGGAGGGCAGGCTGCCCAGGGTCGTGGACTTGTCGTACCAGGTCTGTGCATCCGCCAGCGTATGAGCGTCGGCCTTGGTCACACACCCGCCGGCCTCGGTGATCGTCTCGGCCGGGAAGGCGTACATGTTCCGGGAGGCGTCAGTGGCGTAGGTGGTGGTGGTGCAGTTCTCCGGGGTGGTGGTGCCGGAGACGGGCCTGCCGTCGGTGCCGATCTCGCCCTTGTCATCGGTCTGGGTGGGCAGTCCGGTGCCGTTGTCGAATGTGGTGGTGGTTTCGGAGGTGCGCCATGTGCCGTCGGCCTTCAGCGCGCGTACGTCCACCCGGTCGGTGTCGGTGAAGCGGGCTGTCAGGTCGGGAAGCTTGCCGCCACGGGGGTGTGTGGCCGTGACCGGCGACATCCAGGGGTGGTTGACCGTCTGGGACCGGGGGCTGCCGCCGTCCTTGTCGTAGACGGTGGTCTGGTAGCCGTGTCCGGACAGCGCGTTGTCGTCAGTGAGGGTGTCGCCGACCGCGTCGGTGACCTTCACGGAGGTCGTGCCGCCGTCGGCGGTGGCGTTGCCGTCCATGCCGCGCAGGTAGTCGGTGACTTCCTCGGTGACCGGGTCGGAGCCCGTGCCGGTACGTGTGACGACCTGTGCGTAGCCGCGGAACTGGTTCCAGGTGCGGTACTTGTCGACGGTCAGCTCGCTGTCGTCGTGGTGCCAGGCCGCGCCGCCCTTGTACTCGTAGGTGGTCACATGGGGCGTCGACTTCGCGGTGGTGGCGTCGCTCTCGTCGATCTCGGTGACGGGATAGGTGTAGAACCAGTCCAGGATCGGGGCGGTGTAGCCGGGCGGGGTCCAGCGGACGGGGTAGCAGGCCTGGGTGTCGGCGTCCTCCTTGGGAGGGCTGGTCCGTGAGCACGAGCTGGTCTTGTAGGCGACGGTGATGACCGAGCCGGTCTCGGTCGTCAGCGACTGGAGCCGGTAGCGGTTGATCGGCGGAATGTTCTGCGGTTCCTCCAGGCCGTCCACGCGGTTGGGTACGGTCGCCTTGCCTTGCAGGGTCATCGTGGGCAGCGTCTGGGCAGTGCCTCCGCCGCGCGTGTCGGCGCCGGTGTGCTTGACCGACTCCAGCCACATGGCGGGCTTGGTTCCGTCTCCCGGGTCCGGGTAGCTCTGGGTGAGCGTGTAGGTGTCGACCGTGGACCAGGCCGGGGTGGCCAGCGACTGGTCCCACACCTTCGTGGTGATGGCCGCGAGGCGCATCGTGGACCAGTACGTGGGCGTGTAGTTGGTGCACGTCCCGGTGGATGCGCAGTTCTGGTCGAAGGGGGTGTCCGGCCAGTGCGAGGCGGTGGCCGTGACCGGTGCCTTCGTGCAGTCCACGCTGTTCTTGCCGTCGCAGCGCTGAGCCGCGGTGAACACCACCTGCGCGGCGGGGGTCTTCTTGGCGACGTAGTCGCCGACCTGCTGGCCGTAGGAGATCGTGGAGGGGTAGCCGGCCCTGGTGTAGGCGGTCAGGGTGTGGGTGGAGCCGCGGCCGTAGTAGTTCGTCTCGGCGGTGTAGGCGTAGGTGGTGATGTTCTTGTGGGTGTCGATGACGAAGTCCAGGTTCCACCGCCAGCCCTGGGTGCACTGGGAGGCCGCGAGGGTGGTGCCGTGGCAGGGTTCGCCGGCGTCGTCGCCGTAGACGGGGGCTCCCCAGGCGGCGTTGGTGCTGGTGTCCTTGCCGTCGCCGCCCGCGCCGCTCGGCAGGTGGTCGGCGCCGAAGTAGTACTGCATCCCGTGGTTGTCGGTCAGGCGCCAGTACGTGCCGCCCTGGAGGCCGTTGGACGCTCCGGAGACCTGCTCGACGACTGATCCGTCGTCGCCGGACAGCCTCCACACCGGGTTTCCGGCGGTGTTCTTCTTCCCGGTCGGCACCAGCTCGCCGGAATGTCCGGCAACAGAGATTGTCGCGTTGTCCCCGGCCCAGCACTCGTTGCCGTCGTTGGTCTGGCCGTCGTCCGCGCAGGACTTGTAGGACCGCTCGACGAAGCCGGGTGCGTAGTCCCAGCCGTCGCCGACCCAGGAGGCCTGGTTGTTCGTCGCCGAGGTGCGTCCGTCGACGGACGCGGAGTTGTACGACAGTGCGACGCCCGGTGCCATGCCGCCGACCGACGGCGGCACCGAGATCGGATACGAGTAGGTGAAGGCACCGGTGTTCCCGGACACTCCCCACTTCCCCGAGGGCGACAGCGAGGTCGCCGCATATGTCCCCGCTGCACCGGAGGCGGACGCGGTGGCGGCGAGCACGACGGCCGCCGGCGCGGAGGCGGCCGAGACACTCGGCTTCGCCTTGCCCGCGGCATTCGCCTGGGCGGCCGGCAGGGCGACCTCGGCGACCAGGCGATGCCGGGCGAAGTCGTTCGCCGAGGTGGCGACCGGCTTCTGGACCCGGCAGGCCGCCTTGTCGGGAGTGGTCAGCGCACAGGCAGGCAGCTCGACCAGGCGAAGGCGGGTGGCGTAGTCGCCGCCGAACGCATCCCGGACGGCCCCGTAGTCGAGCGCCACCGCCACGCGGCCGTCGCCTGCGCCCTGGCCGGTGCGCAGCAGGGACACGGCCAGACCGTCGACGCCGGCCTTCTGTGCCGTGCTGTGCGGCGCCACCGACACGTTCACGTGGCCAGTGGTGGCCTGGCTCGCTGTCTTCCGTGCGAGTGCGTGGTTCCTGGCGGCCGCCGCAGGCAGCAACCCGCGGTCGAGGGTTCCCGGTTGGCCGAGGGTGACGGGTGTGCCGGTGACGCTCACGCCACCGGAGGGGCTCTTCGCGGTCTTCGACGTGAGTGCCTTGCCCGCTCGCTGCGCGTCCTGTGCGGTTGTGGTCGGCAGGTCCACGGTCGCTGACGTGGCTGCGGGCCACTTCGGCGCTGCCGGCTGGAACGATTTCATCGGCGTGGAGTGGAGGCTGTCCGGTCTGGCGTCTGCGGGAGTGACGTTCACCGACCGCATGGCGGACAGGGGGAAGGGCGACCACAGTTCCGGCTTCTTCGCCGCATCGGCGACGGTGGCATCCGTCAGGGAACCTGCCAGCAGGGCGGCCGAGGCAAGTGCCACCGCTCCGAGCCGAGTTCTCCGCCTCCGAAACAGCTGTCGCCCCAACACGCCACTCCCCCATATTTCGCACAGATTTTCTACAACCTCGGCAACCTATCGACACCTCCCACACGACAAGCCAAGAGATCACCATGATCGCGTCAAGAAATTCACCCCGGAGGCAAATCCTCCACATGTGCCCAAATCGAGACGGAGCCCCGATCCCCCGGGCCCGGCAAGGCGGTTGACGAGCGGCAAACGCGCGAGCAACCCATGGGCAGGCAAAATGTCGATCCACATGCGATTTCCGCCATTGAATCGCACTAACGTGCGACACAACTGTGCCCTGAAGCAGGCATCACGGGCAGAAGCAGAAGAAGCACACAGAGACGAGGTCGCATTGATCCGCGCAGGAACGTTCCACAGACGGCGCAGACCCTCCCCGACGCTGGTCACGAGCGTGGTCGCGTTCGCGTTGGCTCTCGGACCCGCCACAGTGGCTGCGCACGCCGACACGTCCACGCCGGATCCGGCGACCAGCCTGGAGCAGGCCGAGTCGACCGCCTCGGTCCAAGCCGCCGTCACGGGAGAGCCGGTTCCGGTGGAAGCGGCCACCACTGCCGACAGCACTCTGACAGCGCAGCCGGACGGCAGTTTCACCCGGCGCGTCAGCGCCCAGCCGGAGCGCCTGAAACGTGACGGGCAGTGGGTCTCGACCTGAAGGTCACCGCCGACGAGCAGGGCGGTTTCTCGGAAGTCCTCATCGTCAAGACCGCGCAGGCCGCGGCCGATTCCCGCCTGGCCACCCTCACCCTTGCCACGGACACACACGGTCTGGATCTGGCCGCGGATACCGGCGGCAACCTCACCGTCGCCGAACCCGCCACCGGCACTCCCGTCTTCCACGCCCCGGCTCCTTTGATGTGGGACTCCTCCAGCGGCGGCACCGACGTTCGGACCGCACCGAGTGCCGAGCCGGCCTCACTGCACGGAAGCAGCCTTCGGAGCACGGCCGTACGAGCAGCAGGTTTTGCCGAGTTGGAGAAAGCGCCGTCCGGTGATGACGGCACCCCTGCCGCCGACCTGAGCGGCGGGCCCAGTTCCACTTCGCAGCAGGCCCCCGTCCGCACCGACGTCACCTCTGACGGCCTGCTACGGCTCACGCCCGATCCGACCCTGCTCAAGACGGCCAGCTTCCCCCTCTACATCGACCCCACCTGGGTGTCGGTGAAGGGGCAGGAGAACGGCTTCACCTACGTCCAGCATGCCTACCCGGGCACCAGTCACTGGAACGACAGTGACGCCAAACTCGGTGTCGGCTACCAGGGCTACACCTCACCCACCGGCGCCGAACGCGCGTACTACCAATTCAACATCGGCACCGCCATGGGCGACAAGAACATCCACCACGCCGAACTCGACGTCAGCGAGATCTACTCCGCGGACTGGGGCTGCACGAAGTACCGGGTGACCGAGACCAACGTCGCTCACATCAGCAGTTCCACAACCTGGAACAACCAGCCCGACGCCTACTCCCAGTCCGACACCTACGACTTCACCGGCGCCAACAACAAGGACTGCCCCGGTGGCGACGCGGGCGGCTTCGATGTCACCAGCTCGGTCAGCAACGACGGGGACGGCACCGTCACCTACCGCCTGACCGGCAGCGAATCGAACAAGACGGCCTTCAAGCGCTTCTCCACCAAAGCCACCCTCGCCATCACGTACAACACTCCACCCGGCACTCCCACCAGCACCACCTCCAGCCCCAAGCCCGCGAACCCGGCCACCTACGGCTGCGGCAGCGCCCCCTACGGCTGGATCCCCAACACCGATGCCTCCGGCGGTGTGAAGCTGTACGCACACGTCGCCGACCCGGACGGCAGCAAGCAGAACATCCGCGGCCAGTTCGCCATCTGGGACAAGGGCGGCTCAGGTGCCGCCACCGCAGTCAACCTCATCTCCACCGGAGACGCCGACGGCAACTCCGGCACGGTTCCCGGCAGCGGCGGCACCGTCCAGATCGCCGTCGATCCCAAGGACCACCCGCTCAAGGACGGCCACCTCTACGGCTGGCACGTGCGCTCCGACGACCTCATCGACACGTCCGGCACAACGGCAAGCTGCTACTTCTGGTACGACGCCACCGCCCCCGGCAGTTTGGCCGTCGCACCGAAGGAGGACACCTCCACCCTCCATACGGGCGACACCCTCCATCTCTCCCTCTCCGCCGCCGACCCCAAGCCCGCCGACGGCGCGGCCAGTGGCCTGAACCACTTCGTCTGGTCCGCGTCCTCCTCGGCCGCGCTCGCCAACAACGGCGGTACCTCCATCACCGCGGCATCCGACGGCACCGCGTCCCTGGCCTACGCGCCCTCGTGGGGAAGCACCACGCTATGGTTCGCCGCCGTCGACAACGCGGGCAACCAGTCCCAGCCCGTCCGCATCAGCTTCTACGTGCCCGACGACGTGAACGCCGCCGTGGAACCCGGCGACATCGACAACGACCACGTGCCCGACCTCGTCGCCGCCGACTCCGCCACGGGCAACCTCGACCTCGTCCCCACCCACACGGACGTACCCACCGCCGACGGCCGGCCCGCGCCCCTCGCCGCCTCCGGGCCCGACGACGCGCCCGCGGCCGCCGACGGCAGCACCACCTGGGCCGACACCCTGCTCGCCCACCGCTCCAGCAACGAGCACAGCTCCAGCGGCAACCGGGTCGACGACCTGTGGGCGTACAAGAACAGCCACCTGTGGCTCTACACGAACAACCTCAACAACAACGGCGGCCTGGCCGGCAACGGCGGCCACTACTTCAGCCGCGACCACCGCGTCCCGGTCACCCGGCCCGAGTGCACCAAGGGCAACTGCGCGGTCTACGCGGCCGACTGGTCTGCGGTCGGTCAGATCACCGCTCCCGGCGACGTGAACGGTGACGGCCACCCCGACCTGGTCACCCTCGAGAACGACCACCTGTGGCTCTTCCTCGGCTCCACCACGACCGGCCAGTTCACCGAGGCGCACGAAGTCGGCACCGCCGGCTGGAACGGATACACGATCACCTCGCCCGGGGACACCAACAACGACGGCCACCCCGACCTCTGGGCCCGCAACAAGGCCACGGGTGTCATCTACGACTACCCCTTCGCCGTCGACAGCCTCAGCGCCCGCACCGCCATCACGAACGCCGCGTACACCGCCGCCGGCCAGCCGCTGATGGCCTCCCCCGGCGACGCGGACGGCGACGGCATCGCCGACCTGTTCACCGTCACCGCCGACCGGGAACTGTGGGCGTACATGGGCACGGCTCCCGACGCCAACGGATACCGGCTCGGCGCCCATCACATCGCCAGCACCAGCGTGCTGTGGAAGACGATCACCACCATCGCCTGACCCACGACCGTGCCCCCGGCCGGGATGCCGGGGGCACGGAGCTCAGCAACAAGGAACTGCCCCGCTTCTGCTGGACCTCGCGGGCGCCACCGGGGACAGCGTCGAACACGTCCCCGACCGCCTGGGCCACGACCTGCTCCCGTTCCTGGATACGCAGGCGGCTCGACGGCTTCGCAGTGCCAGCCCCACTCGAAACGAGGAGGATCGAAGGTAGGATGAGTAGCATGAGTGATCCTACCGGGAAGTACTCCATCACCATGCCCCGCGACATCGCCGAGGCTGCCAGGGCCCGCAGCGGCCCTTCGGGCCTGTCTGCCTATGTCGCCGCCGCCGTCGCGCGCCAGATCGAGCGGGACAGTCTCAACGAACTCATCCAGGTCGCCGAGGCGGAGCACGGGCCCATCACCGACGAAGAGATCCAGGCCCTGCGCGACCAGCTCCACCAGGCCCGGCAGCAAACGCAAGGCAGGGCGAGCGCCGCGTGACCCGCTCGTCCGCCGTTGCCTCCGGCGGCACCCTCGTCCTCGACAGCGAAGGGCTGGCGAAGGCCGTCCTTCGCGACCGCACCGTCACCGGCTGGCTCGCCCTCGCTCGTGCCGACGACCTGCGGGTGATCACTTCCGCGGCCGCTCTCGTGGAAGTGGTCCACCCACGGATCAACCGCCCGGCCCTGGAGTGGACCCTCTCACGCCTCGTCATCGAACCGGTCACCGAACCCATCGCCCGCCACGCCGCCGCCCTCCTCGCCGACGCCGGCCTGCACGGCCACAAATACGCCATCGACGCCATGCTCGGCGCCACCGCCCTCGCAGCCCCCGGTCCGGCGACGATTCTCACCTCGGACCCCGAGGATCTAACCGCCCTGTGCGGCCCTCGCATCACTGTCATCAAGGTCTAGTCAGAACGCGCCCGCCAGGCACGTACGCCCGATCGGGGCGCCAAACGCCGGACCTACCTTCACCGCCCTGCAAGCAAGCTTTGTATTCGGCGTGAGCCGTTCTCACAGGACGGCGTCAAACACCTCGGCGCCTCACGCCGGTGCCGGAGGCGGTGGCGTTGCCCGCGGTGTCCAGGCCGTGCCCGCCTGCCTTGGCTGTGCCGGCCGTGGTGATCGCCCGTTTCCGGGCGGTCGACCCGCATCCGCGAGGTCCCGGAAGAACGTCAGGCCGGGCCGGCCCGAGAGCCGTGTCTCGCCGGTGACGGTGAATCCGTTGCGGGCCAGCACGGCCCGGGACGCGGTGTTGTCCACGGTGGTGGCGGCGCGCAGGGCGGTCAGCCGGTAGGTGCCGGCGGCCAGGGCGCACACCTGCCGTACGGCGGCGGTGGCAAGGCCGCGGCCCGCGGCGTGCTGGGCGATGCGGTAGCCGAGGTCGGCGGTGCCGTCGGCGAGGTCGAGCAGGTTGACCCGGCCCAGTATCTCGCCGGCGTCGCCGATGAGGAGGTGGAAGCGGCAGGCTCCGGTGTCCTGTTCGGCCAGCAGGGCGCGGTGGTGTTCGTCGAAGCGGGCGAAGTAGTCGTCGCCCCGGTCGGGGACGGACGCGGCGAAGTAGGCCCGGTTGGCGCGTTCGAAGGCGAGGAGCGCGGGGGCGTGGTCCGGGCGGAGCGGCTGGAGTTCGGGCATGGTCGGGACCGTAGGCGGTTGCGTGGTCCGTCGGCCACCTCATTTCAGGAGGTTGAGGCCGGGCAGGCGGTCGGGGTCCTTGAGGATGTCCAGTGCGGTGACGCGGCCGCCGTGGATGGTGAACGACATGACGGCCAGCGGCCGGCCCTCGGCGAACGAGACCACGCCCGGTGTGCCGTTGACCAGCACCAGGTGCGCGTCGGTCGCGAAGCGGGAGAAGGTGATGGCCTGGGATGCCACGTCGGCGGCGCCGCGGCGCCGGATGCCCGGGATGAGGGTGCCGCCGTCGGAGCGGGCGACCACGTCGGGGGCGAGGACGGCGAGCAGGGCCTCGAAGTCGCCGCCCCGGGAGGCGGTCAGGAAGGCTTCGACGACCTCGCGTTTGCGGGCGTGGTCCGTGTCGGCCGCCGGGGTGGCGCCCTGGACGCGGCGGCGGGCCCGGCTGGCGAGCTGCCGGGTGGAGGGCGCGGTGCGGCCGAGGGCGGCGGCTATGTCGTCGAAGGACACGTCGAACATGTCGTGCAGGACGAAGGCGAACCGCTCGGCCGGGGAGAGGGTGTCCAGTACGACCATGAGGGCGAGGCCCACCTCGTCGGTGACCAGGGCCTCCTGTTCGGGGGTGACCAGCGGGTCCGGCAGCCGCAGCGGTGCCTCCTGCTCGGGCAGCGGGTCCTCGCGCCGTGAGGCGCGCGAGCGCAGCATGTCCAGGCACACCCGGCCGGCGACCGTGGTGAGCCACGCCCCGAGGTTGCGCACGTCGCTGATGTCGGCGCGGCTGAGCTTGAGCCAGGTCTCCTGGACGGCGTCCTCCGCCTCGGCGAGTGAGCCCAGCATCCGGTAGGCCACCGCCCGCAGGCCCGGGCGCTCCGCCTCGAAACGCTCGGCGCGCTCTGCCAGAAATATTTCCCCGCTCACCTGTCACATCCCCGTGTTGTGATCCGTCGGTCCAGTGACAGACGCTAACGGATCACAAGGAGAGCATCGGATGAACGCCCGGATGAAGAACCCCGCTCTGGTCCTGCCCGACGCCACGAAGGGCATCCAGAACATCTACAAGGCCGCGTACCAGGGCGGGGTGTCCCCGCAGTTGCTGGAGCTGGTCCATCTGCGGGCCAGTCAGATCAACGGCTGCAGCGCCTGTGTGTTCTCCGGTGTGGCCGGTGCGAAGAAGCACGGTGAGACCGACGAGCGTCTGCATGCCGTGGCCGCCTGGCGCGAGGCGCCGTTCTTCAGTGACGAGGAGCGTGCCGCCCTGGCGCTGACCGAGGCCGCCACCCGGATCGCCGACCGTCCGGGCAAGGCCGTCTCCGACGAGGTGTGGAACGAGGCCGCGGACCACTTCGACGAGCGGCAGCTGTCCTCGATCATCCTGATGGTCGCTCTCACCAACTTCTTCAACCGCATCAACACCACCATCGAGGAGCCCGCCGGCACCACCTGGTAGGGCCGGTGGGTCACAGGGTGAGGGGGGAGGTGGCGGGGTCCGCGCAGGACGGCGCTCTGCCGGTAGGGGGGCGGGTCCTGGAGGAGGGTCGCGGAGTTCGGCGTACAGCGGGTAGGGGTCGGCGCGGTTGGCGTAGTCGCTGATCCGCTCCATCAAGGTGTCCGCAGCCACGCGCGTTCCTCCACGCCGGAATTAACGCTCCGTCATGCCGGTCCCCGTGGTGAATGATCCCCCACGGGTTCGTGGGTGGGGCCGGGACGCGCGGGCGTCGCGGCTGTCGGCCCCGCCCGGAGCAGCTTCGCTCCCCCGTGCTCCGGGGTGTGGCGGGCCTGTGGCCGTCCGGGCTGGGCGGGTGGTTTGCGTGGCCGGTTCAGGGGGGTGTCAGGAGGGTTTTGGTGCGCGGTAGGACGCCTTCGCCTGTTCGTAGGTGGGCAGCAGGCCGGCGGTGACCGCTTCGGCGAGGGTGGGTGCGGCGGCGTCCTTGGGTGAGCGGATGAAGGGCTGTGAGGTGTCCCAGGGGATGCCGATGGCGGGGTCCAGGGCCTGGATGTCGACCATGGTGCCGTGTACGTACTCCTCGGAGCACAGGTAGTTCATGCAGGTGTCGTCGGTCAGTGCGAGGAAGGCGTGGCCGAGGCCGTCGGGGAGGTAGACGCCGATGCCGGAGCCGGCTTCCTGGAGGGTGGTGTCGAACATGCCGAAGGTGGGTGAGCCGACCCGCAGGTCCACGACCACGTCCAGGGCGGCGCCGCGTACGCAGGTGACGAGTTTGGCCTGGCCCGGGGGCAGTGTGGTGCCGTGGATGCCGCGCAGTGTGTTGCGGTGGGAGACCGAGTAGTTGACCTGCCGGACCTCGAAGGTCTGGCCGCCGGCCGCGGTCAGTTCGCTCAGCCGCCAGGCCTCGAAGAAGTGGCCGCGGTTGTCCGCGATGTGCGACGGGGTGATCCTGAAGGCGTCCTTGACCTTCATTTCCTCGATGGCCATGCTTCTCCGCTTCCTCGGGTGCCGGGAGCTGTGCGGGTGCGGGGCGTTGGCGCGTGGCGCCGGTCTCCCGTGCGGGGAGGCCGGCGCCACGCCTGATGTGCGGTCAGCGGGCGGTGGCCGCCGGCTGGGTCTTGTCGTGTGCGGCGGCCGGGGAGCCGGCCACGGGTGCGGTTGCGGCCGGTGCGTGGCGGCCGGGCACGATCAGCATGGACAGGGTGCCCAGGCCCACCGCGGCGGCGCCCACCCACATCGCCGGGACCAGGCCGTCGACGAAGTTCTGCGGGGAGGCGAAGCCGCCGTTGGCGCTGAAGATGGAGGCCAGCAGGGCGACGCCGAGGGCGGCGCCGACCTCGCGGGTGGCGGCCGTGACACCGGAGGCGATGCCCTGTTCGTGCTCGGCGACCGAGCCCATGGTGAGGTTCATCAGCGGGGCGTAGAACATGGCCATGCCCGCGCCGCAGATCATCAGGGCGGGGAGCTGTTTGACGTAGGAGACGTCCGGGTCCATGACGAGGGCCCAGTAGGCCATGCCGGCGGTCATCATGGCGAGGCCTACGGCGACGACGGGTTTGCCGCCGATGCGGTCGGAGACCATGCCGGCGATGGGTGCGACCACCATCGGCATCGCGGTCCAGGCGAGCAGCCGTACGCCTGCCTCCATCGCGGAGTAGCCCTGGATGAGCTGGAAGAACTGGGTCATCAGGAAGATGGCGCCGAACATGCCGACCGACATGAGGACGCCGGCGAGGTTGATGCCGGTGAACGCGCGGCCGCGGAAGAGCCGCATGGGCACCATGGGTTTGTCGGTGCGGTTCTCCCACAGGACGAACAGGGCCATCACGGCCGCGCCGCCGAGGAGTCCGGTGAGGACCATCGGGGAGGTCCAGCCGTTCTCGTGGCCCTTGATCAGGCCGAGGACGATGCCGAACAGGCCGATGCCGGACAGGACGGTGCCGGCGGCGTCGAGGCGGGAGTCGGCGATGCTGCTCTCGGCGAGTTTGCGCCAGGAGATCGGGGCGAGGAGCAGTCCGATCGGCACGTTCAGCCAGAAGATCCACTGCCAGGACAGGTGCTCGACGATGACGCCGCCGACCAGCGGGCCGGCGGCGATCGACAGGCCGTTGATGGCGCCCCAGATGCCGAGGGCGGAGCCGCGCTTCTCCGGCGGGACGGCGACGGTCAGCAGGGTGACCGACAGCGGCATGACGATGGCGGCGCCCGCGCCCTGGACGGCGCGGGCGGCGATGAGTGCGCCGACGCCGGGGGCCAGGGCCGCGGCCGCGGAGGCGCCGGTGAACAGCAGCAGGCCGAGGCAGAAGACCTTGCGGCGGCCGAACCGGTCGCCGAGTGCGGCGCCGAACATCATGAGGACCGCGAAGGACAGGGTGTAGGCGTTGACCGTCCATTCCAGGTCCGCGAGGCTGCCGCCGAGCTTCTCCCGGATGGTGGGCAGCGCCGTGATGATCACGAGGTTGTCCAGGCCCGCCATGAAGGAGGCGAGGCCTGTGGTGAGGATGGCCCAGAAGACCAGCCCCTTCGTTCCTCCGCCCGCTGATGGGGGGTTGACGGTGCTCATTCGAGCATCCTTTCTGGAGGCGGTCGGTGCGAGATGCTCGTCGCGGAGAGTCGCAAGGACGAATTCCGGCGTACGACAGTGGCGGCCGGGCACACGGCGGGCCGGCGCGCACGACGCTACGGACGGAAACTCGACTTCCCCTTGAGTCCGGCTCGGCGGCCGCTCGGCCCCCGGGGCGGGCGGATGTGCCGCGGGGCCCCCGGGGCCGTGTCCGGCCGGGGGCCCCGCGGGGCCGTCCGCCCGGGTTCAGGCGAGCTGGCGCTGGAAGGTGGCGATGTCGAAGTACAGGGTCTCGTCGATCAGTACGTCGCCGTCGAAGTGGAAGATGACCAGGACCGGGGCGTCGATGGACTTGCCGTGGTTGGGTATGCCGCGCCAGTCGGCTTCCTGCTTGCCGCGGGCCCAGGCCTCCAGGATCACCGCGGTGGGGGTGTGGTGGACGTGGAGCAGGTCGTGTTCGAGGTTCGGGAACGCGGCCTGCATGTCGTCGAAGTAGCCCTTGCGGATGGCGTCGGGGCCGGTCAGTTCGGCTTCCTCGAAGGCCTGGATGCGGTAGACGGGGCCGCGCGGGAACGTGGCGAAGACGCCGTCGATGTCCCATTGGGTCTCGGCGATGGTGTGCGCCATGACCACCGCCTCGCGCCGCTTGCGCAGGTCGGCGTCGGGCGCGGGGAGATCTGCACCTGGGAGAGTGAATCCGTGCTGGTCGCTGGCCATGTTCCCGTTCCTCCACGCGTCGCGGTGAATCCGGTGGATCCCGTCCGGTGCTTCCGGTGGATCCGCTGGGGCCGACGCTAGGACGCGTGCCTCGTCCGGCCCTCGCTCCGCACTCGCCCGGCACTCGCCGCACGCTCGCCGCCGGCTCGCTGCGGGCTCGCAGGGGACTCGAAATCCGGCCGGAGGGCCGGAGTCGGGCGGGTCAGGCCGTCTGGGGGTGGGCGGCGGGCCGTTCCTGCGGGGGGCGGTAGGTGGGGCGGTAGCCCAGGGCCACGGACAGCGGTGCGAGCGCGGTGCACAGTGCCATGTCGACCAGGAAGGGGCGGCCGGTGACGACCCGGTACTCGTCGCGGAAGCCGAGCGCGAGGAGCGGCATCTGCAGGCGCGGGCTGCCGTCCGGCTTGAGGCGTCCTTCGTTGGTCAGGCCCCACAGGGTCTCGAAGACCGATTCGGTCTTGTAGGCGGGTGTGGTGCGCCAGGTGATCCGGGCCCGTTCGGGGCCGGGGTTCCAGATGGAGTGCACGGCGCCCGGCGGGATGTAGAACTCGTCGCCGGGGCCGTACTCGTGCAGGGTGCCGTTCAGCAGGAGGTGCAGCCGTCCGGCTTCCACCTGCATCCGCTCGGTCTGCCGGGGGTGGTAGTGCTGGGGCGGCTTGATGCTGGCCGGGGAGTACTCCACGGCCACCTCCACGTAGGCGCCGTCCGTCTCGGCGGCGGTGGCCAGGAAGGTGAGCCGGTCCTCGCCCAGCCGCAGAACGTCTCCGGGGCTTGCCATGAGGGTCTCCCTTGCAAGGGGTGGGGGGTGGAAGTGGGCTGTCGGGCTGTCAGGTGGTCTGTGGCTGTGCCGTGCTGGTGGTGGTGCGGCGCCGGCCGGGCAGGCCGACGACGGCGTTGACGAGGTTGAGCACCGCGATGCCGGCGGCGATCCAGAAGCCGAGGTGCAGTCCGTCGAGCCAGGCGACGGCCGGTGCGGTGCCGGTGGTGAGTTCGGCGGTGGTGCGGGTCAGGGCGCTGGTGGCGACGGTGGCCACGCCCAGTGAGGCGCCGACCTGGAAGGCGGCGACGAGCACGCCGGAGGCGATGCCCTGCTGTTCCTGCGGGACGTCGGAGACGCCGGCCACGTTGACCGGGATGGTGCAGCACTGCATGGCCGCGCCGAGGATCAGCAGGGCGGGCAGGACCTGGGTGGCGTAGTCGCCGTCGTGGGGGGCCTGGGTGAGCAGGAACAGGCCGGCGACGGAGCCGGCGGCGCCCGCGATGTAGACGGGGCGTGGGCCGAAGCGGTGCATGACGCGGGTGGCGGGGGCGGTGACGGCGATGGCGATGACGCCGAGCGGCAGGAACGCGAAGCCGGACTTCAGGGTGGACCAGCCCAGGGTGCGCTGGAGGTAGTAGCTGCTCAGGAACAGGACGGCGGCCTGCACGCCGCTGGTCAGGATGCGGCCGACGGAGGAGGCGACGAGTGAGCGGGTGGCGAACAGCCGCATGGGCATGAGCGGGTCGGCGACCTTCAGCTCCACGACGACGAACGCGGTGAGCAGCAGCAGCGAGGCGGCGAACGGGCCCGTCACGTACGGGGTGGAACGCCAGCCGTGGTCCTGGATGTTGACGATGGCGTAGACGAGTGCGGCCAGGCCGCCGGTGACGGTGACGGCGCCCAGCCAGTCGGGGCCAGCGCCGGGGGTGAGGGTCTCGCGGCGGCCGCCGAGGAGCAGTACTCCGGCGACGGCGACGACGCCGAAGGGGATGTTGATGTAGAAGATCCAGCGCCAGTCGAGGCTGTCGGTGATGACGCCGCCGAGGACGACGCCGAGGGTGCCGCCGAGTCCGGCGAGTGCCGCCCAGACGGCGAG
The DNA here is from genome assembly GCF_044745865.1 of Streptomyces sp. NPDC086787. Classification (NCBI taxonomy): domain Bacteria; kingdom Bacillati; phylum Actinomycetota; class Actinomycetes; order Kitasatosporales; family Streptomycetaceae; genus Streptomyces; species Streptomyces sp. NPDC086787. Next base: position 31,224 of record NZ_JBIVBC010000024.1, on the reverse strand, counting down.
CGCGGTGGTGCGTTCGCGGCCCTTGGGGAAGGAGGTGGTGACCAGGGACATGGCGGCGGGTGAGAGGAAGGCGGCGCCGCAGCCCTGCAGGGCGCGGGCGGCGATCAGTACGGCGGTGCCGCCGGCCAGTCCGCACAGCAGGGAGGCGGCGGTGAACAGGACGGCGCCGACCAGGAAGGTGCGGCGTCTGCCCCAGCGGTCGGCGGTGCGGCCGCCGAGCAGCATCAGGCCGCCGAAGCAGAGGATGTAGCCGGTGAGGACCCATTCGGTGGCGGTGGCGCTCGCGCCGAGGTCCGCCTGGATGGCGGGCAGGGCGAGGTTCACGACGGTGGTGTCGAGGAGGACCATGAACTGGGCGATCGCGACGAACACGAGCAGGCGCCAGCGCCGTGGGTCGGGCGGGGGGTTCTTCTCGGCGGGTGACGTGTGCGGTTCGGTGCCCATGGCTGCCTTTCGTGTGTCCATGGCTGCCCCACTCTGCCTTTCTGCCTCTGTTCTGCCTCTGTCCGGCGGCCCGGGGGGTGCCGTCAGGCGGCGTCGGGTACGGCGATGTAGCTGAGTGCGTTGTAGATGGTGCGGTGGGGGTCGGTGATGGCGCGGCGGCCGTGCATGACCCGGGTGTTGTCGATGACGGCGATGTCGCCGTCCTGCCAGTCGAGGTTCTCGGTGAGGGCGGCGGTGACGGCCTCGACCTCGGCGAGGAGTTCGGGGGTGAACTCGGTGCCGTCGGCGAAGGTGATCTTCGGCTTCTCGTAGTTGAAGGAGGGGCCGAGGATGCTGTTGGCGAAGGAGGGGCGGGTGCCGAAGACGGTGATGTCGGCGGCGGGGGTGGTGTAGGAGTAGCGGATGCCGCCGTCGGCCTCGGGCACGATCTCGGTGCCCTTGAGGGTGGCGGTGAGGGCGAGGAGTTCGGATATCTGGATCTCTTCGGCGGGCTTGCTGCGGCCGAGGAGGTGGTGGGCCATGCCGCGCCACTGGGTTTCGGAGACGTAGCGGCTGTAGACGATGTCCTGCTGGGAGAACGCCTCGCGGGCGGCCGGGGACAGGGCGTCCCAGACGCGGTAGCCGTCGCAGACGGTGGTCTGGGAGCCGGAGGTGGCGGCCTTCTCGCAGAAGAACCAGGCGAGGTGGGAGCGGAAGGGGCTGTTGCCGTTCTCGGTGTGCAGGCCGACCTCGTCGAGGCCGGCGTCGACTTTCTGGGCGACGTCGGAGTAGAAGTCGCGGGCGGGGTCGAGGGTGGTGGAGGTGGAGGTGTTCTGCACCAGGGCGGTGAAGGACGTCATGTCGGTGTCGAAGCCGCGCAGCAGCAGGAAGCCCGCTTCCTTGAGGAGGGCGAGGAGTTCGGTGGTGTCGACGGCGTCGGGGGCGGTGCCTGCGGCGGGTTGCACCAGCAGGCCGCTGCCGGTGCCGTAGGGGCTGGTCTTCACGGCGGTCTTCGAGGTGTTCGCGGCGGTGCTCATGCCTTCTCCTTGATACGGGTGTCCGCGGCGTCCGCACCGGAGGCGTCGCCGAGCAGGTGGGCGCGGATGGTGTCCCGGCGCGGGCGGCCGGTGACGGTGAAGCAGCGGGCGTAGTCGGGGTCGTCCTCGGCCATGAGGCGGATGACGGCGGCGCGTTCGATGGCGGAGAGGCGTTCGTTGCCGAACTCCTCGATGCGGCGGCGGGCGGTGGTGTGGTCGAGCCCGGCCTCCACGACGAACAGGCCGTGTACGGCTTCGAGTCCGTCGGCGACGATGGCCGCCTCGCGGACGAAGCCGAGTTCGCGGTAGCGGGCTTCGACCCACTCCGGGGAGATGTTGCGGCCGCCGGCGGTGATGACGAGGCTCTTCTTGCGGCCGGTGATGCGCAGGTAGCCGTCGTCGTCGAGGGCGGCGAGGTCGCCGGTGTGCAGCCAGCCGTGTGCGTCGACGACGACGCTGGAGGGGTCTTCGCGGGTGTAGCCGGCGAACAGGGAGGTGCTGCGGATGAGGAGTTCGCCGTCGTCGGCGAGCTGGACCTCGACGTGGTCCAGGGGGCGGCCGACGGTGCCGAAGCGGACTTCGCCGGGGAAGTTCCAGGAGACCACGGAGGAGTTCTCGCTCAGGCCGTAGCCCTCGTGGACGGTGAGGCCGTGCTCGTGCAGGCGCTGGAGGATCTCGGCGGGTACCGGGGCGCCGCCGCAGGCGATGAAGACGGGGCCTTCGTGGCCGAAGATCCGCAGGTGGCGTTGGGTGGTGTTCTCCTCGGGCTGCTGGTCGCACAGGGCGAGGAACAGTCCGGCGACGGTGGGCGGGACGACCAGGGCGGTGGGCCGGGCCCGGCGCAGCAGTTGGAGCATGCGGGGGGCGGCGTCGGCGGCGGTGCCGACCAGGGCGGTGCCGGGGGGCATGAAGGTGACCGAGCCGCCCGCGAGGAAGGGCATGTAGAGGCCGGCGACCTGTTCGATGAGCAGGCTGAGCGGGACGATGGAGAGGTAGCGCTCGAACAGGGCGGTGGTGGTGCGGGCGCGCAGGGAGGCGAGCAGGGCGTCCATGCCGTGGCGGCGGATCCGTACGCCCTTGGGGGCGGAGGTGGTGCCGGAGGTGTGGATGACCTTGACCACGGCGTCGTGGGCGGGTGCCGGCCAGGCGGGCGCGGTGGCGGGTGCGGCGGCCAGCAGGGCGGGCAGGTCGATGGGGGTGACGGGGCAGCCGTCGGGCAGTACGCCGGTGGTGCGGTCCTTGGTCCAGCGGGCGAGGGCGTCGGTGCCGCCGTCGTCGACCAGGCAGAGGTCGGCCGTCTCGAAGAGGGAGGCGGCCTGTTCGGCGGCGAAGGCGGTGGGGACGGGGATCTCGACCGCGCCGGCGAACAGCAGGGCGAGGTCGGCGGCGACCCAGTCCGGGGAGTTCTCGGCGAGCAGGCCGACCCGGGCGGGGCGGCCGTGCTGCTGTTCCCAGTCGCGCAGCCGGGCGGCGAGGACGAGGGCGGCGCCGATGATGTCGCGGTAGCGGTAGGTGCGTTCGGTGTCCGGGGTGTTGCCGGCGGACAGGACGCGGACCATGGTGTCGTCGCTGTCGGCGCGGGCGAGGAGCTGGGCGGTCAGGTTCACGGTGTGGGTGTCAGGCTGCACGGGTCAGCACCCTCTGCTCGGGGCGGTTGCCGACGAACCGCATGTCGACCGATTCGAAGCAGTAGCGGCCGATCGCGGCGAGCAGCAGGGTGCTCTGGGCGGCGGCCTCGGCCCAGCCGACGACGGGCCGGGTGTCGTAGTAGGAGCCCCAGTCGGCGGCCTCTTCGGGTGTGAGGCGGTCGCTGGAGGCGTCGACGAGGGGGTGGAAGACCACGCCGAGGCGCTGCATCAGCATGGCGAGCCGGCCGGTCATGGTCATGACGGCGTAGGGGCGGCCGAGGCAGGCCATGACCAGGGGCAGTGCCTTGATGATCTCGCCGCCGGCGGTGGCGCGGACGGAGGCGATGTTGCCGACCTGGAGGATCTGTCCGCGGGCCACCGGGGAGCCGAGTTCGTCGCCGATGACCTGTTCGACGGGGCGGTCGAGATAGCGTTCCAGCAGGATGCCTTCCTGTTCGGGGAAGGACAGGCCCGCGCAGGCGAGGGCGGCCTCGGAGCCGTCCTCCGCGGTCTCGAAGTAGGCCAGGAAGGCGTCCGGGTTGGGCCGGATGCGGGCGTCGTACTGGGCGGCGAACACGTCCTGGACGAGGTCGGCGGCGACCTGCCAGTCCGGGGTGTCGCGCTGGGACAGCGTGATTCGCATGGGTGCACCCCCTCTTCACGGGGTCTGGTGGGACGGGTGGTCAGGTGGTCACCGGCCGAGGGCGGCGGGGCTGGGTGTGCTCACCGGCCGTGCTCGTACGGCGAGTTCGGCGGCTTTGAGGCCGCTGTTGATGGAGGTCTCGGCGAGGATGCCGGGGGCGGCGACGCTGTCGCCGATGAGGTAGACGCCGTCGCCGCGGTCGATGGCGGGCCGGTCGCGCCAGCTGAAGCCGGGGTGGTCGACGGCGCCGGTGCGGCCGCGGGAGACGCCGTCGCGGCGCCACAGGGTGCGTTCGCGCCAGCCCGGGGTGGTGAGGTCGAAGAGTCCTTCCAGCCGTTCGACGGCCTGGGCCTTGTTCTCGCCGGGCCGCAGCGGCATGGCGCCCTGGAAGAGGGCTTCGCCCTTGGGGGCGAGGGAGGGGTCGTGGTCGGAGTACTGGGAGGTGAAGCCGCCTTCGTCCATGTCGAAGGAGACGTTGCCGTCCTTCTTGGAGTGGGTGACGGCCATGTCGACGAGGGCGGCGGTGCCGCTGGGCCAGTCGAGTGTGCTGTCGCCGAGCAGGCCGCGGGCGGCGGCGAGCGAGGTGGCGACGATGACCGGGCCCTTGCCGGTGGGCAGTTCGGTGAGGCGGGAGTTGGTCTCGATGACGACGCCGTGGCGGCGGGCGACGCGGGCCATGCGTGCGACGAGTTGGCCCCAGCCGCCGATGAAGTACCGGCTGGGCAGGGGGAACTTGGGGGTGCCCACGCGCAGCAGGCGTTCCCAGACGAACGCGGCGGACAGGGTGCCGGGGTCGCCGTGGAAGACGATCGGGCCGAGGAAGCCGAGGGCTTCGTTGACGGTCTGCTGCGGGAAGATCTTCGAGGCCCAGTCCTGGAAGGACTGGTCGACGGGGACCGGCCGGTCGCGGTTGAGGAGGGTCATGCGCATGTAGCCGGGGGGCAGGGTCATGCGCAGTCTGCCCTGGTGGCGAAAGCGCATCCGGGTCCACTCGTGGAAGGACAGGCGCACGTAGTGGCCGGCCACGCCGCGCGAGATGAGCCACTGCCAGGCCTCGCCGTTGTTCATGATGGTGTGCGGGCCGTCGTTGGTGATGTACGGCGCCTCGGCGGAGCGGGCGCGGCCGCCGAGGTGGGTGTGCGCCTCGTGGACGGTGACGTGGGCGCCCTGCTCGGCGGCGGCGATCGCCGCTGTCAGGCCGGCCATCCCGCCGCCGATGATCGTGATGTTCACCATGGTTGCTCCTCAGTCACCTTCGCGTCCGTGGCCCCGGGTCAGCGGTTGAGCGTGGCCATGGCGCCTGCGGGGTAGCGGTCCCCGACGGTGCTGCCGTAGGGGGCGATCTCGTCCAGTGCCGCCAGGTCGCCGGCGTTCAGGTGCACGTCGCCGGCGGCGGCGTTCTCTTCCAGGTAGGCGACGCGCTTGGTGCCCGGGATGGCGATGACGTCCTGGCCGCGGGCGAGGACCCAGGCGAGGGCGAGCTGCCCGGTGGTGACGCCCTTGTCGGCGGCGAGCGCGTCGAGGCGTTCGACGACGGTGAGGTTGGCCGCGAGGTTCTCCTCCTGGAAGCGGGGGACGTTGCGGCGGAAGTCGTGGGCGGCGAGCGTGTCGAGGCTGCGGATGCGGCCGGTGAGCAGGCCGCGGCCCAGGGGGCTGTAGGCGACGAAGCCGATGCCCAGTTCGCGGACGGTGGCCAGGACACCGTTGACCTCGACGTCGCGGGTGGACAGCGAGTACTCGGTCTGTACGGCGCTGAGGGGGTGGACGGCGTGGGCGCGGCGGATGGTGGGCGCGGCGGCCTCGGAGATGCCGATGTGGCGTACTTTTCCGGCGGCGACGAGTTCGGCGAGGGCGCCGATGCTGTCCTCCACGGGTACGTCGGGGTCGACGCGGTGCAGGTAGTACAGGTCGAGCCGGTCGGTGCCCAGGCGGCGCAGGGTGCCGTCGACGGTGGCCCGGATGTATTCGGGGCGGCCGTTGATCCGTCCGGTGATGGTGCCTTCGGGGGAGATCTCGTTGCCGACCTTGGAGGAGACGGTGACGGCGTCGCGGCGGCCGGCGATGACCCGGCCGACGAACTCCTCGTTGGTGTGCGGGCCGTAGAAGTCGGCGGTGTCCAGCAGGGTGACGCCGAGTTCGAGGGCCCGGTGGGCGGTGCGCAGGGCCTCGGCGTCGTCGGCGGGGCCGTAGGCGAAGGTCATGCCCATGCATCCGAGGCCCTGCTCGGAGACCGTGAGTCCCTGGCTGCCGAGCTTACGTTGCCGCATGAATCGGTTCCTTCCTGAGCCGTGCGGGCCTGGGAGGGCTGGCGGTTCGGGTGGTACTCCCCCGGGCACTTGCCATTATTAGAAATCCTAGCATTGATATATTCGGGGAAGCCAGCAGCCCGGCCCGGCAACGCGGGTGCCGGGCTGCCGACTTGACGGACCGGCAGCGAACGGGGGTCAGCGGGTGGTGAGCTCGGCGGCGACGTTCGACCAGTGGTGCCCCTGCTCCGCGGCGGCCCGGTCGGCGAGCGCGGCCCACGGGTCGGTGCCGAACACCTCCACGGCGGCCGTGCGCAGCCAGGCGTCGAACTCGTGGCCGGAGTCGCGCAGTTTGCGTCCCGACAGCGCCGGGTCACGGGACTCGAGCCGGAGCACCGCCACGTCCTGCGCACCGACGCGCTGCACGGCGAAGGACTCCTGGACGATGCCGGCCCGCCGGCGCGAGGCCTCGTAGTCGAGCCGGCGCGGTCCGGCCAGCTCCGCCTGCACCTCGGCCCAGCGGCCGGCCCTGCCGGGCGGCAGCGGCACCAGCACCGTCCCCGGCTTCGCGCCGCGGCGGGCCTCGGAGCGGGCGCCGGCGCGGGCGGCGGGGGCGAGGCGGCGCATGCCGAGCACCTCCAGCATGTTGCCCTCGACACCGATGCCCCAGCGTTCGGCGATCAGCCCGTTGTCCAGCAGCCGCCACACCACGACGCCCTTGAACTCGATGTACTGCCCGGTGGGTGCGATGCCCAGGAAGTCGCCGAGGTGGGTGCCGCGCCAGGTGTTGTGGATGACCACGTAGTTGGCGTGGGCGCTCATGTCCTCGATGGTCACGTGCAGGTCGGGGAAGCCCTCCCGCAGACCGGCGATGGTGTACTTGACGCCGTCCAGGTCCTCGGTGGCGCCCGGCAGCGGCTGGTGGTCGACCATCTGGGGGCTGTAGATCTTGTCGACGATGGAGAAGTCGCCCTTGTTGACGAAGACGTCGAAGACCGAGCGGATGGTCTTCTTGTTGCGCTCCTCCACGCTCTGTCCGGACTCACCGGTCGCGGCGGTCTGCACGGTCTGCTGTGTCGACACGTTCGGTCCTTACGGGTCGTAGGGCTGCGGTCTGTGAGTGGCCGTCACTTGCCGGGGTACGGCGCTTCCCAGGTGAGGGTGAGCCCCGCGTAGAGGTAGCGGCTGGCCTCGATGGCGAGCAGCAGCACCTTGTGGCCGGGCCGGATACGGCCCTCGGTCCAGCCGGCGTCCAGGGCGAGGGGGACGGCGGCGGAGCCGGTGGCGCCGACGTCGGTGAGGTTCTCCACGATGTTCTTGGAGAGGACCGCCTGGTCGTCCTCGGAGAGCCCGGCGGTGCCGTACTCGCTGGCGAAGTACTCGGCGTTGCCCTCGGGCAGGACGCAGGCGTCGAGGTCGGCGAGGGCGAGCTGGGAGCGTTCCAGCATGTCGTGGATGCCGCGCACGAAGACCCGGGGGCCGAAGGTGGCGGTGCCGGGGATGTCCAGCCTGATGTCCATGAGGCGCTTGCGGCGCTGCTGTTCGGCGAGCGGGACGTCGGTGCCGCCGCCGACGATGAGCATGCCGGGCTTGCGGGTGCCGCCCATGGAGGCGGTGGCGAAGACCTGCTCGCTGCCCGCGTGCGCGGAACCCTCCTGGCCCGCGCGCAGGACGACCGCGCCGGCGCCGTCGCCGAAGGTGTAGACGGTGAGCCGGTCGCGCATCCGTACGCGGTGCGGGTCGATGCCGAGGAAGATGGGGGCGAGCAGCGGGGAGACGGCTTCCACGCCGATCACCAGGGCGGTCTTGTAGGTGCCGTCGGCGAGCTGGCGGCGGGCGATGTCGAGGGCCTGTACGGCGCCGACGCAGCCGGCCCGGACCTCGATGACGGCGACGCTCTCCAGGCCCAGCTGTTCCTGGACGTAGGTGCCGGCGACCGGGAGCAGGTAGTCGGGGCTGGCGGTGGACACCACGATCAGGTCGATCTCGTCGGCTGCGACGCCGGCCCGCTCCAGGGCCTGGCGGGCCGCCGCGGTGGCCATCTTGGAGGTGCTGGTGCGGTGTTCACCGGTGTCGGGGTCCACCATCCAGTGCCGGCGCTGGACCTGGATGCCCTCCAGGACGTCGTCGGGCAGCGGCCCGGTCACCCGGGCCAGGTCGTCGTTGTCGAGGGGTTCGCCCGGCAGGTGGGCGCCGGTGGCGAGGATCGACACATGGCGGTCGGTGCTGGAGAACGTACGGGAGGGCATGTCATTTCTCCGTAGCGGGACGGGCGGGGCGCAGGACGAGGCTGATGTGGGTGCCGCCGAGTGAGGAGCTGTTGATGAGGACGGGCCCGGGGTCCTGGCCGTGTTCCCAGCCGGTGACCGCGAGCAGGGCGGCCATGGGGGCGCCCGCGCCGACCGGTTCGCCGACGGTCCGTTTGGGGGTGTGGACGGGGGCCCGGCCGGCGAGGCGGTCGGTGGCCAGTTGTTCGGGGGCGTCGGCCCGTTTCAGGCCGGCGGCGTTGGCGTAGATCGCGGCCAGTTCCCCGGCCCGCACCCCGGCGTGGTCGAGGGCCTGGCGCATGGCCCTCTCCAGTCCCTGGCCCTGCGGGTCCCAGCGGCCCACGCCCTGGGCGTCGCAGGCGGTGCCGTGCCCGGCGAACTCGGCCAGGATGCGCGCGCCTCTGGCCCGGGCGGTCGACTCGCGTTCCAGGACGAGCGTGATGCCGGCTTCGGCGAGGGTGTAGTCGGTGTCGGCGAACAGCGGGAGTCCGCGGTAGGCGTCCAGGACGCCGGGTGAGAGGTCCTCGACGGCGGGGACCAGCACGGCCTGGGCGCGGTGCTGGAGCAGCAGGTCGTGGGCGACGGTCAGGGCGGAGGCGCCGGCGGCGTGCCCGGTGGTGATGGTGGAGGTGGGGCCCTTGGCGCCGGTGTTCATGGCGACCTGGCCGGCGGCGGCGTTGAAGACGGTGTTCGGGAAGATGGCCGGGCTGCCGTGGTCGGGGCAGCCGGCCAGTACCGGCAGCAGGAACTCCTCGATGCTGCGCATCGGGCCGAGGCCGGTGCCGAGGACCACGCCCACCTGCTCGTCGGCGGTGAGCCCGGCGTGTTCCAGGGCGGTGCGGGAGGTGGCCACGGCGAGCCGGCCGAGGCGGTCCATGCGGCGGCGCTCGCGCGGCGCGATGGACTTGGGGTCGAAGTCGGCGCGGGCGACGCGCAGTCCGTTCTCCTCGGCGCCGAGCACGCGTCCCTCGCGCCATGCCTGCCACAGTGCCTGGGCGCCGTCACCGGCCGGGGTGATGGCGGCGAACCCGGTGATGACGACCTTGTCGTGCGCCGGGGCGGCGGCGTCGGCGCGTTCTTGTCCGGGCCGTCCGAAGGCGACGCAGGCGTTGGCGCCGGCGAAGGCGAAGTTGTTCGACAGGGCCGTGTCGATGGTCATCGGGCGGGCGGCGGGCACCGCGTCCAGGCCGCACTTGGGGTCCACTTCGGTGAAGTTGGCGGTGGGCGGTGCGGTCTGCTCGACCAGTGCCTGCACGGTGACGATGGCCTCCACCGCGCCGGCCGCCCCGAGCAGGTGCCCGATCATGGACTTGGAGCTGCTGAGTGCCGTGTGCTGGGCGGCGTGGCCGAGTGCGGCGCGTACCGCGTTGCTCTCGGCGGAGTCGTTCTTCGGGGTGCCGGTGCCGTGGCCGTTGATGTAGGCGACGTCGTCGGGGTCGATGCGGGCGGACTGCAGTGCCTGGCGGATGGCGCGGGCGGCGCCCTCGCCCTTGGGGTGCGGGGCGGTGGCGTGGTAGCCGTCGGCGGAGAGGCCGTAGCCGAGGACCTCGGCGAGGATCGGGGCGCCCGCGGCGCGGGCGGCGGACTCCTCGGCGAGGACGAGCATGCCGGCGCCTTCGCCGAGCGAGAGGCCGTCGCGGTCGCGGGAGTAGGGTGCGGCGGGCTTGGTGGACAGGGACTGCAGGCTGGTGAACCCGGCGAACGCGGTCTCGGTGAAGGCGTCGGTGCCGCCCACGAGCATGGCGTCGGCGCGGCCCGCGGCGATGGACTCGCTGGCGTGGGCGATGGCGTGGGCGCCGGAGGCGCAGGCGGTGTTCACCGACAGGGAGGGGCCTTTGAGGCCGAAGGCGCTGCTGACGGCCTCGGCGATGGCCTGCGGGGGGACCAGCAGGTTGTGCCGGGCGTCGTCGTCGGGTGGGGTGTTTGTCCCGCTGCGGCGGGCGAGTTTCTCGGCGCTGCGCAGTCCGCCCATGCAGGAGCCGAGGGCCACGCCCCAGCGTTCGGCGGGGATGTGGGTGAGCCCGGCCTGGCGCAGTGCCTCCTGGGCGGCCAGCAGGGCGAAGTCGATGGCCGGTTCGGGGTCGCGGCCGCCGAAGGAGGCGAGGTAGTCGTAGTCGGGGCGGCGTCCGGTGCGGACCTCGCCGCCGATCTCGGTGGCGTAGCCGTCCATGGGCAGGCCGCGCACCGCGGTGATGGCCGCCTGGCCCGACCGTATGCCCTGCCACAGGGCGGTGGCGTCGTCTCCGTGGGCCGTCACCGCGCCCACACCGCAGACCACGACCCGCCGGGACCGAGCGCCGTGATCCGGCGAGGTGGTGCCGTGCTCGCCGTGGCTCATGTCCGCGCTCCTTTCTGGTGTGTCCTCGGGTATGTCCGTCATGAGGTCCGCTCCATGGCGATGGCCACCGCCTGGCCCTCCAGGCCGCGGGCGACGGCCAGTGCCTGGGCGGGCCGGGTCTCGCGCGGGGTGAGCGGGACGTAGTCCAGGTCGCATTCCGCGGCGGGGTGGGTGAGGTTCTGGGTGGCGGGGACGACGCCGGAGTCGAGGGTGAGCGCGGCGATGGCCGCGTTGAGTGCTCCGGCGCCGCCGACGAGGTGTCCGGTCTGCGGTTTGACGCTGCTGATCTGGGCGGCCTTGGCGGCCGTGCCGAGGGCGTCGTGCAGGGCGATGGTCTCGCTGGCGTCGCCCTGGCGGGTGGCGCAGCCGTGCGCGGCGATGTAGCTGCCGTCGTTGAAGGAGCCGCCCGCGTCGGTCAGGGCGCGGGTCACCGCGCGGGACAGGCCGCGGGCGCGGGCCTGGGGGCTGGGCGGGCGGACGCAGTCGTTGCCGGAGCCGAAGCCGGTGACCTCGGCGTAGCAGTGGGCGCCGCGGGCCAGGGCGTGTTCGCGTTCCTCCAGGACGAGGAGGGCGGCGCCCTCGCCGAAGACGGAGCCGCTGCGGTCGCGGTCGAAGGGGCGGAAGGCTTCCTTGCCGCGTTCGGAGTGGGGGCTGAGTACGCCGAGTCCGTCCATCTTGGACATCGCCCACCAGCCGGTGGCGTCGTCGTAGCCGCCGGCCACGACGATGTCGGCCTCGCCGCGGCGGACGGTGCGCATGGCGCGGCCGACGGCCATGGCGCCGGAGTCGGCGGTGCCGGCGAAGTAGGCGTTGGCGCCGCGGATGCCGAACTTCTCGGAGATGTGGAATCCGGCGGCGGGCTGGAGTCCTTCGACGAAGAACAGGGGGGCGACGATCGAGGAGGCGTTCTGGCCGAGTGTGCGGAGGTCGGGGGTGCCGTCGGGGGCGCGCACGGACTGGAGCTGGGAGATCAGCTCGTCCATGCGGGGCATCTCCTTGTTGCTGCCGAGGAAGAGGCCGGTGCGGTGGCCGAGGTCGCCGGTGTCCTCGAGGCCCGCGTCGCGCAGCGCGAGGACGGCTGCGGCGAGGGCGAGCTGGTCGCCGCGGCAGAGCATGCGCAGGGTGCGGCGGCTCGCCCACTGGGTGGGGTCGAAGTCGTGGATCTCGGCGCCGATTTTGGTCTGCAGGGGGGCGGGGTCGTAGGACTGGATGGGGCCGATGCCGATGCGGCCTTCGAGCAGGTTGTGCCAGGTGGGTGCGGCGCCCTGGCCGATGGCGGTCATCAGGCCGATGCCGGTGACCATCACGCGTCGCCCGTTGTCGCTCATGCTGTGCCCTCCCAGGGCTCGTCGGCGCTCACCAGCGTCAGGGTGCGAGCGGTGGCGACCACCCGGTCCCCGACGCGGGCGGTGGCCCGTACCTCGGTCGTCTGCGGGGTGCTCCCGGTCACCTCGGCGGTGATCCGTACCTGGTCGCCGGGGCCGACGAAGTGCTTGAAGCGCACGCCGCGTACGGACTTCAGCCGCCAGGTGCGCCCGCTGCCGGCGGCGGCCCGGGCGAGTGCGGTCATGCTCTCCAGGAGCAGGACGCCGGGCAGGATCGGGAAGCGCGGGAAGTGGTGGTCGAAGACCGGGAGGGTCTGGGGGACGTTGCGCACGGCGACGGCGCGGCGGCCGGGTTCGAGTTCCTCGATGCGGTCGAAGGCGGGGGCGGCAGGGGTGGTGGCTGCCTGAGCCGTGGTCATGACTCCTCCCGCGGGGCGCCGATGACGATGCTGGTGTTGCTGCCGCCGAAGGCGAACGCGTTGATCAGGGCGGCGTCCACGGGCATCGGGCGGGCGGTGTGCGGCACGTAGTCGAGGTCGAGGCCGGGGGCGGTGCGTTCCAGGTTGACGGTGGGCGGTACCAGCGAGTGCCGCATGGCGCCGACGGCGGCGAGGACGCCGAGGCCGAGGCTGGCGGAGGTGAGGTGTCCGGCCATGGATTTGGGGGCGCTGACGACGAGGTGGTGTGCGTCGGTGCCGAAGACCTTCTTGATGGCGACGGTCTCGGACTGGTCGTTGCCGTGGGTGCTGGTGCCGTGTGCGACGACGTAGTCGATGTCGGCGGTGGTGAGCCGGGCGTCGGTGAGGGCGCTCTGCATGGCCTGGACGGCGCCGGAGCCGTCGGGCGGGGAGTCGGTGATGCGCCAGGCGTTGAGGGTGGAGCCGTAGCCGAGGACCTCGGCGAGGATGTCGGCGCCGCGGGCGAGGGCGGCTTCGCGTTCCTCCAGGACGACGGCGACGGCGCCCTCGCCGACGACGAAGCCGCTGCGGTCGGCGTCGAAGGGCCGTGAGGCGTGTGCGGGGTCGTCGTTGTGCTGGTCGGTCAGGGCGCCCAGGAGGCTGAAGCCGAGCAGGTCGAGCCAGGTGGTGAGGGAGTCGTAGCCGCCGGCGACCATGACCCGGGCGTCGCCCTCCTGGATGGCGCGGAAGGCCTCGCCGATGGCGTGTCCGGAGCCGGAGCAGGCGGTGCTGATGCCCATCATGGGGCCGGTGGCGCCGATCATCCGGGTCATGGCGGCCAGCGGCACGTTCTGGTCGTCGGTCAGGGTCACGGCGGGCGGCCGGCACAGGAACGCGTCCGGGCTGTTGGTGCTGGTGCGCAGGTGCCCGATGTCCAGGAGGACCTGGAGTTCGGGGCGGCCGACGCTGGCGCCCATGGCGACGCCGCGTTCACCGGCGGCGTACACGTCCTCGGGGAGGGTGTCGAGGCCGGCCTTGCGGACGGCTTCCCAGGCGGCGGCGACACCGAACTCGCCGACCCGTGAGAGGTGTTTGCGGCCGATGTGCTTGGGGATGGCCCGGGCCGCGTCGAAGTCCTTGACCTGTGCGGCGATGCGCACCGGGAAGCCCTCGGCGTCGAAGGTGGTGAGTTTGCCGACGCCGCTGCGTCCGGTGGCCAGGCCCTCCCAGGTCGTCTCGGCGTCGTTGCCGAGCGGGGTGACCGCTCCGATGGCGGTGATCACCGCGCGTTTCGTGCCGCTCATCCCACCGGCCCTCCGCCCTGCAGCTGGTGCGCCATGCGCCTGGTGTCCTCGGGGTCGTCGAGCCGTTCGGCGTCGATGAGCGCGCACAGGATGCCGGTGGCCTCCAGGACGCTCTCGCCGTCGACCGTGACGGTGCCGTCAAGGAGGGCGGCCTCGTCGGTCATCGACTCGATGGTGGCGTGCATACGGAGCACCTCTCCGGGGGCCACGTCCCGGTGGGCGGTGGCCTCGCCGACGGCGAGCAGTGCCGCCCGCAGCCGGTGGTCGGTGCTGATCATGATCAGCCAGGTCGCCGCCTGGCACAGGGCCTCCAGAGCGAGGCCGAAGGGCATGGCCGGCCCGTCGGGGGCGGCCTGCCAGTACGTTTCCTCGAGGGAGGTGACCTTGCGCGCGGTGATGCTCTCGCGTGCGGTCAGTGTCTCGATCCGGTCGATCAGATGGAATCGCATCGCAGTCCCCTCTCCGTCCGTTACGGGCGGCCGATGCCGAGCTGGGCGGTGAAGCCGCCGTCGACGGTGAGGAGTTCGCCGGTGGTGTAGCCGCTGTCGGGTCCGGCGAGGAACACGGCGGCGGCCGCGACCTCCTCGACGGTGGCGAAGCGGCGCAGCGGGATCTGCCGCTTGATGCTCTTGCCGCCGTCGCGCTGGAAGACCTCCTCGACGAGTTCGGTGGGGGTGAAGCCGGCCAGTACGGCGTTGACGCGGACGCCGAAGCGGGCGAGTTCGACGGCGGCGCAGCGGGTGAAGGAGTTCAGGGCGCCCTTGGAGGCCGCGTAGTTGGACTGGCCGATCCAGCCGCTGGTGCCCATGGCGGAGGAGATGTTGACGACGGAGGCTTCGCCCTGGGCCATGAACTGGTCCAGGACGGCGTGTGTGGTGTGGTAGGCGCCGCCGAAGTTGACCTTCATGACGTTCCACCAGGCGTCGGGCGCCGAGTCGTAGATCAGTCCGTCGTCGCTGATGCCCGCGTTGTTGATCAGCATGTTCAGCGGGCCCAGCAGACGGGTGGCCTCCTCGGCCAGGTGCCTGGCCTCGGCGGGGTCGGAGACGTCGGCCGCGATCGCGCAGGCCCGGCCGCCGGCGGCCTCGATCTCCTTGACCACCGCGAGCGCCTCCTGCCGGCGTGAGCGGTAGTTGACGGCGACGGCGGCCCCTTGTCCGGCCAGGGCCAGGGCGATGGCCCGGCCGATGCCGCGGGAGGCGCCGGTGACCAGGGCGGTACGGTCCTTCAGCTTCATCTCTCTCTTCCCGTTTCTGCTGCGAGGTGGGCCACCTGGCCGCCGCCGGGACGGGGCCGGGGCGGACGGGAGGGTGCCGGGGCCCCGCGGCCGGTGTCCGGGGCGCCATTGGCCCGGACACCGGCCGCGGAGGGCTCCCGCTCGGGCGGAGCCGAGCCGGGTACCGCTCAGGCGGCCGCGGTGGCCCTGGCCCGCTCGGTCAAAAGGTCGGTGAGGTTCTGGACGGTGAACAGGCCGAGCACGCCCTCGGCGGTCAGCGGTTCGGTGAGCTGGCTGCGGTCGAACTGGGGCAGGACGCTTTCCAGGTGGGTCAGTCCGCGGTCGTTGACGACCTCGTTCTCGTCGCCGAACTCCTCGTCCGGGATGCCGCCCTGGAGCAGGTCGGCGATGTCGGAGACGGTGATCTTCACCTTGGTGGCGCGTTCCAGGCGGAAGAGGATGTCGAGGAGGTCGATGGACTCGGCGCCGAGCTCGCCCAGCAGGGTCGCCTCGGCGACGGCCTCGGACTCGTCGATGCCGAGGGCGTCGGCGACGGCCGCCTGCACGGCGGACAGGTAGTCGGTCGTCGTGGGAATCAGGGTTTCGGACACCGTTGACTGCCTTTCAGATGGTCTTCCGGGTGGTGGAGACGTGTGCCGGGGGCCTGGCTGGCGCCCCCTTCTGTTGTTCCGGGCACACGGGTGGATCGAGGTCGCTGCGGTCGGCGGTCGGGGGTCAGGCGGCGTACGCGGAGGCGGCGCCTGTGTCCTGGCGCAGGTCGCGCAGCAGGGTGGTGATGCGGCGGGCGTCGTTGGTGCTGCGTACCTGGGCGTCGGGCACGGTCCGTTTGGCGAAGCCGCTCAGGACCCGGCCGGGGCCGACCTCCAGGTAGCCGCCCGCGCCGTAGGAGGCGGCGGCGTCCAGGACGTCCACCCAGCGCACGGGGCCGGCCAGCTGACGTCGCAGCAGGTCGCGGGCGTGTGCGCCGTCGCGTACCAGGGCGCCGGTCACCGAGCTGAACACCGGCAGGCGGGGCGGGGCGAAGTCGGCCCGCTCCAGTTCGGCGGCGAACTCGTCCTCGATGACCTTCATCAGGGAGCAGTGGAAGGGCGCGGACACCTTCAGTGCCACGGTGCGTTCGGCGCCGGCGGCCGTGGCGAGGCGTACGGCCTCGTCGACGGCGCCGCTCTGGCCGGAGATGACGGTCTGGCCGGCCTCGTTGTAGTTGGCGACCTCGACCACTGCGGATCCGGTGGTGGCCGCGCAGATCTCCTCGATCTTCGCGGGCGCGAGGCCGATGATCGCGGCCATCGCTCCGCTGACCCGGCGTGAGACGCCGGCCATCAGCTCGCCCCGGCGGCGCACCAGGCGCAGCGCGTCGTCGGCGTCGAGGACTCCGGCGACGACCAGGGCCGTGTACTCGCCGAGGCTGTGTCCGGCCACCGTGCCCGGGACGAAGCCCGCCTCCTGGTGCAGTACCTCGTACACGGCGAGGCTGGTGGCGACGATGGCGGGCTGGGCGATCTCGGTGGGTTCCAGCTCCGTGTCGGGCGCCGTGGTGCACAGTTCGGTCAGTGGCAGTCCGGTCGCCTCTTGGGCCCGCTCCAGCACGCGTCCCGCCGTTCGGGGATGTTCGCGCAGCAGGTGTGCGGCCATGCCCGCGCGCTGCGATCCCTGGCCGGGAAACATCGTGAATTGATTGTCGCTCATCCCCGTTCCTACCTCACTGAATTGTGGGGGCGTGGGTCATCGAGCCGTCGACGAGCGGTTCTCGACCCCGTGAATCTCGCATCCCGCTCTGGCGCATTCCTCGAATGTGTCTCGAAAACCGGGCGGCGCTGATGTGGAGGGAGGAGGGGTGTCTTGACGGGCGGGCCAGGGCGGCTGAGCGTGGTCGCCATGGCGAGGATGAGCGCGCAGGAGCGGCGGACGGCCGTGGTGGGGGCGGCGATGGTGGAGTTCGCCCGCAGGGGGTACGAGGGCACCTCTACGCAGGACATCGCGCGGCGGGCGGGGGTGTCGCAGCCGTATCTGTTCCGGCTGTTTCCCGGCAAGCGCGCGCTGTTCCTGGCCGCGGCGACGCGCTGTGTGGCGGAGACCGCGCGGCTGCTGGCCCGGGCGGCCGAGGGTCTGGCGGGGGATCAGGCGCGGCACGCGATGGCCCTCGCGTACACGAGGGTCATCGTGAAGGAGCCGGAGCGGCTGCTGATGCAGATGCAGGTGTACGCCGCGGTGGCGGCCGCGGAGTCGGTGGGCGACGGTGAGTTCGGGGCGGCCGTGCGGGCGGCGTGGGAGGAGCTGTGGCGGGAGGTGCACCTGGCGCTGGGGGCGGACGCGGAGGTGACGTCGTGGTTCTTGTCGCGGGGGATCCTGGTGAACGTGCTGGTGGCGCTGGGCTTTCCGGGCTCGCACCGGGTGTGGGCGGGTCTGGACCCGTCACTGGGCGCGGGGGCGGGCGCGGGTGACGGGGGGTGAGGGGCGCGGGTGACGGGGGCGGGGGGCGGGCGCAGGGGCAGGCACGGATGCGGGTGACGGGGCAGGCGCGGGTGCGGGCACAGGAGCAGGCGCGGGTGCGGGCACAGGAGCAGGCGCGGGTGCGGGTGACGGGGGCGCGCGGCGCCCCCGCCGGGGTCATTCCGCGGTGCTGGGGGCGGTGTTGCGCCGCGGGGCGGCGGGGCCCGGTTTCGCCCAGCGCAGGCCGTGGGCGACCTGCCCCTGCTCGGCGGCCCGGAAGGCCTTGGTGTTCCAGTTCTTGCGCATGAAGGATTCCCGGACCCTGATCAGCAGGGGGTTCTCGATGGCGCCCATCTTCCCGATCCGCCAGGCGATCTTCTGCAGGGGCGCGGTGCGCGCCATCCGCTCGCTCTCGTAGCGGCGCAGCGCGGTGACCGGGTCACCGCCCTGGTCGAGGTGCTCGGCGAGGACGAGGGCGTCCTCCAGCGCCTGGCAGGCGCCCTGGCCGATGTTGAAGGTGATGGGGTGAGCGGCGTCGCCGAGCAGGGTGACACGGCCGCGGCCCCACTCGCGTTCGGGCCTGCGGCCCTCGACGTCGCCGCGCAGGACCCATTCCTCGGGGGTGGCGCGCAGGATGTCGGCGACCGGTCCGGCCCAGCCCTCGTGCCGGCGCAGCAGCATGGCACGCGCGGTGCCGGGTTTGTCGCGGCCGCCGGGGGCGCCGTTGGCGACGCTCATCCAGTGCACGAGGCCGGGCGCGACGTCGTAGTAGGTGAAGCGGGTGCCCGGTCCGAAGACGGCGTTGAAGGTGCCCGGGGGGATGCCGGGGTGTTCCATGGGGGCCCGGCCGCGCCAGGCGATGTAGCCGCTGAAGCGGTTGCGGGCGGGCCCGGACAGGTGGTCGCGGACGGTGCCGTGGATGCCGTCGGCGCCGATCAGCAGGTCGCCGCGTTCGCTGCTGCCGTCGGCGAAGCGGACGGTGACGCCGTCGGCGTCCTGGTCGAAGGAGACGACCCGGGCGCCGGTGCGCAGGACCGGGCCCGTGAGGGCGTCGCGCAGCACGCCGTGCAGCACGGACCGTTCGACGGCGATGGTGGGGGCGCCGTAGCGCTCGATGAAGTCGCCGACGGGCCAGGCGCCGAGCACCTCGCCGCGCCAGGTGGTGAAGTGCGCGACGTGCTGGACGGGGGCGACCTTGAGGACCTCCTCGGCCACGCCCAGGTAGTCCAGCGCGAGGACGCCGTTGCTCCAGATGTGCAGGCCCGCGCCGCCGTCGCGCAGCGAGTCGGCACGCTCGAAGACGACGGTCTCGAAACCCCGGTGCTGCAGTGCGAGGGCCGCGGCGAGGCCGCCGATCCCTCCCCCGGCGATGAGTATGCGGCGGGCACGTCCTATGGCCATCTCTTGGTCTCCTCGTGGCTCTGTCCGGGCGCAGGTCCGGTGTGAAGTCCCCGACGGAACAATGTTGTTGTCAACGCTAGCATTCAGAGCGGTGACCGATATAGTGTCGAAAGAGTATCCGGCAACGGCATATCGGCAACCGGTGGACGCACGAAGGTGGTTGTGATGGAAGCGCTCCTGCAAACGCTGGCCGTGGTGGCCACCATGGCCAATGCGGTGGTCTACGGGACCGACGTCTTCTCGGCCCTGGTGCAGCGGCCGGCCATGGCCCACGTCGACGACGTGGTGCTGACCAGCGCGATGGGCCAGACCCACCGCTTCGGTGACCGGCGGATGCCGGTGCCGGGCGTGTTCGGGCTGGTGGCCACGGTGGCCACGGTCGCCGTCGCCGCATTGGACGGCAGGACGACGGCGGCCGTGGCCGCCGCGGTCGCGGCAGTGTCCCTGGTGCTGTGGCTGGCGGTCTACAACAAGGTCAGCGCCCCGGTGAACAAGGTCCTCACGGGCGCGGCGCTTCAGTGCCGCACCGCTCCCGACGCCCGCGGTCTGCAACGGACCTGGGACAGCGTCATCAACGCCCGGGTGGCGCTCCAGGCGCTGGCGCTGGGCGGGATGTGCGTGGCCCTGGTGGCCATCTGAGCGGGCCGGAGGCGAGAAGGGAGGGGGCCGCCCGGCCGGGCGGCCCCCTCCCTTGTGCCGTGCCGCCCGCCTACTGCAGGGCGATGCTGCCGAGGACCGTCTCCGGGTCCGGCTCCATCAGCTTCCTGATCATGCCCTCCACCTCACTCTCCTTCTCGGGCACCCGGAAACGAGGTTCACGGGCGGCTCCCGGGGAATCAAGGCAACTCCCCCGCATTCCACGGGCATTCGAGGCGCACCCGAGAAAAGGGAGCCGAATCCGGTGCCGCTCCGCGTGAATTCGAGCAAGCCTGAACAGGCTGTGTGGCAAACAATTGCCACGCGCAGCCGTACCGGCCGCGGTGAAGGAGCAGAACCATGCCGTCGCCCACGTCGCTCTCCTCGCCCTCCCTTCCCTCTCCCCCGCTTTCTCCCCCGCTTTCCCGCTCTGTCTTTTCCTCTCCGGTGAGCCGTGCCCTGCGCCGTGCCCTGCGTCGTGCGCGGCTGCGTGCGGCCGGTGCGGTCGCGGCCAGGGTCATGCGGGACCCCCAGCGGCAGGAGGTGCGATTCGTGCTGCGGCCGGCCAGTCGATAAGGTGCCAGGTCACGACCGCACCCGTTCGATCCACGGGCCGGTCAGGGCTCTGCCGCAGTGGGTGGCACCTCCACAACTGCCGTGCCGGCCCTGCCTGCCCGGGCCCTGGGACACGGGGGCGATCCTCACGGCGGGGGCAGTCGGGCCCCGGCCGACGGGTCAGGAGGAACGAGTGGCACAGATCATCGCCGAGGTCTCACGGACGTTCAACGAGTTTCTGCTCCTGCCCAACCGGACCCGGACCGACTGCTCGCCCTCGACGGTCGAGCTGCGGACGTCCCTGGTGCGGCACATGGCGGGCGAGCCGTCGGCGATCGAACTGCACTCCCCCTTCACGTCCGCGATCATGCAGGCCGTCAGCACACCGGAACTCGCGATCGCGCTCGCCCGCAACGGGGGGCTGAGTTTCCTGCACCACAACCAGTCGGTCCAGGACCAGGTCGCGGCCGTCCGCCAGGTGAAGAACTTCAAGGCCGGATTCGTCACCAGCGACACCAACGTCCGGCCCGACGACACCCTGGGGCTGCTGGGCGACGTCATGCGCCGCACGGGTCACAGCACCGCCGCGGTCACCCACGACGGCACCGCCACCGGGCGCCTGCTCGGCCTGGTGACCTCCCGCGACTTCCACCCGCAACGCCATGACCTGGCCGCACCGGTCGGTGAGCGGATGACCGCCATCGCCGACCTGCCCCACGCCGGGCCCGACGCCACGCTTTCCGAGGCCAACGCCCGGCTGTGGGACGAACGGCTGGACTGCCTGCCCGTGCTGGACGGCGCGGGCCACCTGCAGTATCTGGTGTTCCGGTCCGACTACACGGACAACAAGCGGTTCCCGGACCAGGTCGTGGACACCGCCAAGCGCCTGCGCGTGGGTGCGGGCGTCAACACCCATGACTACCAAGAACGCATCCCGGCGCTGGTGGAGGCGGGCGCGGACGCGTTGTGCTTCGACTCCTCCGACGGCTACAGCGACTGGCAGGCACAGGCGCTGACCTGGGTGAAGAAGCACTATCCGGAGATCCCGGTCGGCGGCGGCAACGTGGTCGACGGCGAGGCGTTCACCTTCCTCGCCGAGGCGGGCGCGGACTTCGTCAAGGTCGGTGTGGGCGGTGGCTCCATCTGCATCACGCGCGACCAGAAGGGCATCGGCCGCGGCCAGGCCAGTGCGGTGCTGGACGTCGCGAGGGCCCGCGACGCCTTCCGTGAGCGCACCGGCGAGTACGTGCCGATCTGCTCCGACGGCGGCCTGGTCCACGACTACCACGTGGCCCTGGCACTGGCGATGGGGGCCGACTTCGTCATGATGGGGCGGTACTTCGCGCGCTTCGACCAGGCGGCCGGCGCGAAACTGCCCACCCGCGACGGCTTCGTGAAGGAGTACTGGGGTGAGGGCTCGAACCGTGCCCGCAACTGGCAGCGCTACGGCCAGGGCGGTCAGGGGCTGCTCTTCGAGGAGGGCGTGGACGGCTACGTCCCCTACGCGGGCGACCTCAACGAAGGGCTCGCCCTGACCGTCGCCAAGCTCAGGACCACGATGGTCTCCTGCGGTTCCGCCACCCTGGAGGAGTTCCGGTCCACGGCCCGGCTGACGCTCGTCTCGGACCAGAGCTTCCAGGAGAGCCACGCCAACGTCACCCTGCGGGACACCCCGACGGCGATGTCCTGACAGGCCGATCGAAGGGCGGCAGGGGTGCTGCGGCTCCGGGCGGGACGTCGCATCCGTACCGGGAACGAGTTGCCGTTGCCCGGCCGTTGGGCAGGCTCCGGCTCCTCGTGCGGGTCTCGTAGGTTCTTCGAGCGTTTCTCCAGCGGATTGCGGCAGGATCTCAAACTGCCCGACTCCTGCGCCCGGGGGCCGGTTGCCGTCCTTTCCCGCTTCCAGGGGGTCGAGATGAGGCCGTGGGTCAGCGCGACCTGCCCTGCCGGTACGCCGACGGTGTCCCCCCGTGACGAGGAGACCCGGCAGCTCACCGCCTCCCGGCCCCGCGAGCCGGCGCGCAGGGAGCCGTCCGACGACGACATCGGCTGGCCGAAGTGACACGGCCGGTGACGCCCCGGGCGGCCGCCGGTACGGGGAGCGGCAGCCCCGGGGAGGGTCAGGGCGTCACGACCGCGCGCACCCAGGTCCGGTCCTCGGTCAGGTAACGGTCCACCGCCAGGTCCGCCTCCGCCAGCGCCTGCTCGAACTGCTGCCTGGTCAGCGGCCGGGACAGGAACGTCTGTGTCCATGTGGCGTCCGGGAACTCGTACTGCGTGTGCACCGAGCGCACGCCCTCGCCGGCCGGTTGCGACGACACGGTCCGCAGGGTGAAGCCGCCGGGGCCGGTGCGCTCGCGCGGCAGGCTGGTGTGCCAGTCCTCGCCCTCCCGCTGGATCAGCACCCAGCCTCCCGGAGCGGCATGCCGCACGCAGGTGCGCAGCAGTGCGCGGCGCACCGCGGTGTCCGCCGCGTGGACGAGGAACGACGCCAGCAGCACCGCGTCGAATGTCTCGCCCAGGTCGAGGTTCTCGATCGCACTGCACACCGTGCGTGTGCCGCGGACGTGCTCCAGCATCTGGGGGGACTCGTCCACCGCGGTCACCGCGAAGCCCCGTTGCAGGAGCGGGCGGGTCACCCGCCCCGCGCCGCAGCCCAGTTCGAGCAGGCGCGCCCCGGCCGGGAGCGCGGCGGCGACGATGTCGGGTTCCGTCCCGGCCGGCAGCCGCGCGTACAGCTCGACCGCGCAGCCGTCGGGTGTGATCGCGCCGGGGCCCGTCCCGCGGTGTCCTGTGCGCATGTTCGGTCCCATGCCTGTCCAACGGGCCGTGGCCCCGCGGCCGTTCCCGCACCGCGCTCCGCCGCCCTGCCGGAAGGGGCGGGAGGGGTGGCGCCGGGGTCTAGGCCGCCGCCAGGTACTGCCGTACCAGGCCCGGTGGCGGTCCCGTGCCGGCGGCGGTTGGGGCGGGTGTGCCGAGTGCTTCGAGCCGTGCGATCTGCTCCCCCGGGCCGAGTTGGGCGTTGGCGCGTGCGGTGATGTCCTGGAGGATGCCGGGCAGGTCCTTGTCCGGCTGTGCCGCCTCCCGCAGCACCACCCCGGCCCACACTGCCGGGCCGTGGGGCGCGTCGGGTGCCTGGCGCACGGTGCAGTCGGCGACCCGGGGGTCCTGGCGCAGTGCCCGTTCCACCACGCCGGGGGCGACGACGGCGTCACCGCAGGCGAAGGGGGTGCCCGGGCGGCGGACCAGGTGCAGCTGGTTGTCCAGGTCGAGGTAGCCCACGTCACCGGTGGCCAGCCAGCCGCCGGCCGGGCCGGGCGGGACCTGCGGGCCGCGGAGTTCGACCTCGCCGCCGGACCACACCGGCAGCGGTGCCCGGGTGCCGGGGTCGACGACCCGGCACTCGGTGCCCGGCAACGGTGCGCCCACCGCGCCCCGTTCGGGCCGGGCCCCGGGTGTCTGGACGTGGGAGAGCGCGCCCAGTGAGCCGGGGCCGCCGACGCCGTAGCCCTGGAGCACGGGCACCCGCAGGGTGTCGCCCAGACGGCGGGCGGCGGACGGTTCCAGGGCGGCGCCGCCGCAGAGCACGGCCCGCAGGTGCCGGTCGGGGCGCAGCGCGCCGTGGTTGGTGTACCGCTCGTCCTCGGCGAGGCGGGCCAGGCGGGTGGACAGGCCGTAGAAGTGGGTGGCGCCCCTGCTGCGGCTCACGGTCATCCCGGCGCACGGGTCCGTGTCGTTGACCAGCACCTGTTCGGCGCCCGCGTGGACGGCGGCCGCCAGCAGTGCCGGGTGGTAGGCGGGCATCTGGTGGACCACGGTGCTCGCCGCGTCCAGCTGGTGGGCCACGGCGATCTGCGCGGCGTTGGCGAGCAGGTTGCGGTGGGTCAGGCGCAGTTGCCTCAGTCCGGTGGCGGGATGCGGCACGAGCTGCACGCACGCCACCGCGTCGATGTCGCCGACGGGCCCAGTACCGGTGCCGGGGTGGTCGGGGGTGGTGCCGCTCAGGAAGGCGGCCAGGGAGATGACCTCCACGGCTCCGGAGCCGGGGCCGGGGCCGGGGCCGGGGCCGGTGGCCGGGGCGGTGGCGGTCCGCGGTGCGGGCCCGGCATCGTTGTCGGTGACGACCACGGTGTGCGGCCCCGGCGGCTGTCCGTGCGGGCCGTGTTCTTGCGCGAGGAGCCGCCGGGCGAGCGCGCCGGGTACGAAGGCGATCTGCACGCCGGTCGCCGCGCACAGTTCGCGGGCGGCCGCGGAGCCCGCCGCGGGGTCGAGCAGGGCCAGGGGGCGTCCGCTGCGCAGCACGCCGAAGTACAGCGCACAGAAGGCGGAATCCAGGGTGCAGGCCAGGGCGACGGCGGTGGCGGTGTCCGTGCGCGCGAGGGCGTGGTGCACGCGGTGGGCCACGGTGTCGGCCCGCTCGTCGAGCGCGCCGAAGGTGACGGTGTCCGGTCCGGTGGTGACGGCCGGCCGGTCGCCGAAGCGGGTGGCGGCCCGGCGCAGCAGTCCGTCCAGGGGGATGTCCAGGTGTCTCAGGATGCGCACGTGAACTCCTGTGCTGCGGCGCCGGGGC
The DNA here is from genome assembly GCF_044745865.1 of Streptomyces sp. NPDC086787. Lineage (NCBI taxonomy): Bacteria > Bacillati > Actinomycetota > Actinomycetes > Kitasatosporales > Streptomycetaceae > Streptomyces > Streptomyces sp. NPDC086787. Next base: position 6,783 of record NZ_JBIVBC010000024.1, on the reverse strand, counting down.
TCACGCCGCGAACAGGTCGTAGGTGGAGGTGTGCCGGGGACCCGCGAGGACGTCGAGCTGCGGGTCGACGGCGAGCATGGCCTGGTGCAGCCGCTGGAGCTGGGGCGAGGGTTCGACCCCGAGCTCGTCGATGAGCCGCATCCGCAGTCTGCGGTAGACCTCCAGGGCGGAGGCCTGTCTGCCCGACCGGTACAGCGCCACCATCACCTGGGAGTGCAGGCCCTCGTGCTGGGGGTGGCGGGCGGTCAGCTCGGTCAGTTCGGCGATCAGTTCGGCGTGCCGCCCCAGGCGCAGTTCGGCGTCGATGCGCCGTTCCACGGTCACCAGCCGGCTCTCCTGGAGCCGCCGTACCTCGATGTCGAGGATCGGGCCGACCCGTACGTCCACCAGGGCCGGGCCCCGCCACAGGTTGAGCGCGGTCCTGAAGCGGGCGGCGGAGACCTCGCTGTCGCCCACGTCGAAGGCTGCCTGCCCTTCACGGATCAGGCGTTCGTAGTCGTGCACGTCCACCGAGTCCTCGGGGATCTGCAGCAGGTAGCCGCCGTGCCGGGTGGCGAGCACCTCTTTGGCGCGGCCGGGTGCGCCGGGGCCCATCGCGGTGCCCAGCCGCCTGCGCAGCTGGAGGATGTAGGTCTGCAGGGTGGTCAGGGCGCTCTGCGGCGGCCTGGTCGACCAGATCTCCTCCATGAGGGTGGGCACGGGCATCACCCGGCCCGGGTAGAGGGCGAGCAGTGCCAGGATCTGCCGTGGCTTGCTCGCGGACGGAACGATGGACCCCCCGTCGACCTCGGCACTCAACGGACCCAGAACCTGAATCCTCACGGTCTCCTCCGTACTCGTCGAGTTCCTCGCGTCTTTCCTTCCAGTGGCCAGAATTGTGCCTCCACCTCAAGGAAAGCTAGCGGCGTTGCCCTTCTTCCGGCCAATTCCTCTAGCGGTTCTCAAGCAAAATCCCATGGGTGGCATTGCGCTTTCGCTCGGGCCATTTCAAGAGCATCTGTGCGAGAGTCATATATGTGCTCGTCAGACCGCCCGAGGCAGGCGGAATCCAGCATTCCGTGCCGTGCTCGCCGGGTTCTTCCGGATCTTTGTCCGCGGTTTTCCGATCAACACGCCGAGTGAATGGCTTGAGAAATTTCGCACAAGCTTGCGCGGTGATCTCCGGAAAGCCGGTACGGGGTGCGTGCGGCAGAATTCGGGCTGCATTCGGGCCGGTTACGCGGCAGCGGCGTACGTGTCTCCTCCCACGGGCTCGGGCAGCAGCAGCCGGTGCGGCGCCGAACGGCTCCACGGGAAACCGTGGTTGAGGTGGACGACCGTCTCCCCGGCCCCGGCCCCGGTCCCGGTCTCGTCGTCGTGGTCCCCGCCGTCGGGCACGGCCACGGCGACCAGCACGCCGGGCACCGGCTCCAGTTCCAGGAAGCGCCAGGCGCGGCCGGTGTCGTCGGCGGGCGGGGTGAAGGCCCGTACGCCGCCCTCGTCGTCCAGGGTGAAGACGAAACTGTCGAACGGGATGCCCAGTCCCAGCCCGCGGGCCTTGGAGTAGGCCTCCTTCAGCACCCACACCCGCAGCGCGCGTCGGTCCCGTTCGGGTCCGGGGGCGGCTCGGGTCACCCAGGCGCGTTCCGGTGGGGAGATGGCGTTCACGATGGTCGCCACGGCGTGTTCGTCGCGCTCCGCGATGCGTTCGACGTCCACGCCGATGCGCCGGTGGCGCACGATGCCGAGGAAGTTGTAGCCGCCGGCGTGGGAGAGGTTGAAGTCCAGGGGGCGGCCGCCACGGGCGGCGAGGTCGGTGGTGGGCCGCAGGAAGGGCCGCCCCCGCACCGAACGCCAGATGACCAGTTCCGCCTCGGCCAGGCCCGCCTCCAGTGCCAGGGCGCGCCGTACCAGGGTGTGCGCGATGAGGTACTGGAGCCGGTCGCGTTCGAAGAGGAACTTCCCCGCGGTGCGCCGCTCCTGGGCGTCCAGCCAGTGCTCGGCCAGCAGCGCGGCGGTCTCGGGGCTGAGGCCGTCGTTGGGGCACAGCCACAGGGTGATGTGGGCGCGGTCCGTCTCCCGCTCGGTGCTGCTGCTCATGTCCGCACCCCCCTTACTCCCGGCGGCAGTTCGGTCACCGGGCCCGTCGGGCGGCCGCGTGCCGCGCCGAGCACGTCGACTCCCGCCAGCCACAGACGGGTCAGCTGTTCGTGGCGGCGGCCCTCCCACAGAGCGTCGAGATAGTCACGGGTCTCGGCGAGGTCGCCGAGCAGCAGCGGCTCGGCGGGCGCATCGCGCAGATCCGCGCGGCGGGTCCGCGGGAGCCCGGGTACGGAGGGCTCCCCGGCTGCGGAGGGCTCTGCGGGTGCGGGGGGCTCCCCGAGTGCGGGAGGCTCTGCGGGCGCGGGGACCTCGGCGGGTGCGGGGGGCTTCCCGGCCGTGGGGGGCTGTGCGGGCGCGGGGGGCTGTGCGGGCGCGGGGGGCTGTGCGGGTGCGGCGAACGCGGTCAGTGCGGCGGCCAGTTGGGCGGTGTCGCGGGCCACCAGGGCGAGCCGGCAGGGGGCCGCGGCCCGGCCCAGGCGCAGCTCACGGGCGACGGCTGCCAGGCCGGGGCGGCCGGGGCCGTCGAGCCAGCGGGCGAAGCGTGCGGCGGTGGCGGCCAGGTCCGCGGGGGTGGCCGCCGACAGCAGCACCAGCTGCTCCTGCCCGTCGTCCGCCGGTGCCCGCCGGCCGGGCGGCCGGGGCGCGGGGTCCGGTTCCCGCAGCACCACCACCGCCTGCTGGGCGTCCGGTTCGCAGACCCCGACCACGGCCGCACGCGCCCGTGTGCCGCCCCCGGGGCCGCGGGCGGCGGCCCAGGCGGCGGGCCCGGGCCGGTCCGCCGTGGGCAGCAGGGTGGCGTGGCGCAGCTGCAGGACGGCGCGGGTCAGCGCGACGGCCTGTGCCTGGTGCACCCCGGCGGCCGGGCCGGCGTACCCGTACTCCTCCAGCTGTGCGGCCGGGATCCGGGCCGCGTGCAGGGCCCGGCTGCGCAGCCGGCCGCGCAGCGCCCGGTGCGCGCCGCGCCCGGGGTGCCCCACGGCGCTGGCCGCCGCGACGGCGTGTACGACGTCACCGGCGGCACGCGCGGCGTCCAGCGGTCTGAGCAGCACGGCGGTCATCCAGCCGCCGCCGCTGCGGGAGCCGGGCTCGCCGGCCACGACGAGGGCCGCCGCGCACTCCCCCGCGCGCAGCGCGCCAAGTGCCAGGTGCAGTGCGGTCAGCAGCGAGGAGGGTCCGGGGCCGGTGTCCTGGCTGGGGCCGCGCAGATCGAGGAGGTACGACAGCCGGGCGGCACCGGCGGCCGTGAAGACGGCCACGCTGCGTTCCTCGCCGTCGGGGCCGGTCAGCGCGTCGAGCCGGGCACCGGCGTAACCGGCGCTCTCCAGCACCTGCCGGGCTCCGGCCAGCAGCAGTTCCCCGGGGTCGGGGCATCCGGCCGCACCGGGCCCGCCCGGGTCCGCCGGCCCGGCAGCTTCGCCCGGGTCCGTACCGGGGCCGGCTCCGCGCAGTGCGGCCGCCCAGAAGGCGTCCGGGTCGGCGGCCCCGGGCCAGGCGCCCTGCAGGCCGACGACGGCGCACCGGCCGGCGGGCGGCTCCGGCTCGGGCGGCCGTACGCCCCGCGCGGCCGCCGGCGAAGGCAGTACGGGCGCGGGCGCGGCAGGCGCGGTGTCCGGCACGGCGGGCACGGCGGGCGCGGCGGGGGTGCCGGACAGGAGTGCCACGGCGTGGTGCCGGTCCAGGGTGCCGTCCTTGAACCGGGTGAGTATCTCGCGGTTGTCCATGGGCACGGAGCGCTCCGTGTCTCAGGCCGGCCGGTCGGCGAGCAGGGCGGCGGCCTCGTCGACGGTGAGCAGGTCGTCGCGGACGGCGTCCAGCAGCGCCTCCAGATCGACCTCCGCACCACCGGGCGCACCACCGGGCGCACCGCCGGGCCCGCCACCGGGCTGACCGGGTTCGCCGGCGGGCGCGGCTGCCGTGTCCGCCGGGGCGGGTGGGGTGCCGCCGTCCGCGCGGCGGGCGATGTATGCCGCGACGGCGGCCAGGTCGCCGTGGTCGTAGAGCATCGCGGTGGGCTCGTTCAGCTGCCAGATCCGGTTGACGCCCTCGACGAACTGTGCGGAGAGGATGGAGTCCAGTCCCAGCAGGGCGAAGGGGACGTCCGCCTCGATGTCGCCGGGCGCGCAGCCCAGGAGCTGGGCGAGCAGTGCGCGCAGCCGTCCGAGGACGCCGGCGCCGCCGGCCGGGGCGGCCGGGGTGTCCGGGGTGTCCGGAGCGGCTGGGGTGGCGGGGGGTTCGGCGGCCAGCCGGGCGGCCAGGGCTCTGGGGGTCGGGTACTGGTGCAGGGCGCCGGCCGGCAGGCAGGTGCCGTAGCGGGTGTTGAGCTCGCCGATGAACCCGACGCTCAGCAGGGAGTCGAGTCCCAGCGCGGCGAAGCTCTCGCCGGGGTCGACGGTGTGGGGCTCGGCGGCCACGAAGCGGGCCAGCAGCGCGGTGAGTTCGGCCAGCACGTCGGCGTCCGGCGCCGGCGGCGCGGGACGGTGCCCCGGCGGGGGCGCGGCAGCGGTCATGGGGGCGTCTCCAAGGTCGGTTCCCGGGTGGCCGTCTGCGCATTGTGCAAGTGGCCCGACCGCGACCGCATCGCCGTCCGGGGTGACCCGCGGGGCGCCGGCTCGCTCCTGCGAGGGAGGCGAGGACTGCCGGGGCGCCGGGGGCTGCCGGGGGCTGCCGGGGCTGCCGGGGGGTCAGCCGGTGCCGGCCGCCAGCAGTGCCTCGTCGGACGTCTCGGCCGCCGAGGCCTGCACGGAGTGCAGCAGCCGCTGCAGCCGGGGGGAGGGCTCCAGCCCCAGTTCCCTGACGAGGGTGGTGCGCAGCTGCCGGTAGACGTGCAGGGCCTCGCTGCGCCGCCCGGAGCGGGCGAGGGCCGTCATGAACTGTGCGTGCAGGTTCTCGTGGGTGCGGTAACGGCTGGTCAGGACGGTGAGTTCGGCGAGCAGTTCGCGGTGGCGGCCGAGGTGCAGGTCGGCTTCGATGCGCTGGTCGAGCGCGCACAGCCGGCTCTCCTCCAGCCGTTTGGCCTCGCGTGCCAGCAGTGTGCCCCGCTGGACGTCGGCGAAGGCGGGGCCGTTCCACAGCCGCAGTGCTTCGGTGAGCCGGGCGGAGGCGTCGGCGTAGGAGGCGGCGTCCATGGCCCGGTAGCCCTCGCCCGCGAGCCGCTCGAACGTGCGGACGTCGCTGCTGCCGGCGCCGGCGGCCAGCAGGTAGGCGCCGGGCAGGGTGACCAGTACGTCCTTGGCGCCGCGCGGTGCATCGTCCGGTGTGCCGTTCCCGCCCGGGGCCGGGGCCGGGACGGCCCTGGGGGCGAGCGCCCGTGCGATGTGGTCGCGCAGGTGGAGCACGTAGGTCTGCAGGGTGGTGCGGGCGCTGCGGGGCGGCCGCCCCTCCCACAGTTCCTCGACCAGGTCCGTGACGGGCACGGCGCGGTCGGCGTTGAGCGCCAGCAGGGCCAGCATCTGACGCTGTTTCGGCGCGGTGGGAGCGATGGGCACTCCACCCTCCCGCACCGCCAGGGCGCCCAGTACGTCGATGTCCAACGCCGTCTCCCTACGACAAGACCTGCGACAAGAACACTTCCAGAACAGCACAAGCAGTCGGTCAATAGCATACCGGCCGTGCGGCTTTATGCCAGCGTGGATCCGTGAAACCGCACCACAGCGCCCTCCCGAAGCCCCGAACGGGGCCCAACTCTCCCACTTCCGGGGGCAAAAAGGTACCGCCCGGTCCCTTTTTGGGCGGAGCCGGGCGGTGCGGTGGCGTGTGCGGGAGGGCTTTACTGCGGGGGGTTGCCGTGCTTGCGGGAGGGCAGGTCGGCGTGCTTGGAGTGCAGCATCGCCAGGGTCCTGATCAGGACCTGCCGGGTCTCGGCGGGGTCGATGACGTCGTCGAGGAGGCCGCGTTCGGCGGCGTAGTACGGGTGCATCAGCTCGGCCTTGTACTCGCCGACCATCTGACGCCGCATCGCCTCGGGGTCCTGGGCCGCGGCGATCTGGCGGCGGAAGATGACGTTGGCCGCGCCTTCCGCGCCCATCACGGCGATCTCGTTGGTGGGCCAGGCGTAGGTGACGTCCGCGCCGATCGCCTGCGAGTCCATGACGATGTAGGCGCCGCCGTAGGCCTTGCGCAGGATGAGCGAGATGCGCGGCACGGTCGCGTTGCAGTAGGCGTAGAGCAGTTTCGCGCCGCGCCGGATGATGCCGTCGTGCTCCTGGCCGACGCCGGGCAGGAAGCCGGGCACGTCCACCAGGGTGGTGATCGGGATGTTGAAGGCGTCGCACATCGTGACGAACCTGGCGGCCTTCTCCGAGGACTCGATGTCCAGGACACCGGCCAGCGACTGCGGCTGGTTGGCGACGATGCCGACGACCTGGCCGTCGAGCCGGGCCAGCGCGCAGATGACGTTGCGGGCCCAGCGCTCGTGGACCTCCAGGTACTCGCCGTCGTCGACGATCTCCTCGATGACCTTGGTCATGTCGTAGGGCCGGTTCCCGTCGACCGGGACGAGGTCGAGCAGGGCCTCGCAGCGCCGGTCGGCGGGGTCGGCGGTCGCGGCGTGCGGCGGGTTCTCGCGGTTGTTCTGCGGCAGCAGCGACAGCAGGTACCGCACCTCGTGGATGCAGGTCTCCTCGTCGTCGTAGGCGAAGTGGCACACCCCGGAGGTCTCGGCGTGCACGTCGGCGCCGCCGAGGCCGTTCTGGGTGATCTCCT
>NZ_JBIVBC010000023.1:0-67385 GCF_044745865.1 Streptomyces sp. NPDC086787 | reverse complement strand
GTTCGACCAGCAGGGGCAGCGGCTCGGACGCGGTCACCAGTTCCCGCAGCGGACATTGGGCCAGCACCCCCACCACCTCCGGCGCCAACGCCGCCCCGAGACGGGCCTCGAGGGACAGCGAGTCGTCGCCCAGCGCCCGTGCCGCGGCCAGCACCGCCTCCCGCTCCGGCCCCTCGGGCACACCGTGGGCCGCCCGTTCGTGCAGCCCGGCGCCCTCCTCCAGGACCAGTCCGGTGTCGATCCCGGCCGGGATCTTGACGTGGGCGGTACGGCGCCAGGTGGCGACCGGGTCGCCCCACGCCTCCACGAAGTAGCTCCAGCGGCCCGTCGCGTCCGGGGTGACGAACGCGCCCCAGCGGTCGGTGCCCGGGGCCAGTTCACGCATCGGCGTCCACGGGCCGGGACGGCCCTGCGGGTCGCACAGCACGACGTTGGCGCCGACGGCGGCGTGGCCCTCGCGGAACACGGTCGCCGTCACCTCGAACGTCTCCCCGGCGATCGCCTTCGCCGGAAGCCGGCCGCACTCCACGGCCGGCCGGACGTCCCGGACCGGAATCCGGCCGAAGGCCGCCGAACCCACCGGGTCCGAACTCACCGGGGTCGAACTCATGGAACTCACCTCCGCCGTGTGCGCGAAGCCGGGCCCTTGGCCCGGCTCGAAAGTCCTGAGAACGCTGCATGGTCCTGAGAACGCCGGAAGGTTCAGTGCCTTCCGGTCCTGGAACGCCGGTCCCACGGCGGAGCCCGGCGTGCCGCGCCGCTGCCGTGCGGCCGCCCGCCCTGCTCCTGGAGGTAACTGCCCAGGGCGGAGCGCAGATAGCGTTCGGCGGCGTCGGCGGCCTCCCGGGCGCAGCGCTTTCCCATCAGCACGCACAGGGTGTAGCCCGCGTCCTCGAACCCGGCCCGCCCGGAGCGGTCGCCCGGCGAGGCGAGCGTCACCCGTTCCCACGCCCGGTACCGACGCAACTGTCGGGCCACTTCGTCCTTCGCCGGTAGCAGCATGGCCCTGTTCACTCTCCTGCGGCGATCGAGGTTGTTTCACACATGGTGCACGCGTGACGACTCAGCGTCTTGTTGGGTCTTCAATCACTGTGCGGTCACCCCTGGAGCGCTCTCGTGTTGCACGAATGGCGTAGCCACCTCACTGTGGATCTGACTCAGGAGCGATCAGTGCTCGACGCTCAGTGATCGGGGCCGTTGCCCAAGGGGGGCGTGAAACGGGCGGGAGCTTCGCGGGTGAGGAGCAAGCGACGATGAAGACCGCAGTACCCCGCTACTACCACCTCGACGTGGAAGTCAGCCCCGAACGGGTCGAACAGGTCAGCCGCATCCTGGCCGCCCATCTCCGCTACTGGGATCTCGAGAACCTCGTGGACCCGGTATCGCACGGCGCCGAGATGCTGCTGCAAGCCATCGACGAGCATGCGACCGACAAGCACACCTCCATCGAGATGTGGTGGAACGGCCAGCATCTGATCACCGCCATCGGCGGTGCCGACCGCGACCTCCGCCCCGACCAGGACCTGCGCGGCTGTCTGACCCAGATCGCCGCGACCAGCGACGGCTGGGGCTGCTGCGCCCCGGACACCGGCAGCAAGATCATCTGGTTCTCGCAGCGCGCCCGCGCCGGCGAGCGCGTCCCGCTGGTCCCGACGGCCCCCGCGCCCGACCTGCGCCATGTCCGCCAGGTACCGCGTGAGGTGCCGGTGGCCTCGCTCGCGGCCTCGTCGGGAGCGGCGGACCCGGCCGGAGCGGTGGGCGTGATGGATCCGGTGGATGTGAGGGATCCGGTGGGCACGGAGGCCGCCCTCGAGGACGCCCGGTGACGGCACGACCGAACCGCGACGGGGTGTCCGTGTGGAGCGGGCACCCCTACCCGTTGGGCGCCTCCTTCGACGGCGAGGCCACCAACTTCGCTCTGTTCAGCGAGGTGGCCCAGCAGGTCGACCTGGTCCTGGTGGACGACGCCGGCGCCGAGACACGCGTGCCGCTGACCGAGGTCGACGGTTTCGTCTGGCACGGCCGGGTGCCCGGCATCGGCCCCGGGCAGCGCTACGGCTTCCGGGTGCACGGCCCCTGGGACCCGGCACTCGGCCACCGCTGCAATCCGGCGAAGCTCCTCCTCGACCCGTACGCACGGGCCGTGGACGGGCAGATCGACAACCACCCCTCGCTCTACGAGCGGGCCCCGGGCGGCCCCGCACCGGCCGACAGCGCCGGGCACTCCATGCTCGGGGTGGTCACGGAACCGCACTTCGACTGGGGCGCGGACCGAGCACCCTGCCGGCCGTACGCGGACACCGTGATCTACGAGGCCCATGTCCGGGGACTCACCCGCACCCACCCGGACGTCCCGCCCGCGCTGCGCGGCACGTACGCCGGTCTCGCGCACCCGGCGGTGATCGGACATCTCACCTCGCTCGGCGTGACCGCGGTCGAGTTGATGCCCGTGCACCAGTTCGCGCAGGACGGCGTGCTGAAGGACCGGCGCCTCACCAACTACTGGGGCTACAACACGATCGGCTTCTTCGCCCCGCACAACGCCTACGCCGCGTTCGGCACCCGGGGCGAGCAGGTCGACGAGTTCAAGGCGATGGTGAAGGCGCTGCACGAGGCGGGCCTGGAGGTCATCCTCGACGTGGTCTACAACCACACCGCCGAGGGCAACGAGCACGGCCCCACGCTGTCCTTCCGGGGCATCGACAACGCCTCCTACTACCGGCTCGTGGACGGCGACTGGGCGCACTACTACGACACCACCGGCACCGGCAACAGCCTGCTGATGAGACACCCCTACGTGCTCCAGCTGATCATGGACTCGCTGCGGTACTGGGTCACCGAGATGCACGTCGACGGGTTCCGCTTCGACCTCGCGGCCACGCTGGCCCGGCAGTTCCACGAGGTGGACCGGCTGTCGGCCTTCTTCGACCTGATCCAGCAGGATCCGGTGATCAGCCGGGTCAAGCTGATCGCCGAGCCGTGGGACGTGGGCGAGGGCGGCTACCAGGTCGGCAACTTCCCGCCGCTGTGGTCGGAGTGGAACGGCAGATACCGGGACGCGGTACGGGACTTCTGGCGGGCCGAGCCGGGCTCGCTCGGCGAGTTCGCCTCCCGGCTCACCGGCTCCGCCGACCTGTACGCGCACAGCCGGCGGCGCCCCCGTGCCAGCGTCAACTTCGTGACCGCGCACGACGGCTTCACCCTGCGCGACCTGGTCTCGTACAACGACAAGCACAACGAGGCCAACGGCGAGGGCAACCGGGACGGCGAGAGCGTCAACCGGTCCTGGAACTGCGGGGCCGAGGGCGACACCGACGACCCGGCCGTCCTGGAGCTGCGCGCCCGCCAGCAGCGCAACCTGATGGCCACCCTGCTGCTGTCGCAGGGCATCCCGATGCTCGGCCACGGCGACGAACTGGGCCGCACCCAGCGCGGCAACAACAACGCCTACTGCCAGGACAACGAGGTCTCCTGGATCGACTGGGCGCTGACCACGGAGCAGCGCGCGCTGGGGGACTTCACGCGGCGTGTCATCGCGCTGCGCGCCGCCCATCCGGTACTGCGCCGCCGCCGCTTCTTCCGCGGCCAGACAGTGACCCACACGGACCAGCCGCTGCCCGACCTGGTGTGGCTGCTGCCCGACGGGCGCGAGATGACCGACCGGGACTGGCAGCGCGCCGACGCGCACTCCGTCGGCGTGTTCCTCAACGGGGACGCCATCGCCGAACGCGACCCGTACGGGCGGCGCGTGGTCGACGACTCGTTCCTGCTGCTGCTCAACAGCTACTGGGAGCCGGTGGAGTTCCGGCTGCCCGGCGGCGCCTACGGCGAGCGCTGGACCACCCTGATCGACACCGCCGACCCCGAGGGCACCCCGGACGAGCGCGAGTTCAAGGCGGGTACCGGCCTGCGGGTCGAGGCACGCGGCCTCGTACTGCTGTCCCGGCCGTCGACCGCCACCGGGTGATCACATCTCATGGCGGCGTCGACGCACGATCCCATACGATCCCCGGCATGATCGATGGAGAACTGGTACGACTGCGCGCCCTGCGCGCCGACGATGCCGAGCACCACCTCCGGTGGCGCAACGACCCCGAGGTGGTGCGCTGGGCGGCCGCCGCCGACCCGCGTTTCGGTCCGGCCACCGTGGAGACGGTCGCCATCACCTTCGACAGCATGCTGCGCCTGAACCCGCGGGAGCGGGCCGTGTTCACGGTCGAGGACCGGACGGACGGGCGGGTGATAGGCGTGGCCGACTACCGCGACCTGGACCCGTACGCCTCGGTGGCCACGCTGGGAATCACCATCGGCGAGCGTGAGTACTGGGGCCGTGGCCACGGCAGCGAGACGGTGCGCCTTCTGACGGACCATGTGTTCGGCACTTTCGGGCTGCACCGGCTGGAGCTGGACACCTGGAGCGGCAACGAGCGCGCCGTCCGTGCCTTCACCCGGCTGGGCTTCAGGGAGGAGGGTCGCCGGCGGTCGGCTCTGCTGGTGGACGGTCGGCGCTACGACCGGGTGCTCTTCGGCATGCTGCGTGAGGAGTGGGCGAAGTCCGCGTGACGTCAGTGCTCGCGGCGTGAGGTGACCGTGAACTGCGCGCCGTCGGGATCGCGCAGCACGGCTTCCTCCTCGTCCTCCCGCAGGACACTCCCGCCGTGCTTCTCCGCCGCCCGCGCGCAGTCCGCCACACCGGCCACCGCGAAGTGGATCTGCCAGTGCGGCCGCACCGACGGGTCGGGAGCCGCCTCGACCGCGCCCGAGTCGATCCGCGCCACCGCGTCGCCCCGGCTGCGCAGCACCACCTCGCCGCCCTCGTATTCGACCTGGCAGCAGCCGGAGCGTTCCGAGGCCCAGTCGAGGATCTCGCCGTAGAAGAGGGCGGCGTCGAAGGCGTTGCGGGTGTGCAGCCGGATGAACGTCGGAGCCGCCCGCCGCCAGGCCTCCCAGTTGGCGATGAGCTGACCCTCCCAGATCCCGAAGATCGCCCCGTCCCGGTCGGCGAGGAGGGCCGCCCGTCCGGGCGGGAAGGAGAGCGGCCCGACCGCCGCCGTGCCGCCCCGCTCCCGCGCCCGTGCCACGGCCACATCGGCGTCCGGGACGGCGAAGTAGGGCGTCCAGGTCACCGCCATCTGCCACATCGAGGCGACCGCGGCGATCCCGGCGACCGGCACACCACCCGCCAGGGCGATCCGGAAGTGGTCACCGAGCTTGACGCTCTTCCACCGCCAGCCCAGTACGGCCCCGTAGAAGTCCTCCGTGGCCTTGAGATCACGGCTGGTCAGGCTCACCCAGCAGGGGGCGCCGAAGACGGAGTGGGTGGAGAGGATCTCCGGCTTCCGCTTCGCGCCGTCGGGGAGGGTCGTGTCATGGTTCATGGCAGTCGCGTCCTGGTGTCGGAGACCGATGGCCACCGGTCTTTCCCCAGTGTCCAACCGGATTCGGTCCGGGCGCCTGCCGAGTACCCCGATGGCGGACGGCCGAGCGAGTGACACGATGGATGCATGGTGGACACCGGCCGCAGCGGCGGCAGCGACGCCGACCTGATCTTCGGGTTGCAGCAGGAGGTCGATCAACTCAAGGAGGCGGTCGCCTCCCATGCGGTGGTGGACCAGGCGATCGGAATGGTGGTCGCGCTGGGCAGGGTGACGCCGGACGAGGGGTGGGAGGTGCTCAAGGAGGTCTCCCAGCACACGAACATCAAGCTGCGCAACGTCGCGGAACTCATTCTGGTCTGGGGGCGCACCGGGGGGATGCCCGCTCAGATCCGCGCCGAACTGGAGGACGCCCTCGACCGGTTCGGACCCTCACAGGTACCCGGGCCGCCCGAGTGAGACATCAGCGCACCCCGGTCTCGGCGAGCAGGTCCTCGCGCAGCCGGTCGAAGCACCCGCTCAGCAGCCGGGAGACATGCATCTGGGAGATGCCGAGCTGCTCGGCGATCCGGCTCTGCGTCATGCCGCGGAAGAACCGCAGATAGAGGATGAGCCGCTCGCGCTCGGGCAGCGCCTGGAGGCAGGGGCCGACGGCGACGCGGTCCACGACGAGGTCGTAGCCGGGATCGGGTCCGCCCAGCGCGTCGCTGAGGGCGTAGCCGTCGGTGCCCGGCAGCTCCGCGTCCAGCGACAGCGCCGAGAAGCACTCCAGAGCCTCCTGGCCGGTACGCACCTCGTCCTCGGTCAGCCGAGCGCGCTCCGCGATCTCGGCGACCGTCGGCGGCCGGCCGGGCAGCTCCTGTGCCAGTTCCTTGGCGGCGCTGCGGACCCGGTTGCGCAGGTCCTGGACGCGCCGCGGCACATGCAGGGTCCACATGTGGTCCCGGAAGTGCCGCTTGATCTCGCCGGTGACGGTCGGCACGGCGTACGCCTCGAAGGCTCGGCCGCGCGCGGGGTCGTAGTGGTCGACGGCCTTGACGAGGCCGAGGGCGGCTACCTGGTACAGGTCCTCCAGGGCCTCTCCGCGGCCCCGGAAGCGCACGGCGATCCGCTCGGCCATCGGCAGCCAGAGCCGGACCAGCTCGTCGCGCAGCGCGCGCCGCTCCGGGCCCTCGGGCAGTTCGGCGAGCCGCTCGAACGCCTCGACCGTGTCGGGGGCGTCGTCGTGCGGATGAGGCTTCGTTCTGGTGGTGGTACCCATGGCGGGTGCGCACCTCCCTCGGCAGGTGCTGGATGGACAGACACCATGGGAGGCGCGCTCCGGGACCTTCAGGAGACACCCCGCGGCGCCCGGCTGAACCGGCTCCCACGGACGTGCCTCCTGTCCGAAGCACGTCCTTTTCATTCCCCGGATGGAGCAAATCAAAACAATGCATCCGAAACCATGACATTGCGTCCGGATCGTGGTGCGGAGCGGATACGGAGAGTTCCGGTCGGTGTGTTCCGGTCGGTCGGCAGGGTTCCGACGTGATGTGCGGCACGCCCCGGACCGTTCCCCGGAAGCGGGTGACACGATTCTTCCTGGGCAGCGCTTGATCGCTGATCAAAGCGGGCGAATCACCTGGCCGCAGCGCATTCCGCTCATTTGACAGTGCGCTGAGCACACAGATAGACAGCAGCTCCCGAAGGGTCGAGAGGGGCACTGTGTACGAGCCGAACGTGGTCGGGGACTGGCACGAGTACGAGGAGCATGCCGGTCTGCGCGTCCGCGTCCACCGCCTGGAAACGGCCGAGCCGCCGCGCGGACGCGACGACGCGGCCGTCGGGCTGACGTACTTCAGTGTCCGGGTGACCGTGGAGAACCGCGGCGGGAGCCACTTCGGCGTACAGCTGGAGGACGGCCAGATCGACGTCCGGGTCGGCCCCGACGGCGAGGGCGCCGTCATCGACTGGCGCAACTCCCAGTTCATCGAAGGCTTCGACGTCTACCCGCTGCGCAGGGCCACCGCCGTGGTGTACGCGGCCGGGCCCGAGGCCGCCCTCACCCAGATCGATGTACAGGTCCATCTGCGGGTCGACGAGGAGTGGACCGACCGAAGGCTGTGGACGGGCGGCATCGGACTGCGCGAGGAGCCCGTAGCGGCCGTCGCCGCGACCGCCGCGCCCGGCAGCCTGGCCCACCAGGTCAGCGCCTACCTCAAGGACCTGAGGGACCTGACGGACATGGAGGACCGGACGGAACCGGGCACCGCCTGACGGGCCCGGCCCGGGTCAGTGCGGGATGCCGTCGATGATCTCGCGCGCGCCCTGCCGCAGCAGGGACACCGCGACCGAGGTGCCGAGCGTGGCCGGGTCCAGCGGGCCCGCCCACTCGTGCGCGTTCAGCCGGGTCTTGCCGTCCGGCGTGAACACACAGGCTCTCAGGGACAGTTCGCCACTGCGGTCCACTCGCGCATAGCCGGCGATCGGGCTGTTGCAGTGCCCCTGCAGCACATGCAGGAACATGCGCTCCGCCGTCGCCTCCCGGTGGGTGTCCGGATCCCCGAGGGAGCTGACGGCGTCGATCAGCTCGCTGTCGCCCGCACGGCACTGGAGTGCGAGGATGCCCGCGCCGATCGGCGGCATCATCGTCTCCGGGGACAGCACCTCGCTGATCACGTCACGGCGGTCGATCCGCTCCAGCCCGGCCAGCGCCAGCAACAGCGCGTCCGCCTCGCCGGCCGCGAGCTTCTCCAGCCTGCGGTTGGCGTTGCCCCGGAACGGCACGCACTCCAGATGCGGGTGGGTGGCCGCCAGCTGGGCGACGCGGCGCACGGAGGAGGTGCCGATCCGGGTACCTGCCGGGAGTTCGTCGAGCGTGCGGTGGCCGGGGTGGACGAGGGCGTCACGGATGTCGTCCCGCTTCAGGAAGGCGGCGAACACCGTGCCCGCGGGCAGCGGACGGTCGGCCGGCACGTCCTTCACGCAGTGCACCGCGAGGTCGGCCTCCCCGGCCAGCAGGGCGGCGTCCACCTCCTTGGTGAACGCCCCCTTCCCCTCGACCTGTGACAGGTCGCCCAGCCACTTGTCACCGGTGGTCCTCACCGGCACCACAGTGGTGCGCACACCAGGATGCATGGCGGCCAACTCGGCCCGGACACGCTCCACTTGGGCGAGTGCCATCGGCGAGTCACGGGAGACGATGCGAATCAGTTCCGGGGCGGGCATGGGGACACGATAGACCTTCGGGCACAGGACTCACGCACATCGCCCGTATTGCTCCGGCACGCCCCGAACGCCGGTACGGTCATGTGCTCATGTGCCGATTCAGGCGTTGGGGTCGAACGCGATGCCCGACGGCTCGGCCTCGGCGAGGTTCGAGGTGAAGCCGTCGTCCTTCAGGCCGAAGTGCGCGCTGCCGAAGTCGTAGGCGACCAGCTTGTCGCGCAGGCCCGCCGGGTAGCCGTTCCAGCCGACCAGCGGCGGGTACTGCCAGGTGTGCCTGTGGTTCTCCGGCGGCTCGTCGTTGGAGTTGGCCAGCCGGAAGCAGTGCGTCCTGATGCCGTCCTTGTGGTACACGATCTTCGCGTGGGTGCCCTCGAAGCGGACGTCGGACACCGGGTGCACGGTGAACGACCCGTGGTTCGACGTCGACACGTAGCGTATCTGGCCGTTCTGCACCCACACCACGACGTGTTCCCAGTCGTTGCGGTGGCCGCCGAGACTGATGCCGGGCAGCGCCTGGTCCTTCTCGAAGTACAGGTCGTACATGTACGCGCACCAGCCGTTGTTGCACTTGTAGCGCGAGTACGTGTTCGTGTCGTTCAGGTCGGAGGCGTCGCGGCACGAACCGTTCAGGGCGCCGGTCGGCTTCAGTCCGCCGTTGATCGAGCCGTCGGGGCCGATGGCCGCGGTGGAGTAGCAGCCGTCCGTGTCGTAGTCGAAGGCGGGCTGGTACGTGAGCTCTCCGGGCTCGGCGTTCACGGGCAGTGGCGGCGGCGGGGCGGCGAACGCGGCGGTGGGGAAGGCGAGTACGAGTGCCGCGGCTCCGGCGAGACCCGTGAGCCATCTTCTGCGGTGTGTCCGGTACTTCGGTGACGCCACTGCGTCCTCCTCTTCGGGCGCAGCCCAATGGCTGGGGAGTTGAAGGGAGTTCAGCTTCCACGGATTTCACATCCGTGCCAAGGGGTCACACGCGTGCCGGAATTGCAGGCGGCTCCGTCCGCCGACCTTTGACGACGAGTCAGTAGGGTTCGCCCGGAAAGTCGGCTGCCGACTCCTCCGGCGTGAGGTCCGCGCGCAGCCGCAGCCAGGACGGCTGGCGCAGCAGCCCGGACCGGGTACGGGTGCTGTAGGAGACCTCGCCGACCAGCCGGGGCCGTACCCAGTGGGCGCCGGTCACCGGCGGCACCGGGTCGAAGGGGCACACGTCGGTCGCGTCGGCCCGCAGCAGCGCGGCCAGTTCCGCGCGTTCGGCCTCGCTCCAGCCGGTGCCCACACCGCCGACGTATCGCAGCCGTCCGCCGGCCCGCTGTCCGACCAGCACGGCACCGGGCTGCCCGGTGAGGCGGCCCTTGCCGGGCAGCCAGCCGCCGACGATCACGTCCTCGCTGCGCAGATTACGGATCTTGACCCAGGCTCGGGAGCGCACCCCGGGCTGGTACACCGAGTCGAGCCGCTTGCACACGAGCCCTTCCAGACCGTGCTCGCGGGTCGCCCGCAGCGCCTCGGCCCCATGGCCGACGACGGCGGCCGGGGTCGACCAGTGCGCCCCGGTCAGGCCCAGCTCCTCGAGTCGGGTACGCCGCCGCACATAGGGGACGGTGAGCTGGGGCCGCTCCAGGAACATCACGTCGAACAGCACCAGGTGCACGGGCACCCGCGCCGCCCGGCGGGCGGCGCGGGCCGGGGCGTGCGCCAGCCCCATCCGGCCCTGCAGCAACTGGAAGTCGGCCCGCCCCTGTTCGTCCAGGGCGAGGACCTCGCCGTCGAGGACCGCCGGAGTGCCGCCGAGGGCTCCGCCCAGCGGCTCCAGCTCCGGATAGGCGCCGGTGATGTCCTCGCCGGAGCGGGCGCGCAACCGTACGCTGCCGTCACCGGGCAGGTAGACCACCGCCCGCTGGCCGTCCTGCTTGGTCTCGTAGGCCCACCGGGCGTCCTGCGCGGCGGGCGGCAGCTTTCCGGGGGTGGCGAGCATCGGCGGGATCAGCGGCAGGGTCACGGCTGAAGGTCTCGACCGCGCCCGCGGCCGTCACGCCCCTTTCCGCTCCGGTTCCCCTGAACGGCCCGCTCACGGCTCGGTGGCGTCCTCCTCGACGTTCAGGCCCGTGCAGGCCAGCCGCCCGGCCACTTCCGCGCAGGCCTCCGTCCCCCGGGGTGACGACGCGGCCAGCATCGGGCTGCTGTAGCCGGTGGGGTCGGCGGCCGGATACGAGGCCGAGAGCACGTCCTGTCCCGCGCGCACGGAGACCTCCCGGGCCTGCTGGGAGCGCATCCGCACCTCGGACCAGACGGTGCGGCAGCCGGGCGACCAGCGCAGCCGTACGTCGTAGGCCTCGTCGCTGACCCTGCTCGTGGTCCGCGCGTCACGCGCGCAGACCGAGGTGTCGGGCAGCCGGCCCTGGCAGGACCCGCCGTGGCAGCCCGCGGCCGCCATGACGAGCGGGGTCCCGGGCGAACCGTGCCGGGCCGTCACGGCGAGGGCGACGGCGGTGGCGAGCGCCGCGGTCAGCACGCTGAGCACCGTGAGCCGTCCCGGCCGGCGCCGCCGTGCGGCGGCCCGGCGGTTCACGGCGGAGGGTTCGGCCGGGGGTTCGGCAGGAGGAGGCTCCTCGGTCGCCTCCCACAGCGCCAGCACCGGCGCCGGGTCGGCGCCCGCGAGCCTGGCCAGCGCCTCCACGGCCGAGCGCGGTGGTCGCTTGCCCTCGGTCAGATAGCGGTGCCAGGCGGACTTGCTGTAGGGGGTGCGGGCGGCCAGTGCCGCCAGGCTGAGCCCCGTACGGTCCTTCAGTTCGCGCAGTCTCGCCTCCAAGGGCTCGTCCTGTGTGGTCGGTCCGGCGGGCTGCCGCATCTACGTTCCTCGACTCCAGCGCCACTATGGGCGTTTCATCCCTGTTGCCGGGATGGTTTCCCGGGAAGTGGAGGCCGCAATCCGCCGTGAGGTGTGCGGCGGGACCACGCCGAAGGCCTGTTCGGCAACGGGTCGCTCCCGAACAGGCCTTGCGGGTCAGGGCGTACGGCGACGGGAAGCCGTCAGCACCACGGCAGGGCCGAGCCGACCCGGAGGTAGTGCGCGGAGACGTAGCCCCGGTCGCGGGAGAGCCGGTACCAGGTCCGGGTGCCGCCCACCCGGGAGCCGGTCGTCCGGCAGACGACCGTCACGAGCCGTCCGGTGCGCCGGTGGCCGACCACGCGGTAGCGGGTGCCCGGACCGGAGCGGACGTTCAGCCTGGCCCGGTGCGTGGTCACCCGCCCGAGAGCCGGGGCGCTGTGCCGGGGGAGCCGGGAGGAAGGGGCGAGCTGTGCCGAGGCGGTCGCCGAGTGCCGCGCGGTGGGGGCCGCCTCGGCGGCGCCGGCCGCCGAGGGCAGGAGCGCGAGCACCGCGACCGTCGCCAGCAGGCCGCTCTTCACGGTCCGTCGGATCATCGAAACCTCCGTGCTGTCGTTCTCGTGACCACCAGCCGTGATCACGACTCCAGCGTGTCCGTGACGACCCGCCGCGATGCCGTCCCGGCGTCCCGCGGAACGCCCGGGACGTCCCCGGGGACGAAGCCGGGTCGGGCACCCGCACTCCTTCACGGTTGTGCCGGTACGGCGAAGGTGACCGTGCGCCCGCCCCTTCGCGGCTACTGTCGAGTAATATCCGGCGCCAGGTCGACAGAGGTGAAACAACAGAGGAGAAACCGTGCCCCGGTCCGAACGCTCACCCCTGCTGCTGGCCGGCCTGCTGGCCGCCGCCGGAGTCGCCCACTTCACGGCTCCCCGGACCTTTGATGCGATCGTCCCCAAGGCGCTACCGGGCCGGCCCCGGGCCTGGACGTACGCGAGCGGAGCCGTGGAGCTCGCGCTCGCCGCGGGTGTCGCGCTCCCGCGGACCCGGGTGCCGGCGGCGCGGGCCACGGCCGCCTTCTTCGTCGGTGTGTTCCCCGCGAACGTGCAGATGGCCGTGGACTGGCGGCACCGCCCCGCACCGCTGAAGGCGGCGGCCCTGGCGCGTCTGCCGCTCCAACTGCCCCTCGTGCTGTGGGCCCGCGGTGTCGCCGCGGCCGGCCGAGCCGGTCGTCACTGAGCGTATGGCGGCCGTTCGGGGGTGAGCGGCGGGTCCGTGGCCCCCGCGCTTGATGCACCCGGGCAGAGGGATCATCCTGGGGCGTATGGACCATGTCGCGGCCGCGGCGATCATCGACGCCCTCGGCGTTGTGACGGGGTGGACCGAGGGCGCGCGGCTGCTCACGGGCCTCCGCGCCGAGGACGTCGTGGGACGGCCGGTCACCGGCCTGCTCGCCGCGCGGGTGGCCACCGCGACCGTCGCGGCACGCGCCGGACCCGTCGCCCTGCGTCACCGGGACGGCCACCGGATCGACGTCACGCTGACCGCGCAGCCGATCCTCGGCCCGGGCGGCCACCCCAACGGCTATGTGATCACCACGGACCCGCCCGAAGAGCTCGCGCCCGCCCTGGTGGGCGAGGTCTTCCAGCAGGCTTCCGTGGTGATGTCGGTCTTCGACACCCGCCAGCACTACGTGCGCGTCAACGAGGCGGGCAGCCGGGCACTGGGCGTACCGGAGGCGGAACTGGCCGGACGGTACTTCATGGACACCGCGGCCAACGGCGAGCGCACCCACGCCTTCCTGGGACAGCTGCGCAAGGTGGCCGAAACCGGGCTGCCGGTCCGCTACGAGGCCTTCGCCGGCGCGGTCGACGAGGACCGGGCACACGCCTGGACCATCGACATGTGGCCGGTCCGGGACCCGGCGGGGAAACCGGTCGCGGTGGCCCTCGCCGCGTTCGACAGCACCGAGCAGTACTGGGCCAGAACGCGACTGGCCCTGATCAACGAGGCGACGACCGCCGTCGGTACCACCCTCGACGTGGTGCGCACCGCGGAGGAACTCGTCGAGGTGCTGGTGCCGGACTACGCCGACTTCGCCAGCGTGGACCTGCTCGACTGGGTCCTCGGGGAGGACGAGCTGCCGATGGTCCCGGACGGCGACGTGACACTGCGGCGCGTGGCCCACGGCTCCGCCGTCGAGGGCACCCCGGGAGTCGCGGTGCACTTGGGCGAGGTCGACGTCTACGAGACGAACTCGCCACCGGCCCGTGCGCTGCGGGAGGGCCGGGCCGTGCTCAGCCGGGCCGGAGAGGCCGAGTTCGACGAGTGGATCGCCGCCCGCGGCGCACGCACGCCCGAGGGCTGCTCCCGCCACCAGGGCGTCCACTCCATGATCGCGGTGCCGCTGCGCGCCCGCGGCACCACGCTCGGCGCGGCCGTGTGCATCCGCATGGCACACCCTGACGACTACGTCACCGACGACATCGTGTTCGCCGAGGAACTGGCCGGCCGCGCCGCCGTCTGCATCGACAACGCGCGCCGCTTCGCCCGCGAACGCAGTACGGCGCTGGCGCTCCAGCACAGCCTGCTGCCGAGGGGCCTGCCCGGTCAGGGCCAGGCGGCGGTCGACGTGGCCCACCGCTATCTGCCGAGCGGATCGCTGGCGGGCATCGGCGGCGACTGGTTCGACGTTATCCCGCTGTCCGGCAGCCGGGTCGGACTGGTCGTCGGTGACGTGGTGGGCCACGGAATCCAGTCGTCGGCCACCATGGGACGGCTGCGCACCGCCGTACGCACCCTCGCCGACGTGGACCTCCCCCCGGACGAACTCCTCACCCACCTGGACGACCTGGTCACCCACCTCGCGGCCGGCGGTGTCGGCGACGACGTCGCCGAACTGGGCGCCACCTGCCTGTACGCCGTCTACAACCCCATCACACGCCGCCTCAGCCTGGCCGCGGCCGGACACCCCGCGCCCGCCCTCGTCCTGCCCGGCGGCACCGCCGAACTCATCGGCATGACGGCCGGACCGCCGCTCGGTGTGGGCGGACTGCCCTTCGAGGCGACCGAACTGGAACTGCCCGAGGGCGCCATCGTCGCGTTCTACACCGACGGTCTCGTGGAGGACCGGGACCGGGACGTGGACCGGGCCACCGAGGAGATGCTGCACGCGCTGTCCGGGCCCGCCGACTCGCTGGAGGCGCTCCGGGACAACGTGTTGAAGGCCGTACTGCCGGAGCAGCCCGGCGACGACGTGGCCCTGCTGCTGGCCCGCACCCGGGCCCTCGGCGGGGACCGGGTGGCCACCTGGGGCATCCCGCCGGATCCCGCCTGTGTGGCCGTGACCCGGCAGGCGGCCACCGAGCAACTGGCCGCCTGGGGGCTGGAGGAGATCGCCTTCGTCACCGAACTCGTCGTCAGCGAACTCGTCACCAACGCCATCCGCTACGGCGTACCGCCCATCCAGCTGCGGCTGATCCGCGACCGGGCGCTCATCTGCGAGGTCTCCGACGGCAGTGCCACGTCGCCGCATCTGCGCCGCGCCCACGCCTTCGACGAGGGCGGCCGCGGACTGCTGCTGGTCGCCCAGCTCACCCAGCGCTGGGGCAGTCGGCAGACGGGCAGCGGCAAGACGATCTGGGCGGAGCAGCCGCTGCCCGAACCCTGAACGGCGATCTCGGCCCGCACTCGGCGGAACCGGTCGGCGAAACTGGTCCGTGGAGGGCACTCGCGGCGACCGGGAGCGGCCCCCTCACGACAGACCGACGGCAGGGGAGCGGAGCGCGCATGACGACAGGCCGGGACAGGGCGGACGTGGCCGAGGCGGCGGGAATCGAGGTGAAACCGGTCGCGGGCCACATCGGAGCCGAGATCACGGGTGTCGACCTGGCCCGGGAACCCGACGACGCCGTGGTGGCCGCGATCCGCGCGGCGGTGCTGCGCTGGAAGGTGGTCTTCTTCCGCGACCAGAAACTCGACCACGCCGAACACGTGGCCTTCGCACGCCGCTTCGGCGAACCGGTGGTCCTCGGGCGGCGCGGCAGCGCCTCACCGCCCGGCTTCCCCGAGGTGGAGACCACGGCCGACCGGCTGGAGCTGGGCGGACGGTTCGGCATGGACCACGACGAGTGGCTGCGCAGGCGCCGGCACACGCTGCTGCGCGGCTGGCACTGCGACCACGGCGCCCGCGTCGACCCGCCGGCCGCGACCATTCTGCGCGCCGAGACCGTCCCGCCGTACGGCGGCGACACCACCTGGTCCAACCTGGCCGCCGCCTACGCCGGACTGTCGGCGCCCGTGCGGGCCTTCGTGGACGGGCTGCGGGCCGAACACCGGCTCGGCGTCGGCTACCAGTCCCGGCCCGGCGACGACGGTTACCTGCGGCATCTGCTGGACCGTCAGGTCGCCTCCGTGCACCCGCTGGTGCGGGTGCACCCGGAGACGGGGGAGCGGGTGCTGTTCGTCAACGGCTACTACGTCGAGCAGATCGCCGACGTGTCCCGGCCGGAGAGCGCCGCCCTGCTGGAGATGCTCCTGGAACAGGCGGTGAGGCCCGAGTACACGGTCCGGTTCCGCTGGGAGCCCGGCAGCGTCGCCTTCTGGGACAACCGGGCCACCATCCACCTGGCCCCCAGCGACAACGCGCACCTGGAATTCCCCCGGATCATGCACCGGGTGATGCTCACCGGAGAAGTACCCGTCGGCGTGGACGGCCGACCGTCGCGGGCCCTCGTGGGCACCGAACCCGGCCGCTGGTGATCAGACCAGCGGAATGACCACCTCGTCCTCGACCGGCGGATCGAGTTCCTGCGCCCGGTTGCCCGTCGCCGCGAAGCAGCGCAGCCGGATCTCCCGCGGGCCGACATCCAGCCGCAGGAAGCACTTGAAGAACGGCGGGCTGTATGTCGCCGAACCCGGCGAGAAGAGCTGCGTGTAGATCTTCCGCACGGGCAGCCGGAACCGGGACGGGCGCTCGGGCCGGCCGCCCGCGCCGAGCAGCGTGGCGACCAGTCTGGTGCGGCGGGTGATGCGGGCTTCCGGGCCGGGGGTGCGGCCGGGCCGGGTGCCCAGCCGCTCGGCGATGACGGCCGTGGCATCGGACGCGGTGAGCGTGAAGAAGCGGCGCAGCCCCAGACGGCGGCCGTACAGCCCGCTGTAGAAGGCCAGCGAGTCACCGCGCAGCGGATAGCAGCGGAAGTCGTCCTCGCCCACGCCGGCGACCGACACGCGGGGGATGGTGTGCGTGGCGTGCATGAACGATCCGCCGCCGCCCGAGACCACGTACTGGATGGTGCGGCCGTCCACGTTCACCGGGTAGCGCTGGTAGTTGTGGATGTCGCCGCCGATGGCCGCGACGAAGTTGCGGTCCGGGTCGCGTACGACCTCGTCCACGGTGCCGCCGCCCTCGATGGGGCAGGGGTGGTACTCGCCGTCCACGTACAGCGGCGAGCCGGTGACGAGGATCTTGGCGCGGGGGCCACGCGACACCTCGCGCAGCCACGCGCCCTGTTCGGCGTCGAGCGTGCCGAGCAGACCGGTGTCGATGCCTATGACGCGTATCGGTCCCGCGTCGATCGCCCAGTACGGGCCCGGCTGGACGGCCTGTTGCGCCGGTGCCGGGCGCAACGCCCGTGCGTCGGCGAGGCGTTGCCCGTCCGTCCGGCGCGGCCTGTGCCACAGCAGGGACCGCCACCAGGCGCGGCCGAGCGGGCGGGGCGCCGGTTCGGGGGCGAGCGGCGGCGCGTCGTCGCAGAAGACGCGCATGAACGCGCCGAGGTCCTCGTACCAGTCGTGGTTGCCGGGTATCGCGTATATCGGTGCCTGGTAGTCCCGGAACGGGCGGAAGAACTTGTCGGCGTAGTCGTCGGCGGCGCCCACCGGATAGATCACGTCGCTCGCGAGCACCGTGAAGTCCGTGTCCCGACTCACCTTCAGAAAGCCGGGCACGACCGCGTACTGGGCGTCGCCGCCCTCCCCGGTGTCGCCCACCACCATGAAGGAGAACCGGTCCGCTACGTCCCGTTCGATCAGCCGGTCGGTGGGTGCGCCGGCGGCCGCGCGCTGCGCCGCCCAGCGGTCGCGGGTACGGCCCGTGGGATCGCCGAACCAGGAAGCGAGCACCCCGTTGCGGGCGGCCCACAGCATTCTGGGGTCGAACCAGGACAGTTTCTGGACATGTTCCGGCATCAGCTGTTTGTAGACACCCGGTTCGGCGGCGCCCCAGCCGGCGCCCTCGGGGGTGTCGCGAGAGGAGTCAGACACGGCGTGCACCGTAGCAACGCCCGTCGTGGTGGCTGTCAACGGGCCTCCGGAAGGCGGCTGTTGGGGATGTCACTCGAGCCCCTGCCGTCCATAGGGAAAACCCTCGATTGTTACCCGACCGTAGTGACATGGACGGGTCAGCGCTGACATCCTCCCTGCGCACCCCCCACCACGAATCTCCCCGATCCGTGCACGGATCCACGATCCCGCACAGCTCAGCTCGTCCCGGGCAGCACACCCCGTCTGCCCGGTCTGTCACCGGCCGCGACCCGGCGGCCGCAGCAGGAGGAGTTCGAGTGAGACGCCTTCCCCACAGACGTTCCGCCGTCGGAGCCGCCCTGGTCTCCGCCGCCGCCTTCCTCGCCGTCGGCATGCAGTCAGTTCCGGCAACGGCCACGCCCGTCACAGCCCACCCCAGCCCGCTGCGGGCCGGTGGCCAAGAGGCCAAGCTCAGCCCCGCGCAGCGCGCCGCGCTCATCACGAGCGCCCAGCAGCAGACCACGGCGACCGCCAGGACCCTCGGCCTCGGCGCCAAGGAGAAGCTGGTCGTCAGGGACGTCGTCAAGGACAACGACGGCACCCTGCACACCCGCTACGAGCGCACCTACGACGGCCTGCCCGTCCTCGGCGGCGACCTGGTCGTGCACACCCCGCCCGCCTCCCTGGCGTCCGGCACGGTGAGCACCACCTTCAACAACAGGCAGACGATCAAGGTGGCTTCCACCACCGCGACCGTCAGCAAGAGCACCGCCTCGGCCCAGGCGCTCAGGACGGCCAGGTCTCTGGCCGCGCAGAACCCCTCCGCCGAGAGCGCCCGCAAGGTGATCTGGGCCGGCAACGGTACCCCCAAGCTCGCCTGGGAGACGGTGATCGGGGGCTTCCAGGACGACGGCACGCCGAGCAAGCTGCACGTCATCACGGACGCCGGCACCGGCAAGGAGCTCTACCGCTACCAGGGCATCGACACCGGCGTCGGCAACACCCAGTACAGCGGCACGGTCACGCTGACCACGACGCAGTCCGGGTCGACGTACACGCTGAACGACGCCTCGCGCGGCGGCCACAAGACGTACAACCTCAACCACGGTTCGTCCGGCACCGGCACCCTGTTCTCCCAGACGAACGACACCTGGGGCAACGGCACGACGTCCAACGCCGCCACGGCGGGCGCCGACGCCGCCTACGGGGCCCAGGAGACCTGGGACTTCTACAAGAACACGTTCGGCCGCTCCGGCATCAAGAACGACGGTGCCGCCGCGTACTCCCGGACGCACTACGGCAACTCGTACGTCAACGCGTTCTGGGACGACGACTGCTTCTGCATGACCTACGGTGACGGCTCGGGCAACGCCGACCCGCTGACCTCGCTGGACGTGGCCGGCCACGAGATGAGCCACGGTGTCACCTCCAACACCGCTGGCCTCGAGTACAGCGGCGAGTCCGGCGGCCTCAACGAGGCGACCTCCGACATCTTCGGCACCGGCGTCGAGTTCTACGCCAACAACACCTCCGACGTCGGTGACTACCTCATCGGCGAGAAGATCGACATCAACGGCGACGGCACCCCGCTGCGCTACATGGACAAGCCGAGCAAGGACGGCGGCTCCGCCGACAGCTGGTACAACGGCGTGGGCAACCTGGACGTCCACTACTCCTCGGGTCCCGCCAACCACATGTTCTACCTGCTCTCCGAGGGCAGCGGCACCAAGGTCATCAATGGCGTGACCTACAACAGCCCGACCTCGGACGGCGTCGCCGTCACCGGCATCGGCCGGGCCGCCGCCCTGCAGATCTGGTACAAGGCGCTCACGTCGTACATGACGTCCAGCACCAACTACGCCGCCGCGCGCACCGCGTCCCTGAACGCGGCCACCGCGCTCTACGGCGCCAACTCCACCCAGTACGCCGGAGTGGCCAACGCCTTCGCCGGCATCAACGTCGGCAGCCACGTCAACCCGCCGGCCAACGGCGTGACGGTCACCAACCCGGGCAGCCAGACCTCCACCGTCGGCACCGCGGTGAGCCTGCAGATCTCGGCGAGCAGCACCAACAGCGGCGCACTGTCGTACTCCGCGAGCGGACTGCCGGCCGGCCTGTCGATCAACAGCTCGTCCGGCCTGATCTCCGGAACGCCCACCGCCGCGGGTACCTCCAACACCACCGTCACGGTGACCGACTCGACCGGCGCGACCGGCACGGCCTCGTTCAGCTGGACCGTGAACACCGGCGGAGGCGGCGGCTGCACCGCCAAGCAGCTGCTCGGCAACCCGGGCTTCGAGTCGGGCAACACCACCTGGACCGCCACCAGCGGAGTCATCACCAACTCCAGCAGCCAGGCGGCCCACGGCGGCTCGTACAAGGCCTGGCTGGACGGCTACGGCTCGACCCACACCGACACGCTCACCCAGTCGGTGACCATCCCGGCGGGCTGCAAGGCGAGCCTGACCTTCTACCTGCACATCGACACCGCCGAGACCACCAGCAGCACCCAGTACGACAAGCTGACGGTGACCGCGGGCTCCAAGACCCTGGCGACCTACTCGAACCTCAACAAGGCGTCCGGCTACAGCCTGAAGACCTTCGACCTGTCGTCCCTCGCGGGGACGACGGCCACGCTGAAGTTCAGCGGCACGGAGGACTCCTCGCTGCAGACCAGCTTCGTCGTGGACGACACCGCCCTGACGACCAGCTGACCCGCCCGACCGATCGCACCTGACACGTCCCGCACGCGGAAGCCGTCCGCGTGCGGGACGTCGGTGTGCCTGACGCGTTTCAGAAGGTGCGCTCCAGCAGGCCGAGCAGCGCGGACCAGTGCCGGTCGTCGGCTTCACGGTCGTACGCGGGCGTGTCGGCCTGGGTGTATCCGTGCCCGGCTCCCGGGTAGACCTCGCAGCGGTGCCGCACCCCCGCGGCCGTGAGCGTGTCCTCCAGCAGCCTGATCTGCTCCTCGGGCAGGGACGGGTCCTGGTCCGCGTGGCCGAAGTACAGCTCGGCGGTGACGCTGCCCGCGACCCGGTGCGGACTGTCCGGGCCGTCGGTCGCCAGCCGTCCGCCGTGGAAACCGGCCGCCGCCGCGACCCGGTCCGGGAAGGCACCCGCGGTCAGCAGGGCCAGCCGGGCGCCCATGCAGTAGCCGGTCACCGCCACCGGACCGTCGACGGTCAACGGGCTGTCGGCCAGGAAACGCAGATAGGCTCCGGCGTCCCGCTCGGACAGTCGGGGCGTCAGCGACTGCATCACCGGGGCGATCCGCTCCCAGATCGTGGGGTCGGCAGCCGGGTCGATGAACTCGGGCAGGTCGAAGAGCGGCGCCCGGCCCTGCCGGTAGAACACGTTCGGCACCAGCACGGTGTAACCGGCCGCGGCGAGCCGGTCCGCCATCGCCCTCAGGTGCGGGCGCAACCCGTACGCGTCCTGGTAGAACAGCACGGCCGGACGCGGCCCCGCACCCTCGGGGTGGGCGAGATAGGCGTCGGCGACGCCGTCCTCGGTCGGGATGTCCACGGCGGTTGCCTGTACGGCGGTCATATGTGAGTGTCTCCCGTTGTCATTCGAAGCGTGAGGTGTCGCCCGCTCCACGCCGTACGATCTCCGCCTCGCCACCGGAGAAGTCGATGACCGTGGTCGGCTCGGTGCCGCAGTCGCCGGAGTCGACCACCGCGTCCACCACGTGGTCGAGGCGGTCCTTGATCTCCCAGCCCTGGGTCATCGGTTCGGCCTCGTCGGGCAGGAGCAACGTACTGGACAGCAGCGGTTCGCCCAGTTCGGCCAGGAGCGACTGGGTGACCACATGGTCGGGGATGCGCACGCCCACGGTCTTCTTCTTCGGGTGCAGCAGCTTGCGCGGCACCTCCCGCGTCGCCGGAAGGATGAACGTGTAACCACCTGGGGTCGACGCCTTCACGGCCCGGAACACGTCGTTGTCCACCTGCACGAACTGGCCGAGCTGCGCGAAATCCCGGCACACCAGGGTGAAGTGGTGCCGGTTGTCGAGCTGTCGGATCGACCGGATCCGGTCGATGCCGTCCCGGCTGCCGAGCTGGCACCCGAGCGCGTAGCAGGAGTCGGTCGGATATGCGATGAGAGCCCCCGAGCGCACGGCGTCGGCGATCTGACCGATGCTGCGCGGTTGCGGGTTCTCGGGATGCACGTCGAAGTACTTCGCCATTCACCGAGCTTATGCCGTTCGGCCGGGGCCGGGCGCGCCGGGCGGCCCCACGGGGCACGAACCGGCCCCACGGGGCACGGACAGCCCGTCGGGTAACGTCGGTGCCCGTATGCCGAGGCCGACGCGACGGACCGCGAGGGGCCGCGACGGACCGCGGAGGACGAGGTGGGAGCAGCCGTGGAGGGCAGGGCGGACGACGGCGTGCGGTCGCGGACGCCGTACGGGCCGTACGGGTCGCATGACACGGACTCCTCGTGGGCCGAGGAACTCCTCGACCACCTCCGTCCCGCAGGACGCGATCCGCGGCGGGTCGTCGCCTGGCTCGCCCGCACGCTGCGCGGAACCGCCTGCCTGCGCGACGCCGACGGCACGCTCCTCGCCGGGGAACCGATGGCACTCGACGACGCGGTGGCCGCGGATGTCGTCGCCGGCCGGATCTCCTCCGCCGCGCTCCAGGACACCGACCACCACGTCCGCCTGGTCCCCGTGCGGCACCCCGGGCCGCATCCGGCGCCGACATTCCTGCTGGCCGCCGCCCGGCCGGCCCCCTTCGACCGGCGTGCCGCCGAGATCGTGACTCGTACCGCCGCGGTCGTGGAACTGCTGCTCGGGGACCGCGAGCTGGCCTCCGCCGGGCTACGGCTGCGGCGTGCCGCCGCCGATCTGCGGCTGGCGATCCTGCAACTGCTGATGGTCGAGGACACCGTCTCGGCCCGCCGGGTCGCCGCGGGCCTGTGGCCCGGCCTGCTCGACACCGAGACCGCCCGCGTCTACGTCGTCGAGGGATCCGCCGACGAACGGGACCGCCTCGCCGAGAAGTGCCTGGACGTCACCCGGGGTCAGGCACTCGTCGTGCGCTGCCCCGCGATGGACGGGCACGTCATCGTCGTCAGTCCCGCCCCCGCGGCGGAGGAGCGGCTGCGCGCGCTCGTCGGTGAACGCCCCGGAACCTTCCTCGGCGGCAGCGTCCAGCAGAACCTCGCCCAGACCGCCACCGCCTACGGCCAGGCCATCAGCGCGCTCGCCGTCGCCCGCTTCCGACCGGAGCAGGCGGCCGTCTACGCCGAACGCACCCATCCCGAGCTGCTGATGGACCCGGCGAGCCGGTACGCCTGGGCCGCCGACGTGCTGCGGCCCCTGGACACGCTGCCCCACCACACCCGCGCCGAACTGCTCGCCACCACCCGGCTCGGCCTGGAGTTCACCGCCGTGAGCGCGGCCAAGGTGCTCGGCGTCAGCCGCAACACCGTCCGCGCCCGCATGGACCGCGTCGAAGGACTGCTGGGTGCCGATTTCGCCGACCTCACCGTCCGGGCGGCCGCCCACCTCGCCCTGAACACCCAGGCGGGCTGGGCGGAACCGGTCACCGACGGCTCCGGCCCCCGGAGCGGCGCCGTCCGGCTCGCCGACCTGCTCGCCTCCGCCGCGCTGCGCGACTGGGCGCACGCCCTGCTCGGGCGGCTGACCCGGGACACCCGCGACCTGCGCGGCACCCTCCGCGCCTGGATCGCGGCCGGTGGGAACGCCGAACGGGCGGCCCAGGACCTGGGTGTGCACGCCCAGACCGTGCGCGAACACGTCCGCGGCGCCGAGCCGATCCTCGAACGCCAGCTCCTCGCCGCGGGCACCGACCTCTACGAGGTGGTCCTCGCGCTGCTGGCCGTCGGCGAACTGGTCCCCGCGCGGCCTTTCTCGACGCACTGAGCACCTCGACGGACCGAATACCGCGGCGGACCCGGTACGGGGTGGGGGCCCGACCGCACCCCCGTGACGGTGGGGCCCCCGTGAAAAGTGAACCTACGCGCGGGCGAGCGCCTTGTGTACCGCGCCGGTGCCCGCTCCGCGGCACACGGGACTCACCCGTGCACAGATGAGTCCGAATGGCCCGGTTACGCTCCGTACCGCTCGGTCGGCACGGCCGGGTGGGCCGCCTGCGCCCCGCTTTCGGGTGACCCCCGGCGCCTGTCGGAGCGGCCACCGGCCACCCGTGCCGCAGCATCGCAGTCGGCCCGCTCATCGCCGTATCCGTATCCGTATCCGGCCCGCCGACCGGGGCGCGTGTCACTGGAACGGACGCACCAGAGTCCCATCGGGGCCGAACCGCTGGTAGCAAGAAATGAAAAGGAAGACATCCGCCGCTACGCATGCCTTCGTCCCCTACCTCCCCGAGGAGGCGGTCCCATGACACCGGCGACGCCCGACACGGCGGGCGCGACGCACACCGCCGCGCCCGCCGACGAGACGCCCACGATCCACATCCTCTGGATCAACGCCGGACTGAGCTGCGACGGCGACTCGGTCGCGCTCACGGCCGCGATGCAGCCGAGCATCGAGCAGATCGCGCTCGGCGTGCTGCCCGGGCTGCCGAAGGTCGAGGTCCACTGGCCCCTGATCGACTTCGAATGCGGGCCGGTCGGCGGCGCCGACACGTTCATCGACTGGTTCTTCAAGGGCGAACGCGGCGAGCTCGACCCCTTCGTGCTGGTCGTCGAGGGATCCGTGCCGAACGAAGCGATCAAGCCCGAGGGCTACTGGTGCGGCTTCGGCGACGACCCGGAGACCGGCCAGCCGATCACCACCAGCGAGTGGATCGACCGGCTCGCCCCCGAGGCGCTCGCCGTGGTTGCCATCGGCACCTGCGCCACGTACGGCGGCATCCACGCCATGGAGGGCAACCCGACCGGCGCCATGGGCGTGCCCGACTACCTGGGCTGGGACTGGAAGTCCAAGGCCGGCATCCCCATCGTCTGCGTCCCCGGCTGCCCGATCCAGCCCGACAACTTCGCCGAGACCCTCACCTACCTGCTCTACCAGGCGGCCGGCTCCGCGCCGATGATCCCGCTGGACGACAAGCTCCGCCCCACCTGGCTGTTCGGCGCCACCGTGCACGAGGGCTGCGACCGGGCCGGCTACTACGAGCAGGGTGACTTCGCCGCCACCTACGACTCGCCCAAGTGCCTGGTCAAGCTCGGCTGCTGGGGTCCCGTCGTCAAGTGCAACGTGCCCAAACGGGGCTGGATGAACGGCATCGGCGGCTGCCCGAACGTCGGCGGCATCTGCATCGCCTGCACCATGCCCGGCTTCCCGGACAAGTTCATGCCGTTCATGGACCAGCCGCCCGGCGCGACGCTCTCCACCACGGCCAGCGGTGCCTACGGCGCGGTGATCCGCAAGCTGCGCGCGGTCACCCTGCACACCGTCGACAAGGAGCCCAAGTGGCGCCACAAGGGACGCAAGCTCACCACCGGGTACCGGCGCCCCTGGTGAACGCGCGGCAAGCCCGAACCCTCCCGCTTCAGCCTCCGCCGACCCCCGCCGACCCCGCCAGACGAAGGGCACCACACAGACCATGACCCCCAAGACCAAGGCGGCCGGCGACGGCAGCGGCCTGATGGAGATGTCCTGGGACCCGATCACCCGGATCGTGGGCAGCCTGGGCATCCACACGAAAATCGACTTCAAGCAGAAGCGGGTCGCCGAGTGCTACAGCACCTCGTCGGTCTTCCGCGGCTACAGCGTCTTCATGCGCGGCAAGGACCCGCGCGACGCCCACTTCATCACCAGCCGCATCTGCGGAATCTGCGGCGACAACCACGCCACCTGCTCGGTGTACGCGCAGAACATGGCGTACGGAGTGAAGCCCCCGCACCTCGGCGAGTGGGTCATCAACCTCGGCGAGGCGGCCGAGTACATGTTCGACCACAACATCTTCCAGGAGAACCTGGTCGGGGTCGACTACTGCGAGAAGATGGTCAAGGAGACCAACCCCGGCGTACTCGAACTCGCAGAGCGCACCGAGGCCCCGCACGCCGCCGAGCACGGCTACCGCACCATCGCCGACATCATGCGGTCGCTGAACCCCCTGGAGGGCGAGTTCTACCGCGAGGCCCTCCAGGTCAGCCGCTACACCCGCGAGATGTTCTGCCTGATGGAGGGCCGCCACGTACACCCCTCCACGCTGTACCCGGGCGGCGTCGGCACCAACGCCTCCGTCCAGCTCTTCACGGACTACCTCAGCCGTCTGATGCGCTACGTGGAGTTCATGAAGCGGGTCGTACCGCTCCACGACGACCTCTTCGACTTCTTCTACGAGGCCCTGCCCGGCTACGAGGAGGTCGGCCGCCGCCGCGTCCTGCTCGGCTGCTGGGGAGCGCTCAACGACCCCGAGCACTGCGACTTCACCTACGCCAACATGACCGACTGGGGTCGGAAGATGTTCGTCACCCCGGGCATCGTCGTGGACGGCAAACTGGTCACCACCGACCTCACCGAGATCAACCTGGGCATCCGCATCCTGCTGGGCAGCTCCTACTACGAGGACTGGCAGGGCAAGGACCTCTTCGTCACCCACGACCCACTCGGCAACCCGGTCGACCCGCGCCACCCCTGGAACCAGCACACCATCCCGGCACCGCAGAAGCGGAACTTCGACGACAAGTACAGCTGGGTCATGTCCCCGCGCTGGTTCGACGGCAAGGACCACCTCGCCCTGGACACCGGCGGCGGCCCCATCGCCCGCCTGTGGTCCACCGCGCTGGCCGGACTCGTCGAC
This sequence comes from Streptomyces sp. NPDC086787, assembly GCF_044745865.1. Taxonomy (NCBI): domain Bacteria; kingdom Bacillati; phylum Actinomycetota; class Actinomycetes; order Kitasatosporales; family Streptomycetaceae; genus Streptomyces; species Streptomyces sp. NPDC086787. The sequence continues at coordinate 40,998 of NZ_JBIVBC010000023.1, read as the reverse complement.
ACCGGCGGGGTCAAGGCCACCGGCCACAGCGTGATCATCAACCTGCCGCGCACGATGACCCGGCCCGAGACCACCTTCGAGTGGAAGATCCCGAAGTGGAGCAACGCGCTCGAACGCAACCGCGCGCGCAGCTACTTCCAGGCCTACACCGCCGCCCTCGCCCTGCACTTCGCCGAACAGGCCCTGGCGGAGGTCCGCGCCGGACGCACCCAGACCTGGGAGAAGTTCGAGGTCCCCGACGAGGCCGTCGGTGTCGGCTTCACCGAGGCGGTCCGCGGCGTCCTGTCCCACCACATGGTGATCCGCGACGGCAAGATCGCCAACTACCACCCCTATCCGCCCACCCCCTGGAACGCCAGCGTCCGGGACACCTACGGCACGCCCGGCCCGTACGAGGACGCCGTGCAGAACACCCCGATCTTCGAGGAGAACTCCCCGGAGAACTTCAAGGGCATCGACATCATGCGCGCGGTGCGCAGCTTCGACCCCTGTCTGCCCTGCGGTGTCCACATGTACGTCGGCGGCGGCAAGACCGTGCAGAAGATGCACGTCCCCACCGGCCTGAGCGGACTGGGCGGATGAGCGCGCCCACGGCGGCCGCCACCCGCCCGGCCAACGCCGAGCAGGCCGGGCGGCGGATCGAGGACGTGCTCGACCGGCTCGCGGGCGCCGGGGACCCCGCCGCGGTCGCCGCGGCGGAGGAACTGGTGCGGTCGCTCATGGACTTCTACGGCGCCGGCCTCGCCCGCGTCCTCGAACTCCTCCCCGCGGACGGCACCGTCGAGGCCCTGCTCGGCGACCAGCTGGTCGCCTCCCTGCTGGTGCTCCACGACCTCCACCCCGACGACCGGGACACCCGCATCGCCCGTGCTCTGGCCACGGTCGCCCAGCAGGACCTCGAGGTCGACTCCTTCGACGAGCCCAGCGGCACCCTCCGGCTGCGGGCCGCGCCCGACGGAGCCGGCTGCGGCTGCGCCGCCACCGCCACGGCGGCCCGGCAGGCGGCCGAGGACGCCCTCGGCTGCTTCGTACCGGAGGTCACCGCCGTGGAGGTACGCACCGACGGCGGTCCGGCCGGGCCCGCGCTGCTCCAGATCGGCGTACGGCCCGGGACCGACAGATGACCGCGGCCCCCACGCGCCCGTCCGGCCTGCGCAGATTCCGCACCGAACGGCCCCCGAGCCCGGAGCGGTGCGGCCTGTGCACGGCCGTCGTGGACGAGGACGAGCACCGCCACCTCGTGGACACCGAGCAACGCGCCCTGGTGTGCGCCTGCGTGCCCTGCTTCCTGCTCATGGACCGGCCCGGCGCAGGCGTCGGCCGCTTCAGGCCCGTCCCCGACCGCTACCTCACCGATCCCGGGCACCACCTCGACGACCAGGCCTGGGACGCCCTGCGCATCCCGGTCGGCGTCGCGTTCTTCTTCCACAACAGCACGCTCGACCGGCTGGTGGCGCTCTACCCGAGCCCGGCGGGCGCCACCGAGAGCGAACTCGAATCCGAGGCGTGGGACGCCGTCCGCACCGCCACCGCGCTCGCCGGGCTGCTCGCGCCGGACGTCGAGGCACTGCTGCTGCGCCGCACCGACGGCGCCGTCGAGTGCCACCTCGTCCCGATCGACGTCGCCTACGAACTCGTCGGCCGCATGCGCCTGTTGTGGACCGGCTTCGACGGCGGTGCCGAGGCCCGCGCCGCCCTGGACACGTTCTTCACCCGCGTGGGCGCCCTCGCCCGGCCCGTCGACCCCGTGGACCCTCCCGTCGGCTCCGCCGGTTCCGCGGGTTCTGTCGCCGAGGAGGACGGCAGGTGAGCGGACTCTCCTTCGTCTGCACCGGCGTACGCGCCGACCGCTACGCCGCCGGACCCACGCTGGTCTTCCGGCTGAGGATCAGCAAGGACAGCGACGAGCCCGTGCACGCCCTGGCACTCAACTGCCAGATCCGCATCGAGCCCGCCAGGCGCGGCTACGACGGCACCGAGGCCCATGGACTCACCGACCTGTTCGGGGAGCGCTCGCGGTGGGGCAGCACCCTCCAGCCCGTGCAGTTCGCCCAGGTCCCGCTCATGGTCACCGGCTTCACCCGGGAGACGGAGGCGGACCTCGTCGTGCCCTGCACCTACGACATGGACATCGCCGCCACCCGATACCTGGACGCGCTGCGCGGCGGCGAAGTGCCCCTGCTGATGCTCTTCTCCGGCACCGCCTTCACCGGGGCCGGCGGCTTCCGCGTCGAACCCGTTCCCTGGGACCGCGAGGCCACCTTCCGCATGCCCGTCGCCGCCTGGCGCGAGATGGTCGAACAGCACTTCCCCGGCTGCGGCTGGATCCGCCTGCCCCGCGACACCATGAACGCCCTGCTCGCCTTCCGCTCGCGCCGCGCGCTGCCCTCCTGGGAGGCGACCGTGAGCGCCCTGCTGGAGGAGACGCCGGGCGCGGCCGCCACCGGCACCGCCCTGACCGGGAGGACCCCCACGTGAGCGTGACCACGTTCACCCCCGAGACCGAGGCACGGCTCGCCCGTGCCCGGCAGGTCGCCGACGCCGTCCTCTTCGAGGGCTATGTGCTCTACCCGTACCGTGCTTCGGCGGCGAAGAACCGGCTGCGCTGGCAGTTCGGTGTGCTGGTGCCGCCCGGCTGGGGCGCCGAGTGCGAGGAACACTCCTTCCAGCACACCGAGTTGCTGATGGAACCCGGCGCGGGCGCCACCCTCGCCGTCGAACTGCGCTTCCTGCGTGCTCGCCGCCGCACGGTCCAACGGCTTCTGCCCGACGGCGGGTTCGAGACGGTTCCCGAACTCCGGCTGCCCGACCGGGTGCTGGTGCCCTGGGACGAGGGCGTCGAGGAACGCGTGGAAGCTGCGGTTCCGGTGGCCGACCTGCTCGCCGAGGACGTCACGATCCCCGTGGAGCGGCCGGCCGGGGAGGAGACCGAGCCCGTTCTGGACGAGACGGGCCGGACCGTCGGCCGCGTCGTCCGCCGCCACGAGGAACTCACCGGCGTACTGCGGCTGTCCGCATGCGAACTCGAAGGCCCCTACCGGGTGATGCGGCTGACCGCCGTCACCGAGAACACCAGCACCTGGGTCCCGCCCGCCGGACACGCCGCCGACCGGGACGCGGCGCTCCCGCGCTCCCCGGTCGCCGCCCACCTCCTCATGGCACTGAGCCAGGGCTCGTTCCTGTCGCTGACCGATCCCCCCGAATGGGCGAAGACCGCCACCCGCGCCTGCCGGAACCTGCACACCTGGCCGGTGCTCGCGGGCGAACCCGGCCGCGCCGACGTGGTGCTGTCCTCACCGATCATCCTTGAGGACCACCCGGCCATCGCCCCCGAAAGCCCCGGCGCCCTGTACGACGCCACCGAGATCGACGAGATCCTCGCCCTGCGCACCGCGGCCCTCACCGACGAGGAGAAGCGCGAGGCCCGCGGCACCGACGAGCGGGCCGCCGCCGTCATCGACCTCGCCGACTCGATGCCGGCGGAGGTGCTGGAGCGCCTGCACGGCGCGGTGCGCGGACTGCGCGAGGTCACCCGGCCCGAACCCGGCGCCGCCTTCCCCGACGAGCACGGCGTACCGCGCCCGGACACCCCCTGGTGGGACCCGGCGGCCGACGCCGGCTTCGACCCCGCCCACGACCGGGTCACGGTCGACGGCCGCGCGGTGGGCGCGGGCACCCGGGTCGTCCTGAACCCCGGCCTGCGCCGCACCGACGCACAGGACCTGTTCCTGCGGGGGCGTTCCGCCACCGTTGAGGCGGTGCTGCACGACGTGGACGGCGTGGTGCACCTCGCGGTCACCGTGGACGGCGACCCCGGTGCCGACCTGCGCCGCCAGCAGGGCCGCTATCTGTACTTCCAGCCCGACGAACTGACCCCCCTGGAGGACGGCTCATGAGCTCGCTCCCCGAACGGGGCTCCGCCGGACGCGTCCTCGTCGCGGGCATCGGGAACATCTTCCTCGGCGACGACGGCTTCGGCGTCGAGACCGTGCGTGCGCTCACCGCACGTCCGCTGCCCGGCCACACCGAGGTCGTGGACATCGGCGTACGCGGGGTGCACCTCGCCTACCGGCTCCTCGACGGCTACGACACCGTCGTGCTCGTGGACGCCTCGGCCCGCGGCGAGGAACCCGGCACGCTCTACGTGATCGAGCACGACGGCATCGACGCCGGCCCGGCGGGACCCGCCGCGGTCGACGGCCACCACATGACCCCCGACGCCGTCCTCGCCCTGCTGGGCACGCTCTGCGCCTCGACCGACGGGCGGCCGCCGCGCCGCGTCGTCGTCGTGGGCTGCGAACCCGAGTCGGTCGAGGAGGGGATCGGCCTGAGCGGCCCGGTCCTGGACGCCGTACCCCGGGCCGTCCGGCTGATCGAAGACCTGCTGGCCGCACCCCCGGCACCCGGAGCACGGCCACTGACCGGCGAGGCCGTCAAGTGAGGAGAGACAGATGAGGAAGAACGAGAGACACAAGTACGAGAAGAACGAGAGCCATATGAGGAAGAACGTCGTGCTCGGAGTGATGTCGGCCGCGGTCGCGGCCATCGTCGTGCAGTCACTGCCCGACCTCAGACGCTATCTGCGCATGAGCCGCATGTGACACCTGCCCAGCCGCACGCCTCGTTGCGGCGAACGGCGTACCCGGCCGCCCGGCGACGGCGTGCCTGGCCGTGAGCCCGTGGCACCGCGCCTCTAATGGGGCCGGTGACCGGCGCGCGCACCGCGCGCCAGGACGGAGAGCGATGCACGAGATGTCCATCGCGCTGGCGGTGATCGGACAGGTCGAAGAGGCGGCCGAACGGGCCGGAGACGTCACCGCCGTGCGCTCGGTGCGCCTGGAGGTCGGCGAACTCGCCGGAGTCGTCGCCGACTCGCTGTCCTTCTGCTTCGAACTCGCCTGCGCCGGAACCGTGCTGGAGGGTGCCGAACTGGTCACCGACACCGTGCCCGGACGGGCCCACTGCGCCCCCTGCGCACACGAATGGCTCGTCGGCATGCCGCCCTCCCTGACCTGCCCGCGCTGCGGCGGCACCACCAGCAGCCTGCGGTCGGGCCGTGAACTGCGCGTCACCAGTGTGCGCTGGGACGACGGAACGGCCCCCGCACCCACCCGCGAACCGATCGTCGAGGAGCGCTGAACCATGTGCCGAGTGGTCGATCTGCAACAGGCGGTTCTCGCCCGCAACGACGAGTCGGCGCACACCCTGCGCACCACGCTCGCGGCCCGCGGCACCACCGTGGTCAATCTGCTGTCCAGTCCCGGAAGCGGCAAGACCGCGCTGCTGGAACACGAGTTGAGGCTGGCCCGCGAACGCTCCCTGCCCGTCGCGGCGCTCACCGCCGATCTCGCCACCGAGAACGACGCGGTCCGGCTGGCGCGTTCGGGTGTTCCGGTCAAACAGGTCCTCACCGACGGACTGTGCCATCTGGAAGCCACGATGCTCGCCCGCCACCTGGAGGGGTGGCTGCCGGACCCGACCCGGCTGCTGTTCGTGGAGAACGTCGGCAACCTGGTCTGCCCGGCCTCCTACGACCTGGGGGAGACCCTGCGCGTGGTGCTCGCCTCGGTCACCGAGGGCGAGGACAAGCCGCTGAAGTACCCCACCGCCTTCGGCCTGGCCCATCTGGTCGTGGTCACCAAGACCGACATCGCCGACGCGGCCGGCTTCGACGAGGCGGCCTTCCGGGCGAACGTGCGGCAGGTCAACCCCGGCGTCGAGGTACTTCTCACCTCGGTACGCACGGGGAACGGCCTCGGCAGACTTCTCGACCGGGCGCTCACCGCCGCGGAGCACGGCCCCGGGCACCGTCCCGTCATGGCCCGGCAGCCCCACCTCCACTCCCACTCCCACGATCCCCAACCCCACGACCACCCGCACGACCACGAGCGCACCTCGGTCCCGGCCCGGCCGTGAGCCTCCTGCCCCCGACGGCCACGGTCGGCTTCCCGCCACGACTGCGCCGCCGGGTCACCGTTCGGGGCGTCGTACAGGGCGTGGGCTTCCGCCCCTACGTCCACACCCTCGCCACCGGCCTCGGCCTGACCGGGCACGTCACCAACACCCCGGACGGCGTCGTCCTGGAGGTGGAGGGCGCACCGGACGCGGTCACCCGCTTCTGCGCCCGGATCGCGCCGGACGCGCCGCCCCTGGCCCGCGTGGACACGGTCGACCACCAGGACGTGCCCACCACCGGGGACACCGGTTTCGCCATCCTCGTCTCCCATGGCGCCGGACCCGCGGGCACCCTGATCCCCCCGGACACGGCGACCTGCGCGCAGTGCCTGCGCGAACTCGCCGACCCCGGCGACCGGCGCCACCGCCATCCCTTCGTCAACTGCACTCACTGCGGACCGCGGTTCACCATCGTCACCGGCCTGCCCTACGACCGGGCACAGACCACCATGGCCGGCTTCCCGATGTGCGTCGGCTGCGCCGACGAGTACGCCGACCCCGCCGACCGGCGCTTCCACGCCCAGCCCGTCGCCTGCCCGGACTGCGGGCCGCGGCTGCGGCTGCTGGTGCGCGGACCGGAGCCCGGCGACCCACCGGTGCCCGCCACCGGCGCCGAACCGGTCGAGGGCGCCCGCGCCCTGCTGGCGAGCGGTGCGATCGTCGCCGTCAAGGGCCTCGGCGGATACCACCTCGCCTGCGACGCCACCGACCCGGCCGCGGTGGCACTGCTGCGCCGCCGCAAGTCCAGGGGCGACAAGCCGTTCGCGGTCATGGCCCGTGGACTCGACGACATCGAGCACCTCGTGCGGCTCGGCCCCGAGGAACGCGCCCTGCTCACCGGCTCCCGCCGCCCCATCGTCCTGCTGCGCCGCTGCGCGGACACCGGTGCCGCGCTGCCGGGACCGGCGGACGCCGTCGCCCCGGGCAGCCCCGACCTCGGCGTCATGCTGCCCTACACCCCCCTGCACCACCTCCTGTTCGGTCTGGCGGGCGACCGCGAGGGCACCCCGCTGCTCGTCATGACCAGCGGAAACGTCTCCGGCGAGCCGATCGTGACCGACGACACCGAGGCGCTGGACCGCCTCGCGCACCTGGCCGACGCCTGGCTCACCCACGACCGTCCGATCCATGTGCCGTGCGACGACTCCGTGGTGCGGGTGTGCGACGGCGAACCCCTCGTCGTCCGCCGGGCCCGCGGCTACGCACCCCTGCCCCTGGATCTGCCCCTGCCGGTGCGCCCCGCCCTCGCGGTCGGCGGCGACCTGAAGAACACCTTCTGCCTCGGCGAAGGCCACCGTGCGTGGCTGTCTGCCCACATCGGCGACATGGACGACCTGGCCACCCAGCGCGCGTTCGAACGCGCCGTGGCACAACTGGAGTCGATCACACCCGTACGGCCCGTGCTGCTGGCCGCCGACCGGCACCCCGGCTACCGATCCGCGCGCTGGGCGGACCGCAACGCGGACGGACGGCCCGTCGTCCGGGTCCAGCACCACCACGCCCATGTCGCCTCCGCGATGGCCGAACACGGCCTGGACGGCAGCCGCCCGGTGCTCGGCGTCGCCTTCGACGGCACCGGCCACGGCGACGACGGGGCGGTGTGGGGCGGGGAGTTCCTCCTCGCGGACTACGACGGCTTCACCCGCCTCGGCCATCTCGCCTATGTGCCGCTGCCCGGCGGCGACACCGCCGTGCGCCGTCCCTACCGGATGGCGATCGCGCACCTGCGCGCGGCCGGGCTCGCCCGGTCCGCCGACCTGCCCTGTGTGCTGGCCTGCCCGCCGGACGAACTCGCCCTGCTGGAAAGACAGCTGGAGCGCAATCTCAACTGTGTGCCCACCTCCAGCATGGGACGGCTCTTCGACGCCGTGTCGTCCCTCGCGGGCGTGTGCCATCGGGCGGGTTACGAGGCGCAGGCGGCCGTCGAACTGGAGGCGGCCGCCCTCGCGGCACCCTCCGAGGACACCGCGACCTACGCCTTCGCCCTCTCCGGCACCCGCCCGGTGCGCGCCGACCCGGCGCCCGTGCTCGCGGCGATCGTGGACGACCTGCGAGCGGGCACCGGCCCGGCCGTCGTCGCCGCCCGCTTCCACCGGGCCGTCGCCGCGCTCGTCCACTGCCTCTGCGTGCGAGCCCGCGAACGGCACGGCGTGCACACCGTCGCGCTGACCGGCGGAGTGTTCCTCAACTCCCCGCTCTCCTCGGCCTGTACGACGGCGCTGACCGGGGACGGCTTCACGGTGCTGCGCCACCACCTGGTCCCGCCCGGCGACGGTGGGCTGGCCCTCGGCCAGCTCATGGTGGCCGCGCGGACGAGCAACCCCGACTGACGAGAGACCCACAGGAGGACAGCCCCATGTGCCTGGCGGTACCCGGCAGAGTGCTGGACATCCAGGAGCGCGACGGCACGCGACTGGCCACCGTCGACTTCGGCGGCGTGGTCAAGGAGGTGTGCCTGGAGTACCTGCCCGACCTCCAGGTCGGCGAATACGCCATCGTGCACGTCGGGTTCGCGCTGCAGCGCCTCGACGAGGAGTCGGCCCGGCAGACACTCGAGCTCTTCGCCGAACTCGGCATGCTCCAGGAGGAGTTCGGCGACCCCTGGGAGGCGGCGAAGTGAAGTACATCGACGAGTTCCAGGACCCGGCGCTGGCGCGACGGCTCCTGGACGAGATCCACGCCACCGTGACCCGGCCCTGGGCGCTGATGGAGGTCTGCGGCGGCCAGACACACTCCATCATCCGGCACGGAATCGACCAACTGCTCCCCGAACAGATCGAGTTGATCCACGGACCGGGCTGTCCCGTGTGTGTGACCCCGCTGGAGGTCATCGACAAGGCCCTGGAGATCGCGTCCCGGCCGGGGGTGATCTTCTGCTCCTTCGGCGACATGCTCCGGGTGCCCGGCACCGGGCGGGACCTGTTTCAGGTGCGCAGCGAGGGCGGTGACGTACGGGTCGTCTACTCGCCGCTGGACGCCCTGCGCATCGCGCAGCAGAACCCCGGCAGCGAAGTGGTGTTCTTCGGCATCGGCTTCGAGACCACCGCTCCGCCCAACGCCATGACGGTCCACCAGGCCCGCAGACTGGGCATCCGCAACTTCAGCATGCTGGTCTCCCATGTGCGGGTGCCTCCCGCCATCGAGGCGATCATGCGCTCACCGAGCTGCCGGGTGCAGGGCTTCCTCGCCGCCGGGCACGTCTGCACCGTGATGGGAATGGCCGAGTACCCGGAGCTGGCCGAGCGGCACCGCGTCCCGATCGTGGTGACCGGCTTCGAACCCCTCGACATCCTGGAGGGCGTGCGCCGAACCGTGGCGCAGCTGGAGCGCGGCGAGCACACCGTCGAGAACGCCTACCCCCGGGCCGTCCGTGCCGACGGCAACCCGGCCGCGCGGGCCATGCTGGAGGACGTCTTCGAGATCACCGACCGGGCCTGGCGCGGCATCGGCGTGATCCCCGGCAGCGGCTGGCGGCTGTCCGCCAAGTACCGTGACCACGACGCCGAGTCACGGTTCTCCGTCGAGGACATCCGCACCAGCGAGCCGGCCGCGTGCCGCAGCGGCGAGGTCCTCCAGGGACTGCTCAAGCCGAACGAGTGCGAGGCGTTCGGCACCCGCTGCACCCCCCGTACCCCGCTCGGAGCCACCATGGTCTCCAGCGAGGGCGCCTGCGCCGCGTACTACCTCTACCGGCGCCTGGACACCACCCCCGCCGCCCGGGAGGCGAGCCCCGTTGCCTGACAGCACCACGACCACCCCCGACCTCACCGCCTGGACCTGCCCGGCGCCACTGCGCGACCAGCCGCGGATCGTCATGGGCCACGGTGGGGGCGGCACGCTCTCCGCCGAACTCGTCGAGCACGTCTTCGCGCCCGCCTTCGGCTCGGCCGTCCTCGCCCAGCTGGGAGACGCCGCCGCGGTCACCCTCGGCGGACAGCGGCTGGCGTTCTCCACCGACTCCTTCGTCGTACGGCCGCTGTTCTTCCCCGGCGGCAGCATCGGCGACCTCGCCGTCAACGGCACCGTCAACGACCTCGCGATGAGCGGGGCGCGAGCCGCCTACCTCTCCTGCGGATTCATCCTGGAGGAGGGCGTGGAACTGGAGACCGTCGCCCGGGTCGCCGAGGCGCTGGGGGCGGCCGCGCGGGCGGCCGGCGTCGAGGTGGCCACCGGCGACACCAAGGTGGTGGAGGCCGGCCACGGCGACGGGATCTACCTCAACACCGCCGGTATCGGGCTGATCCCGGCCGGAGTCGACCTGCGGGCGCAGCGCGTCGTACCGGGCGACGTCGTGATCGTCAGCGGCGCGGTCGGCGTGCACGGCGTGGCCATCATGAGCGTGCGCGAGGGGCTGGAGTTCGGCGTGGAGATCGAGAGCGACTGCGCCGCGCTCGGCGGGCTGGTCGAGTCGATGCTCGCCGTCACCCCCGATCTGCACGTGCTGCGCGACCCCACCCGCGGCGGGCTCGCGGCCTCACTGAACGAGATCGCCGCCGCCTCGGGAGCGGGCGTGGTCATCACGGAGCGGGACGTCCCGGTTCCCGCGGCCGTGGCAGGCGCCTGCGCGGTGCTCGGCCTCGACCCCTTCTACGTCGCCAACGAGGGCAAGCTGGTCGCCTTCGTGCCCCGTCGGCACGCCGACGCCGTACTGGACGCCATGCGGGCCCACCCGCTCGGCCGCCAGGCCGCGATCATCGGCGAAGCGGTCGCGGACCATCCCGGGATGGTGGTGGCCCGCACCGCGCTGGGCGGTACCCGGGTGGTCGACATGCCGCTGGGGGAGCAGCTGCCTAGGATCTGCTGACCTGGGCCCCGCGATCCACCCCTGGCCGTGTCACCCCGGGCCGTGTCACCCCTCGCCGGGCGGCGTGAGCACGGCCAGGGTGGTGCTGGCCTGGCGCAGCGCGAGCTCAAGGGCGCCGGGCCCGTGCAGCGAGCCGGTGCCGTCGGGCGGGACCAGCCATTCCAGGGACCGGGCCGCCCGGTACGGCGGCGGCACCGCGACCCACGCGCCCTTGCTCGCGTAGCGCAGCCCGGCCCCGATCCACAGACCGGACGGGTCCGGCGGAAGGAAGAAACCGACCCGGTGGGCGACGGTGTCCACCAGCGTCGGCCCGGGTACCGGCAGCGACGGCCGCCACAGCAGGTCCAGGGTGAGCAGCCCGAGCCGGTCGGGCACGCTCAGCACGTCCCAGAAGCGGCCTGCCGCCAGCAGGGCGATGCCGTCGCCGTGGTCCCAGGCCCGCTTGCAGGCCCGGGGGTCCGCCGCGGCGGCGGCAAGCCATTCCACGCCCTGCGTCCACATCGGTGCGTCATCCCCTTCGCCGCGGACATGCTCGATACCGGGTACGTGTGCGACCACGTGCGATCGCACGCCGACCCGGCGCCTGCATGCTGGTGGATATTTCCACGCGGCGGAAGGGGTGGCGAAGCCTGGCGTTCGCTCCGTTGACGGATCTGTTGAACGATCCGGTGAACGACGCGTCAACGATCAGCTGTCCACGGCCGTCGGGGAACCGGGCCCGAGGACCAGCATGGTGGCGTCGTCCCTGATGGTGCCGCAGCGGCTCACCAGGTCCTCCCACACCAGACCGGTCAGCGCGGCCGAGTCGTCGGTGAGCAGCGCCGCGAGCCGCTCGGGCAGCGGATAGAAGCAGCCCGAGGCGTCCCGCGCCTCCCACACGCCGTCCGACGCCAGGAACAACCTGTCGCCCGCCCCCAGCGCCACCGTGACCTCCTTCGGCGCGTCCGCGCTCAACGCGCCGAGCCCGAGGGGAGTGCCCGACGCGACGCCGACCTCACGCACCTGCCCGTCGTGCAGCAGCACCGGCACCGGATGTCCGCACGTCACGATCCGCACCGAGCGGGCGTCCGCCGAGAACTCCAGCAGCATGGCCGTGGCGAACAGTTCGGCATGCGGGACATCCGCCGAGTCCACCCGCAGACGCCGGTCCATCCGCGACGCGACCGACTCCAGGCCGGGCTGGTCCAGCACCGCCTCCCGGAAGGCGCCGAGCAGCGACACCACCGTCGACACGGCCGACAGCCCGTGCCCCTGAACATCACCCATCACCGCCCGCACCCCGTACGGCCCGTCCCGCACGTCGAAGAAGTCCCCGCCGATCAACGTGCCGTGCTGGGCCGCCCGGTACAGCCCCGCACAGCGGACCGGCCCGACCCGCTCCGGCAGCGGCGGCACCACGGCCCGCTGCACCACCTCGGCGACCGTCCGCTCCGTGTCCAGCTGGGCGTCCCGGTGACTGCGCACGAAGGACACGAACACACTCAGGCCGGCCACGAACAGGACCGTGAGCAGATCGGTGTCACCCGGACGGTTCAGATGCGTCGCCGGGAGATGCAGGACGGCGATCACCAGTACACCCAGTACCGCGGTGGCCAGCGGCCCGTACGACAGCACGGCCAGCGGTGGGATCGCCCCCAGCAGAAACCCCAGGTCGAGGCCATGGCCCTCGGTCACGGTGGCCGCCGTGACGATCACCAGAAGAATCACGGGCAGCACCCGCACCCACCGCGGCGGCGGCGCGCCCCGCAGCCAGCTGCGCCCGTCCCGGTACCGGTGCGGCGACCGGCTGCCCAGCGTCCTCACACGACCAAGCTACGCCCGGACCCGGACCCGGGCCCGCCCTCCGCCCCCGGTCAGGACGCGCGGCTTGCCCGACGGGCGACCGTGAGGGCCTGTTCGGCGTACCCCCGGCCGAACAGCACCGCGTGCACCAGAAGCGGGAACAGCTGGTGCACGCCGACGCGATCCGCCCAGCCGTCCGCGAGGGGCGCTCCCTCCTGGTAGCCGTCCAGCACCCGGTCCAGGTGCGGGCAGTCGAAGAGGGCGAGCATGGCCAGGTCGGTCTCCCGGTGACCGCCGTGCGCGGCCGGGTCGATGAGCCGGACGTGACCGTCGGATCCCCACAGCACGTTGCCGTTCCAGAGATCGCCGTGCAGCCGGGCAGGTGGTTCGGCGGGTCCCGCAATCTCGGGCAGCCGCTCGCAGAGGTGCTCGACCAGGGCCGCCTCGCCCGGCCGGACGGTGCCCTCGTCGACCGTCGTACGCAGATACGGCAGCACTCGGTGCTCCGCGTACCAGCCAGGCCAGTCGCCGCCGCTGGCATTGCGCATCGGGGCGAGGCCGATGTACGCGTCCTCGGGACCGCCGGGCGGCGGCGCCCCGAACGCGGGTGCCCCGGCGCGATGCAGCGCCGCCAGGTCCCGGCCGAACCGGAACGCCGCCGTGCCGTGCGCCCGCCCCACCGGGACGCGTTCGGTCACCAGCCACGGCCCGTCGGGTCCGTACACCTCCGGAATCCGTACGGCTCCCGCGTCGGCCAGCCAGCGCAGCCCCGCCGCCTCGGCGCGTGCGGCCCGTGCCCCACGCGCGTGTTTGACCAGCACCCCCGGTCCGCCGTCCAGGGCGACCTCGGTCAGCTGCGAGGACAACGCCCGCCCGGCGCCGACGGCCCGCCCGGTCAGCCGGGCCGCCACCTGCCGGGGATGCGCGCCGTGTTCGTACACGGATCCCAGGCTAGATGCGCAATTCCAAGGTGGCGGCCGCGGGCATGAAACGAGGGAGGCCGAAGCCGCAGGGAGTTAGACCGAGCCCGCTCTCGGCGAATGCGCAGCGGTCGAGGCGCCGCAGAATCCGGGATCTGTGGCCCCGCACTTGCGCTACTTGCTGGCCAGCGCCGCCACCATCTGCGGCAGTGCGCCACTGGCCGCGATGAGGGCCAGGTGGTCGTGGAAGTCCCGGCTGTGGACGATCAGGCCGTCGCGGACCCTCAACACCTGGATATTGGCGGACTTGAAATTCCGTCCGGTTGGCCGGTGGTGTACCTGGTAATCCCACTCGGCGACGATCAGCTCCGGGTCGTCGGTCTCCCGGATCACCACGTTCGCCGGTGCCAGCTCCACCGGACTGCTCGCGGCGACCTGCGCAAACCGCTCCTTGAGCGCGGCCCGTCCCTCGGTGCGGCGCGGGCCGACCGGCTCGAAGACGGTCTCCACCACGGCGTCCTCGGCGTAGAGCCCGGCCAGTTCGGAGTAACGGCCTGCGGCGATGCCTTCGAGCAGTTTCGTGAAGACCTCGCGCGGTGACAGCGTCTCGGGCACGGTCCACCTCCGTCGGAATCCGTCGCTAGAATCGGACTGGAGAGTCCGCTTCGAGAATACGGACTAAGCGCTCCGGTTGTCCAGCACGGACTCCGCAGCCGGCGAGGAAGGGTGGAGGGGATGGGAGGCGCCGAGGAACGCCCGCTGCGGGCAGACGCGGCCCGTAACCGGGCCAGGCTGCTGGACGTCGCCACGGAGGTGTTCACCATCCGTGGCGTCGGCGTCCCGACCGAAGAGATCGCCCGAGCAGCCGGGGTCGGAACCGGCACGCTCTTCCGGCACTTCCCGACCAAGGAAGCGCTGCTGGAGGCCGTGATGGTACGCAGGCTGGAGGCGATCGCTGCTCAGACCGCGCAGCTGTCCGCCGAACTGGACTCCGCCGACGCCTTTTTCGCCTGTTTCCGCCTGGTGATCGAACAGTCCGCGGGTAAGAACGAGTTCAGTCAGGCACTCGCCGCAGCAGGCAGGGACGCGCACACGGCCCTGCGGGAGTCCAGCCAGGTGGTCCAGGCGCAGCTCGCCTGCTTGCTGGACAGGGCACAGCAAGCAGGCGCCGTCCGCCAGGAGCTCTGCCTGCCGGAACTGATCGCGCTGATGGCCGGCACCGGCACGACTATGGAGCACCTCGGAGCAGACCCGGCGGCCCGGGAGCGGATCTTCAATGTCGTCTTCGACGGACTCCGACCAGCGCCAGAAGCAGACGGCTGACCCCGTGGAATTGCTCATTAGGGGGCTGGGCGGGCCGGGCCCTGTCGCGAATACTCGAACCCCCGTCGCGTCGACTCCCTCCTCCGCCTTGCAGCCGCACGCACCAGACCCCGCTCACCCCGTCGACAAGACACCGCAGGCACTCTGCGCCCTGATCCAAGCGACAGACCCTGGCTAGGTCCTGATCCGACCGTGGTGGCGACGCTGGACCGTGGAGGTGCGGTGCAGGGCGATGAGTGCCGCGTCGTCGTCCAGCCGGCCGCCGCAGTGCCCGAGCAGATCCCGGCGGATGTGGTGCATGAGCGCTTCCGGACTGGCTTCCGTCCACTGCGCGACGCGCTCCGCGAGCGGGTAGAAGCGGCCGCCCGCGTCGCGGGCCTCGATGACGCCGTCCGTGTAGAGCAGCAGGGTGTCACCCGCCTCGAAGGAGAACACGTCCAGCGTGTAGTCGCCGGGCTCCGTCGCCTGGACTCCCAGCGGCGGTGCCGGATGCAGGGTCGGCACCGTCACCGCGTGACCGGGACTGAGCAGCAGCGGTGGCGGATGGCCGCAGCTGGTCAGCCGGGTCACCGGGTCGTCGTCGGGGATCTCCACCAGCAGCGCGGTCGCGAAGCGCTCCCCGGCCTCATCCGGCGACTCGAAGTCCGCCGTGTACCGGCTGATGCTCTGCTCCAGGGTGACGGCCAGCTCCGGCAGCCCTGTGTGCCGGTGCGCCGCCTCCCGGAACGCGCCGAGCAGCAGCGCTGCCTCGCCGATCGACGACAGACCCTTGCCGCGCACGTCACCGATCAGCACGCGCGCCATGTTCTGGACACGGGTCGTCGCGTACAGGTCGCCGCCTATCTGGGCCTCGTCGTCGGCGGCCAGGTACAGGGAGGCGATCCGCAGCGGGCCGATCTGTTCCGGCAGCGGCCACATCAGGACGTGCTGCGCCGCCTCGGCCACCGACCGGACCTGGGCGAGCTGGGCATTGCGCCGCTCACGGATCGCGCAGTAGATCACGATCAGCATCGACAGGACGGTCAGAGTGACGAGCTGCACGATGTGATTCGCGCTCGTCAGGCCGCCGTGCAAATCGGCGATCACCGCCTGCGCCGCCACCGCGAGCACCCCTACCGCGGCCGTCGCCCGCGGCCCGGCGAACGACGGGGTGAGTGCGGGTGCGATGACCAGCGTGGGACCCAGATGAACGTCCGCGGGAGAGCGGATGGCCGCCACCGTGATCACCACGATGAGGGTGACCGGAAGCAGCAGGAGTGCGTGACTCGACTGCCAGGACCACCGCGGACCCCCCAGGTTCCACCGGGCACTCACATGTCCAGCGTGCCCCAGCGCCGGTGCACCGGCCATCTGCGACGCCGAGCAGCCGCGTACCCCGGATGGACGCCGTCGGCGTGCCGTGCCGTACGCCCCCTGACGCAATGGGATGACCAGGCTCGACTTCCGGCGGAGGCCCCATGAGCGACGCGCACCGGACCGGACCGGCTTCCGAGCCGGGCCCGGAGGGCGCAACCGCTCCCGGCGGCGACGGGACCGGCAAGCCGTCCGCAGCCGTCCTCGCCCGCCGGATCGCCTCGGCCGTACTCATCGTGCTCACCTGTGTCCTGGTCCCCGTCGCCCTGCTGACGACCTGGGTCCACGACATCGTGCTCGACACCGACCGCTACGTGACCACCGTCGCCCCCCTCGCCACCGAACCAGCCGTCCAGGACGCGGCCGTCGACCGGATCACCGAGGCCGTCGCCGTCCACGGCCTCGGGACGCGGGCGGCCGGCGACATCACCGGCTGGCTGCAGTCGCAGGGCCTGCCGACGGGCGCCGGCGACGCGCTCAAGGGCCTGCTGGGCGCGGAGCTGAACACCGTGGTCGACGACCTCGTCGGCAAGGCGGCCGGAGAGGTGGTGCGCAGCGGCGCCTTCGCCACGGTGTGGGACGACGCCAACCGGGCCGCCCACGGACTCGTCGTGCACGCGCTCACCGGCAAGGGGCACGGCGCGGTCGGCGTCTCCGACGGTGCCGTCACCCTCGACGTGGGCGCGGCGGTCGACCAGCTCAAACAGCGGCTCGTAGACGCCGGACTGACCCCGGCCGAGCACATCCCCACCGTCGACAAGCAGTTCGTGCTCTTCCAGTCCGACGACCTCGCCAAGTTCCGCACGTACGCCCGGCTGCTGGACGCGCTCGGCAACTGGCTGCCGGTCGTCGTCGTCCTCATCGGCGTCGCGGGCGTCCTGCTGGCCAGGGGGCGGCGGCGCGCGCTGGCCCGCACGGCGCTCGGAGCGGCCTTCGCCTGCCTGGTCGTGGCCATCGCCCTGTCCGTCGGGCGCGGCTACTACCTGGACCACCTCCCGCCCGAGGTGCAGTCCAAGGCGGCCGCCGGCGCGATCTTCGACACCCTGGTGCGCTTTTTGCGGGTCAGCCTGCGTACGGCGATCGTCCTGGGCGTCGTCGTCGCACTCGGTGCCTACCTCGTCGGGCCGGGACGGCTGCCCGTGGCCGTACGCGGCAGATCCGAGGACGCGGCGGACGCCACGGCCCGGTGGGCGGCGGCCCACCAGCTCCACACCGGCCGGGCGGGCGAGTGGGCGCAGCGCCACCGCCGGGTCCTCACCCTCGCCGCGCTGCTGATCATCGCCCTGGTCTTCGCCCTGTGGAACCATCCGACGGTGCTGACGGTCCTGCTGCTGGTGCTCATCCTGCTCGCCGTCCTCGCGGTGCTCGCCCTGCTGGCCGCGAGCGGACGCGTCGGCGACGACCGGTACCGGCAAGGCTGACACTCCTACCGGCCCCTACTGGCTCCTACCGGTAGGCAGGCTGATCACGCTGCCCTGCCCCGCGGCGGCGGCAGCGGCTGTTCGGTCCAGATCGTCTTGCCGCCGGGGGAGTACCGGGTACCCCACGCCTGGGCCAGCCGTGCGGTGATGAACAGGCCCCGGCCGCCCTCGTCGACGGTGCGGGCGTGCCGCAGATAGGGCGCCGCGGCCCCGCCGTCGCGGACCTCGCAGGTCAGGCCGCGGTCGTTGATCAGACGGAGTTCCAGCGGCGGCTCCCCGTACCGGATGGCGTTCGTCACCAGTTCGCTGACGATCAGTTCCGTGCTGGCGGCGGTCTCGTCGTCCACGTGCCAGGCGGCGAGTTGCTCGCGCGCCCGGTGCCTGGCCAGGGCCACGGAGGCGGGGGTGGGTTCCAGGTCCCAGGCGGCCACCCGCTCGGCGGGCAGTGCGCGGACCCGCGCCACGATCACCGCGGCGTCGCCCGCCCGCAGACCGGTCGGCAGTGCGTAAACGATCGCGTCGCACAGCTCCCGCAGCGACCGGTCACCCTGGTTCGGCGAGGACTGCAGCGGGTTCGGGCACTCCGCCAGATAGGTGGTGACCAGTGGATCGCTGGTGAAGACCAGGACACTGCCCTCCGGCACCTCGAACTCGACGGACGCGAAGGGCTCGTCCTGGTCCGTGCCCAGCCTCGGTCCGGACGGCGGGTTGTGGGTGCTGACCATGTGGTCGGGGGTGACGACCAGCGCCGCGGACTGGCCCGCTCCCGCCATCTCACAGGTGCCGGTGAGAGGGTCGTGGATCGCGAACACACAGCCGGCGGTCAGGCTCTCACGGCGCAGCGGATCGCCCAGCGGCAGCTCCGCCCGCTCCGCGGCCAGATGTGCCGTCGTGTCGTGCAGCCTGGCGAGCAGTTCGTCGGGCGCCAGGTCGAACGCCGCGAGCGAGCGCACGACCGTGCGCAGCTGTCCCATGGTCGCCGCCGCGTTCACGCCGTGCCCGGACACGCTGCCCACCACGAGCGCGGTACGGGCGCCGGAGAGCGGGATCGAGTCGTACCAGGCCCCGGGGTGAGCGCCGGTGAGCGACAGGTACGCCGTGTCCAGGGAGGCGTGGGACTCCGGCGCCCGGGGCAGCAGCTGACGCTGGATCGTGGCGGCGACGGTGTGTTCGCGGGTGATGCGCCGCGCGTTGTCGATGCACAGGGCGGTGTGCGAGGCGAGCTCCACGGCCAGGTGCCGGTCGTTCTCGTCGAAGGGCGCCGTCTCTCCCGAGCGGTACAGGCTGACCAGGCCGAGGACCGTGTCGCGCAGCGTCAGGGGTGCCGCGAGCAGGCAGTGGGTGTGCGAGGAGCGGATGGCCGCCGCGCGCTGCGGGTCGATTCGGAACCACGGCTCGTCGGCGTGCAGCGGCACCACCCGCGGGCACAGGTCGGCGAGGGCCTGGGTGAACGGTGTGGGTCCGGGCAGCCGCCGTACGTCACCCACCGGGTACGCCTCCGGCGGACTGTTGTCGCGACTGCGGGTGCGGAACGCGGTCCGCAGCAGCGGCGTGTCCGCGGGCAGCGGCGCGAGCGGCGGTTCGTCGCCGCGGATCACGGCGTCCACCACCTCCACGATGGCGACGTCGGCGAACGCGGGCACCAGGGCGTCGACGAGCTCCTGTCCGGTCACCGCCGGATCCAGGGTCCGTCCCACACTGCGGCGGACCGCGTCGAGGACCTCGATGCGGAGCCTGCTGCGCTCGCGGTCGGTGACGTCGACCGCGGTGGCGGCCACCCCCAGCACCGTCCCGGCCGGGTTCCGCAGGCGCAGCGCGGTGACCTCGAAGTGGCGCACCTGCGGTGGGTCGGTGCGCAGGCGTGCCTTCACGACGCGGCCCCGCATCGGGATGCCGGTGTCCCGGACCCGGGCGATGCCGGACTCGAAGCCGTCGTCGCCGATGATGTCGTACACCTCCCGGAACGGACGGCCGACGACCTCGTCCTGGGGCAGGTCCTGCATCGCCTGGGTGGCCGTGTTGACGCGGACGACGCGCAGGTCGGTGTCCAGCAGGTGCAGCCCGACCGGGGACTGGGTGAAGAGCGCCTCCAGCATCGAGGCCTCGCGCTCGTCCAGCCTGCCGTCGCTTCCGCCGTACGTCACCGAGTCCACCTCCCGCACCCACGCGCACCTCCAGCGTGCCCCGCCCCCGGGGCCGACGCATATCCGCCCCTTTCACCTCCACCGGGTGAGGCCGGGCGCCATTCGTCGGCGCAGGATCGCAAAGAGGGCCGGAGAAGGCCGGAGAAGGACGCCTGCGCCACACGTCACCCGCGGGGAGAGCAGCTCATGCGGTACGAGATCCGCATCGATGGTCGTCTGTCGCAGACGCTCGCCGAGGCCTTTCCCGAACTCGATCACGTGGTCGTGTCCGACCAGACCCTGCTGTTCGGCCCGGTCATGGACGAGGCGCACCTGTACGGGCTGCTGGCCAGGTGCCAGTCGCTCGGGCTGCATGTCCTGGAGATGCGCAGGCTGCCGGAGTGAGACGGTCACCCGTCGCGGGTGAGCCGGGCCCGACGGGCGAGGGCGCAGGCTGGGGCACGGAGCGGTCCCTCCCCACCGTGTCGTCGGGGGCCCGTCCCGATCCGTGCCCCGTCCGGCGAGGAGGAGCCATGACCGTACCGCCACGCCCGGGGCCGGGCACCGGGCCGGAACTCGACCCCGACGGCACGGGCTTCGGCAACGACGCGGATCCGCTGGACTTCGTGGCCGCCGTCGGCGCCTCCTGGCACTGGGCCTTCGGCTCCGCGCTGATCACCCTGATCGCCGGGGTGCTGATCCTGGCCTGGCCGGACGAGACCCTGCATGTGCTGGCGGTGGTCATCGGCCTGTATCTGCTGCTGAGCGGGATGTTCCGGTTCGTCGCGGCGTTCGCCGGCCGGGCGCACGGCGAGCGGTTCGCGCGCCTGCTGCCGGCGGTGCTGTTCGTGGTCGCCGGTGTCCTGTGCCTGCGCAACCCGCTCCAGACGGTCGCAGCGCTGTCCCTGATCGTCGGCCTGATCTGGCTCGCGTCCGGCATGCTGACCCTCTACACGGCCATCGCCTTCAAGGGCCTGCCGCACCGGGGTCTCGTCGTCGCCGCCGGCGCGCTCGGCGTGGCCGCGGGCATCGTGGTCCTCGCCCTGCCCACGGAGTCCGCCGTCGTCCTGACCCGGTTGCTCGGCCTGTGGCTCGTACTGCTCGGACTGATGGAACTGGCGGTGGCCTTCGCCCTGCGCTCCGTGACAGTGGCCGGCGGCCGTCCTCGCTGAACGGGTCGTGGCAGCGCGGATGGACCGTGCCGAGGTGTCCCGTTCGGCCGATTCCCGGTGGCGGCGCGGCCCGCCGGACGGTTTGCTGGTGGCGAGGACCGCCCCACAGGAAGCGAGCCGCTCATGCCGAGAACGGGTCCGAGGGACCAGGTGCTGCAGACCCCCAGGGCCGCCGGGCTGGCGGGGATCGTCTTCGCGCTGCTGCTGGCGGCGGCCATCATCCTGATCCGGCTGGGCATCCCGGAGGGCACCGACGAGTTCACCCAGGGGCTCACCGACCCCACGAAACGCAAGGCGGTGCGCACGGCCCTCGCGCTGGTGCCGTTCGCCGGCATCTGCTTCCTGTGGCTCCTCGGCGTGGTCCGGGCCCATGTCGGCGACGCCGAGGACAAGTTCCTCGCCACCGTCTTCCTAGGCAGCGGACTCGTCTTCATCGCCGCGATGTTCGCCGCGGCCGCCGCGGGCGGTGCCGTACTGGCCACCCCGCGCTCCACCGGCGGCGGCACCGCACTGCCCACCTGGGACTTCGGCCGCCACTTCGCCTACACCATGATGATCGAGTACTCGATGCGCATGGCGTCCGTCTTCACCTGCTCCCTGTCGGTGATCGGGCACCGCCTCGGCATCCTGCCCCGCTGGCTCACCGTGCTCGGTTTCCTCACCGCGCTGATCCTGCTCTTCGTCGCACCGGGCGTCGCCTGGGCCGAGCTGGTTTTCCCCGCGTGGACCCTGCTGCTGAGCGCCTACATCTTCGCCGCCAGCGGCCACCGCGGCCCCGCCGCCACGGTCGCACCCTGACCGTCGGTCCGGCGCCCACGCCCCCGCCTCGCATGCCCCGCCTCACCCGATCGGCCGTGCCCGGCGAGCGTGGCACCCGGCGCGGCTTCCATCCTGAAAGACACGGCAGACGGAAAGGCGGAGCGTCGATGAGACTGGTCGTCGATCTCAACAAGTGCCAGGGATACGCGCAGTGCGCGTTCCTCGCGCCGGAAGTGTTCGCCCTGCACGGCGAGGAAGGGCTCATCTACAACCCGCGGGTCAGGGAGGAGCTGCGGGAGAAGGCCGCCCGAGCCGTCGCCGCCTGCCCCGTCCAGGCGATCACCGCCGACGGCCTGGACGTCATGGCCGGCGCGTCCGCCGCGGCGAGCGGGGGGCCGTCGGATGGCCGCTGACTATCTGGACTGGTTCAGGCGCGAGGGTCGCATCGTCGTCGTCGGCGCCTCGCTGGCCGGACTGCGGGCCGCCGAGACGCTGCGCGCGGAGGGCTTCGCCGGTTCGCTCACCATGATCGGCGACGAACCCTACGAGCCGTACGACCGGCCGCCGCTGTCCAAGTCCGTCCTGCTGGGCAAGGCCGACCCGCAGTACACCGAACTCCCGCGGCGCCGCGAGATCGACGCCAAGTGGCGCCTCGGCGTCGCCGCGGCCGGCCTCGACATGACCGCGAAGCGGGTTCGGCTGGCCGACGGCGACGAGGTCGAGTACGACCGTCTGCTGATCGCCACCGGGGTCCGCGCCCGGCCCTGGCCCCGGGAGGCGGAGGCCCAGCTGGACGGCGTCTTCGTACTGCGGACCCGGGACGACGCGGCCGCGCTGTACCGGCGGCTGAAGGCCGGGCCGCGCCGGGTGCTCGTCATCGGCGCCGGGTTCTCCGGCTCGGAGGTCGCCTCCGCCTGCCGGGAGATGGGCCTCCCGGTCACCGTCGCGGAACGCGCCGGCGCACCCCTGGTGGGCGCCCTCGGCGGCGTCATCGGCGCGGTGTCCGCCGAGCTGTACCACGAGAACGGCGTCGATCTGCGCACCGGAATCACGGTCACCGGCCTTGAGGGCGACGCGGTGGGCCGGGTGCGGGCCGCGCACCTGTCCGACTCCAGCGTGGTCGAGGCGGACGTCGTGGTGGTCTCGCTCGGTTCACTGCGCAACACCGAGTGGCTCGCCGGATCCGGGCTCGGCGCGGGCCCCCGCGGCATCGCCTGCGACGCCGGCTGCCGTGCCTTCGACTTCCGCGGCATCGTCACCGACGACGTCTTCGTCGCGGGCGACGTGGCCCGCTCCCCGCACGCGCTGTTCGGCTACCAGTTCCTCTCCCTCGAACACTGGGGCAACGCCGTCGCACAGGCCGAGATCGCCGCGCACAACATGATCAGCCCCAGCAGCGACCGCCGCCCCCACCTGTGGGTGCCCGCCTTCTGGTCGTCGCAGTTCGGGGTGAACATCAAGTCCGTCGGTGTGCCGCCCATGGGCGAGCAGCTCATGATCACCCAGGGTTCCCTGGCGGAACGCCGCTTCGTCGGCGTCTACGGCTACCAGGGCCGTGTCATCGCCGCGGTGACTTTCGACAACTGCCGGTGGCTCGAGTTCTACGAGCGGCAGATCGAGGCCGGCGCGCCGTTCCCGGTGGAGTTCACCACGGTGGACCGGCGTCCCGAGGGGCGCCAGCCGGTCGCCGCCGACTTCCCCGACCCGTCGCTGCCGACCCACGGCCCGACCGTGACCCTCAGCGGCTACTCGCCCACCGACCGGCAACTGGTCTTCACCCCGGGCCGCTGACCGAGCCCGGCCCACTCTCCCCGGCCCTCCACGCCCCTAGGACCCCGCATGACGACGCACGCCTCGCTCCTGCGCCAGATCACCGACTTCGCGAATCGAGCCGACCCGTATCCGCTGTACAAGGAGCTCCGCAAGACCCCGGTGCTGCACGAGGAGGAGGGTCCGTTCGTCATCAGCTCCTACTGGGACATCGAGAACCTGCTCCACGACCCGCGGATCAGCTCCGACGCCAACAACCTCGCCAACCCGACCGCGGAGGAGCTGAGCTCGACCGAGGCGTCGGGGCTGCCACCGGCCTTCATCCGGCTCGACCCGCCGGAGCACGACCGCCTGCGGCGCATCGCCAACAGTTCCTTCGGACCTCCGCACCAGCCCACCCGAATCGACTCCATGCGGGACGAACTCCACTACATCACCAAGGAACTGATCGACGGTCTCGGGGACGCGCGGCAGATCGACCTGGTCGACCAGGTCGCCTACCCCCTCCCGGTGACGGTGATCTGCCGCCTGCTCGGCGTGCCCCGGGAGGACGAACCCCGCTTCCGTTCCTTCGTGGACCCGATCGTGGCCGGGCTCGACCCCGACACCCGTACGAGTGAACAGTCCATGCGCACCGCGCAGGAGGCCCGGCTCCAGCTCGGCATGTACCTGAACGGGCTGGTGGAGGAGCGGGTCCGGGAACCGCGCGACGACATGCTGTCCGACCTGGTGAACAGCCGTGGCCCGGACGGCGCGATGACCACGATGGAAGTGCTCAGCACCTCGGTGCTGCTGCTCATCGCGGGCCATGAGACGACCGTCAACCTGATCACCAACGGCATGCTGACGCTGCTGCGCTACCCGGAGCACCTCGAACGGCTGCGCGACGACCCGACCCGGTCCGTGAAGATCGTCGAGGAACTGCTGCGCTACGAGCCGCCGGTACAGCTCCTGCCGCAGCGCACCTGCATCACGGACATCGAGGTACGCGGCGTCACCATCCCCAAGGGCGCCCGGATCTGGCTCGCCCTGGCCGCGGGCAACCGGGACCCGGAGCGCTTCAAGGACCCCGACCGCTTCGACCCGGACCGCGAGGACCTGGCCCACCTCGGCTTCGGCAGCGGTGTGCACAGCTGCTTCGGCGCACCGGTGGCCCGCCTGGAGGCCCAGATCGCGCTCGCCGAACTCGCCCGCCGCCTGGTGAACCCCCGGCTGGTCGAGGACCCGCCGCCATATCGCCAGAACGCCGTGCTGCGCGGCCCGCGCCACCTGAACATCGCCTTCGACGACGTACGTCCCTAGGACCTGCCGGAGTCCTGTTCCGTCGAAGAGTCCGTCGAAGAGTCCTTCGGAGAGTCCTGCGCGGACTCCCCTCCGGTCCCCTTGTGCCGCCGGTGGGACATCTGCTCGCGGGTGGTCCGCCACCGCGAGCGGGCCTGTTCGACGACGCTGTCCCACTGGCGGCGGACCTCGCTCTCCGAGGGCCGGTGCCCCTGGCCGATACGGACGAGTTCGTCGCGCACCTCCCGGCCGAGCGCGGCCGACAAGACGAGGGCGAACATGGCGCCGAAGAGACCCGAGATCATTGCGAAGACGCCGCCGACCGAGCCGTACCGCGCGGCGTACGAGTTGAACAGACGCGGCAGATAGACGCTCGCGCCCACCGAGTACAGCCCCGTCAGAGCGGCCCCGGTCACCGCGAACGGCAGCACGTCCGCGCGGCCGAGCCGACCGGCCGACAGGAGCCGGCCGCTCCACAGCAGGAAGACGGCCGTCACCGGCACGTCCAGGAGTACGGCGGTCAGGCCCAGCCGGCCCTGCCCCAGCGCCGAGTGGAGCCATCCGCTGACGGTCAGATAACCGCCGAGCGAGAGGATCCACCACAGACCACCCCGCGTGTTGCGCACACTGAGCGGCTTGAGTTCCCAGGTCTGCTCGAACAGCCGCTGTGTCGTCCGCGCGAAACTCAGCGCCGAGACGATCAGGAACAGGACACCGAACACGCCCACGCTCGTGCTGGTGCCGTCCGCGGGGGTGAAGAGCGCCCTGACCGAGTCGGCGCCCTCCCCGGTGAGGCCGTAGCGCCGGATGATGCGGGCGGCCACGTCCTCGTCGCGCAGGAACGTGCCGAGCACGGCACCGATCACGATCGAGAGCGGGATCATCGCCGTCAGCGCACTGGACGCCAGGGCCATCGAGCGATCGAAGCCCACGATCTTCTGGAACCGGTTGACGACGCGCAACGCGAAGGCGGGGCGCAGCCAGAACGTCAACGTCCTGAGGAGGCGTTCGCGATTGATCCTGGCCGTCCTGTCCTCCGGGAAGCGCGGGACCTGTGGGGCGGCGCCAGCCTAACGGGCGATCCCGCCCATACCGGGCGGACGCGCGGACGAACCCGTGACGGGTCCGCTGTCAGTGCCTCCTGGCAGGCTGAACGGCATGGATGAGCGTGAGTTCATGCGCGGCAGGGTGTACGGGGCCGATCACGAGGACGCGGGTCCCCGGCCGGACCGCAGCTATGTCCAGCTGGTCGGGGGGCCGCTGGACGGGCTGCTCCTCGACATCACCGGACGGACCACCCGGCCGCCGGGGGAGCCGGTGGCGCTCGGCACGGAACTGGGCCGCTACGGCCCGGGCGGCCGCTCCCTCTACGCGCCCCGGCCGGGCGGCGCGGACCGCTACGACTGGTACGGCGACGCGCCCTGACCGGCCAGGACTGCTTCCCCGCCACGGCCGTGTCCATGCTCAGCTGTCAATGTGATGTTTCCCGTCTTCAGCGAGCCACCGGCCCGCCCCTAACGTGGCCGCGTGGCACGGCGGGAGGATGGCCGGGACCATGGTGTTCGTCGCCGGCAGGCTGAAGGGATCCAGAATGTTCCGCAAGGTGCTGGTCGCCAACCGTGGCGAGATCGCGATCCGCGCGTTCCGCGCGGGTTATGAGCTCGGTGCGCGGACCGTGGCTGTCTTTCCGCACGAGGACCGCAATTCGCTGCACCGGATGAAGGCCGACGAGGCCTACGAGATCGGTGAGCCCGGGCACCCTGTGCGGGCGTACCTCTCCGTCGAGGAGATCGTCGCCGCGGCGCGCCGGGCGGGAGCGGACGCGGTCTACCCGGGGTACGGCTTCCTCTCCGAGAACCCGGAACTGGCCCGTGCCTGCGAGGAGGCGGGCATCACCTTCGTCGGGCCGAGCGCCCAGACCCTGGAACTGACCGGCAACAAGGCCCGCGCGGTGGCCGCCGCCCGCGCGGCCGGGGTCCCGGTGCTCGGTTCCTGCGCCCCCTCCGACGACGTGGACGAACTGGTACGCGCCGCCGACGACATCGGTTTCCCGGTCTTCGTCAAGGCGGTCGCCGGCGGCGGTGGCCGAGGCATGCGCCGCGTCGAGGATCCCGCCCAGCTCCGCGAGTCCATCGAGGCCGCCTCCCGCGAGGCCGCCTCCGCCTTCGGCGACCCGACCGTCTTCCTGGAGAAGGCGGTCGTGGAACCCCGCCACATCGAGGTGCAGATCCTCGCCGACGGCGAGGGCAACGTCATTCACCTGTTCGAGCGCGACTGTTCGGTGCAGCGCCGTCACCAGAAGGTCATCGAGCTCGCCCCCGCACCCAACCTCGACCCGGAACTGCGCGACCGGATCTGCGCCGACGCGGTACGGTTCGCCCGCGAGATCGGCTACCGCAACGCGGGCACCGTGGAGTTCCTGCTCGACCGGGCCGGCAACCACGTCTTCATCGAGATGAACCCGCGCATCCAGGTCGAGCACACGGTGACCGAGGAGGTCACCGACGTCGACCTGGTGCAGGCCCAGCTGCGGATCGCGTCCGGCGAGACCCTCGCCGACCTCGGACTGTCGCAGGACACCGTGCGGCTGCGCGGAGCGGCCCTCCAGTGCCGTATCACCACCGAGGACCCGGCCAACGGCTTCCGCCCGGACACCGGCCGGATCAGCGCCTACCGCTCGCCCGGCGGTTCCGGCATCCGGCTCGACGGCGGCACCACGCACGCGGGTACGGAGATCAGCGCGCACTTCGACTCCATGCTCGTGAAGCTCACCTGCCGCGGCCGGGACTTCAAGACCGCTGTCGGCCGGGCCCGGCGCGCGGTGGCCGAGTTCCGGATCCGCGGCGTCGCCACCAACATCCCGTTCCTGCAAGCCGTCCTGGATGACCCCGACTTCCAGGCCGGACGGGTCACCACCTCGTTCATCGAGCAGCGGCCGCACCTGCTCACCGCGCGCACCTCCGCAGACCGCGGTACCAAGCTGCTCACCTACCTCGCCGACGTCACGGTGAACAAGCCGCACGGCGAACGCCCCGAACTGCTCGACCCGCTCAGCAAGCTGCCCGTGCTGCCCGCCGGGGAGCCGCCCGCGGGCTCCCGGCAGCGACTGGTCGACCTGGGCCCGGACGGCTTCGCGCGCCGGCTGCGCGAGTCCCCCACCATCGGCGTCACGGACACCACCTTCCGCGACGCCCACCAGTCCCTGCTCGCCACCCGGGTGCGGACCAAGGACCTGCTCGCCGTGGCCCCCGTGGTCGCCCGGACCCTGCCCGAGCTGCTCTCCCTGGAGTGCTGGGGCGGCGCCACCTACGACGTCGCCCTGCGCTTCCTGGCAGAGGACCCCTGGGAGCGGCTGGCCGCGCTGCGCGAGGCGGTCCCCAACATCTGTCTCCAGATGCTGCTGCGCGGCCGCAACACCGTCGGCTACACCCCCTACCCGACCGAGGTGACCGACACCTTCGTCCAGGAGGCCGCGGCCACCGGCATCGACATCTTCCGCATCTTCGACGCCCTCAACGACGTCGGCCAGATGCGGCCCGCGATCGACGCCGTACGCGAGACCGGTACCGCGATCGCCGAGGTCGCGCTCTGCTACACCTCCGACCTGTCCGACCCCGGCGAACGCCTCTACACCCTCGACTACTACCTGCGGCTGGCCGAACAGATCGTCGACGCGGGCGCCCACGTCCTGGCGATCAAGGACATGGCCGGTCTGCTGCGCGCCCCGGCCGCGGCGAAGCTCGTGTCGGCGCTGCGCCGCGAGTTCGACCTGCCGGTGCACCTGCACACCCACGACACCGCGGGCGGCCAGCTCGCAACCTACCTCGCCGCGATCCAGGCGGGCGCGGACGCGGTGGACGGCGCGGTGGCCTCGATGGCGGGTACGACCTCGCAGCCGTCGCTGTCGGCGCTGGTGGCCGCGACCGACCACTCCGAGCGACCCACCGGGCTCGACCTCCAGGCCGTCGGCGACCTGGAGCCGTACTGGGAGAGCGTCCGACGCGTCTACGCCCCCTTCGAGGCGGGTCTCGCCTCCCCGACCGGACGCGTCTACCACCACGAGATCCCCGGTGGCCAGCTCTCCAACCTGCGCACCCAGGCCGTGGCCCTCGGCCTCGGCGACCGCTTCGAGGACATCGAGGCCATGTACGCCGCCGCCGACCGGATCCTCGGCCACCTGGTCAAGGTCACGCCGTCCTCCAAGGTGGTGGGCGACCTCGCCCTGCACCTGGTGGGCGCCGGGGTGCCTCCGGAGGCCTTCGAGGCGACGCCCGACCGGTACGACATCCCGGACTCGGTGATCGGCTTCCTGCGCGGCGAGCTGGGCACCCCGCCCGGCGGCTGGCCCGAGCCGTTCCGCACCAAGGCACTCCAGGGCCGCGCCGACGCCAAGCCGGTCCAGGAACTGGCCGACGAGGACCGCGAGGGACTGGAGAAGTCCCCGCGCTCCACCCTCAACCGGCTGCTGTTCCCCGGCCCGACACGCGAGTTCGACACCCACCGCCAGGCCTTCGGCGACACCAGCGTCCTGGACAGCAAGGACTTCTTCTACGGTCTGAGCCCCGCCACGGAGTACGCCGTCGACCTGGAGCCGGGTGTACGGCTGCTGATCGAGCTCCAGGCCGTCGGCGAGGCCGACGAACGTGGCATGCGCACCGTGATGGCCACCCTCAACGGCCAGCTGAGGCCCATCCAGGTCCGCGACCGGGCGGCCGCCTCCGACGTACCGGTCACGGAGAAGGCCGACCGCGCCAACCCCGGCCATGTGGCAGCGCCCTTCGCCGGTGTGGTGACCCTCGCGGTCGCCGAGGGCGACGACGTACAGGCGGGCGCAACGATCGCCACCATCGAGGCGATGAAGATGGAGGCCACGATCACCGCGCCCAAGGCGGGCACGGTGTCCCGGCTGGCCATCAACCGCATCCAGCAGGTGGAGGGCGGCGACCTGCTCGTCGAGATCGGCTGACCCTCGTATCGGAGGCGGCCGTACGGAGGCGGCGTACCGGAGGCGGGCCGGACCGCGGTGGCGGTCCGGCCCGCCTTCGTTCACTCCTTCGGTATAGTCAACGACGCACATAGATGCATAGTTGAATATGCAGATTGGCGGGAGGGGATCGTCCGATGCCGGTCGACGGGTATCTGCGCTATGTGGCCCTGGGGGACAGCCAGACCGAGGGCGTCGGCGACGGCGACGACGTGAGCGGTCTGCGCGGCTGGGCAGACCGGCTGGCCGAGCGGCTCGCCATGGACAACCCGGACCTGCGCTACGCCAACCTCGCCGTGCGCGGCCGGCAGGCCGGGCAGATACGGGCGGAACAGCTGGCCCCCGCCATCGCGCTGCGGCCCGACCTCGCCACCGTGGTCGCCGGAATGAACGACGTGCTGCGCCCCCGCTTCGACGCCGACGAGGTCGTCGGCCACCTGGACGCGATGTTCGCGGCGCTGACCGCACAGGGCGCCAGGGTTGCGACATGCACCTTCCCGGATCTCGCCCGCATCACCCCGCTGGCCCGCCCGATCGCCCCCCGGCTGCTGGCGCTCAACGCCGGCATCTGGGAGGCGGCCCGGCGCCATGGCGTCGCGGTGGCCGACGCCACCCGGTATCCGGTGGTCAACGACCCCCGGCTGTGGAGCTCCGACCGGCTGCACGCCAACTCCCTCGGACACGCGCGCATCGCGGCCGCGGTCGCCCACGCCCTCGGGCTGCCGGGCGACGACGAGTGGACCCGGCCGCTGCCCGGCGCCCCCGCAGCGTCCCGGCTGCGGGCCGCGGAAGCCGAACTGCGCTGGGCCGGCTCCTTCCTCGGGCCCTGGCTCGTCCGCCGCGTCCGCGGCCGGTCGTCCGGCGACGGCCGCAGCGCCAAGCGCCCCACACCGCTTCCGGTGGGCACGGCCGCCGGAAAGCCCTTCTGAGCCCTGTTAGGTTGACGCCATGGCTCTGCGCAACGCGGTGATGGCCGCGCTACTGGGAGGAGAGGCGTCCGGATACGACCTCGCGAAGGGATTCGAGGCCTCCGTCGCCAACTTCTGGATGGCCACCGCGCAGCAGATCTACCGTGAGCTGGAGCGGATGGAGAGCGAGGGCCTGGTCTCGGCCCGCCTGGTGCAGCAGGAACGCAGGCCCAACAAGCGGCTGTTCTCCCTCACCGAGACGGGCCGCGCCGCCGTTCGCGCCTACACCGCCGAATCCTCCAGCAAACCCATGGCCATCCGGGACGAGCTGATGGTCAAGGTCCAGTGCGTCGACCTCGGCGACCTGGCGGCCGTACGGGCCGG
Source organism: Streptomyces sp. NPDC086787 (assembly GCF_044745865.1). NCBI lineage: Bacteria > Bacillati > Actinomycetota > Actinomycetes > Kitasatosporales > Streptomycetaceae > Streptomyces > Streptomyces sp. NPDC086787. The sequence goes on along the minus strand of NZ_JBIVBC010000023.1, from coordinate 10,059 downwards.
GATCACCGAACGGGTCGAGCGGTCCGCCGCCAAACTGGCCCGCTTCGAGCGCATGCGGGACCGACTGCTGGCCGGCCGGACCGAGGAGGAGTACCTCGCCACGGCCGAACGCGTCGGCCCGTACCTCACGCTGCTCGGCGGACTGACCCTGGAACGGGCCAACATCACCTGGGGCCGGACGGCCCTGGCCACCCTGGACCGGCGCGCCACGAGGTGACAGGACGTTCAGGGAGCCCGCCAGATGTTGTCGAAGGCGTCCTCCTCGATCTGCTTGCGCTGCCGCACCGCGCCCAGTTCCGCCACCGCGTCGTGGACCGCGTTGAGTACGGTCGCGACCGCGCCCTCACCGATGTCCGCGAGGTCCTCCGCGGCCGCCTCGTCACCGAGGCCCGCGGCGGCCCCGAGCACCGTGAGCACCGGCTCGCCCGAGGTCCAGCGCTCGGTCGCCCGGCGGTGCTCCGGCGAATCGTGCCGTACCGTCGGGCCGGAGCGCAGCGGCAGCCAGCCGCGCCGCCGCCCGGCCACCTCGCCGTCCGCCTCCAGCGCGGCGACATAGACCCCGGCCAGCCCGCGGCCGCGCCGCCACAGCCAGTCCTCGACCGACTCGTACGGCGCCTGCCGCACCAGCACGGACTGCGCCTCGTCCAGCAGACGGTCGCCCAGCGCGCGCTCCGCGCCGGGCACGATGGCCTCCTCTTCGAGCGTGAGCGCATGCGCGCCGACGAGGTCGATCAGTTCCGCTCCCGCGAGGGCCAGCGAGAGATCGCCCTGCTCGACCTGACGGTCGGGGGCGACATCGAGGGCGACGGTCAGCAGGTCCCGCGGTGTGGTCATGTCGGACTCCAAGTCAGGGGCGACCTCTTTGCCCCAAGTGTTCGGGTGACCGCATAATCCCCTCTGAACAGCAGAAGGAGGCACATGGCGCGCGCGGGACTGACCGTGGATCGGCTCACCCTGGCAGGGGCGGAACTGGCCGACGAGGCGGGGTTCGACCAGGTGACGGTCGCCGCGCTCGCCAAGCGGTTCGACGTCAGGGCCGCGAGCCTCTACTCGCACCTGAAGAATTCCCGGGAGCTCAAGACCAGGATCGCCCTGCTCGCTCTCGAGGAACTCGCCGACCGGGCCGCCGCGGCACTGGCCGGCCGGGCCGGCAAGGACGCCCTGGCCGCCTTCGCGAACGTCTACCGCGACTACGCGCGCGAGCACCCCGGCCGCTACGCCGCCGCCCGGCTCAGGCTGGACCCGCGGACGGCGGCCGAGAGCGCCGGACCGCGGCACGCCCAGCTCACCCGCGCCGTCCTGCGCGGCTACGACCTGCCCGAGCCTGACCAGACCCACGCGGTCCGGCTCCTGGGCAGCGTCTTCCACGGCTATGTCAGCCTGGAGGCGGACGGGGGCTTCAGCCACAGTGCCCCGGACTCGCAGGAGACATGGACACGCATCGTGGACGCCCTCGACGCCCTGCTGCGCAACTGGCCCGCCCCCTGAGGCCCCGTCGGCTCAGGACGGCCGCGCCGCCGACACGGCGGTGACGGTGACCTTGTCGTCGCACTCGGCGAACCGACCGTCCTCCAGCGCGACCTGATGGGCACCGGCACCCGGCAGGGCGACCACCAGCGTCGGATACACGACCGGTTCTGCGCCGGACGCGCAGTAGCCGTCGCCCTCGCCCTGCACCTGGACGAACGTCAGCTTCACCCATGCCTGCCCACCCGGCGCCAAGGTCACCGGCGTTCCGGTGCCCTTGGGCGTCACCGCCAGCGGACTGCTGTGCTCCGGCGAACCATTGCCCGCCCCGGCCACCGACGGGTGCCCGTTCAGCACACATGCCTTGCCGGAAACGTTGGTGAACCCGACGACCGCCGCGCCCGTCCCGGTACCGTCCGGCCGCTCGTCAGCCTGCCGCGCCGAAGCCTCAAGGGCGTCAGCCGCACACGTCTTCGGCGCGTCGACCGGGGCACCCGAGGCGGGGGAGGAGGCCGCGGGGGACGACACCGCCGGGGAGGACGCCGCCGAGGCGACCGGCGCCCGCGAGGGAGCTCCGGCCGCTGCCCCGCCGTCGTCGCCCGGCTGACACGCGGTCAACGCCAACGCGGCGACGACCACGGCCGTCGCAGCCACCACCGTACGGACGTTCCCTCGGCCCTGCGCTCGATACTGCATGACGCCCCCCGAAACCGGATCCACGCACCGGCGCGGTCGCCGACGCTCGCTGCTGATGACAACCGGCCCGGGACGCCGGGTTTCCAGTGTTGACCGCCTGTGACAAGTCGGTTACAGGAACCGAGCCGCACCCGCCGCTGCGGCGGCGCCGCCCTGGCAGGGTGCGCACTGGTTCGGGGCAACCGGGTCCGGTCCGCCGTGGCGACAGGCGAGCCTTGTGTACGGCAGACCGGCCGGCCACGGAAGTCCGCAATGAGCCCGTGGCGTTGTGAGGGCCGGACCGTCGTCCTCGAGACCCGCGAGGCGCCCCCAACCTGTCCTGCCGGCGATCGACGCCGCCGAAGCGGTCCCAGTCTCGCCGAGGCACACTACGAGCGTGTGTGTGGCCGGTCGAGCTCGGCCGCGAAGAAACTCGCCGCGGCCTTCAGGACTCCGTTGACCCGCTTCAGTTAGGCATTCTCCTGGCAGGGCTATGGCCCGGGCCTTTCCTCACCGCGCGGGCTATCGGCAGGTTCCGCCCTGGCTGCCGCGGCATCGCCTGCTTCCCTGCACCGCTCAACGGCGGCCCCAGCGGCCCCGACAACGAAAAGACCCGACTGCCGGCCATCGCCATGCTCGGCCAGGTCTGGGAGTGGATCGGGCTTGAGTACTACCGTGACGGCGTGTTCGCCCTCAACCTCGGGACCGAAATACTCGAAGAGCGGCTCAAGGCACTCGGCAGCCGAAGCGGCCGAACGCACCCAGTGGTAAGCCCGAGCCCTACACAAGGAGCATGCTTCCCAGTGACCGTCATTGTTGACCTGCCCGATCACGTACGCGCACGCTGCGCCGAGCTCGGCGCCGGTGTCCTGTACGCGGTCAAGACCCTGGCCCGACAACTGGCCGACGATCCACGCCTGGGCGAACGCGCCGGCAGACTCGGCCTGTACACGGCGACGATCGACAGCGACACCTTCGATGCCTGCCCACCCCTGATCGTGCGCTACGCCTACGGTCCGCCCCTGCTGGACGTGGACCGGATCGAGATCCGAGATATCGAGGCGACCGGGCCACTCCCCGACGCCGGCGACGAGCAGGCCCCCGCGACCGCGCCGGATCCGCGCATGCAGCAGATCACCACGCGACAGGTGACCGAGGCGTGGCGGCGGATCACCAGGTGGCTTGAGAAGCACGCGCCTGCTAGCCGTGCGGCGCTGCTGCCCGGCGCTTCCACGTACGAGATTGTCGAGCTGGAGCAGGCACTTGGGGTACGCGTACCCGTGGAGCTGCGGGCGTTATGGCTGCTGTGCGCGGGAGGCGAGGACACCCCGGGGGCGGGTGTGCTGCCCGACTACGGCTGGGCGGTGATGCCGCTGGGCACAGTGGCCACGTCCTACCGGTGGCACAGCGGCAACCAGCGCGAGACAGGAGTGAGGTGGGGCGATGAAGACGCGGTGGTATGGAAGCCGTCATGGATTCCGTTCTGCTCATGGTCGGTGACCGACACCAGCATGGGCCTGTTTGTCGACGCCGAGACAGGCAAGGTCGGGCACTGGGACGACACGAGCGTGCGCACGGTCGGGGGCCAGACACTGAGCATGCTGCTGGAGGAGACGGCCGACAAGCTGGAGAATCCGCAGCTGGCCACCGGCATCCTGCCGGGGCTGATCGGCGGCAGACTGGTGTGGGGTCCGCCGCTCGCTGCGGATGAGGCTGCCCTGTGGGAGCCGTTCACCGGCTGATGTACGGGAACGCCGAAGGCGGGCGGACAGGTGATGATCTGTCCGCCCGCCTTGCTTTGCCCTGTCCGAGGGCTGGGCGGTGCTAGACCTTACGCCAGATGCAGGTCGTCGCCGTCCCCGAGCAGTGGTTGAAGCCGGGGGTGTTGACGAAGAGCCCGTCATCGTCCAGCAGCCGCCACACGCTGGGCTGGAGCTTGCTGAACGCGCCCTGGTTCTGCGCGGAATCGATCGCCGCCCGTCCGCAGCGCTCGGTGCCGGTGGGACCGTTGGTCGCGGTGCGGGTGTCGGCGAACAGACCGTACGACGTCGATCCGTCACCGGTGCCGTTGAATGCCCAGTCCGTGTACAGCTGGGCGCACTTGCTGCCGTCGGCGACCTGGTTGACGCCGCCGGGGAATCCGCCGCTCTCGTGGGTGGAGGCGGGGGCGTACTCGTCGCAGTCGGTGCTGCCCACGATCGGGTCGGCGGGGTGTTTGGTCCAAGTGGACGGGCACACCACCTTGCGGCTGTCGCCTGACGACCAGGCCGTGCCGGTGGACGGGTTCTTCACCGTGGTGTCCGGGCCGAGGTAGTGGAGCAGGCTGTCCCACTTCTTCGATCCGGCGTGGTCGGGCATGCGTTCCTGCATGACCCAGTAGTAGGCGCCGGCTGCCGGGTAGAGGTTGGTGTCGACGGTGAACGTCGGCTTGAAGAACGGGAACACGCAGCCCGGTGTGACCGCTCCACGGGTGATGTCGTCGCAGCGAGGTGCCAGTTCGCGGACCGCGCTGGTGCCGCTGCTGCCGAAGTCAGCCGTGGCACGGACGGAGTCGCTGACGTCGACGCTCGCGGTGATTGACCAGTCCAGGTCGATCTTTTCCTTACCCGTGCCGGTCCATCGGGTCACGACTGTGCCCCACCGGCCTGAGTAGTCGCTGGTCGGTTCGAACGTCCAGTGTGCACCCGCGGTCGGGTTGGCGCCGGAGTCGGTCCACTGGATCGGTGCGACGTCACACGACGAGCATGACGAGGTGATGTTCCACTTCATCGTGACGCCTTGGAGTACGGGGTCGATGTAGGTGGGAATGATGACCAACTGCTGGTCGAACTCAGCGAAGTCGCTGCCGCTCTCCGACTTGTTGCGGTACGTCTTCATGCGCTGCTCGAACAGGAATTTGCCGCGACCAATGGCCGGTTTCTGCGGGTCTGAGTCGAAGAACCACAGCTCGCCCTCGCCCAGGTCCTTCAGGCAGGCTTCGGTACGGTTCATGTAGTCCAGGCCGTCGGCGGCGTTGGTGCACCAGTCGACCAAGTCCACCGCGTCATTGCCGCCCGGAGTCGGGGACCCCGTCAACGCCTCGGCAGAGGCATCAGTGAAAGTCTGCGTCGTCTCCCTGGTCTTGCCGGGTTTGGGTGCCTCGGACCGCTTCGCCTTGTCCTTGTTGCTCTTGCTGAGCGTGAAGCAAACCCGCCGGTCCTGCTTGTCCGGCTTGGAACAGTCATCCTCGGCGAACTCCGACAGGGTCGGCTCGGACGTCGCGAACTGCGGGGCGGCGGCAGCGGTGGCGGACCCGTCCGGATCCGTGCGGGTGAATTCCACCGTTGTCTGCGCCACCGGGTCGATCCCCGACGTCGACTGCGCCCCCGGGAACGTCGCGTACGGCTCGATGGTGAACTTGGTCCATGGCGACCAGGTCGTCTCGTACAGGCTGCCGTCGTAGGCGTTGGTGTGGAACATGTACTGCGTGCGGGGCTTGAGGACCCCGTAGCCGACCTTGACGCTGGCGAGCGACCCCGACGCCACATACGGCGACACCAGGACACCGTAGGGGTTGGCGCCGGTCAGCTTGACCTTGGTGCCCGCGGTGCCGTCCGCCTTGACGGTCCACACCTCGAACGTCAGCGTCGACTTGTCACCGTCAGCGTCAGTCACCGTGTTGCGCAGCACGGCCTCCGGGGCGATCACTCGCCACTGGGTGCCCGACTTGGTGAACCTCGGCCCGGCCGACGGGGCCGTACCCGACACCGGACGCGCCCCAGCCATGGTCGACATTTGTACTTCCGGGCCGTGGACCTTTGGCGGCGCGGCAAGCGGACCGGGCTCGGCAGCCGAAGCGGGTGACGCCCCGGCCAGAACAGCGAGGACGGCGCCGGCTGTCATGCAGCGCAGCGCCGTCGTTAAGTGTGTGCGTATCAACTGTCCCCCTTGAATAGTACAAATGTTCGACGCGAGAACATCACCGCGCGGTAGGTGAAGGTTGTACCCTCTGTGTCGATCACGTTCGACGGGAGTCGAGCGGCCAACTCCCTTACGCCCCGGCCGCATTGACGGCATGCAAACACAACCGGCTCTTGGGGCGCATCGGATTCGCACCCCAACCTGGTCACTTCCGGCCAGGGGGTGCCGGGGAGAAGTGCGAGGACATCGCACGTGCTGGACAGAGAGTGACCGGTCCGACCGGGCATTCCGGTCGGACCTCGATCCGCTGCCACCGCCAGCAGCGACTCTCACCAGCCGGTGGATCCGTATGAGCATCTGCAGGCGGACCCACCGGCTTCGCATTTACGGCTCAATTCGAACACCCGCGCGCCCACTGCGGGTGTGCTGGTTTGCTGACCTGCGTCGACCGACTCAACTGCCGCTCGGGGGAAGGCCGTTCAGCCCCTTGTAGGGAACTGGCAGGCCGGTGATGCGTCGAGCAGGACGCGGTCATCCAGGGAGTGCTTCAGTTTCACCGTCACCTGCTGCAACTTCGCCTGCTTGGTGGTGCAGTTGCCACTGTCTTTACGGTCTTCGACGGAGACCGGCAGTACGTTCATCCAGCACCGTCTGCACCTTCGTGAAGTCCCTCGGACTCGGATCGTCGAAACGGCTTCGACGTCGGCCGCATCCATCTCCCGCACGTGCACAGCAACTCGAGGGGGGTCCACAATCAGGGCCGGGATCAACAGCGTGGACACGACGGGCCACGGCGTACGCCGACATCGTTCCCCAGACGTACTTGGATGCCATGACGGTGGAAGGTGATGCCAGCCAACGGCGGCGGTGGGTTTCTCAACCCGGACGAGGTCCACGCCCTGTACGTCTCGCCGGATCTGATCGGCGAGGGCATCGGCCGGAGACTGCGGGAGGAGCCTCACGCACAGATGCGGATTCAGGGCTTCGAAGCGTCGGCCTTACGGGTTCTCTCTGACAATCAGCGAGGCCGGTCCTTCTGCGAGCGATATGGCTATCAAGCCGACGGTGCTACTCAGGACGACCCCTACGACGAGATCACGCTCACTGAACTTCGCTACCAGCGCGTGCTCTGAGTTCAGCGGCACACCTCAAGAAGTGGGCCTGCAGTCCACATCGATAGCGCACCGCACGCCATGGTCCTCGACACCTACCGCATCTCCCACCTGTGGGCTGATTGGCTCCAGCAAAAGCCGTTCAGCGCCGGAACCGGCTGCCCCGGGGAGGCGTCTCTGCCGCCGCAAGTGGACAGCACCGTCGGCACCGACCATCTGGGGGAGCATCCGCGATGACCTGGAGAACCTGGAGAACCTGGAGAGCACTGATCGCGTGTCTGGCCGTACTCATCGGCCTGACCGCCGCCGGAACGTCACCCGCCTTCGCCGGCATCGATGCGCGGGATCCCGACATTGACCAGCACTGTGGCGTGAACACCATCGGGAGCGGTACGACGACCATCGCCGTACCCGTGAACCGGCTCAGCCTGAATTTCCTGGCCGTCGGGCACGACCCCGCCGGATCCAAGATCACCGTCGTCTACACCATCCCCGGCACCAGCAAATACGGCACCCTCTTCGGCCAGTACGACCCCGCCAGGGGAAACGCCGCTTTCAACTACACGATCGACAACCCGCCCGCGGACTCGACGCTGAGTATCAGCTTCGAGATCGCCTGGCCCGACGGCACCTACTACAGCAACACGGTGACGCACCCCCTGCTCCACTGCACCCGGGACAACGCGGGCGAGGTCGACAAAAGGTGGTGGCAGGACCCCGCCCACACCACCGTCTTCCAGCAGTGCACCACCGTAGGCAAATGGCCGTTCCTCGTCCGTGCGGTGGACGTGACCGTGCACCTCTCGCACGATGGGACCGGCTACGCGGGACTGCCGGTCTGGACCGACTACTGGATCCCCGGCAAGAAGGGCTACACCACGGGAGCGTCCGGCACCGCCGATTCCACCGGTGACGCCTGGCAGACATTCAGGCTGGTCGCCCCGCCCACCGGCGCCGAACTCGACATCCTGTCGACCTTCAGGGACCCCGCCCCCTGGACCTACTCCGTGCACACCTGGGTTCCGATCGCCTGCTAACGGACGGAGCCGCTGGGGCGCGTTGATCGACGCCGATGCTGCCGACCGGCACACCGCCACGGCGGCCGGACAGAACTGATCCGAGGGACACACCGCAGACCCCGCGCCGCCTGGGGGTCTGCGGTGGGCGATGCAGTTGCCTCAACGTCCCGGCCTCGTAGTGCCCCGTACGGCCCGAGAGAATGCCGGCTAAGGGTTGTCCCGTAAATGATCTTCGGTGAGGTAGGAGTGCGGGCCCTCGTCGCCCAGGCGGTTCGCTCAGCCTGTGATCGCGAGGTTGTGCAGGCGGGCGATGCCGAGCATGGCGTGGTGGACGCCGTCCCCCTTGAGGCGGCAGTCACGCAGAATCTTCCAGCCCTTCATGCGGGCGAAGGCGTGTTCGACGCGGGCGCGAACTTGCTTGTGGGAGCGGTTGTGTTCCTGCTTCCAATCTGGGAGTTCGACCTGTCCTTTCGCGCGGCGGTGCGGCATGACCAGACCGGTGCCCGGATGGCCGCCGTCCGCGATGGTCATGGTCTTGCCGACGGCGTCCTTCGCGCCGGATTCCGCCCAGGCCTGGCAGTCGTTGCGGTTGCCGGGCAGCGGCCGGCCAAGCGCCACGACCAGGCGGGTGTCGGCGTCGATGACCACCTGATGGTTGGTGGAGTAGCGGTAGTTCTTCGATTGTTCGGCGACCGAGTGATCGCGCGTAGGCACCAAGGTGCCGTCCACGATCAGCACGGTGCCCTTCGCGAACCGCTGCCTGGGCTGGAGCGCGATCTTGGGCCCGAGATGGTGGATGATCCGGTCGGCGGCAGACTTCGAGACACCGAAGAGCGGAGCGAGTTGACGTAGCGTCAAGTTTGTGCGCCAGTAGGTCACGACCAGCAGTACCCGGTTTTCCGGCGGCAGACTCCAGGGCCGCCCGCGCCGCGGCTCGTCCGGTACCTTGCGCCGCACCAGGGTCACCAACTTGCCGAAGCGTCGCGGGCTCAGCCCGGTGAACGGCGTTATCCAGGACGGCTCCGACGCCGTGATCACACCAGCCACAGCAAGATCATTCCACTGTGGCTGAACCCTCCAACCGATCAGGATGGACCCCGGACGCGAAGGCGAGGATGTCTCGCACCGCTTCACGCAGACTGGGGAAGTGACGATGCACGCCATCGACTGCCGTAGGGGCGTTTACGCCCCACACCGGCATCCCGGCACGCAGTCCGGACTGCACCCCGGATGGGGCATCCTCGACAACCAGGCAGTCCTCCGGCCTGGCACCGAGTTGTGCGGCCGCCTGCAGATACGGCACCGGCGACGGCTTGCCGTCCGTCACAGCGGCCGCATCTACGACAACCTTCGGGACCGGCAAGCCTGTCCGTGCGAAACGTCCGCGCACCCGGTGCTCGTAGTTCGAGGTCACGAGCGCCCATGCCTCGGGCTCCAAGGCGTTCAGCAGTTCAGAGGCACCCGGGAAGGCCGCATATGAACCGGTGCGAACGTCCTCGTCCTCCAGCTCGTGCAGAGCGGCCAGGCACTCCCTGGCGTCCTGATCCGGAGCAACCTGCGCGAACGTCTCCATCGGCCTCGTCCGCAGCGCCACTCGGTAGACCTCATCAGGATCGAGTCCGTACCGCTCCGCCCACGTGCGCCAGACCACGCGCTGATTGTCCACGGCGTCGATCAACGTGCCATCGACATCAAACAGGACATACCTCATCGCACCGGGACGGCCGGGTTCACTGATCACGCCCCGATCATGCCATCAGGTCCTGAGCAGGCAGTTTGTGGGACAAGCCTTAAAGGGTGTTGCACAAGGCTCTGAGCTGGGCATCTCTGAGGTATGGCCGCGGTGTTACGTGCTGAACGGGTGTGGGTGGAGACGTTCACGGGGC
>NZ_JBIVBC010000022.1:0-78036 GCF_044745865.1 Streptomyces sp. NPDC086787 | reverse complement strand
ACTGCAGGGGGGACCCTGTGGGAGAGTAGGACGCCGCCGAACAAATATTGGGAAATCCCCCGCACCTTACGGTGCGGGGGATTTCTGCGTTTAGGCTCAAAGGCATGCGCTACGACCTCGTCATCTTCGACAACGACGGCGTCCTTGTGGACAGTGAGCCGATCTCCAACCGGCATCTCGCCGCCTATCTGTCCGAGCTCGGCCACCCGACCTCCTACGAGGACTCCATCCGTGACTACATGGGCTCCGCGATGCACCGGATCCACGATCTGATCCTGGAGCGCACCGGACGCCGGTTGCCGGAGGACTTCGATGACGTTTTTCACGCACGTGTCTTTGCCGCGTTCGAACGGGAGTTGAAGCCCGTGTCCGGAGTCGCCGACCTGCTGGAGAAGTTGACGGCGGACGGGGTGCCGTACTGCGTGGCGTCCTCCGGGAGCCATGAGCGGATCCGGGTCGGACACCGGACGACAGGGCTCGACCGGTGGTTCGACGAGTCCCGGGTCTTCAGCTCGCAGGACGTCGGGCGCGGCAAGCCGGCGCCCGACCTCTTCCTGTACGCGGCCGAGCGGATGGGCGTCGCACCGGAGCGGTGTGCGGTCGTCGAGGACAGCCCGCTGGGCGTACGGGCGGCGGTGGCGGCCGGGATGGACGTCTACGGGTACACCGCCATGACACCGGCGGCGAAGCTCGCGGGGGCCACTCAACTCTTCTCCGACATGGGTGAGTTGGTCGGCCTGCTGGCCTGACAAATGTCATGCCGAGCCCTGGATGATCGTTTCTGTCGCGGGACGGGTCCCCTCCGCGAAGCTAAGGGCATGACGACGAGGACGAACACGAAGCAGAGCACGAGCAACGGCGCCAGGCAGAACCCCTTCGCCCCGCTGATCGTGGACGTCGCGGTGCCTCTCGGGTCGTACTACCTGTTCAAGGACGGCTTCGGGATGAGCACCTTCGCCGCCCTCGCCTGGAGCAGCGTGGTGCCCGCGGTGCGGACCGTGTGGGGTGTGGTCAAGGAGCGCAGGACCAACGCCCTGGCCGGGCTCATCCTCGTCGTCAACGTGGTCTCCCTGCTGCTCAGCTTCGTCTCCGGGGATCCGAGGCTGATGCTCGCCAAGGACAGCGGGATCAGCAGCACGGTCGCCATCGGGATCCTGGTCTCCGTCGCGCTCGGGAAGCCGATGATGACCGCCGGCATGAAGCCCTTCCTGCTGAAGGGGGACGCGGCCAGGGAGGCCGCCTGGGAGCGGCTGGTGTCCGGAAGGGCGGCCGCGTCCGCCGCCTTCCGGCGCAAGGAGCGGGTGTTCTCCGTGGTCTGGGGTGTGGTGCTGCTCGCCGAGTGTGCCGGGAGGGTCGTGGGTGCCTACACCATCCCGGTGGACACCATGGTGTGGCTCGGCACGGTCATCATGATCGGGTCGATCGCGATCGCCATGGTGGTCGGTGGCGGCCTGGCCGTCGACCCGATGGAGAAGATGGTGGCCGCCGAGGTCGAAGCCGCCAAGAAGGCCTCCGCCCGGCACGAGGTCGCCGTCGCCGCCTGAATCCGAGCCCGGCAAAGCTGAAGGAAATTCATCTTTGGCTGGATCTACCCACCGGTACCCCGGGGCCCTACGCTCGCCGCCATGACAGATGTGCTGCGGCGCGGCAGGGCCTCGCTGGCGTTCAGCTTCTTCGCCCAAGGCGCCACCTTCGCCCTGCTGGTGACCCGCATCCCGGCGATCCAGGACCGGTACGGCATCTCCGACGCGCTGCTGCCCGTCTTCCTGGCCGCCGTGCCCATTCTCGCCGGCGTCGGCAGCGTGACGACCGAGCAACTGGTGAAGCGAATACCGCCCAGCCGGCTGCTGCGCTGGTCCCAGCCGGTGGTGCTGCTGGCACTGCTCGGGGTCGGTGCGGGCGACCGGATGGCGGAGGTGGCCCTCGCCCTGGGCGCCTTCGGACTCGCCGTCGGTGCGCTGGACGCATCGATGAACATGCTCGGGGTGAGCCTCCAGCGGGCGTACGGACGCAGCATCATGCTCAGCTTCCACGCCGTGTACTCGCTGGGCGGAATCGTGGGCGCCTCGCTGGCCTGGGCGGGCGCGCACTGGCATCTCGCGCTGTGGATGTCGTATCTGCCCGTGGTGGCGGTGTTGCTGCCGACGGCCCTGGCGGGGAGCCGGTGGTATGTCGACGGGGGCGCGGTGCCCGTGGCCGACGGCCGGGAGCGGGAGGCGGCCGGGGGGCCCGGGGCACCCGGGGCGGTCGTCTTCAGGATGCTGCTTCCGCTGTGCCTGGTGATGAGCTTCGCCTACATCGGGGACTCGACCGTCTCCAACTGGAGCGCGAAGTACCTCCAGGACGTGCTCGGCAGCTCGGAGCAGCTGGCGACCGTCCCCTACAACGTGTACATGGTGACCACGCTGGTCGGGCGGGCCATCGGGGACTTCGGGGTACGGCGGTTCGGTGCGGCGGCGGTCGTGCGGCTGGGCGCGCTGGTGGCGGCGGTCGGGTTCGCCGTGGTGGCCGTCGCGCCGGGCGCGTGGGTGGGGATGCTCGGGTTCACCCTGCTGGGGCTCGGGCTGTGCGTCCTGGTGCCGCAGACCTTCGCCGCCGCCGGGCGGCTGTTCCCGGGGGCGTCGGACGCGGCCGTCGCCCGGCTGAACATCTTCAACTATGTCGGCTTTCTCGTCGGTTCGCCCTTGGTGGGGGCGCTGGGCGACGCCTGGAGCTATCGCGGGGCCATGCTTGTGCCGATGGTGTTGGTGCTGGTGACGCTGGTGTACGCCCGGTCGTTCGCCGCTCAACCGGACCGATACGGTGGCGGGCATGAGCGGCCGCGCACAGCTGATGTGGGACGAGGCAGTAACGGGCTATGACTTCGGGCCGGACCATCCGATGGATCCGGTCCGGCTCGAGCTGACCCGGAGGCTGGTCGGCGCCTTCGGGCTCGACCGGGAGATGGACGTCGTCTCGGCGAAACCGGCCGGGGAGTCGACGCTGCGGCTCGTCCACCGGGCGGACTACATCGAGGCGGTGAGGGCCGCGTCGGCGGATCCCCGCTCGGCGACCGGGGCGTACGGGCTCGGGACCATGGACGATCCCGCGTTCGCCGGGATGCACGAGGTGTCCGCGCTGATCGCGGGGCAGTCGGTGGGGGCGGCGGAGGCGGTGTGGCGGGGGGATGCCCTGCACGCCGTGAACTTCGCGGGTGGGCTGCATCACGCGATGCCCGGGGGCGCTTCGGGATTCTGTGTCTACAACGACGCCTCGCTGGCCATCGCGCGGCTGCTGGAGCTGGGCGCGGAGCGGGTCGCGTACGTGGATGTGGACGTGCATCACGGGGACGGGGTGCAGGCGGCGTTCTGGGACGATCCGCGGGTGCTGACGATCTCGCTGCACGAGCATCCCGCCACCCTGTTCCCGCAGACCGGGTGGCCGCAGGAGACCGGGGGCGCGGGGGACGCGGAGGGTTCCGCCGTGAACGTGGCGCTGCCCGCGGGGACGGGGGACGCCGGGTGGGTGCGGGCGTTCCACGCGGTGGTGCCGGAGCTGCTGGCCGGCTTTCGGCCGCAGGTGCTCGTGACACAGCACGGGGCGGATACGCACTTCGAGGATCCGCTGGCTCATCTCGCCGTGTCGTTGGACGCGCAGCGGGCCGTGCAGGTGGCGTGTCATTCGCTGGCGCACGAGTACGCGGACGGGAAGTGGGTCGCGCTGGGGGGTGGGGGATACGCGGTGGTTGAGGTGGTGCCGCGGTCGTGGACCCATCTGGTGGGGATCGTGGCCGGGCGGGAGGTCGCGCCCGAGGCGGTGATTCCCGAGGGGTGGCGGCAGGAGGTGTACGCGCGCACTCGGCAGTTGGCGCCGGCACGGATGACGGACGGCCGGTGGCCGGTGGGGTGGTCGTCCTGGGAGTCCGGGTACGACCCCGCTGATCGGTTGGATCAGGCCGTTCTGGCCACGCGGCGGGCGGTGTTTCCGCTGCGCGGGTTGCTGGCGTAGCGGGCCGGGGCGCCGGGGACGCAGGAACGCCGGACGGGCAGGGACGACGCGGGCGTTGGCGTGGGGTGCGAAGTGAACCCGTTACGCCAACCGTGCGGTGTTCCCGGTGTTCCCGTCCCGCGCTCGGCCGCCGTGCGCCACGATCGCAGCCGTGGTGAGCATCGGAACTGTCAGGGCGCATCTTCTCGCTGCTCGTCTGGCCGGGACCGTGGCGACGACGCGGGAGCGGAGTCTGCGGAGCTATCGGCTTTTCGCCGCGGGGGATCCGCGCGCGCTGATCGGTATTGATCCCGAACGCAACTGGAGCGTGCGGGATTTGATTGAGTTGATGGCGGAGAAGTGCGGGGTTTCGGCCGATCCTGCGGACACTTCAGGGCATGATGTGATCGACCCGGAGCTGACGCTGGCCGCGCTGGGGGCCTTCGCGGAGCGGGTGGCGGAGGTCGGGGGCAGGGGCGGGAGCGTGCTGCTCGGGACCGGACATCCGCACCGGTTGCTCGGTTTCTACGCCGACTTGGCTGACGCGTTGTCGGCGGCGGGATGTGAGATCCTCACCCCGGCGCGGGGTCGCTGTGTCGACATAACGACCCGGTTCGGTCTACGCACGCACATCCTCGACTACGTACGAGGCGTCGCGCTGGTGCGGGCGCTCGACGCGGAACGCCCCGGTTGTGAACCCGGCGCACACACGCATTCACCACTCCCGGTTCGTACCGCGCTGGCCGCGGCGGCGGAGCGCGGCGGGGCGCTGCCCGAGCTGGTCATCGGTGATCACGGATGGGTCTGCGGGGCAGGTCAGCTGGGGTTCGAGGCCATCGGCCTGGCGGACACGGACGACCCCGCGCCGTTCGTGGGGGAGGCGGAGGGTGTGGTGTCCGTCGTCGTTCCACTTGATGACGGCGTCCGATCCGACTACTACCGCCCGCTCACTCGCTACGTACTCAAACAAGCCTGCCTGTCACAGTAGGCCATCGATGGGTCCACCTCTTCCCCACTCGCATCACCCGCCCCTACATTGGGGAGTGAGCACGCAACGACGAAGAGTCACCGGAAGGGGAAGCCGGTGGCCGTCGAGTGCGGAAGGTTCAGGTGTGTCATGGCTGCAGCTGGCGAGAGGCCTCTGAACGAGGTTCAGTTCCTTACCGTGGCGGAGGTCGCCTCGGTGATGCGAGTGTCGAAGATGACCGTGTACCGGTTGGTGCACAGCGGTCATCTGCCCGCGATCCGGGTCGGTCGTTCGTTCCGCGTCCCGGAGCAGGCGGTACACGAGTACCTCCGTGAGAGCTATGTGGGGGTGGAGACGGCCTGACGGTTAACCCTCGATTACGACCTCAGCGCTCGGGCGGGTAGGCTAGCCCCTCGTAGGTCGTATGGGCCCATGGCGCCCAGCACCGAGTGATGAGAAGTGAGCGAGGGTAGTCGTGGGCTCTGTTATCAAGAAGCGGCGCAAGCGGATGGCCAAGAAGAAGCACCGCAAGCTGCTCAAGCGCACGCGCGTTCAGCGTCGTAACAAGAAGTAAGTGCGTTGGCTGTGGCCCCCCACCGTTGTCGGTGGGGGGCCACAGCCGTATCGGGGGCCACAGTCATATGCGGACCGGGCGAATCTCGTCACTTCGTGCATCCACGGGTCATCACAGCGCAACACCGACCCGCTAAGTTGGCCGCACACGGGGAACGCGGCAGGAAACGCGGACGGGAAGGAAGGCGCTGATCTTGGGGAAGGTCGTGCTCGTGACCGGAGTGGCCCGTCAGCTGGGGGGCCGCTTCGTCCGACGGATCCAGCGTGACCCGCAGGTGGACCGGGTCGTCGCCGTCGACGCGGTGCCGCCCGAGCACCATCTGGGCGGCGCCGAGTTCATCCAGGCCGACATCCGGCAGCCGACCATCGCGCGCGTACTCGCCGAGACGGCCGCCGACACGGTCGTCCACATGGATGTGACCGGTACCGCACTGGGCAGCGGCAGCCGTACGACGGTCAAGGAGACCAACGTCATCGGCACCATGCAGCTGCTCGGGGCGTGCCAGAAGTCGCCGACCGTGAAGCGGCTGGTGGTGAAGTCCAGTACGAACGTCTACGGCTCCGCGCCCCGGGATCCGGCCGTCTTCACCGAGACCACCCCGGCCAAGTCGCTGCCCAGCGGCGGCTTCGCGAAAGACGCGGTGGAGGTCGAGGGGTACGTGCGCGGCTTCGCCCGGCGGCGGCCCGATGTCGCCGTGTGCGTGCTGCGGTTCGCGAACATCCTCGGGCCGACCGCGGACACCCCGCTGGCCTCGTATTTCTCGCTGCCCGTGCTGCCGACCGTGTTCGGCTACGACCCCCGGCTCCAGTTCGCCCACGAGGACGACGTGATCGAGGTACTGCGGATCGCCTCGCACGAGCCGGAGCGGGGCACGCTGAACAGCGGCACCTTCAACATCGCCGGGGACGGGGTGCTGCTGCTCTCGCAGTGCTCCCGGCGGCTGGGCCGTCCCACGGTGCCGCTGCTGCTGCCGGCGGTCACCTGGGCCGGCTCACTGGTCCGTACGCTCGGCATGACGGACTTCTCGCCCGAGCAGATCCGGCTGCTCACCCATGGGCGGGTCGTCGCCACCGACCAGATGCGCGAGACGCTGGGATTCAAGCCGAAGTACACGACTGCCGAAACGTTCACGGAGTTCGCCCGCAGCCAGGGACCCGGGCTGCTGCCACCGGAGGACGTCGCGGGGGCCCTCGACCGGATCGCCGCGCTGTCCCAGCGGAGCGGCGGCCCACTCCCGACGCAGAGCGCCAACTGAGGAGCGCATCAACGATGGCGGATGCCAAGGTCATTCCGTTCGACGACGACCGGACCCGTGGGGGCTCCGTGCAGCGGCCGTCGCGGCGCCGGAGCGCCGGGAGCAGGCGCAAGGCCGGCGAGCCCGCGCTGGTTCGCGAGGTCCAACCCCTGCCCGGAGCGGCGCCCGCGCACGATGATGTTCCCGTGCCCCGCACTGAACCGCTGCCCAAGGAGCCGGGTGCCGACGGCGGACTCGACAAGCGCGTCGCGAGCGGCCTCGCCTTTCTGCGGCGGCGGCTGACCGGGGACTACGACGTCGACGACTTCGGTTACGACGAGGAGCTCACCGACCAGGTCCTGATGTCCCTGCTGCGCCCGGTGTACGAGAAGTACTTCCGGGTCGAGGTGAAGGGCATCGAGAACATCCCGTCCGAGGGCGGCGCGCTGATCGTCGCGAACCACTCCGGGACGCTGCCGCTCGACGGGCTGATGATGCAGGTCGCCGTGCACGACCACCATCCGGCGGGGCGCCATCTGCGGCTGCTCGCGGCCGACCTGGTCTTCGTGCTGCCGGTGGTCAACGAACTGGCACGCAAGCTCGGCCACACCCTGGCCTGCACGGAGGACGCCGAACGGCTGCTCGGGCAGGGCGAGCTGGTCGGGGTGATGCCGGAGGGCTTCAAGGGCGTCGGAAAGCCCTTCAGCGAGCGCTACAAGCTTCAGCGGTTCGGCCGGGGCGGCTTCGTCTCCACGGCACTGCGCAAGGGGGTGCCGATCATTCCGTGCTCGATCGTCGGGGCGGAGGAGATCTACCCGATGATCGGCAACGCGAAGACTCTCGCGCGGCTGCTCGGTTTCCCCTACTTCCCGTTGACCCCGACGTTCCCCTGGCTGGGGCCGCTCGGGGCGATTCCGCTCCCCACGAAGTGGACGATCCAGTTCGGTGAGCCGATTCCCACGGACGGCTACCCGCTGGAGGCTGCGGAGGACCCGATGCTGATGTTCAACCTGACGGACCAGGTACGCGAGCAGATCCAGCACACGCTGTACAAACTGCTGGTGCAGCGGCGGTCGGTGTTCTTCTGAGGGGACGGGTGTTTCTCGGCGGTGCCGGCTGCGGGGCCCCGCGAGTCGGCGGACGGAGTCCGGCGCGGCTGTCCGCTGCCTGCGAAGCAGTGCGAGGGGAGCAGACAGGAGGGGCCAAACTGCTGGTGCAGCCGCAGTCGGTGTTCTTCTGAGTGTGGGGCGCCCCTTTCGAAAGGGGCGCCCCACACCGTGGTCAGTCCGCGTCCTCGCCGTTGATGCCCAGGCCCGGCAGGAGGCCGGGGAGGAGGGGCGGGAGCGTGACGTCCGGCCGGGTGGTCGGGATCCTGGGGATCCTGCTCGTGGACGGGGAGGCGCTGCCGCTGTTCTTCGGCGGATCCAGCAGGCCACCTGTGCTGCCCCCCAGCAGGCCGTCGTCCTCGCTGCTGGAGGCCGAGCCCGTGCCGCTCGGGCTGCTGCTGTCGGAGCGCCCGCTGGATGCGGAGCCGCCGCCGACGGCGGAGGGCGTGTCCGACCGGTGGGTGCCGGTCGGGCCGGTGGATGCCGAGCCGGTGCTCTGCTGCGTCCCGCGGCCGCTCGGGGCGGAAGGCTGCGGAAGCAGGGACTGCAACGGCGCGACCTCTTCGTCTATGGCCTCGAACACCGACGACACCTGGTCGCTGACGTCCCCGAGTTGCACGGGAAGCCGGTCGCGGAGAGCACCCCACGCCTCGCGGTGGGACCGCGAGAAGGTGGAGAGCGCCTGGATGGGGCCCAGGGAGTCCGGGTCCCGCTCGTAGGCCGCGTGCAGCAGGCGGTGGCCCTCGGTGACATCGTGCCGCATACCGGACAGGGTGCGCCGGATCTCACCGATGGACTCGTGGTCCAGTTGGCCGCCGCGGTCCCGTTCCATGAGCCGCCGGGCCTCGCTCAGCCTGGTCGACGCCTGGTCGAGGTAGGTCTGGCCGCGCTCGTCGTCGCCATCGCTCAGGTAGTCGAGCTTGAAGTCCTCGATGCCGCGTTTGAGCCCGTAGAGCGAGTCGCCGGGCAGGGCGTCGGAACTCGCGGCGGCCACCCCGCCGAAGGCTCCGGCGGCCACGCCGACGCTGAGTCCGCCGGCCGCGAGGCCCTTGGTCAGCCGCGAACGGGGCCGCAACTTTCCGAGCGGGCTTGCCCGGTGGGTGCCCCCCGCCCGATGGGAACGCTGCTCGGGCACCGGTGCTTCCGCCGCCCCGCCCATCGTGCCCTCACGCAGCATGGCCTCCATCGCGGCCACGAGCTGGGCCCGTTGGACGACCTTGACCTCCGGGTCGAGCTTCGGTCTGGGTAGCGCGCCGAGACCGGTGGCGAGGGCCAACAGCTCGCCCTGCTCGGTCTGTTCCACAGCGGTCGGGACCGGTGGCGACGCCACCGTGTTCCCGGACCGCTCGGCCGCCGTGTCCCGGTCGGACTGCTCGTCCAGGGTCTGGGCGAAGGCGTTCGCCCGCCGGTGCGCCGATACGTTCGCGATCACTGGCGGCACCTCCTCTCGTCATGACGGTCGACTCCCCAGGGGGTCCTGAGGGTTGCACGCCCTGACCACTTCCACACGATCGAGTGATCAGGGTCGGCCAGGACGTGACCACAGGGAGCCTGTATCCCGCACAACGACTGGCGCGGCACTTGGGTTACGGACGGCGGATGATCGGGTCGGAAAGGCAACGGGCTTTAACGGAGCGTGAGTTGAATGTCGCTCACCGTGTCCGGGCGGGGCGCCGGGTCAGCGCGCGTCGTCCGGCAGCAGCCGGGCGAGGGTGCGCACCGCCCGGTACTGGAGGGTCTTGATGGCACCCTCGTTCTTGCCCATCACGCGGGCCGTCTCGGCCACGGAGAGCCCCTGGAGGAAGCGGAGCGTCACGCACTCCTGCTGCTGTGGGTTGAGCCGTCGCACGGCGTCCAGCAGGGCGGCGTTGGACAGCGACTCCAGGACGGAGTCCTCCGGGGAACGCTCGACCTCGTTGGCGTCGAGCATCTCGCCGGTGGTCACCTCGAGCCGGAAGCGGCTCGACTTGAAGTGGTCGGCGACCAGGTTGCGGGCGATGGTGACCAGCCAGGCGCCGAAGTCGCGTCCCTGCCAGGTGAAGGTCCCGATGCGGCGCAGGGCGCGCAGGAACGTCTCGCTGGTGAGGTCCTCGGCCGTGGCCTTGCCGCCGACGCGGTAGTAGATGTAGCGGTACACCGTGTCGCTGTACTGGTCGTAGAGGCGGCCGAACGCCTCGGCCTCGCCGGCCTGGGCGCGCTCCACCAGGTCCATCATCCGGGCGCTGTCGCTGTCCGCGGCCGGGCGGCGTGCCGTGGTCGCGGGCCCGGTCGAGCGCCCGCGTCTGCCCACCGTCGCACCGCCCTCGGCCAGTGCGTAGCACGGGCCCGCGGGCGCGACGGTGGCGAAGGCGGGGGCGGCGTACGCGGGGGGGACGTAGCCGCGCAACAGTTGTTGGACTGTCGCGACCGTTGCGCGCAGCGTAGCCAGGCCCGAGGCGTCAACCCCGACGTATGGGTACACGGGACTCCCAGAGGCAGAGCTTCCATCACGTGCAGTGCGGAACCTTTCACCCGTCGTGGCGACGGACAGGCGCCGGATTGCGTCCCAGGAGAATAACGCTTCGTGCAGGTGTAGCTACACCGAGTTGCTCAAATCATCGATTACGTCGCTTCCGTAACCGATTGGGGGCGCCTCTGCTGTCGGAGAGTGACCGATTGTTGATCGAAATCGAGCGGGTGGCGCCGTTATCGACGTCGGCGGTGCAGCGCGATCGCAGCTGCCGTGCCGCCCGCCACGGCGCCCACTCCCGCCGCCGCCGGGATGCCCACCTTGGCCGCCTTGCGGCCGGTGCGGTAGTCGCGCAGCCGCCAGTCCTGTTCCCGGGCGTGCCTGCGGAGCTTGCTGTCGGGGTTGATCGCGTAGGGGTGGCCGACGAGCGAGAGCATCGGGATGTCGTTGTGGGAGTCGCTGTAGGCGGCGCAGCGCGAGAGGTCCAGGCCCTCCGCCGCGGCCAGCGCGCGGACCGCCTCGGCCTTGGCCGGGCCGTGCAGCGGCTCGCCGACCAGCTTGCCCGTGTAGACGCCGTCGACGGACTCGGCCACCGTGCCCAGGGCGCCGGTGAGGCCGAGGCGCCGGGCGATGACCCCTGCGATCTCGACGGGGGCCGCGGTGACCAGCCACACCCGCTGGCCGGCGTCCAGGTGGGCCTGGGCCAGCGCCCGGGTGCCCGGCCAGATGCGCTCGGCCATGTACTCGTCGTAGATCTCCTCGCCGATCGACTGGAGCTCGGCGACCCGGTGGCCCTTGACGATGGACAGCGCGGAGTCGCGCACGTCCTGCATGTGCTCGGGGTCCTCGACCCCGGCCAGCCGGAACCACGCCTGCTGCCAGGCGAACCTGGCCAGGTCCCGGGTCTCGAAGAACTTCCGCTTGTAGAGGCCGCGGCCGAAGTGGAAGATCGCGGCGCCCTGCATCACCGTGTTGTCCAGGTCGAAGAACGCGGCGGCCTTCTCGTCGCCGAGCACGGGGAAGCCGGATTCGTCCGCCTGGGCGTCCGGCGTGTCGGGGACGTCCTGCGAGGACTTGCGCGCTGCCTCAGCCGAGGCCTCGCCTGCCAACACGCTTCGCGCCGTGGCGGAGCGCCTACGGGGGGTGAGCCATCCGAGAGCGGCCATGGACGTGAGCATAGCCAGTTTGTTCGGTGGTTCCGGAGTCGAGAGGTTCGAAGGCCGTGAACTCTCCGCGACCGCTCCGTTAAGGAAGCGGGAGAATGGCCGGCATGAGTCCCCTCTTTCGGCGCAGGGCCGCCCCCCAGGAGCGGCTGGTCACTCTGGTCCGCAAGCCCGGCTGCCATCTGTGTGATGACGCACAGCTCGTGGTGGAGAAGGTGTGCGCCGATCTCGGCGTGCCCTGGGAACAGAAGGACATCACCGTGGATCAGCACCTTCATGACCAGTACTGGGAGCAGATTCCGGTCGTGCTGATCGACGGCGAGCAGCACACCTTCTGGCGGGTGGACGAGGGGCGGCTGCGCAAGGCACTGACCGACTAGTCCAAAAACAGTCCCGGAAGTGGCTTAGGATCGACGGCGTCGTGTTCCGGGGGGCGGGATTGACTGGGAAGTGTGTTGTTTTGCCCCTGCGAGTGAGGTGCGTGACGCCGGTCACGTTGGCCGGGCAAATCGGACACCATCTTTGTGCACGCGTTCACAAAGGCATAGCCTGCTGTCGACGGGGCGGTCCGGGAGCGTGTGACCGCCCGCAGCCCCGCTCTACCCGCAGGAGCACCGTGGCAACTGGCCGAACTCACCGACCGGCGACCCGCAGCCGAGGTATCCCCGAGGCCACCGTCGCCAGGCTTCCGTTGTACCTCCGAGCCCTCACCGCCCTGTCGGAGCGCTCGGTACCCACGGTCTCCTCCGAGGAACTGGCCGCCGCCGCGGGCGTCAACTCCGCGAAGCTGCGCAAGGACTTCTCGTACCTGGGCTCCTACGGAACGCGCGGTGTCGGTTACGACGTCGAGTATCTCGTCTACCAGATCTCCCGTGAACTGGGCCTGACCCAGGACTGGCCGGTTGTGATCGTCGGCATCGGAAACCTGGGTGCCGCCCTCGCCAACTACGGCGGCTTCGCCTCCCGCGGCTTCCGGGTCGCCGCGCTCATCGACGCCGACCCGGCGATGGCGGGCAAGCCGGTGGCCGGCATCCCCGTGCAGCACACCGACGAACTCGAGCGGATCATCGCGGACGACGGCGTGTCGATCGGTGTGATCGCCACTCCCGCGGGCGCCGCCCAGCAGGTCTGCGACCGGCTGGTGGCCGCCGGAGTCACCTCCATCCTGAACTTCGCGCCGACGGTGCTGACCGTCCCGGACGGCGTCGACGTGCGCAAGGTCGACCTCTCGATCGAGCTCCAGATCCTCGCGTTCCACGAGCAGCGCAAGGCCGGCGAGGAGGCCGTCGCCTCAGGCGCGGTGCCCGCCGCCGACCGCGAGAAGCCCACCGACCAGGGACCCGACGGGGATGTGCCCGCCGTGATGCCGGCATGAGTCTGCTCGTCGTCGGGCTGAGCCACCGCAGCGCTCCGGTCAGCGTCCTGGAGCGGGCCTCGCTGTCCGCGGACGCCCAGGCCAAGCTGCTCCAGGACACCGTCGCCGCCGAACCGGCCACCGAGGCCGCGGTGCTCGCCACCTGCAACCGCATCGAGCTGTATGCCGACGTGGACAAGTTCCACGCCGGTGTCGCCGAGCTCTCCACGCTGCTCGCCCGGCACAGCGGCGTCGGCCTGGAGGAGCTCACCCCCTATCTCTATGTGCACTACGAGGACCGGGCCGTTCACCACGCCTTCTCGGTGGCCTGCGGACTGGACTCGATGGTCGTCGGTGAGGGCCAGGTCCTCGGGCAGATCAAGGACTCCCTGGCCAGGGCGCAGGAGCTGCACTCCGCCGGACGGCTGATGAACGACCTGTTCCAGCAGTCCCTGCGGGTCGGCAAGCGCGCCCACTCCGAGACCGGCATCGACCGCGCCGGACAGTCCCTGGTCACCTTCGGCCTGGAGCAGCTGGCGGCGGGCGGCGACGTGGCGGCCTGGGCCGCGGGCAAGAAGGCCCTGGTCATCGGCGCCGGTTCGATGTCCTCGCTGGCCGCGGCGACGCTCGCGCGCGCCGGGGTGGCCGAGATCGTGGTCGCCAACCGGACCTTCGAGCGGGCCGAGCGCCTCGCGCGGATCCTGAACGAGAACGCCGAGACGGCCGTGCCGGCCCGCGCGGTACCGATGGACGCGGTGCCGTTCGAGCTGACACGTGCCGACGTCGCCGTGTCCTGCACGGGCGCGACGGGCCTGGTGCTCACGGCCGAGGCGGTCGCGGCCGCGGTGGAAGGCCGCACCGGTACCACGGCCACGGCTGACGTACCCGCCGTGCGCCCCGCTCCGCTTCCGCCCACCAGCGTCGGCAGCGAGGACGGCTGTCCGCTCGACCTCTCCGCCGTACAGGGATCCGCCGTACAGGGCACCGCGGGCTTCTCCGTGCACGGCGAGGCCGCCGTCGCCGGAATGGGCGCCGCCGAGCTGGAGCAGCACGCCGCGTGGGTGGACAACGGTTCCCCGGAGGCCCTGGTCCGCGAGCGGCGCACCGCGCCGAACCCGGCCGACGACGCCGAGACCATCGCGGCGCTGGCCGCCGCCGCGGCCGCGGGCGGCCGGATCCCCGAGCGCCGCAGGCCCGAACCGGTCGCCCGGATCCCGCGCCCGGCGCCCGCCCTCTTCCTCCTCGACCTGGCCATGCCCCGCGACATCGACGCGGCCGCGCACCGGCTGGCCGGGGTGCGGCTGGTGGACATCGAGTCGCTGGCCGAGGCGTCCGCGGACGCCCCGATGGCGGCCGACGTGGACCAGGTCAGGCGTATCGTCTCCGACGAGGTCATGGCCTTCGGCGCGGCCCAGCGCGCCGCGCACATCACGCCGACCGTGGTCGCCCTGCGCACCATGGCCGCCGATGTCGTCGCGGGCGAGATCGCCCGCCTCGACGGCCGGCTGCCCGACCTGGACGAGCGCCAGCGCGGCGAGATCCGGCAGGCCGTGCACCGCGTCGTGGACAAGCTGCTGCACGCACCGACCGTGCGGGTCAAGCAGCTGGCGGCGGAGCCCGGCGGCGCCGGGTACGCGGACGCGCTGCGCACCCTGTTCGACCTCGACCAGGAGACGGTGGCCTCCGTCTCCCGCGCCGAGGAAAGCACCGAGAACAAGGCCGGTATACCGGCCGAGAACCGAGGGCCGGCATGAGTACCAAGGCACTGAGACTCGGGACCAGGCGGAGCAGACTCGCCATGGCCCAGTCGGGGCAGGTGGCGGACGCCGTCCGCCAGGTGACCGGGCGGCCCGTCGAACTGGTCGAGATCACCACGTACGGCGACACCTCCCGTGAGCACCTCGCGCAGATCGGCGGCACCGGCGTGTTCGTCACGGCGCTGCGTGACGCGCTGCTGCGCGGCGAGGTCGACTTCGCGGTTCATTCGCTGAAGGACCTCCCCACCACGCAGCCCGCCGAACTGGTGCTGGCCGCCATACCCGAGCGCGAGGACCCGCGTGACGTCATCGTCGCCCGGGACGCGCTGAAGTTCACCGACCTGCCCCGGGGCGCCCGCATCGGCACGGGTTCGCCGCGCCGCATGGCGCAGCTGAACGCGTACGCGCGCTCCCACGGGCTGGACATAGAGGCGGTCCCGATCCGGGGCAACGTCGACACCCGCATCGGATTCGTGCGGGACGGCGAGCTGGACGCGGTCGTGCTGGCCGCGGCCGGGCTGCGCCGGATCGGCCGGATCGACGAGGTGACCGACTTCCTGTCGGTCGACACGGTTCTGCCCGCCCCCGGCCAGGGGGCGCTGGCGATCGAGTGTGCCGCGGCCGACGCGGACCTGATCGCGGCGCTCGGCACGCTCGACGACCCGCTCACCCGGGCCGCCGTGACCGCCGAGAGGTCTCTGCTCGCCGCCCTGGAGGCCGGCTGTTCCGCCCCGGTGGGCGCACTGGCCGACCTTTTGGTCGACGGGCAGATTGTCAAGGAAATGCGCCTGCGGGGCGTCGTCGGCACCACCGACGGTTCCCGCACGGTGCAGCTGTCCACCACCGGTCCCGTGCCCCAGACGCACGACCGGGCTACGGCACTCGGCCGCGAACTCGCCGCCGAGATGCTTGCCCAGGGCGCGGCCGGTCTGATGGGGGAGCGAGCACAGTGAGCCCCACCACTCTTCCCGCCGCCGGTCCTGAACACGGGCACGTCACCTTTCTCGGTGCCGGACCCGGGGATCCGGGACTGCTGACTCTGCGCGCCGTGGAGGCGCTGTCGAGCGCGGACGTCCTGGTCGCCGAGCACGAGGTGCTCGACGTGATCCGGACGCACGCCCGACAGAACGTCTCCGTCGTGCCCACGGATCCGGATCCTTCCTCGGATACGTATCCGGGCACCGGAACGCCTCAATTGACGGTTGTTGACAGCGCGTCAAAAACCGCGGCCATCCCATCGGTGCGGGATGCGGCACATCTTGTCATGGAGGCCGCGCGGGGCGGCAGGCGGGTCGTGCGTGCGGTGACCGGGGACCCCGGGCTCGACGCGTACGCCGCCGAGGAGATGCTGGCGTGCGCCGCCGCCGGGGTGCCCTTCGAGGTGGTTCCGGGTGTCGCGACGGTCGTCGGTGTACCCGCGTACGCCGGTGTGCCGCTGCGGGACGAGCGGGGCGCGGACGTCCGGTTCGTGGACGCCCGTACGGCCTCGGACCGCTGCTGGACGGAGGTGGGCGCGTCGGACGGCACGGTGGTCGTCTCGGCGACGCTGGACTCCGTGGCGGTGGCCGCGGGCGAGCTGGTGGCCGCCGGGCGCAAGCCGGACACCCCGTTGACAGTGACGGTGGCCGGTACGACGACCCGTCAGCGCACCTGGACCGCGACCCTCGGCACGATCGCGCAGACCCTGAAGCAGGCGAAGGCGCTGCCGTCCCCGGAGGGCGGCAGGCCGGTGATAGCCGTGGTCGGTGAGCGTTCCGCCGCCGCCCGGCGCGACCAGCTGTCGTGGTTCGAGTCCAAGCCGCTGTTCGGCTGGAAGGTCCTGGTGCCGCGCACGAAGGAGCAGTCGGCGTCGCTCTCCGACCAGCTGCGCTCCTATGGGGCCGTGCCCTACGAGGTGCCGACGATCGCGGTCGAGCCGCCGCGCACGCCGCAGCAGATGGAACGGGCCGTCAAGGGCCTTGTCACCGGCCGCTACGAGTGGATCGCCTTCACGTCGGTCAACGCCGTGCGGGCGGTGCGGGAGAAGTTCGAGGAATACGGCCTGGACGCGCGTGCCTTCGCGGGGATCAAGGTCGCCGCGGTGGGCGAGCAGACGGCGAAGGCGCTGGTCGCCTTCGGCGTGAAGCCGGACCTGGTGCCCAGCGGGGAGCAGTCGGCCGCGGGTCTGCTGGAGGACTGGCCGCCGTACGACCCGGTGTTCGACCCGATCGACCGGGTCTTCCTGCCGCGCGCCGACATCGCCACGGAGACCCTGGTCGCCGGGCTGATCGAGCTGGGCTGGGAGGTCGACGACGTCACGGCGTACCGCACCGTGCGGGCCTCGCCGCCCCCGGCGGAGACGCGTGAGGCGATCAAGGGCGGCGGTTTCGACGCGGTTCTGTTCACGTCGTCGTCCACGGTCCGGAACCTGGTCGGTATCGCGGGCAAGCCGCACAACGTGACGGTGATCGCGTGCATCGGCCCGGCGACCGCGAAGACCGCCGAGGAGCACGGGCTGCGGGTCGACGTGATGGCTCCGGAGCCTTCGGTGCACAAGCTGGCGGAGGCGCTGGCGGACTTCGGTCTGAAGCGCAGGGCCGCGGCCCTGGAGGCCGGGGATCCCGTCACGCGGCCGAGTGAGCGTCGGCCCGGGGCCAGGCGCCGCCGTACGACCACCTGACGAGTGGGCGGGGAGCAAGCCGCACGGCTGCTTCCCGCCCGTCTCTCCTCGGTACGCCCGTCAGCCGGTACGCCGTCCGTAGGCGTGCCGGTCGGACTCGTGCATCCAGGCCTCGTATGCCTCGGCGCCGAGTTCGGATGAACATGCTCGATGTGGATGCGGCGCTCGTCGAGGGGTCGCTGGAAGTCCTCGTACTGGAACGAGTCGTCGAACCCGTTTTCCCGTGTGGCCGTCAGGTCGCAGCTGTAGTAAACGTTGTCGATATCTTCGGGTTCACGGTCGGGCTGAGGAGCCATCATGAGCGATGAGCCGTCATGAGCGGTGACACCGGGGGAATCGAGGGGGAGGTCGTCCGGCGTGGCGACGCCGCCTACGACAGCACCTGGTCGGCCATGCTGTGGAACGAGCTCAGGCCGCAGCGCTTTCCCGACCTGATCGTCCGGGTCGCCTCCGACCGCGACGTCCCGGCGGCCGTCCGGCTGGCCCGCGCCGAGGGGCACCGGATCGCCCTGCGCTCCCACGGGCACAGCTGGTGCGGCTCACCACTGCGGGACGGCGGCATGCTCATCGACCTCTCCGCGCTCGACGCCTACGAGCTGGACCCGGCCTCGCGCACCGCCACGGTGCAACCGGCGCTCAGCGGTCGCGAGTTCGTCGCCGCGCTCGCCCCGCACGGCCTCGCCTTCCCGGGCGGGCACTGCGGACCCGTCGCCCTGGGCGGCTATCTGCTCAGCGGCGGCCTCGGCTGGAACTCGGGTGCGCTCGGGCCGGCCGCCGCGAGCGTGCGCGCGGTCGAGGTGGTCACGGCGGACGGCTCCACCCTCACCTGCGGCGAGGACGAGAACCCGGACCTCTTCTGGGCCGCCCGTGGCGCGGGCCCCGGCTTCTTCGCCGTCGCCACCCGCTTCCATGTGTCGCTGTACGACCTGCCGACGGCGATCGCCGAGACCTCGTACACGTTTCCCCTGGCGGACGTCGAACCGGTGACCCGCTGGGCCGTCGGCGCGGCCGAGCGGCTGCCGGCGAACGTCGAGGCGTCCTTCATGCTCGCGACCGCGTCCTCCGACGTCACGACGGCGACGCCGAGACCCAAGGTGATCAGCTTCACCGGCACCGCCTTCGCCCGCACGCACGAGGAGGCCCTGCGCTGCCTGGAGCCGCTGCGGGACTGCCCACTGGCCGATCGCGCCCTGTCGAGGACGGTGGACCGGCCGAGGACCTTCGAGGACCTGTACGACGCGTCGGCCGCCTTCTGGGCCCCGGGTTACCGCAACGCCGTGGACACCCTGTGGTCGGACACCGGGTACGAGACCCTGCTGCCCGCGCTCGCCGCCACGGTCGCCGCGGCCCCCTCCGAGCGGTCCCTGGTCCTCGCGCCCCTGTGGCCGGTCTCGCGGGACCGCACCCTCTCGCGCGGCATGGCCTTCCCGGTGCTGGGCGAGACCTATCTCGCCCCCTTCGCCAGCTGGGGCGACCCGGCCGAGGACGCGGCCAACACGCGCTGGGTGCGGGACGTCATGCGCGTCGTCGAGCCGTACGGAACCGGCCACTACATCGCCGAGGCGGACCTCACCGCCGATCCCGCCAGGGCCCGGCGGTCGTACGCCCCGGACGGCTGGGAGCGGCTGCGGGCGCTGAAGAGCGTGTACGACCCGGAGAACGTCTTCCACACCTATCTCACGCCGTGACGCCGGGCGAGCCGGTCGACACGGAGTCGGCAAGACAGGGTCTTCGCCGGGCGTAGCGTAGGTCCATGACGAAGTACGGATCCTTCCCCGGTACGCGTCCCCGGCGGCTGCGCACCACGCCCGTCATGCGCCGCATGGTCGCCGAGACCCGGCTGCACCCGGCCGACCTCATCCTCCCCGCGTTCGTGCGCGAGGGCGTGAGCGAGCCGGTGCCGATCGCCGCCATGCCCGGGGTCGTGCAGCACACCCGGGACAGCCTGAAGAAGGCGGCCGCGGAGGCCGTCGAGGCGGGGATCTCCGGGATCATGCTGTTCGGGGTGCCGGAGGAGTCGAAGAAGGACGGCCTCGGGACGCCGGGTACCGACCCGGACGGGATCCTCCAGGTCGCGATCCGTGACGTACGGGCCGAGGTGGGCGACGAGTTGCTCGTCATGTCCGACCTGTGCCTGGACGAGACCACCGACCACGGGCACTGCGGGGTGCTCGACGAGCACGGCCGGGTGGACAACGACGCGACCCTGGAGCGGTACGCCGAGATGGCCCAGGTGCAGGCCGACGCGGGCGCCCATGTCGTGGGGCCGAGCGGGATGATGGACGGGCAGATCGGGGTCGTCCGGGACGCCCTCGACCAGATCGGCCGCGACGACGTCGCCATCCTCGCCTACACCGCCAAGTACTCCTCCGCCTTCTACGGGCCCTTCCGGGAGGCCGTCGGCTCCTCGCTGCGGGGTGACCGCAAGACGTACCAGCAGGACCCGGCCAA
Organism: Streptomyces sp. NPDC086787; assembly: GCF_044745865.1. NCBI lineage: Bacteria > Bacillati > Actinomycetota > Actinomycetes > Kitasatosporales > Streptomycetaceae > Streptomyces > Streptomyces sp. NPDC086787. The sequence goes on along the minus strand of NZ_JBIVBC010000022.1, from coordinate 58,356 downwards.
CTGGCGCGAGTCGCTGCGGGAGCTGGCCCTCGACCTGGAGGAGGGGGCCGACATGGTGATGGTGAAGCCCGCCGGGCCCTACCTGGACATCCTGGCCCGGGTCTCCGACGCCGTGGACGTGCCGGTCGCCGCCTACCAGATCTCCGGCGAGTACTCGATGGTCGAGGCCGCCGCGGAGAAGGGCTGGATCGACCGCGACCGGGCGATCTTCGAGACGCTGACCGGCATCAAGCGGGCCGGTGCGCGCACCATCCTCACCTACTGGGCCACCGAGGCGGCCCAGAAGATGGGGCGGCTGGGCTAGGGCCCGTCGTTCGGATCAGAAGTTGAGCGCGGTGTCCGCGTCCGACTGCCAGTAGGTGACCTGAAGGGAGCTGTCGTAGTACACGCCCTTCGAGGGCAGCGTCGGCGTCGCGGAGGCGCCACCGCTGCTGTTGGGCGTACGGCCCTGGAAGGCGACGGTCAGCCGCTTGCCGGTCATGCCGCCCTGGCCGGAGCCGTCGGCGGCGGACAGCTGGACGCCCGCGTAACCGGACTCACCGGGGGCGAGGGTGGTCACCGCCTGCGGGTGGGAGTCCTCGTCGGCCTGCGGCACCCACTGCATCTCGTCGAAGCGCAGCACCGGGTAGTAGGTCAGGTCGCAGGTCTTCGAGCCGGTGTTCTTCACCGTGATCAGCATGTGGTTGAGCGGGTGGGACACCGTCTGCGCGGTGACCTTGGTGTTGGAGCCGTTGCAGGTGACGCGGCCCGACCGGCCGGACCCGGCGGAGCCGCCCTTGGTGGAGGAGCCCGAGCCGGCGGAACCCGCGGAACCGCCGGAGGATCCGGTGCCCTTCGAGCCCGACGAGGCCGAGGTGCCCGAACCGGACGTGCCCGAGCCCGTGTCGGAGGCCCCGCCCGTGCCGGTCGCCGCGCCGCCGCCGGTGGCCGTGGCGGAGGTCTTGGCGGCGCCCTCGTCCTTCGGCCCCGAGCCGTCGTTGCACGCCGTGAGGGAGAGCGCGGCGATCGCGACGCCGGCGGCGGCGAACAGGCGGGTGGCGCGGGCGGTACGGCGTGCAGGCATGGGAATCCTCTTCCGGGAAAAGGGGGTTCGGTGCGCCGCCTGGCGGGTCTGCCGGGGCGGCGTGTTTGTATGGCCAAAGCTTGTAGGAAGCATCGTTCCGCTTGCCACATCCGGCGGGCGATCAGGGACACTGGAATGGCCTTATCGGCTCTGAACTGCGGAAACAACCCTTCCCTGGAACGGGGGAACGGGACGTGGGGGATGGAGGAACAGTGCCGGACAGCACTGCCGGCGACGGTTTCGCCGAACTGCTGCGGGAGTTGAAGGACGCCTCGGGGCTCAGCTACGGGGTGCTCGCCAAGCGGTTGCACATGAGTACGTCGACGTTGCACCGCTACTGCAACGGCGACTCCGTACCGGCGGACTACGCGCCCGTGGAGCGGCTGGCCCGGCTCTGCAAGGCCACGTCGGAGCAACTGGTCGAGCTGCACCGGAGATGGGTGCTCGCGGACGCGGACCGGGGGCGGAAGGCCGGGGATCCCGCGCCGTCCGCACCGGCGCCGACGGTCGCGCCCACGGTGGCCGCCGAGTCCGGGGCAGCGGTCGACGAAGTGACGGAGCCCGTCGACGACGCGGCGGAGCGGTCCCGGGGACGGCTCCCGGGTGTCGCCGTCGGCCGGGGAACGGGAAGCCGCCGCCGGATACGCACGCCCCTGGTCGCCGCCGTCGCGGCCGTCGCCGTGGTCGGTGGTGTCACCCTGGCGCTGGGTCTCCCGTCGGACGGCGGGAGACCCACGAAGGACAGCTCGGCCGGGGCCGCTTCGCCGCAGGGCGGGAAGGAGGGCGGCACCGTATCGCCCGGTGGCGGCGTCTCGCCGTCCGTGTCGGCCTCGGGCTCCGCCGCGCACTCGTCCCCGTCCGCCCCGTCCTCGCAGAAGAAGCCGGGCGGTTCGGACCGGACGGGAGCTGAGGGCAAGGCGCGGGACGGCGGGGCGGACACCCCGCCGCCGCTGTCCGTCGTCACCCGGCCCTACGAGTGGGAAGGCCCCTGCGGCCAGCACTACCTGATCGATCGGCCGTCGGCGAGTGTGGCACCGCCGCCGACCCAGGACACCGCGACGGCCTGGGTGGCCTCGCAGGGCGCCGTCTCCTCCGGGGAGCAGTACGTCGCGGCCACCGTGCAGGGCACCGGCAAGCAGACCGTGGTCGTCAACAGCCTCAAGGTCCGCATCCTGGACAAGAGCGAGCCGCTCGCCTGGAACGACTTCGCCATGGGCTACCCGGGCGTCGGCTGCGGCGGGGGCGTCCCGACCCGCTCCTTCAGCGTCGCCCTGGACGCGGCCCGCCCCTTGGTCATCCCCGAGGCCGGGCACCGGAACTTCCCGTTCAAGGTGAGCGAGTCGGATCCGGAGGTCTTCTACATCAAGGCGGACGCCTCCGCCTATCTCGTGAACTGGGAGCTGGAACTCTCCTGGTCCAGCGGTTCGCGCAGCGGCACGCTCCGCATCAACGACTCCGGACGGCCGTTCCGCACGAGCGGGAACAACGGGCGCCCGGGCTACGAGTTCCCGCTGGGCGGCCCTGCCTGGGTCAAGGCGGGTACGACCGAGTAGTGCTGGGAGCCGACGGAGGACGGCGGGCCCTCGTCGCGTACGCCCTGACCGTCCCGGCACGCCGTCAGGGTGAGCGCCGCGGCCAGCGTGAGCGCGGCGGCAACGAGCGGACGGAGGCGGGCCGGTACTGGGCGTGCGGGCATCGGGGACTCCTGGGCGGGGCGGTCGGCGGTGCCAACAGCCTGCGCGGAGACTCCCGTCGGTGACCACCGTTCCCGGACGATCCGGGACGCCCGGCCCGGGACCGTGCCCCTGACCTGCTGGAACGGCGCCCCCTGGGACGCCGTTCCGGGACGCTTCAGCGGGGCGGCCCGGTCCCGGTGATCAGTCCTATCAGTCCCAGTGGAACGTCCAGGTGCGCGCGCCGGTCAGGTGCTTGGCGTAGTCCCGCAGCTCGTCCTCGGTCTCCCCGGTCCGGTCAGGGCAGAAGGCGAAGTGCTCGACGGTGAGTGCCTCCGCGTCGGCCGGGGTGGCGGGCGGTGCGGCGACGGAGACGACCAGGCCGGCGTAGGAGAGGGCGATGACGCGTATGCCGAAGCGGTCCTCCCAGGAGCGGAGCACGGCGCAGAGGCGGGCCACGTCCTGCTCGTAGTTGACGGGGCCGGTCCAGCCGAAGGCGGCCGGTATGTCGGCGGAGCGGCGGGCCGGGACGAGGGCCAGCCGGTGGTCGGAGGTTCTGGGAGCCGTGTCCAGCAGTGCGGCCACGGACTCGGCGGCCCGCGCCTCCGGGGCGGCCTCGGGCGTCCCGGCGGGCGCGAGGCCCGGCCACTCGTCCCAGGCCTCGGCCAGCACTTCCTCCGCGTCGTGGTCCCCCGGATACGACGTCTCCTCCGGGAGGAGTTCCCAGTTCTCCGGGCCGCCCAGATCGCCTCCCGCGTCCAGCAGCACGGGCAGCAGCCCGGCCGTCTGCCGGACGCGCTGGAGCGCGGTCCAGCCGCTGGCCGACGCGGGTCCGTCCGCGCACCACAGCAGCTCGTCTATGACGCGTCCGGGCGGGAGTTGAAGCCCCAGCGAGCGACCGCTCGGGTCGGTCGCCAGTGTGGGCAGCGGGTTGGGAAGAGTCGCCATACCCGTGACTCTAGAGGCCACCACCGACAATCACTCGGCATGGCATGCCCATGATTTCGTGGACGCCCGACGGGACTCCGCGACTACTTGACCGACGCGGTGAAGGCGGCCCAACTGGCCGGAGCCACCTGGAGGGTCGGTCCGTCGCCGGGGGTGTGCTTGGAGTCGCGGATGTGGATGGTGCGGGGGCAGTCGGCCACTTCGAGGCACTGGCCACCTTCGTCGCTGCTGTAGCTCGACTTCCGCCAGGTGTAGGCGGTTTCGAGGCACTGGCCGCCCTCGCTGCCGCTGTAACTCGATTTGAACCACTGAAGTGCTGCGGTGCTCATTGCTCTCCTAGCAGGCCGTCGAGCAGGCTCTTGGTCCTCTGCGGAGAATCGGCCTGCGATCGCAGCATCGCATATTTGCGGGCCAGGATGGACACCTCGTCGAGGTCGGCCACCCACTGACTGCCGCGCTGGCCTTCGGTGTAGGCGAGGTGCTGGTGATCGGGCGTCTCCAGCAGGGTGAAGGGGCCGTCGAGGCCCGCGTGCGAAGGTGTCCGCATGGGCAGGATCTGAAGGGTGAGCTCCGGCAGGTCGGCGCACTCCCGCAGCCGCCGCAACTGCCTGCGCCGTGCCTCCTCGCCCACAAGGGCGAGTTGTAGCACCGGTTCCCAGATGACGAAGCTCATCGTCGGTGGCTTCTTGCGCTGGAGGATCTCCTGGCGGTCGAGCCGCGCTTCCAGCTTGGTGGCGAGTTCGTCCGAGTCGTAGGCCGGTACCCGCTCGCGCAGCACCGCTTCCGCGTACTCCGGGGTCTGGAGCAGACCCGGCATGACCATCGCGTCGAACCAGCAGAGCGAGATGGCCTCCCGCTCCTGCGCCATGTACTCCTCGGCGAACAGCGGGAACTGGTCGATCTCCGGCAGGTTCTGCACCCCGGCGGTCAGGGTCCCCTTGGTGTCCAGGATCCTGTCCATCGACTGAGCGTGGTCCAGCTTCAGTACGCGGCGGCCCTGCTCGATCGACGCCAGCGTGTCCATGGTGATCTTGGCTTCGGTGGACAGGAGTTGTTGGGTGAGACCGGCCGTACGGCGCGCTGCCGCGAGTTGGGCGCCCAGCATCTTCAAGGCCGACTGGTTCTTCCGTGCAGGCTTCTTGGATGTCATGGTGGCTCAACTCCCCGTGCGTGCCCCGGTTCGATCGCATGCGGAGCCGTACAACCTTTTTGTACGGGCTCACGCACTGCTCCACGCTATTGACTCTGAGCGATATTCGCCCCGTGAACGCAGAAACAGAACTCCCCTACCAGCGGGATCAGTTCTACGGCCGGTCCCGCCGCTCCGTACCCGCGGCCAGGCACTTCGCGCGGTGGTCGCTGACGTACTGGGGGCTGGACGCGTGGGACCGCGCCGGAGACGTGTCGCTGTGCGTGAGCGAGCTGGCGACGAACGCGCTGCTGCACGGCGTGCCGCCCGGCCGGGGTTTCCTGCTGAGGATCCGTTACGACGGTGAGGTGGTGCGCGTGGAGGTGCACGACAGTGGATCCGGCGTGCCGAGGATCCCGGACGAGGCGGACGAGGGCGGCCGTGGCCTGCTGCTGGTGTCGTTGCTGGCCGACAAGTGGGGCGTGGGGGAGCGGGCCCCGGGCAAGTCGGTGTGGGCGGAGTTCGTGGCGGCCGGGGAGCGGGACCGGTTCAGCCGACGCAGCCGGTGACGACGACCGGGCTGCGGAGGCAGTTGGTGGGGGTGTTGCCGGTGATGGTGTCGCCGGTGTCGCAGTCGACGTCCGCCGCGCGGGCGGGCGCGGAAGGGAGCACCACGGCCGCCACCGCCGCGAGCCCTGTGCACCCGTGCACCCGTGCACCCGGCCCAGCGTCGCTGGGCACGGGTCCGCCGGGCCTTCTGGCTCGCCATCAGCGCTTTGCCTGCTTCTGTTGCGGTTCGACCGGTTTTGTCGTATCTACCGGTCGCTCCCCGTGCCGCGATGCCCGGAGGCACGGCGGCGCGGGAAGTTCACCCGCCGGCGTCAGCGACTGTGGTGAGCGGTTGTGGTCAGAGGCGGTCAGGGGTCCTGATGCCCAGCAGGGCCATGCCCCGGTGGAGCGTGCGGGCCGTGAGATCGCACAGGAAGAGGCGGTTCTCCGCGACCTCCTGCGCCGGCGCCGGCTTGATGACCGGGCACTGGTCGTAGAACGTCGTGTAGAGCGACGCCAGCTGGTACAGATACGCCGCCAGCTTGTGCGGCGCGTACTCGCCGGCCGCCTCGTCCAGCGTCTCCCCGAACCGGTCCAGGTGCAGACCCAACGTCCGCTCCGCCGGGGCCAGTTCGAGCTCCGGGTGGGCCAGCGGCGCACGATCGCCGGCCTTGCCGAAGATCGACCGGATACGGGCGTACGCGTACTGGAGGTACACCGACGTGTCGCCGTTCAGCGAGACCATCTGGTCCAGGTCGAACTTGTAGTCCCGGACGGCGGAGGTCGAGAGGTCCGCGTACTTCACGGCGCCGATGCCGACGTACCGGCCGTTCTCCTCGATCTCCTGCTCGCTCAGGCCCACCTTCTCGGCCTTCTCCCGCACTACGGCGGTGGCCCGCTCGATCGCCTCGTCCAGAAGATCCACCAGCCGGACCGTCTCGCCCTCACGCGTCTTGAACGGCTTGCCGTCCTTGCCCAGCACCGTGCCGAAGGCCAGTTGCTGCGCCTGCACGTTGTCGCCCAGCCAGCCCGCCCTGCGCGCGGTCTCGAAGACCATCTTGAAGTGCAGGGACTGACGGGCGTCGACCACGTAGACGAGGGTGTTCGCCTTGAGGTTGAAGACACGGTCCCTGATCGCCGAGAGGTCGGTCGCCGCGTAGCCGTAGCCACCGTCCGACTTCTTCACGATCAGCGGGACCGGGTTGCCGTCCGGGCCCTTCACATCGTCGAAGAACACACAGAGCGCACCGTCGGAGCGGACCGCCACCCCCGATTCCTCCAGGAGGCGGCAGGTCTCGTCCAGCATGTCGTTGTAGCCCGACTCGCCGACCACGTCCGGGTCCCGGATCTCCATGTCCAGCTTGTCGAAGACCGAGTAGAAGTAGATCTTCGACTCGTCCACGAACTTCTGCCACATGGCGAGGGTCTCGGGCTCGCCCGCCTGGAGGTCGACCACCCGGCGCCGCGCCCGCGTCTTGAACTCCTCGTCGGAGTCGAAGAGCGTCCGCGCCGCCTTGTAGAGCCGGTTCAGGTTCGACATGGCCTCCTCACCGGAGACCTCCGCCGCGCCCTTGTGGTCCAGCTCGTGCGGGTGCTCGATCAGATACTGGATGAGCATGCCGAACTGGGTTCCCCAGTCGCCGATGTGGTGCCTGCGGACCACGGTCTCGCCGGTGAACTCCAGGATCTGGACCACCGCGTCGCCGATCACGGCGGACCGCAGATGGCCGACGTGCATCTCCTTCGCCACGTTCGGCTGGGCGTAGTCGATCACCGTCGTGCCCGGCTGCGCGGCGAACGGCACGCCGAGGCGGCCGGTGTCGTCCGCGTACCGCGCGGCCAGGTTCTCGGTGATCGCCCGGTCCGCGATCGTGATGTTCAGGAAGCCGGGGCCGGAGACCTCGATGTCCTTGATCACACCGTCGGTGGCGATCCCGGAGACCACCTGCGCGGCCAGCTCCCTCGGGTTCGCCTTCGCCTTCTTGGCCAGCGCCAGGATGCCGTTGGCCTGGAAGTCGGCCCGGTCGCTTCGTCGCAGCAGCGGGTCCGCGGAGCCGGCGTCCGGCAGGGCTGCCGAGAGCGCGGTCGCGAGGTGCTGGTGGACGGAGTCGCTGAGGGACGTGACCGAGGCCATAGGAAGGGGTGCCGTTCTCCTCGTGGGGATGGATAGACCCGGCCAGTATCCCACGCGGGGTAAAGCCGTTTTCCTGGTCGCGGGTCGGTCTGGGAGAATGAGCGGGACCATCTCAACAGTTCCTGGATCAAGAGGACGTGCCGAACGTGGCTCAGAGCACCGAGACCACCGACTGGGTCTCCCGTTTCGCGGATGAGGTCATCGAGGAGTCGGAGCGTCGGGCCCCGGGCAAACCCGTTGTGGTCGCGTCCGGCCTGTCCCCGTCGGGGCCGATCCACCTGGGCAACCTGCGTGAGGTCATGACCCCGCACCTCGTCGCCGACGAGGTCCGCCGCCGTGGGTACGAGGTCCGGCACCTCATCTCCTGGGACGACTACGACCGCTACCGCAAGGTGCCCGCGGGCATCGCCGGTGTGGACGCGTCGTGGGCCGAGCACATCGGCAAGCCGCTGACCTCGGTGCCCGCCCCGGCGGGTTCGCCGTACGCGACCTGGGCCGAGCACTTCAAGGCCGCCATGATCGAGTCCCTCGCCGAGCTGGGCGTGGAGTTCGACGGGATCAGCCAGACCGAGCAGTACACCTCCGGTGCCTACCGCGAGCAGATCCTGCACGCCATGAAGCACCGCGGCGACATCGACGCGATCCTCGCCCAGTACCGCACCAAGCCGAAGGCCAAGAAGCAGCAGGGCCAGAAGCCGGTGGACGAGGCCGAGCTGGAGGCCGCGGAGGGTTCCGGCGCGGCCGGCGAGGACGACGGCAGCACGGGCTCCGCCGGGTACTTCCCGTACAAGCCGTACTGCGGCGGCTGCGGCAAGGACCTCACCACCGTCACCTCGTACGACGACGACACCACCGAACTCGCCTACACCTGCGCCGAGTGCGGCTTCGCCGAGACGGTCCGGCTGAGCGAGTTCAACCGCGGCAAGCTGGTCTGGAAGGTCGACTGGCCGATGCGGTGGGCCTTCGAGGGCGTCGTCTTCGAGCCGAGCGGTGTCGACCACTCCTCCCCGGGCTCCAGTTTCCAGGTCGGCGGCCAGATCGTCGGCATCTTCGGCGGCGAGCAGCCCATCGGCCCGATGTACGCGTTCGTCGGCATCAGCGGCATGGCCAAGATGTCGTCGTCCCGGGGTGGCGTGCCGACGCCCGCGGACGCGCTGAAGATCATGGAGCCGCAGCTGCTGCGCTGGCTGTACGCCCGCCGTCGGCCCAACCAGTCCTTCAAGATCGCCTTCGACCAGGAGATCCAGCGGCTCTACGACGAGTGGGACAAGCTGGCGGCCAAGGTCGCCGACGGCTCCGCGCTGCCGGGCGATGTCGCCGCGTACTCGCGCGCGGTGGGCACGGCGGGCGGCGAACTGCCGAGCACGCCCCGCCCGATGCCGTACCGCACGCTGGCCTCGGTCGCCGACATCACCGCCGGCAACCAGAACCAGGCCCTGCGCATCCTCACCGAGCTGGACCCGGCCGAGGCGCCGGTATCGCTGGACGAGGTGCGGCCCCGGTTCGACCGGGCCGAGGCGTGGATCAACACACAGGTGCCCGCCGACCAGCGGACCATCGTCCGCGCGGAGCCCGACGCCGAACTGCTGAAGTCGCTGGACGAGGCGTCCCAGCAGTCCGTACGGCTGCTGCTCGACGGGCTCGCCGAGCACTGGTCCCTGGACGGTCTGACCCACCTCGTCTACGGCGTGCCGAAGGTCCAGGCCGGCTTCTCCGCCGACGCCACGCCCAAGGAGCTCCCGCCGGAGATCAAGACCGCCCAGCGGACGTTCTTCGCCCTGCTCTACCACCTGCTCGTCGGCCGTGACACCGGTCCCCGGCTGCCCACGCTGCTGCTGGCGGTGGGGCAGGAGCGGGTGCGGGTGCTGCTCGGGGAGTAGGCATGAATGAGAGGGGCCCTCGGCATTCGCCGAGGGCCCCTCTCATTCGCCTTGATTCTCCGGCCTGTCGCCTCAGGCGATGTGGTCGTCCTCCAGCTCCGCGTTGTAGCGGTTGGTGAAACGGTTGACCATGCGCTTGGCGTCCTCCGCGGCGAGGGCGATGCTGAACTCGGCGTCGACGTTCTCGCCGAACTCGCGCGGGGTCGGGTAACTGCCGTTGATCGACTGCTTGAAGACCTGGTAGTAGGCCTCCTCGTCCGGCTCGAACGGCGGGGTGCCGCCGCCCTCTCCCAGCTCCCGGGTACGGCCCGGACTCACCGGAATGGGAAAGCTGCCCGTCTCCTCCGGAGAGGGCTCCTGCTCCTGTTCCCGGCCCTGTTCCTGTTCCCGGTCGTCGTAGTACGGCTCGGCGTACTGCTCGGCCTGCTGCTGTTCGGCGTACCAGGCCTGGTCCGGGTCGTAGGCGGGGTCGTAGCCGCCGTGGTAGTCGGCGTACCGCGGGGCCTGGAACCACGGGCTCTGCTCGTCCGGGACCTGCTGAACCTGCTGAGTCTGCGGTGCCTGCTGGGCCTGCGCGCCCTGCGGCGGTACGGCGCTCCGGCCGGTCAGCTCGGGGCGGTTCGCACCGGACGGCGCCGCGGCGGCGTCCGGTTCCGGTGCGGTGGGCGTCGCCGGGGGCAGCACCGCGGGTTCTATGCCCGCCGCGGCCAGGCCCGCCGGGGCCGTCTCCGCGAGCGGGAGGCCGTAGCGGGCCAGACGCAGCGGCATCAGGGACTCCACCGGCGCCTTGCGCCGCCAGGCCCGGCCGAAGCGGGAGCGGAGGCGGGCCTGGTAGACGAGACGTTCCTGCTCCAGCTTGATCACCTGCTCGTAGGAGCGCAGCTCCCACAGCTTCATCCGGCGCCACAGCAGGAACGTCGGCACCGGCGAGAGCAGCCAGCGGGTGAGCCGGACGCCCTCCATGTGCTTGTCGGCGGTGATGTCGGCGATACGGCCGATCGCGTGCCGGGCCGCCTCCACGGAGACCACGAACAGCACCGGGATCACCGCGTGCATGCCCACACCCAGCGGGTCCGGCCAGGCGGCCGCGCCGTTGAAGGCGATCGTGGCCGCCGTCAGCAGCCAGGCCGTCTGGCGCAGCAGCGGGAAGGGGATACGGATCCAGGTCAGCAGCAGATCGAGGGAGAGCAGGACACAGATGCCCGCGTCGATGCCGATCGGGAAGACGTAGGAGAAGTTCCCGAAGCCCTTCTTGATCGCCAGCTCACGGACCGCCGCATACGAGCCGGCGAAACCGATCCCGGCGATGATCAGGGCTCCGGAGACGACCACGCCGATGAGAACGCGGTGCATGCGAGTCAGCTGTGGTGGTGGCGCGGACACGCGTCACTCCCCTCCCCTTGCCTGTTGGTGCGCGCAACAGAGTGGCACACGTGTGCGGAGAGTGTGGCGCCGGTACGGCAGGAGTCCGGCCCCCCGGAGGGCCGGACTCCGCTAAATGTCCTGGTTGAACCGGGTGTTGTCCGTCGGGTGTGACGGTCAGCTCTTCTTGGACGCAGACTTGGAGGGGGAGGCCTTCGCGGACGTGGAAGGGGACGGCTTCGCCGACTTGGACGCCGACTTGGACGGCGTGGGCGAAGCCTTGCCCGAATCCGAGCCGGAGCCGGGGGCCGTGCCACGGCCGTTCGCCGCCGCCACCGAGGCCGCGGCCTCCTTGGCCGCCTTCTCCGCGGACTTCGTCAGGGCGACGGCGTCCGGGGCCTTCTCGCCCGCCAGGCCCGCGCCGTTGTAGTCGAGGGTGACGACGGCGTTCTCGACGCGCACCACGACCGTCTGCTGCTTGAAGGCGCCTTCCTTCTTCTTCAGGTCGTAACGCACCGCCGTCGCCTCGTCGCCCGCCCCGGCGACCGACTCCGACTTGGTGTTCTTGGCGCCGGGCACCGCCTTGGCGCTGCTCACCTGCTTCGCGTAGTACGCCTTCGCCTGCTCCTCGCCCGAGCCGCGCCCGGCGGAGGAGTCGAAGCGGTTCAGGGACACGTTCAGCCAGCGGAACTGGGAGCCCTTCACGCCGTTGTTGTCCAGGCTGCTCCAGGAGCAGCCGGCCCGGGAGGCGGTGTCGTCCGAGCGGGACGCCTTGCCCTTCTTCGCCGCTCCGGGCGCCAGTTCGTCGAGCGTCTTCGCGGTCAGGGCCGCGCAGGGCTCCGGCAGCTTCTTGAAGGCCGCCGCGGCCACGCTGGGTGACGCGTTCACCGACGAGTCGCCGGAGCTGTTGTCCACCGTCTGCCCGGCGCCGGTGCTGTCCTTGGCGTCCGAGCCGGAGTCCGAGGAACAGGCGGCCGCCGCGAACACCACGGGGACGGCGGCCGCGCAGACGAGGGCGCGGCGCAGCCGTCCCGCTCGCCGGTCACGCTGGGCACGCTGGTCGTCTCGGTCGTCTCGCTGGGCTGCTCGCTGCATGGTTCCTTCACTCACGACGCTCTGGTTTCCTGCGGTCGGATCGGGGTCCGAGGGGCCACCGTACGCGGTGACCGGGTGGTGCGGCTCCGGTTCACGGCCTTTGCCCACGGCCCCCGAGGCGGCCCGCGGGGCCGCTAACCGGCCAGGGTGTCGTCCAGGGCTCCGGCCAGTTTCCTGGCCCTGTCCTGCATTTCCTCGCTGTCCGGGACCATGCCCACGGTCGTCGGCTGCTCGTCGTACTGGATCGTGACGATCACGTTGGACGTGCGGAAGACCACAGTCACGGTGCGCTGTTCCGCCGTCGAACCCGAGCTGCTCAGCTTGTCGTCGATGTACGCCTCGTCGCCCAGATCGTCCAGGACGCGCGGCTGGAGGTCGACCGGGGCGGTGCCGGGGGAACCGGGGGAGGAACCGGACGAGGAAGCAGAAGAGGAGGCGGGCGGGGGTGCCGAGGCGGTGCCCGTGGGGGAGGAGGTGGCGGAGGGCGCGCCGGAAGACGTCGGCGCCGCGGTGGTGGGCGCGGGGGCGGGCAGGTCGGCCGCGGTCTGCCGGGTGGCGTAGAGCTGCCCGGCCTGGCTGTCGTCACTGACCGTGCTGTCATAGGACACGACCCGCTCGAAGTCGACCAGCAGATGGTCGGTCTTCCCGGTGGACTCCACCTTCCAGCGGCAGCCCACCTTGCGGTCGGTGTCGTACGTCAGTGTCGCGTCGCCCTGGTAGGCGCGGTCCCGCTGCTCCGGGTCGGTGATCTCGCGGATCCCGGGCAGCAGGTCGTCGAGGGAGTCGTGCTGCACCGCGGCGCACGCCTCGGGAAGGGTGCGGTACTTGCCGGGCTGGGCGGCGGAGGTGGCCCTGGCGGTGTCGCCGGGGTTGGCGTTGTCCGTCGGACCGTGGTCCTGCGAGCCTCCGGAGCAGCCCGCCAGCAGGGCCGCGAGAAGGGCGGCGATGCCGGTGGTGACGCCGGTTGCGTACGCCTTCCGCTGCACGGGCAGGTCCTCTCGTCTCGTCGGCCAGCCGCTGGATATTCGCTTGCCGGTGCGGGGTGGCACCCGCAGACAATGTGTATCGCACGCACTGCTGTGGATGCCGGTCCCCTGTCCCATTTCGCCGACTTTGGTCCCGCTTTTGCGTTTTGCAGTTATTCAGACTTTTGTTGTGTATGTCGGGGAGCGAGGAACGTATGTCGTACGTGGAGATGCCGGGCGCGAAGGTCCCGATCCGGATGTGGACCGACCCCGCGTCGGTCGAGGACGTGGCCCTGCGCCAGCTCCAGAACGTGGCGACCCTGCCGTGGATCAAGGGCCTGGCCGTGATGCCGGACGTCCACTTCGGCAAGGGCGCGACCGTCGGTTCGGTGATCGCGATGCGGGGGGCCGTGTGCCCCGCGGCGGTGGGTGTGGACATCGGCTGCGGAATGTCGGCGGTGAAGACGTCCCTGACCGCCAACGACCTGCCGGGCGACCTGTCCGGGCTGCGCTCGAAGGTCGAGCAGGCGATTCCGGTGGGCCGGGGGATGCACGACGACCCGGTGGACCCGGAGCGGCTGCACGGGCTCGCCACCGGTGGGTGGGACGGGTTCTGGGGCCGGTTCGACGGGATCGCCGAGGAGGTGAGGTTCCGGGAGGAGCGGGCGCGCAAGCAGATCGGGACGCTGGGCAGCGGAAACCACTTCGTCGAGTTCTGCCTCGACACGTCCGACTCCGTGTGGCTCATGCTGCACTCCGGATCCCGCAACATCGGCAAGGAACTCGCCGACCACCACATCGGCGTGGCGCAGAAGCTGCCGCACAACCAGGACCTGGTCGACCGCGACCTCGCGGTCTTCGTCTCGGACACCCCGCAGATGGCGGCCTACCGCAACGACCTTTTCTGGGCGCAGGAGTACGCCAAGTACAACCGCACGCTCATGATGGCGCTCCTGAAGGACGTGGTCCGCAAGGAGTTCAAGAAGGCGAAGCCGACCTTCGAGCCGGAGATCTCCTGCCACCACAACTACGTGGCGGAGGAGCGTTACGAGGGCATGGACCTGCTCGTCACCCGCAAGGGCGCCATCCGCGCGGGCTCCGGCGAGTACGGGATCATCCCCGGCTCGATGGGCACCGGCTCGTACATCGTGAAGGGCCTCGGCAACGAGAAGTCGTTCAACTCGGCCTCGCACGGCGCCGGGCGGCGCATGAGCCGCAACGCGGCCAAGCGCCGCTTCACGACGAAGGACCTGGAGGAGCAGACGCGAGGCGTGGAGTGCCGCAAGGACTCCGGCGTCGTGGACGAGATCCCGGGCGCCTACAAGCCGATCGAGCAGGTGATGGAGCAGCAGCGCGACCTGGTCGAGGTCGTGGCGAAGCTGAAGCAGTTCATCTGTGTGAAGGGCTAGTACGCGACAGGCCCTAGTCGCGGAGCCGCTTCTCCAGGAGTGTCACCGCGTACGGGGCACCCGTGCCGCCGTCCTTGGACTTCTGTTCGCCGACCACCGTGTAGCCCGCCGACTCGTAGTAGGCGCGCAGGCGGGGGTTGGTGGACAGGCAGTCGAGGCGGGCGTAGCGGCGGCCCGTGGCCGCTATGCGGGACTCGGCCTCGGTGAGCATGCGGCGGCCGGCGGCGGGCGGGGCGGTGTGCGGGGTGATCATCAGGCGGTGGATGTAGCCGGCGTCGGCGGGGCGCGGGCCCCAGGCGGCCGGGTCGTCCCACCACAGTTCGAAGGCGCCCGCCGGGCGTCCGTCGGCGTGGGCCAGCCAGACCTCGCCCTCGCGCATGCGGGTGCGGAAGTGGGCCTCGTCCTTCTCGCCCGGCTTCCACTGGTCGATGCCCCGGGCCAGCTGCCAGAGGGCCGCCGTGCCGTGGAGGCGGACCAGGAGGGCCGCGTCGGACGCGGTCGCCCTGCGGTAGGTCAGCGGCGGGTGGGCGGTGGGGGCCGGTTCCAGCAGGTTCGCGCGGAGGGACTCGGTGAGGGCCGGTGCGTCCAGCCCCAGGGTGTGGGTGACGTAGGCCTCTATCGAGCCGTAGCGGGATCTCATCGCCGCCAGGAACAGGCGCATCACCGGGGCCGGGGTCCGGCCGAAGGCGGGCCACGCCGGGCTGCGGCCGTCGTTGCGCCGACGCCAGTCGGCCAGCAACGCCGGGGTCGCGAGTTCCGTGAGGGTGAAGTCCTCGACGACCGTCGTTTCCGCGATGCCCAGCAACGTCAGGACGACGGCGGCCAGTTGGCCCGTCCGGTCCTTGCCCGAGGCGCAGTGGAAGACCAGCGGAGTGGCGGCGGCCGCCGAGTCCGCGATCAGTTCCAGGGCCCTGGCCATCTCCTTCGTACCGTCCTCCGCCACCTCCATGAAGCGCTCGGAGAGATAGGGGCCCGGGTCGACGTCGGGGCCCAGCGACGCCTGGTCGTACGGGCGGTGCTCGATGCTGAGGTTGTGGTAGGCGAGGGAGGGATGCGCGGGGACGCGGCCGGCGGTGTCGGCCTCCCAGGGGTGGCGCAGGTCCAGCACCGCGCCGACGCCCAGGGAGAGGAAGCGGTCCCAGTCCGAGGTGCCCTCGGTCAGCTTGCCCAGGGAGTCGGACCGGTAGAGGAGGCCGGGGCGGACGCGGTGACGGCCGTCGGCGGTCGGATAGCCGCCCAGGTCACGGAAGTTGTGCAGCTTCTCGAACGGGATGTGTCGATCCATGGCCCTGATTCTGGCCGAAGCGGATCTTCACCCGGTTCACGGACCGTTGCGGTCCCTCACTGCTCCCGGTGGATCTTCGTGTTCGACGCCTGGGCGCGGGGGCGCACGATCATGAGGTCCACGTTGACGTGGCTGGGGCGGGTCACCGCCCAGGTGATGGTCTCGGCGACGTCCTCGGCGGTGAGCGGGTCGGGGACACCCGCGTACACCTTCGCCGCCCTTTCGGCGTCGCCGTCGAAGCGGGTCAGCGCGAACTCCTCGGTCTTGACCAGGCCGGGGGCGATCTCGACGACCCGGAGCGGCTTGCCGACGAGCTCCAGGCGCAGGGTCTCGGCCAGGATGTGGGCGCCGTGCTTGGCGGCGACATAGCCCGCGCCGCCCTCGTAGGTGCCGTGACCGGCGGTGGAGGACACGACGACCACCGTGCCGTCGCCGCTCGCCTCCAGGCCCGGGAGCAGGGCCTGGGTCAGGTTGAGGGTGCCGATGACGTTCGTCTCGTACATCGTGCGCCAGTGTGCCGGGTCACCGGTGGCCACCGGGTCGGCACCGAGCGCGCCCCCCGCGTTGTTGACCAGGACGCCGATGGTCTTGAAGGCGGAGGCGAACTCGTCCACCGCCGCGCGGTCCGTCACGTCCAGCGGGTACGCCGTCGCCGAGTGCCCGGCCGCGTTGATCTCCTCCGCCACCGCCTCGATACGGTCCTTGCGGCGGGCGGTGAGTACGACGCGGTAGCCGGCTTCGGCGAGCGCCCGTGCGGTGGCGGCGCCGATGCCACTGCTCGCACCGGTGACGACGGCGATGCGGGACGCGGCGGACGGGGCGGCGGCAGCCATGGGAAGCTCCTCGGGCGTGTGTGCGGTCGCTTTCCCGACCAGCCTAGGCCGTCGCCGTCAGCCTCCGCTCCTCGGCATCCACATGATCACAGCCATGCCGGCCAGGCAGATCAGCGCGCCGGTGATGTCCCAGCGGTCCGGCCGGAAGCCGTCCGCGACCACGCCCCAGAGGATCGAACCGCCCACGAAGATCCCGCCGTACGCGGCGAGGATGCGACCGAAGTTCGCGTCCGGCTGGAAGGTGGCCACGAAGCCGTACGCGCCGAGGGCGAGGACCCCGCCGGTGACCCACAGCCAGCCCCGGTGCTCACGCAGACCCTGCCAGACGAGCCACGCCCCGCCGATCTCGAAGAGCGCGGCGACGACGAAGAGCGCGGCGGAGCGGATGATCGGCATACGGGCAGCTTCGCACGGCGGCCTCGGCTCCTCGCCGGACGGAGCACCTGCCGGATGGGGCGCCTGCCGGGCCGCCTGACGGAGGTGCCGGCCCTGGCCCAGGCCCTTCGCCGGATGGGGCGCCTGCCGGATCGGGCGCCTGTCGGGCCGCCTGCCTGATGGGCCACCTGCCGGATGTGTCACCTGTTGGGTGGCGCCTGTCCCCGGTCGTGCGTGGGATACATCCGTACATGTCGAGGACGAGAGTGCTTGCTGTGTGCAGTGCGCTGCCACTCGTGACGGCTGTCGCCGTCGCCGGGCCCGTGTGGGCGAGTGGCGCGCCGGAGGCCGACCTGGAGTACCACGGTTCGGCCGTCATGTCCGGGGACCGGATGGATGTCCGGCTCGTCGCGGGCAACCACGGTCCGGTCGCCGTTTCGGACGCGAGCGTGGAGCTGCGCTGGTCGGCGCCGCTCGCGGACCGGCAGGCGCTGCCGGTCGGGTGCGTCCGTACGGGTGAGCGGGTGGTGATGTGCAGGACGGGAGCGCTGCCCGCGAACGGCTCGGGGAGCCCGGTGGAGCTGTCGGTGGTGCTGAGGGAGAGCGGGGCGGAGGTGACGATGGAGGTCGACACGGTGTGGAGCGACGGCACCGTGGACCGTGACCGGAGCAACGATCAGGCGCGGGTGATGGTGCTGAACACGGGGGACTCGTACTCCTTCTGATGCCTGATGATCCTTCTGAGGCGGGCCGGGTGACCCGGCCCGCCTCAGCGCGTGGAATACGGGGGAGTGGGCGACGGTTCCAACGGTATAGTTGAATCGTCAATCACTGGAGGATGAGGCGATCATGCAGTTCGGGATATTCAGCGTCGGAGACGTCACCCCGGACCCCACCACGGGCCGCACGCCGACCGAGCGTGAGCGCATCAAGGCCATGGTCGCCATCGCGCTGAAGGCCGAGGAGGTCGGCCTGGACGTCTTCGCGACCGGTGAGCACCACAACCCGCCGTTCGTGCCGTCGTCCCCGACCACGATGCTCGGCTACATGGCCGCGCGGACGGAGAAGCTGATCCTCTCCACGTCCACGACGCTGATCACCACCAACGACCCGGTGAAGATCGCCGAGGACTACGCGATGCTCCAGCACCTGGCCGACGGCCGCGTCGACCTGATGATGGGCCGAGGCAACACCGGCCCGGTCTACCCCTGGTTCGGGCAGGACATCCGGGAGGGAATCAACCTCGCCGTCGAGAACTACGCCCTGCTGCGTCGCCTGTGGCGCGAGGACGTCGTCGACTGGGAGGGCAAGTTCCGCACGCCGCTCCAGGGCTTCACGTCCACCCCCCGGCCCATGGACGACGTACCGCCGTTCGTCTGGCACGGCTCCATCCGCTCCCCGGAGATCGCCGAGCAGGCCGCGTACTACGGAGACGGCTTCTTCCACAACAACATCTTCTGGCCGGCCGAGCACACCAAGCGGATGGTCGACTTCTACCGGAAGCGGTTCGCGCACTACGGCCACGGCACCCCCGAGCAGGCGATCGTCGGCCTCGGCGGCCAGGTGTTCATGCGGAGGAACTCGCAGGACGCCGTGCGCGAGTTCCGGCCCTACTTCGACAACGCGCCCGTCTACGGCCATGGCCCCTCCCTGGAGGACTTCACCGAGCAGACCCCGCTCACCGTCGGCTCGCCGCAGCAGGTGATCGAGCGGACCCTCGGCTTCCGCGAGTACGCCGGCGACTACCAGCGCCAGCTGTTCCTGATGGACCACGCCGGGCTGCCACTGAAGACCGTCCTCGAACAGCTCGACCTCCTCGGCGAGGAAGTCGTGCCGGTCCTGCGGGCGGAGTTCGCGAAGGGCCGCCCGGCGGACGTTCCCGACGCGCCCACCCACGAGTCCCTGCTCCGGCTGAAGAACGCCGAGATCAACACCGGGAACAGCACTGAGAACAGCACCGAGAAGAGTGGGGTGACCGGAGCATGAAGCTCGTCGTCGTCTCGGCCGGACTGGGGGTCCCGTCGTCCACGCGGCTGCTCGCCGACCGGCTGACCGCCGCCGTGGGACGGCAGACCCCGGCGGAAGTGCAGGTCATCGAGGTGCGCGAACTCGCCGTGGAGATCGCCCACAACTTCACCAACGGCTTCGCGGGACGCGCCCTCACCGCGGCCCTGGACGCCGTCACGGACGCCGACGGGCTGATCGTCGTCACCCCGGTGTTCTCGGCGTCGTACAGCGGGCTGTTCAAGTCCTTCTTCGACGTCCTGGACGAGGACGCGCTGACCGGCAAACCCGTGCTGATCGCCGCCACCGGCGGTACCGCCCGGCACTCCCTGGTGCTGGAACACGCGCTGCGTCCGCTCTTCGCCCACCTGCGGGCGGTGATCGTGCCGACCGGGGTGTACGCCGCCTCGGAGGACTGGGGAGCACAAGGACTGCCGGAGCGGATCGAACGGGCGGCGGGGGAGCTCGTCGCGCTGACCGAGGGACTCTCGGTGACACGGCCGCGGGCCGCCGTCGAGGTCCTGCCGTTCGAGGCGCAGCTGGCGCGGCTGGGCGGCTCCTGAGCCGCAGCCCCTCGGTGACGGGTCGGCGACGGGTCGGCGACGGTGAGAGCCGGGTAAAAAGGGTGGCCGCGGGCCCGTTCGGCCGGGCCCGGCGGCCTGGCGTCTTGGCAGACTGGAAGCGTGCCCCAGACTGTGCTGCTCGCCGAGGACGACCGTGCCATCCGTCATGCCCTGGAGCGTGCCCTGACCCTGGAGGGCTATCGGGTGACCGCGGTCGCCGACGGCGTCGAGGCGCTGGCGCAGGTCCATCGCACCCCGCCCGACGTGCTCGTCCTCGACGTCATGATGCCCGGCATCGACGGGCTCCAGGTGTGCCGGGTGCTGCGTGCCGAGGGTGACCGCACGCCGATCCTGATGCTCACCGCGCTGGTCGAGACCGCCGACCGCATCGCGGGACTCGACGCGGGCGCCGACGACTACGTGGTCAAGCCGTTCGACGTCGAGGAGGTCTTCGCCCGGCTGCGCGCGCTGCTGCGCCGCACCAGCCCGGCCGGTGCCGACGGCGGTACCGGCACCAATGGCGGCGGCAATGGCGGCGGTGGCGCTGCCGGTGGTGGTGCCGAGCCGGTCAGGGAGCCGCAGATCCCCGGTCGGCAGCTGGAGGCGGCGGGGCTGCGCATGGACCTCCAGGCGCGCCGCGCCTGGCGCGGTGGGCGGGAGCTGGAGCTGACCCGCACCGAGTTCGAGCTGCTGGAACTGCTCGTGCGCAACGCGGAGATCGTGCTCGACCACTCCACCATCTACGACCGGATCTGGGGCTACGACTTCGGGCCCGGCTCCAAGAACCTCGCCGTCTACGTCGGCTACCTGCGCCGCAAGCTCGACCAGCCCGGCGCTCCGCAGCTCATCCACACCGTGCGCGGCGTCGGATACGTGCTGCGGGAGGACTAGTGAGCCGCCTGGGGCGGACGCGACGGCTGCTGGCCCGGCGGCGGCCGGGGCTGGCGTCGCTGCGCACCACCTTCGCGGTGTCCTTCGCGGCCGTCACCGCCGCCGTCACCGTCCTCGTCGGCATCCTGTCCTACAGCGCCGCCGCCCGGCTGGTACGCGTCGACCAGCAGTCGGTGTTCACCGAGGTCGTGCAGGACGTCCAGGGCGAGGTACGGCAGCAGAGGATGGTCCCCGAGGACTTCAGTTCCTCCCGGCCGGGGCACGACCTGGTACGCCCGGCCCGGACCGACGTACAGGTGCTCGGGGCACGGGGGCAGATCGTGGACCACGGCAACCCGGTGCTGCCCGTCACCTCCCGCGACCGGGCCATGGCAACCACGGGCGCGGCCGGCCGGACGGCCCAGCACAAGGACGTCCGGGTCGGCGAGGACCTGTTCCGCGTCGCCACCGTGTCGCTCGGCGAGGGGCGGGGCGCGGTGCAGGTCGCGCAGGAGTTCAGCGACACCGAGGACCTGCTGCGGGCGCTCCAGCAGCGCACGCTCTCGCTGATGGCGGCCGTCGTCGTCGCCGCGGGGCTGTTCGGCTGGTGGCTGGCCCGCCGTATCACTCGGCGGCTGGTCGTGCTCACCTCGGCCGCCGAGAACGTCGCCCGCACCCGCCGGCTGGGCATCGAGGTGCCGGTCGCCGGGATGGACGAGGTCGGGCGGCTCGGCCGGGCCTTCGACCGGATGCTGGGGCGGCTCGCCCAGTCGGAGGAGGACCAGCGCCGGCTGGTCCAGGACGCGGGGCACGAACTGCGCACCCCGCTGACCTCGCTGCGCACCAACATCTCGCTGCTGCGCCGGATCGACGAGCTGCCGCCCGCCACCCGGGAGGAACTGGTCGCCGACCTGACCCAGGAGGCGCGCGAACTGACCGACCTGGTCAATGAACTGGTCGACCTCGCGGCCGGGCAGTCGGACAGCGAGCCGTCGCAGCGGGTCGACCTCGCGGACCTCGCGGAGGACGTCGTGGGGCTGGCCCGGCGGCGCACCGGGCGCGCGATCGTGCTGCGGGCGAGCGGTGACACGAGCACCGACGGGCGGCCCGGCATGCTCCAGCGAGCCATCTCCAACCTCGTGGAGAACGCGGCCAAGTTCGACCGCGACGGCACGGGGCCCATCGAGGTCAACGTCGCCGGGCCCGCGCGGCACGGCCCGGTGCGGGTGGAGGTCCTCGACCGGGGGCCCGGAATCACCGACGGGGACCTGATCCGCATCTTCGACCGCTTCTACCGGGCCGCCGACGCCCGTTCCCTGCCCGGCTCCGGCCTCGGCCTTTCCATCGTCCGGGAGGTGGCCATGGCGCACGGCGGGGCGCCGTTCGCCTACCGGCGGGAGGGGGGCGGTTCGGTCATCGGCTTCACCATCGGCTTCATGGTGGACGGCGGGCGCGGGGCGTCCTGAGCGGGTCCTGAGCGAGGCGTCCTGACGGGGTCACACACATTGTCCCCACCGAAATGGCATGACCGTTCACGAAATCGCCACATGCGTCGGGCCGCGTCGCAAGAAACCCGCTATTGACTCTCTCCGCGCGGCACCACTGGTGTACGGCCTGTGGGGGCTGTTCTTCCTCCAGCAGCACGTGATCGGGCTGTCGCGCTGGCTGTCCGACTGGTTCGGGTGGATCCCGTTCCTCAAGGTGGACGGCACCCAGCCGGGCGAGCCGCTGGCCTCCGAGAGGGTCTACACGGCGTCCACGTTCATCGCCGGGATCGTCGTCGCGCTGATGGTCGCGCCGATCCAGTGCTCGGTGATGCGCGAGGTGTTCACCCAGGCGCCGGCCGGTGAGCGCGAGGGAGCGTACGCCCTCGGGACCACCCGCTGGGGCATGATCCGCGCGGTGGTCCTGCCCTACGGCAAGGGCGGCATCATCGGATCGGCGTGGTCTTCCAGAAGCCCAACCCGTTCCCGGCGATGTCGATCTACGACAACGTGGTGGCGGGCCTGAAGCTGACGGGCACGCGGGCGAGCCGCCGCGAGAGGGACGAGCTGGTCGAGGAGTCGCTGACCCGCGCGGGCCTGTGGAAGGAGGTGCGCTGCGCCAGCCCGGCGGCGCGCTCTCCGGCGGACAGCAACAGCGCCTGTGAATCGCTCGCGCGCTGGCGGTACGGCCCCGGGTACTGCTGATGGACGAGCCCTGCTCGGCGCTCGACCCCACGTCCACGCGCCGCGTCGAAGAGACGATCCACGAGCTGGCCGGGCAGGCGGTCGTGATCGTCACCCACAACATGCAGCAGGCGGCGCGGGTGTCCCAGCAGTGCGCGTTCTTCCTGGCCGAACAGGGCACGCCGGGCGGGCATCGTCGAGCACGGCTCGACGGAGCAGATGTTCGGCTCGCCGGTCGACCAGCGCACCGCGGACTACGTGGCGGGCCGCTTCGGCTGACACCCGCGGGCCCCTACGTACTGTAGTTTCCCAACTGCCGAAGGCGATGAGTCTGTTCACGGGGGAAACATGCAGAGTGCCGGGACGAGTACAGGGACCCGAACGCGGGAAGAGGAACGGCTCCGCCAGATGGCGCCCACACTCACCGTGCTCGTCGTGAGCCTCGTGATCGCCGCCACCGGTGTCTACGAACTGTGCGGCTTCGGCCTCCACAGCCTCGACCGCCGCCCCCACCTCTTCAGCGACGGCCTGGCCACGGCCGGCGTGATCGTCGCGACGGTGGCGGCGGGCGCGGCAGCCGGAAACCTGGCCTGGCACCTGACGACGGAACGCCGCCGGAGGCGATGACGCCGAACACCGACCGCCCGGTGGCGTCTGGACCGACGCCCAGTTCACGACACCACCCACAGAGGGGGCCGGGCCGGGCCCCCTCTTTCTGCAGGCTGCTGTGTGGTCAGGTCACCACCGGTACCAGCGGCCACGGCCGCCGCCGGCATGGGTGGAACGCATCACGAACCCGAGAAGCCAGACCGCCAAAACGATGACCGCGACCCACCACAGGGCCTTCAGAGCGAAACCGGCACCGAACAGAACCAACGCGAGCAGAAGAACAAGAAGCAGGGGAACCATAGTTATCAACCTCCTGACCGCCGTATGCCCCGGCTATTAAGTGGCATTCGCTGGATGTGCCTTGTTTATGAAGGGGGTGCTGGGGCACCGGTGGGTGTACCGCGACAGCGGACCCCAAACGACAAGGAGGCGTTCGATGAGTGCCGGCGAGAAGGCCAAGGCGAAGACCGAGCAGGCCGAGGGCAAGGCCAAGGAGACCGTCGGGCGTGTCGTCGGCAACGAGCGCATGGTCGCCGAGGGGCAGGCCGCCCAGGCCAAGGGCGATGCGCGGGAAGCGAAGGAAAAGACGAAGGACGCCTTCAGGCACTGACGTCCCGTATTCAGCGTGGGGCCCTCCCGGAAAGCGTCCGGGAAGGCCCCACACGTCTTTACGGAAAGCGGAAAGTGCCGCTGTCGGCCGGCCGGCTTGCACACGGATTTGACGTGCGCGTCGGCACCTTGGGGCTCCTGCTGTCCCCGTCGGTTCCCGTGCAGGGGCCAGTTTGATCATGGTTGAAGGCGGCGTGCCGCGATGTGACACGAGCCACATCGTTTCCGTGTCACGAACACAGGGGCAGCTTGCGTCTGGTGGTCGTCCGCACGGCGGGAACGACCGGCACGAGAGGCAGCAGAGCGATGAACGCGACAGCAGCACAGCAGCACGAGGTCCTGGTCCTGGGCGCCGGCTACGCCGGGCTCTCGGCCGCGATCCAGCTCGCGGCTCGCACCAGGAAGCGGGGGAACCTGCGTGTGACGCTGGTCAACCCCTACGACACCTTCACCGAGCGGCTCCGACTGCACATGACCGCCACCGGCCAGGAGACGGCCGAGATGAACATCCCGGAGCTGCTGGACGGCACCGGGGCCGGTTTCGTCCGTGGCTGGGTCACCGCCGTGGACGCCGCGGCGAAGGCCGTCCGGATCGACGATGCCCGGGTCCTGCGCTACGACACCCTGGTCTACGGCCTGGGCAGCCTCGCTGACACCGTCACCGTCCCCGGTGTGGACGACCACGCCTACACCCTCAACAGCCCGGAGGACGCCGCGCTCCTCGCCGACCGGCTGACCCGGCTCGACGGCGGGACCGTCGTGGTCGGCGGCGGCGGCCTCACCGGAGTCGAGGCCGCCGCGGAGATCGCCGAGCGGCACCCGGAGCTCCAGGTGGTGCTGCTGGGTCGGCAGGAGCCGGGCGCGAGCATGCACCCGAAGGCCAGGTCCCACCTGGATTCGGCGCTCGCCCGGCTCGGCGTGCGGGTGCGCTGCGGCGTCGAGGTGGTCAAGGTGCTACCGGACGGCGTCGAGCTCGCGGACGGATCCGGCATCCCGGCGGCCGCGGTGCTGTGGACCAGCGGCACCCGGGTCTCGCCGCTGGCCGCGGCAGCGGGCCTGGCCGTCGACGAGCGCGGCCGGGTGGTCACCGACAGCGCGCTGCGCTCGGTCTCCCACCCGGACGTCTACGCCGTGGGCGACGCGGCGGCGATCCGCCAGGGCTACGGCATGATGCACGGGACCTGCCAGAGCGGTATGCCCACCGGGGTGCACGCCGCCCTCTCGATTCTGCGGGTACTGGCCGGAAAGGAGCCCAAGCCCTTCCGCTTCGGCTACTACCACACACCCGTCAGCCTGGGCCGAAACGACGCCGTCGTGCAGTTCACCCGCCCTGACGACAGCCCGCGCCGACTCGTGCTGACCGGCAAGCTGGCCGTCAGGTACAAGGAGACGGTCACGGCCGCGCCGTGGCCGACCTTCGACCGCATGAAGAAGACGCCCGCCTCGGGCGCCCTCTGGCCGCACGGCGGCCGCTACACCCGGATACGGAGCGCCAAGTGACCCAGCCGCAGCAGGCCGGACCCGACCAACTCGCCTTCCAGCAGTACCGCGCCCTGCTCTTCTCCGTCGCCTACCGCATCCTCGGCACCGCCGCCGACGCCGAGGACGCGGTCCAGGACGCCTGGCTCAAGTGGTCGGCGGCCGACCGTTCCCAGGTCGCCGACCCCAAGGCCTACCTGACCCGGATCGTCTCCAACCTGGCGATGGACCGGCTTCGTTCGACCCGCCACCAGCGCGAGACCTACATCGGGCCATGGCTTCCCGAGCCGATCCTCACCGGCCCGGACACCACCGACAGCGTCGCCACGGCGGACTCCGTCTCCATGGCTCTGCTGGTCGTCCTAGAGACACTGAGCCCCCTGGAACGCGCGATCTTCGTGCTGCACGAGGTCTTCGCCTTCAGCTACGCGGAGATCGCACAGTCGGTGGAACGCTCGGAGAGTGCGGTCCGGCAGGCCGCGCACCGCGCCCGCGAGCACGTCCAGGCCCGCAGACCCCGTTTCACCGCGGACCGCGCCCGCCAACGCGACGTCACCGAGCGCTTCTTCGCGGCGGCGACGGGCGGCGACATCAACACCCTCATGGAACTGCTCTCCCCGGACGTGACACTGTGGACCGATGGCGGCGGGAAGGTCCGCCAGGCCCTCAAGCCGGTCGTCGGCCTGGAAACGGTGGCGAAGTGGTTCGCGACCCTCGGCACGGTGACCTACCAGGGCATCGAGCCCGGGCAGATGCGTGCAGAACTCACCTGGATCAACCACGGCCCGGGCGTGGTCTTCCGCGGGCCGGACCGCGTGATCGCCACGCTGACCTTCGACTTCGACCAGGAAGGCCGCATCTCGACCATCCACAACGTGGCCAACCCGGACAAGCTCCACGCCGTCGCGGACGGCACTCGGCACGAACTCTCCTGACCGCCCGACGGTCCCTTTCCGGCAGCAAAACGGGCGAGGCCCGAAGACCCCGCCCGATCTGTAAGAAACCGCAGGTCACGGCCACACCAGGCAATAGGGTTGATGCCCCGCCTCATGCAGTCGCTTGGAGAAGTCCTGCCACTCGTGCAGCAGTTGGTACACGTTGAACGCGTCCCGGGGGCCGCCCCGGTCCGGGACCGTGGACCAGATGAACGCCGCCGCGCCGACCGCTTCCTCGCCGATGCCGCGGAGGGGGTCCACGACGGTCATCGGGAGTTTGACCACCGCGTAGTCGGGGTGCAGGACGACCAGTTCCAGGGGCGGGACCTTGTGCAGGGGGACGCCCTCGATGCCGGTCAGCACCATCGCGGCCACCGTCTCCGGCTTGATCTTGGTGAACATGCCGTTCATGCCGAGCTCGTCGCCGCCGAGCTCCTCGGGGCGCATCGAGATCGGCACGCGGGCCGCGGCGGCGCCGTTCGGCGCGCCGAAGTATTTGTACGTCACCCCCACCCGACCACCATTTCTGCTCCCCGTCCTCAGCCGATCGATCCGACGGTCGATACGTCGGTCGTCCCGCTCCGACTCAGCCGGAGTGCCACTCGGTGTGCCGGGCGGTGCCCCGCCCGGGGTGCCACTCGGGGTGCCGCTCGACGCGCTTCCCGGCGTCCCGCCCGGTGTGCCATGTGCCTGACGTGCCTCGGTCGTCTCCTCCGCGTCGCGTCGGTGCCTTCCCCGCCGGGCACGTCGAGGACCGAGGTCGTCAGTCCCCTCGCCCGGTCCGCCACCGCGATGCATATCTCCACCCGACTGCTTTTCTAGGACGCGTGGCCCCCGCCACGCAACCCGATCATCGTGACAGTGACCTCCCCCACGACCGCCCGCCGAAACGTGCGGGGAGCCATACGGCCCCCAGTCTCGCAGATGGCACCGGATCGGCCAGGGGTGTCGGACGCGAGATCGACCACGTGTTTGCCGGAGGGGTGACCGGGGCGGCCTACCCTGAGGAGGTCAACCACGCAGCATCCGGAGTCCGAGAAGTCGGAGAAGTCGCACGTCATGAGCGAAATCCCTCATACGCCCTATCCATACGAAGCGCCCTCCTCGCAGGCTCTGTTCGACCGTGCGGCCGTCGTCACACCCGGCGGCGTGAACTCCCCGGTGCGCGCCTTCCGCGCCGTGGGCGGCACGCCCCGGTTCATGGTGTCCGGCGCCGGCCCGTATCTGACCGACGCGGACGGGCGGGAGTACGTCGATCTCGTCTGTTCGTGGGGTCCCATGATCCTCGGGCACTCGCACCCCGAGGTCATCGCCGCCGTCCAGGAGGCGGTCGCGCGCGGTACGTCCTTCGGTACGCCCGGTGAGGGCGAGGTGGCACTCGCCGAGGAGATCGTCGCCCGGGTCGAGCCCGTGGAACAGGTGCGTCTCGTCTCCAGCGGCACCGAGGCCACCATGTCCGCGATCCGGCTCGCCCGCGGCTTCACCCAGCGCACCAAGGTGATCAAGTTCGCCGGGTGTTACCACGGTCACGTCGACTCGCTGCTGGCCGCCGCCGGCTCCGGGGTGGCCACCTTCGCGCTGCCCGACACGCCCGGTGTCACCGGTGCGCAGGCCGGCGACACCATCGTGCTGCCGTACAACGATCTCGAGGCCGTGCAGGAGGCCTTCCACCGGCATCCCGGCGAGATCGCCTGCGTGATCACCGAGGCCTCGCCCGGCAACATGGGCGTCGTGCCGCCCGCGCCCGGGTTCAACCAGGGACTCAAGGACGCCTGCCGCCGCAACGGCGCGCTGTTCATCTCCGACGAGGTGATGACCGGGTTCCGTACCAGCCGTGCCGGATGGTTTGGGGTCGACGGGGTCACGCCCGACCTGATGACCTTCGGCAAGGTCATGGGCGGCGGGTTCCCGGCCGCGGCCTTCGGCGGCCGGGCCGACGTCATGGAGCGTCTCGCGCCCGCCGGGCCCGTCTACCAGGCCGGCACCCTCTCCGGGAACCCGGTCGCCACCGCCGCGGGACTCGCCCAGCTGCGGCTCCTCGACGACGCGGCGTACGGCACCGTCGACAGCGTGTCCGCGCAGATCCAGGGGCTCGTCCACGAGGCCCTGAACAAGGAGGGTGTCGCGCACCAGGTGCAGACCGCCTCCAACATGTTCTCCGTCTTCTTCACCGGCCGCCCGGTGCGCGACTACGAGGACGCCAAGGCGCAGGAGTCCTTCCGCTACACCGCCTTCTTCCACTCGATGCTGGCGAACGGCGTCTATCTGCCGCCGTCGTCCTTCGAGTCATGGTTCGTGTCCACGGCCCACGACGAGCGGGCCATCCAGAAGATCGCCGACGCCCTTCCGGCGGCGGCCCGAGCCGCCGCGGAGGCCACCGCGTGACCGCCAACACCGCCCCCACCCCTGACAGCGCCGACCGCGCCGACAACGGCGACATCACCGTCGTCCACCTCATGCGGCACGGCGAGGTCGAGAACCCGGACGGGGTGCTCTACGGTCGCCTGCCCGGTTACCACCTCTCCGCGCTCGGGCGGCAGATGGCCGAGCGGGTCGCCGAGCACCTCGCCTCCCGGGACGTGACCCATGTCGTCGCCTCCCCGCTGGAGCGGGCGCAGGAGACCGCCACGCCGATCGCCAAGGCGCACGGTCTCGACCTCGACACCGACGCGCGGCTCATCGAGGCGGAGAACGTCTTCCAGGGCAAGACCTTCGGGGTCGGCGACGGCGCCCTGCGCAAGCCCGGCAACTGGAAGCACCTCGTCAACCCGTTCCGGCCGTCCTGGGGCGAGCCGTACGTGGACCAGGTCGTGCGGATGATGGGCGCGCTGAACGCGGCCAAGGACCGGGCGCGCGGGCACGAGGCCGTGCTCGTCAGCCACCAGCTGCCGATCTGGATCGTCCGCTCGTACGTCGAGAAGCGGCGGCTGTGGCACGACCCGCGCAAGCGGCAGTGCACGCTGGCCTCGTTGACGTCGTTCACGTTCCGGGGCGACCGGATCGTCTCCGTCGGGTACTCCGAGCCCGCGCGTGACCTGGTCCCGGCCCATCTCCTCGCCGGTGCCAAGCCGGTCAAGGGCGGGCAGGGCGGCGGGAAGGCCTTCGGCGCCTAGCCCGGACCAGTTCCCTCACCGGCGGCTGCCTGTAGGGATCCTGTCAGCATCCTGTTCAATTTCTGTTAAATCATATGATTTTAGGAACCCGGCCGTTCGTCGCGCCCTCTGACTGAGTGACAACCGGAGGACGCGACGATCGGGGACGCGATGCGCATTCGCACGCGCAGGGGACTAATCGGGCTCGGCGCGGGTGCGGCGGCTGCCGCCGGACTCGCGGGATGCGGAGCCCTGTCGTCATCGGACGGTGGCGGGCACGGTTCCGGTTCCGACGACGGCAAGAACGGCGACGGCAAGGGTGACGGCAAGGGCGGCGATGCCGCGCCGGCCGCCAAGCCCATCGGCGACGGCTCCACCTCCTTCACCGGAAAGCAGCCCCACCAGCCGGCCAAGCCGGTGCCGTTGGAGGCCGGGCAGGCGCCGCCGCAGTTCGTGATCTTCTCCTGGGACGGCGCGGGCGAGGTCGGAAACGGCCTCTTCCCGCGCTTCCTCGACCTCGCCAAGGAGCACGGCGCGGCCATGACCTTCTTCCTCTCGGGGCTGTATCTGCTCCCCGAGGCGAAGAAGCGGCTCTACGACCCGCCCAACAACCCGCGCGGCGCCTCCGACATCGGCTACCTCACCGACGACCACGTCAAGGCCACCCTGACGAACGTGCGCCGGGCCTGGCTCGAGGGCCACGAGATCGGAACGCACTTCAACGGGCACTTCTGCGGCGGCTCCGGCTCCGTCGAGCACTGGACCCCGCAGCAGTGGCGCAGCGAGATCCAGCAGGCCAAGGACTTCGTCAAGAAGTGGCGGACCAACTCCGGGTGGACCGACCTGCCTTCCCTGCCGTTCGACTACGACAAGGAACTCGTCGGCGGTCGCACGCCCTGTCTGAAGGGCCAGGACAACCTGTTGCCCACCGCCCGCGAACTCGGCTGGCGCTACGACGCCTCCTCGCCCGGCGGCACCCAGACATGGCCGCGGAAGAAGAAGGGCATCTGGGACTTCCCGCTTCAGCAGATACCCTTCCCCGGCCACAGCTTCGAGGTCCTGTCGATGGACTACAACATCCTCGCCAACCAGTCGGGCAACTCGACGAACGCGCCCGCCCACAACTACCCGGGCTGGAAGCAGCAGGCCACGCAGGCGTACATCAAGGGATTCCGGCGGGCATACGAGACGAACCGCGCCCCCTTCTTCATCGGCAACCACTTCGAGAAGTGGAACGGCGGCATCTACATGGACGCCGTGGAGGCGGCGTTCAAGCACATCGCGCAGGAGAAGGAGAAGGGCGCCGACGTACGCATCGTCTCCTTCCGGCAGTTCACCGACTGGATGGACGTCCAGCGGCCCGAGGCGCTCGAAAAGCTGCGCACGCTGAACGTCGGGCAGCAGCCGAGCGGCGGCTGGAAGACCTTCCTCGGCGGCACGCCCGCCGGCACCCGCTCCGGGTCGCCCGCCGCCCCGAAGACCAGCTGACCGCTGCCCCACACCGGCGGCCCCAGACCCGCGGCCCCACACCCTCGCGCTCGCACACCCGCACGCCCTCGCGACATACGGCGTGAAGTGCTGGTTTCCGTGCCCGAGGGGGGTGGGCAAGATCCCCAGAACGGGCATGCGAAACTTTTCACATGAGCACCCGTAGCCGCGTTCTGTCTGCCGCCGCGGCCGCCGCGGCCGCCCTGGTCACTCTGTCCGCGTGTGGCCCGGGCGGCACCTCCGGCGGAGGCGGCGACACCAACTTCGTCACCGGCAAGAACGGCATCGACACCGTGGCCCGGGGCCACCGGACCGCGGCCCCCGACCTGTCCGGCAGGACGATCGACGGCAAGAACCTCGACGTCGCCGACTACAAGGGCAAGGTCGTCGTCGTCAACGTGTGGGGCTCCTGGTGCGGGCCGTGCCGTTCCGAGGGCAAGTACTTCGCCAAGGTCTCCAAGGAGTACCAGGACAAGGGTGTGCAGTTCGTCGGCATCAACACCCGGGACACCGCCCTCACGCAGGCGGTCGCCTTCGAGAAGGACCAAGCGATCGGCTACCCGAGCCTGTACGACCCGTCCGGCAAGATGATGCTCCGCTTCAAGAGGGGCACGCTCAACCCGCAGCTGATCCCCTCCACCCTCGTCATCGACCGGGACGGGAAGATCGCCGCGCGAGCCCTCCAGGGGCTCGACGAGGGGGGCCTGGTCAAGATGATCAAGCCGGTCCTGGCGGAGAAGTAGCGTGAGCGCGCTCGTCCCGCTGGCCGCCGAGGTGGTGGGCCGCAACGAGACCGTGTTCAACGGCGCGCTGCTGGTCGCCCTGCCCGTCGCGGTGCTCGGCGGTCTCGTCTCGTTCTTCTCGCCGTGTGTGCTGCCGCTGGTCCCCGGCTATCTCTCCTATGTGACCGGGGTCACCGGGACCGACCTGGGTGAGGCCCGCCGCGGCCGGATGGTGGCGGGCGCCGCGCTGTTCGTGCTCGGCTTCACCGCCGTGTTCGTCTCCACCGGAGCGCTGTTCGGGTATGCCGGGCAGAGCCTCCAGGAACACAAGGAAACCCTGTCCAAGGTGCTCGGCGTGTTCATGATTCTGCTGGGGATCTTCTTCATGGGGCTGATGCCCTGGCTGACCCAGCGTGAGTTCCGGTTCCACAAGCGCCCGGCCGCGGGCCTGGTGAGCGCACCCGTCCTCGGCGCGCTGTTCGGCATCGGCTGGACCCCGTGCATCGGACCCACCCTCGCCTCCGTCGTCGCCCTGTCCTCCCAGCAGGCCAGCGCCGGCCGCGGCGCCATACTGACCGTCGCCTACTGCCTCGGCCTCGGTGTGCCCTTCGTCCTCACGGCCGTCGCCTTCCGCAAGGCCCTGGGCGCCTTCAGCTGGGTCAAGCGCCACTACGTCTGGGTGATGCGGATCGGCGGCACGATGATGATCGTGACCGGTGTGCTGCTGCTGACCGGGGCGTGGGACAGTCTCGTGAACGAGATGCAGACCTGGTCCAACGGCTTCACTGTGGGGATCTGACCGATGAGCAAGACCACCGCCGACAACTCCGCCGCCGGCGCCGACGACCAGGACCTCGGCGCCGCGGGCTCCCAGCTGTCCACCGCCCCCAGTGAAGAGCTGCCGGGCCTCCCCTCGCTGGGCGTCATCGGCTGGATCCGCTGGTTCTGGCGGCAGCTCACCTCCATGCGGGTCGCGCTGCTGCTGCTCCTGCTGCTGTCGCTCGGCGCGATCCCCGGCTCGCTCATCCCGCAGACCGGCGCCGACATCACCAAGGTCGCCGACTTCCGTGAGCGGCACACGTTCCTCGCGCCGATCTACGACAAACTGGGCCTTTTCCACGTCTACAGCTCGGTGTGGTTCTCCGCGATCTACATCCTGCTGTTCGTCTCCCTCATCGGCTGCATCATCCCGCGCACCTGGCAGTTCGTCGGTCAGCTGCGCGGCCGGCCGCCGGGCGCGCCCAAGCGGCTGACCCGGCTGCCCGCCTACACCACCTGGCGCACCGAGGCCGCCCCGGAGGAGGTCCGCGAGGCCGCGCTCGCGCTGCTGAAGCGGCGCCGCTTCCGCGCCCATGTCGCCGGGGACGCCGTCGCCGCCGAGAAGGGCTACGTCCGTGAGCTGGGCAACCTGGTCTTCCACATCGCGCTGATCGTGCTGCTGGTCGCGTTCGCCTGGGGCCAGCTGTACAAGTCGGACGGCAACAAGCTGGTCGTCGAGGGGGGCGGGTTCGCCAACTCGATCACCCAGTACGACGACTTCAAGTCCGGCAGCCTCTTCAGCACCGACGACCTGGTGCCGTTCAGCTTCGACCTGAAGGACTTCCAGGGCACCTACGAGCTGACCGGCCCGAACCGCGGCACCCCGCGCACCTTCCAGGCGAAGCTCACCTACAACGAGGGCGCCTACGGCAAGGCGCGGTCGACCACCGTCAAGGTCAACGAGCCGCTGGAGATCGGCGGCGCGAAGGTCTACCTCGTCAGCCACGGCTACGCGCCGGTCATGACCGTGCGGGACGGCAAGGGCAACGTCGTCTTCAAGGGCGCCGTACCGCTGCTCCCGCTGGACGGGAACGTCACCTCGATCGGCGTGATCAAGGTGATGGACGGCTACCGGAACGCCAAGGGCGTCAAGGAGCAGCTCGGCATCAGGGCCACCCTGCTGCCGACCTACGCCGGACCGGGCAGGGAGGCAGCCTCGGCGTTCCCGGCGCTGCTGAGCCCCATGCTGAACCTGGAGCCGTACCACGGCGACCTGGGCGGCGTGAACGCCGGTCTGTCGCAGAGCGTGTACCAGCTCGACAAGACCGACATGAAGGACTTCAAGGACCCCAAGGACGCCAAGGGCCACAAGCAGCTGAGGGTGAACCTGAGGCCCGGCCAGACCACGGTCCTCCCCGACGGCGCCGGTTCGGTGACCTTCGAGAAGGACGTCAAGGAGTGGGCCGGCTTCGAGGTCGTCCAGGAGCCCGGTGGCGGCTGGGCGCTCGGCGGAGCCTTCGGCGCGATCTTCGGTCTCGCCGCCTCCCTGTTCATCCAGCGCCGCCGCGTGTGGGTGCGGGCCGTCCGCGGCGCCGACGGCGTGACCGTCGTCGAGATGGCCGGGCTCGGCCGCAGCGAGTCCGCCAAGGTGCCCGAGGAGCTGGGCGCGCTCGCCGGGCTCCTCTACGACCAGGCGCCGGGGGCACCCGACGCCGAACCCGAATCCACCCCCGACCCCGAAGTCGTACCCGCCGAAGGGGCTGACCAGTGACACTCGCCGTCGCGACCAACGAGCATCTCGCGAGCATCAGCAACACGCTGATCTACTCCTCGATGGCCGTCTACACCCTGGCCTTCTTCGCGTACATCGCGGAGTGGCTCCTCGGCAGCCGCAGCAAGGTCGGCCGCACGGCCGCCGCGCTCACCGCGGGTGCCGCCGCCGCGAAGAAGGCGGCCGGTCCCGCGGTCACCGTGAAGTCGGCCGGGGGCACCGCCGTTCTCGAGCGGCCCAAGGTCGTCGTCCGGTCCTCGGTCGGCGCCCGTGACGTACCGGACGGCCCTGGCGCCCACGGCGGTGACGAGCAGGGCGACCTGTACGGCCGTGTCGCCGTGTCCCTCACCGTGCTCGCCTTCCTGGTGGAACTCGCCGGTGTCGTCGCCCGCGCGGCCTCCGTGGGTCGGGCGCCGTGGGGCAACATGTACGAGTTCAACATCACGTTCTCCACGGTCGCCGTCGCCGTGTACCTCGGGCTGCTGGCGCTGCGCAAGAACGTGCGCTGGATGGGCCTGTTCCTCATCACCTCGGTGCTGCTCGACCTCGGGCTCGCGGTCACCGTCCTCTACACCGCGAGCGACCAGCTGGTCCCCGCGCTGCACTCGTACTGGCTGTACATCCACGTCTCCACCGCGATCTTCTGCGGCGCGGTCTTCTACGTGGGCGCGGTCTCGACGATCCTCTACCTGTTCAAGGACTCGTACGAGAACAAGCTGGAGCGCGGCGGCAGGCCCGGTGCGTTCGCGACCTCCGTGCTGGAGCGACTGCCCGCCTCGGCCTCGCTGGACAAGTTCGCCTACCGGGTCAACGCGGCGGTCTTCCCGCTGTGGACGTTCACGATCATCGCGGGCGCGATCTGGGCGGGCGACGCCTGGGGCCGCTACTGGAACTGGGACCCCAAGGAGACCTGGTCCTTCATCACCTGGATCGGCTACGCCTGCTATCTGCACGCCCGTGCCACGGCCGGCTGGAAGGGCCGCAAGGCCGCCTACCTCGCGATGCTCGCGTTCGCCTGCTGGCTGTTCAACTACTACGGCGTCAACATCTTCGTGAGCGGCAAGCACTCCTACGCGGGCGTCTGACCGCACGGGCCGGGGCCCGATCGGTGACACTGGAGGCATGACCGGTTCCATCGAACAGGGCATGAGCCAGACCCACGGGAACACCCGGATCCTGCACTTCCTGGTGCGGCTGCCCAGGTCCATGGGCCTGGTCTGGGCGGCCGTGTCCACGCCGATGGGGCTGGCGGGCTGGTTCACCTCCGCCGACGTCCTCGAGCCCCGGCTCGGCGGTTCGGTCACCCTGGGTGAGCTGGGCAGCGGGCAGGTCACCGCGTGGGACGTGGACCGGGTCGCCGAGTACACGGTGGACGGCAGCGGCCGCCTCCGCTTCCATCTGGAGCGGGACGGGGACGCGGGCTGCGTGCTGCGCTTCACCCACGAGTACCAGGGCGAGGGCGAGTCGGAGCCGGCCTGGCGGGCCCGTTTCGAACGTCTGATCGAAATCCTTGCGGGATAGCGGCTCTTTGTGGTGCCTACTAGATAGTAGCCATGTACATAGTCGCCATGTACTCTATTTTTCATGAGCAAGGGTTCTCCGGGCCCCACGCCCGGCTTCCTGGTGTGGCGGCTCGCCAACAAATGGCGTGTCGCGGTCGACCGCGCGGTGGCCCCGCTGGGGCTCACCCACGCGCAGTACTCACTGGTCGCGTCACTGCACGCCATGCAGCGCGCGGGCGAACGGCCCAGTCAGCGCCGGCTCGCCGACCACACCGGCCTGGAGGCGCTGTACGTCTCCAAGCTGGCGCGCGCCCTGGAGTCGGCCGGCCTGATCGAGCGCACCCGCGATCCCCGTGACCCGCGCGCCGTACAACTCGCCCTCACCGAGCGGGGCCAGGACGTCACGCGGCAGGCGATCACGCTGGTCCAGGAACTGCTCCAGCAGTTGCTGGAGCCGCTCGGCGGCCTCGACGCCCCGCGCACCCGCGCGTTCACCGACGAGTTGACGACCCTCCTCGACGCACCTCTCGCTCCACCCGTACCGGACAACGACGAGAGCACACAGGGGAAGACACCATGACCACCACCGAGTCCACCACCGCGTCCTCCACCGCACCCGTGGCCGACGCCCGCGCCCTCGGCCTGGCCCACTACGCCGCGCGCGGTGTACTGCTGCACGTCCTGGCCCGGCACGGCATGACGTTCCCGCAGCAGGTCGCCCTGCGCGCCGCCGTCACCGCCAACACCCCGCGGACACCGGAGGACCTCGTCACCCAGGTCCGGCACTCCCTCAAGGAGGATCCGGCCGACATCCGCGCCACCCTCGACGAACTGCTCGCCAAGCAACTGCTGACGGCGGACGGCGGACACATCCGCCCCACGGACGCGGGCCGCGAGCTGCTCGCCGCCGTCGGCGCGGAGACCGCCCCCGTCACCGCCCGCGTCTGGGGCGGAATCCCCGCCGAGGACCTGGCCGCCGCCGGCCGCGTCCTCACCCTGGTGACCGAGCGCGCCAACACGGAACTCGCGGCGCTCACCCGGGGCGCGGACACCACTGGGGCGTGTCCGCCCTAGGACGGCGGAAGGCACTCCGTCGTCGGCGGTTTCCCCTCCGGCCAGGCGATGCGGACGAAGCGGGAGCCGCCCTCCGGGGCCAGCTGCACGATCGGCACGGCCTTGTCGTACGGGTTGCCGTGGGCGTCCAGGCAGATCCAGCCGCTCGCGCCGTTCACCCGCAGCGAGCCCTTGACCTGGGGCCACTGGAGGCCCACGTCCGCGAGTGCCGGGATCCGGCCGCCGTCCGGGACCGCCTCGCGGATGCCGTGCACGGCCAGCCGGACCGCGTCGTACGCGATGATCAGCTGCCCGTCCTCCAGCTCGACCGGACCGATCGGCCCGGCCGGTTCCCGCCCGGCGCTCGCCAGCAGGGTGCGCAGCGTCCGCATGTCCGCCGGTGAACCGCCCGTCTTCGCGGGAGTCCCCGCCCACGCGTCCGGGTGCGCGAGAGCCGTGTACCGGACGGTGAGACGGTGCTCCAGGGCGGTGCGGTCCAGGTCCTTCTCGCCGGTCAGATACGACCCCTCGTCCCCGGTCAGCAGCGTGAACGCCCGATCCTGGCAGCCGCGGCCGCCCAGCGCGTTGATGAACTGCCGCAGCTGGGTGTGCCGGCCCGCGAACAGGATCGTGTCCGTCTCCGCGGAGGTGTCGCACAGCAGATGGGTGATCTGCCGGAAGGTGTTGGCGGTGGTGCCCTCCTTGCTGCGGTCCGCGGGCGGGGTGAACGGCTGCGGCTCGTACGGCGATCCCTTGATCAGCGCGGCGAACGAGTTCTGCAACGTCCGTGTGTACGGGTCGCCGGGCTTGTCGTACACCAGCAGCGCCCGGCCCGCGCTGACCCTGGCGAACGAGGCCAGCGCGCGGGCCTCGTCCGTGTTGGTCGGCGCGACCCGGGCGAGCCCCGGATAGGGGTCCTTGCCGCCCTGCCCGTTGGCCAGGTCGTCCGCGGTGATGGAGGAGCCGACCACCGGAACGCCCAGCCGGGTCAGCTCACGCACCGCCCGCTTGTTGCTGTCGGTGCTCTGCCCCACCCCGACGACCGCCCGCAACCGGTCCGCACCCCGCGCCATCCGCCCGAGCTGATCGATCGTCAGTTCCCAGTGGGTGCTGGTCGCTCCCGGGTTGGCCAGCACCAGCC
Source organism: Streptomyces sp. NPDC086787 (assembly GCF_044745865.1). Classification (NCBI taxonomy): domain Bacteria; kingdom Bacillati; phylum Actinomycetota; class Actinomycetes; order Kitasatosporales; family Streptomycetaceae; genus Streptomyces; species Streptomyces sp. NPDC086787. The sequence continues at coordinate 20,891 of NZ_JBIVBC010000022.1, read as the reverse complement.
GGATCGCCGGTGCCTCCCCGTTGGCGTTGTGGTTCGCCTCGTACTGCGCCAGATACGCGCCCTGGAGCTCGTGCAGTATGTCGCTCACGCTGGACCGGGCCGTCGCCGTGTACGGCAGCATGAGCGCGACGGTCACATAACTCCCGGACTTCAGACCGCTGTTCTCCCGCTCGATCGCGGCCACCGTCTGCCGCAGCTGGGGATGGCCGAAGTCGTACGCCCCCGTCGCCACACCCACGCACTCGTCGCTGCCCGCGGGCCGCGTCACCCCGGGCGCGCACGACCGGTCGTCCCGTGCGAGCGCGCGCACCGCGAAGACCAGACCGGCCACCAGGGCCGCCACGGCCAGCAGCGCCGTATAGCGGCGCAGCGGTATCTCCCAGATCCCCTCGCGCAGCCGAGTGCCCAGCCCCCTGAACGCCATCACGCCACCCCGCTCCGGTCGTCGGCGTCGTCCCCGTCGTCCCCGTCGTCCGTGTCGCCCTCGTCGTCCCCCCGGCCGGGGGCGCTCAGCGGGCGTCCCGCGAGCGCGGCCGCCGGCCAGTCCCGCGACGCCCGCCACAGCAGCGCGTTGCCCGCGGGCCGCAGATTGGACAGCTGCTCCAGCTCGAACCGCAGCCGGTCGCACACCCTCGGGTCGGGCAGCACCAGCGGGTCGGCCAGCTGCCACACCGCGTGCAGCAGCCGCCGTATCCGCAGATGCAGTACGGCGTCCACACCGTCCGGCACCACCTGCGCGGCGTCCGTACGGCCCAGCGCCACGGCCGCGCGCCGGTCGCCGTGGCCGGTGAAGTCCCGCCCGTCGGCGCTGTGGGCGTGGAAGTAGGGTGCCGACGCGACGAAGCGGAGCGTGCGCAGCCAGTCGCGGGTGCCGAGGGTGGGGAAGGTGTCACGCAACTGGGCGACCGCCGACTCCGTGGTCCCCAGGGAGAGTTCGTGGTGCAGCCGATAGGCGTCCGCGTGCTCGGCGGAACCCGTGTAGTGCGCGATCAACGTCTCGTGCGCCGCCCGCCACCGGTCGTGGTCGGTGCCCGACACATGCAGTCGGAGCAGCAGCAGCGTCCGTACGAACGGGTCGCCCACGAACTGGCCGGGCGCGCCCGGCAGCCCCTCACGGGCCAGCCGGGTCTGCAACGCCCGCACGTCCGACGGACCGAAGTCGTCCGGCAGCAGGGCCGCGGCCAGCGCACAGGCCGAGTCGTGGTCGTGGGCGGCGGCCAGCACGGTCAGTTCGTCCAGCCGGTCGGCGGGCACCAGCCGGTCCAGCAGTTCACGGTAGGCGGGGGAGCCGTCGTGGTCCTCGTACAGCCGCACGTCCGCGGTGAGCAGCGCGCCGAGCGAGGTCGCCTCCGGCAGGTGCTGCGCGGCCGACTCGGCGAGCAGCGCGATGCCCAGCGGGTTGCCGCCGGTCAGCCGGTGTGTGGCGTGCGGGAGTTGGGGCGGGACGGGTACCTCGTCGCAGACCGCGCCGACGATGTGCAGGGTGTCGTCCGGAGACAGCGCAGGCAGCGCGACCAGCAGCGCCCGCGAGGACGGCACCGCGACGTCCGGCGCCCATCCGCTGCGCCGGGCCACCTCGGGCAGCGCGTGCCGCACGGCGTTGCGCAGGACCTCCCGGCCGTCGCCGCGCAGCGCGCCGATGAACGCCACCTGGTCGGCGATCCCCTCCGACCGGTCCCGCAGCACCGCTTCCACCAGCCCGGGACCGGGCGCGTCCTGCGCGTTGTCGAGCAGCACCAGCGGCCGGCCGAGCCGTTTCATGCGCGGCAGCACACCCGCGTAGGCCTCCGTCAGGTCGGCGAGCAGCGCCCGCACCAGATGGCGTTCGGCGTGCTCCCGGGAGGTGCCGCCCGCCCGGAAGTGCCCGGACAGCAGGATCAGCCCGCGCTGGGCGTGCCCGCCCGCGTTCGGGTAGGTCCGGTACCAGACCGACGCCTTGTGGTGCCGGCGGTTCGCGAACCCCTCCGCGACGGACTCCAGGGTGGCCTCGACCGCGCCCGACAGGATCGGCCCGCTGCCGGTCGCCGCGGCGACCACCTTCGCCGCCACCTTCCCGGCCCACCGCCCGGCGAGGCCGCCGACCCACGAACCGCTCTCGTTGAGCAGCAGGATCCGTTCCACCTCGCGCCGGATCCGCTCCGAGTCCGCGTCGCGCCAGCCGCCCGCGGCCACCGCGACCAGGCCCGTCATCAGCCGTGGGAACTGGATCCGCCCGGCGCCGGTCACCGGCTCCGCGAGCTGCTCGGCGATGACGAGCAGCGCCTGGGCCACCGGGGACCAGGACTCGGCGGGCCGGTCCGCGGGCGGCCCCGCGAACTGCTCGTCCGCGCAGTCGACCAGCGCGACCGGAGTGTGCCCCTTGTAGGCCTCGCGCAGCTCCGCGAGCACCGCGCTCTTGCCCAGTCCGCGCGCGCCGGTGAGCACGACGAAGGGCGGCTCCGCCGGATGCTCGAACGGATGCGCGCGGTGCTGATAGGGACGCAGGCCCACGAGTCGCGGAGCCAGCCCGGCCGGATCCGCGTCGAACAGGGCACCGCGTCCATGCAGACGTCTGTGCACCGATTCCCCCCTTGATCCCAGTGTAGGAAGGGGGAGTTGCTCCTTACTAGAGCGCGTGTTGAACGGGTTCCGTCACTCGGTTCACAGCAGTCACTGGTGTCACTCGACGGTGATGGAGTCGAGCTTCTCCCGCAGATAAACATGGGAATCGACGGGCGGATACGCCACTCGCCCCACCGGCGCCGGAACCGACTCGACCAGGGTGCCCGGGGTGCACTCGCCGAAGTAGACGAGGGACATGAGTTCCTCGGCGGGCGCGTCCAGCGGCGGCGGCAGCACCCGGTGGCGCCCCGACCGCCACCGGTCCCCGGTCCAACGGGCCATCAGGTCACCGATGTTGATGGTGAGGGCGGCGGGATCGTGGGGTGCGTCCTGCCAGCCTCCGTCGTCCGTGTGTACCTGGAGTCCGCCCTTGCCGGCCTGCCGGTCCAGGATGGTGACCGTCCCGAAGTCGGTGTGCGGCCCGATCCGGAACTGTCCCGGACGGGGCTCGCCCAGCACGTCGGTGCCCGGATACCAGTTGATGTTGAAGCCGTAGGTCGGATGCCCCATGTGCCGGCTGAAGAAGTCGGGCCGGAGCCCGAGGGCCTGCCCGAGCAGCGACAGCAGCAGCGTCTCCAGCCGGGCCATCTCCCGGAGGTACTCCTCGCACAGCGCCCGCAGCTCGGGAACCTCGCTCGGCCACACATTGGGCGCGTACCACTCGGCGTTGACGACCGGGTCCTCGAACGGCTCGTCCGTCGCGAAGGTCAGCGACTCCTTCAGGTCGGGCGGCGTCTCGGTCCCCTCCGAGTACCCGTTCGCCTCCGCCCCCGGCCCGAGCCACCCGCGCCCGCCGACCCGTGCCGCGTACGCCTGCTTGGCCGCGACGGGCAGCGCGAAGAACCGGCGGGCGGCGGCCCGTACGGCGGCGCGCAGCGCGGGGTCGACCCCGTGCCCGGTGACGAGCAGGAACCCGGCGGTGCGCAGGGCCCGGTCGACGGTCCGGGCGACGTCCGCCCGCTCCTCGTCGCCGCCGTCCAGCCAGGGCCGCAGATCAATGGTCGGGATGCGGGGCGGACGCTCACTCACCGATGTCTTCCTTCCACAGGTCCGGGTGCGTGTCCATGAACTCACGCATGACCGCCGCACACTCGGGATCGTCCAGCACGACGATCTCCACACCGTGCTCGGCCAGCCAGTCGTGGCCGCCGTGGAAGGTGACCGCCTCGCCGATCACGACCCGCGAGATCCCGAACTGCCGGACCAGACCGGAGCAGTACCAGCAGGGCGACAGCGTGGTCACCATCGTCGTGCCCCGGTACGACCGCTGCCGCCCCGCCGCGCGGAAGGCGGCGGTCTCCGCGTGCGTGGACGGGTCCCCGTCCTGCACCCGCCGGTTGCGGCCCCGGCCGAGCAGCGCGCCGTCCGCGGCGTAGAGCGCGGCGCCGACGGGGACACCGCCCTCGGCGAGCCCGCCGCGCGCCTCCTCCAGCGCGATGCCGAGCCACGCCCGGGCCGTCGCCTCGTCCAGGAACTTCATGACATCGGTCTCCTCACGGCAGGGACAGCGTCGGCCCCATCGGCCCTGCCGATGGCCCCATCGGCAGGATGCCCCACTGGCGCGTGGACCGGCCCGGCGCCACGTTCGTAGCGTCGTCGACATGACCTCGGACCACTCGGATCGCCCGGACCACAAGGGCACACTTCAGCTGACGACCGCGATGGTGCTCTCCGGCACCCTCGGTGTCTTCGTCACCGAGTCGGGCGCCTCGCCCTTCAACGCCGTCTTCTTCCGCGTCCTGTTCGGCGCCCTGGCGCTCGGCGGGTACGTCACCGCGCGCGGCCTGTTCCGCGACCACGGCTTCACCCCGCGCACCCTCTCACTCGCCGTACTGGGCGGGGTGCTCATCGTCCTCAACTGGGTGCTGTTGTTCCAGTCGTACGCGAACACGTCCATCTCGGTGGCGACGGTCGTCTACCACACCCAGCCGTTCTACGTGGTGCTGCTCGGCGCCCTGCTGTTCCGGGAGCGGCTCACCGCCGCGAGGACCGGCTGGATCGCCGTCGCCTTCGCGGGCCTGATCCTGGTTTCCGGGGTACGGCCCGCGGACTTCACCGGCGGCGGCGCCTACCTCACCGGCATCGGCCAGGCCCTGCTCGCCGCCCTGCTCTACGGCCTGTCCACCCTCGTCACCAAGCGGATCACCGGAGTCCGCCCGCATCTGATCGCCCTCGTACAGGTCCTGACCGGCATCCCGTTGCTGCTCCCGTTCGCGGACCTCGGCGCGATGAGCGGGACCGGCTGGGGCTGGGGCTGGCTGGCCGGGCTCGGGCTCATCCACACCGGGCTGATGTACGTCCTGATGTACGCCGCCTACGCCCGGCTGGCCACCGCGAAGATCGCCGTCCTCGCGTTCGTCTACCCGGCCGTCGCGATGCTCATGGACTGGGCCGTGTACGGCCACCGCATCGGCCTCGTGCAGGCCCTCGGCGTACCGCTCATCGTGACCGCGAGCCTGAAGGTCACCCTCGCTCGGCGGTCAGCCGCCGGGCCTGCTCCACAAGCAGCCGGGCCTGCGCCGAAAGCCGCTTCCCGGCCCGCCATGCGAGCTGGGTCCGAAGCGTGAACGGCGGCTCCCACGCCAGGACCACGAGGGAGCCCTCCGCGAGTTCGGCGGCGACCGTCACCTCGGGAAGCAGCGAGATCCCGAGACCGGCCGCCGCCGCGCGCTTGGTGGCCTCCAGTGTGCCGAACTCGGTGAACTCCACCGGGCCGACCGCGGTGAGCTCCCGCTCGAACAGGTCCCGGTAGGCGCAGCCGGGCTCGGGCGCCAGCAGCGTCTGCCGTACCAGCTCCACGGTGGCGACCCGGCCGTCCGCCAGGGCATGGCCGGGCGCGGCCACCAGCACCAGCCGCTCCTCGCCCAGCACCACGCCCTCGAGGCCGCTGTGCTCGGTCTCCTCCTCCATCAGGAAGCCCAGGTCGTACGTCCCCTGCCGCAGCGCCTGCCGGGTCTCGTCACCGATGGTGGTGCGCAACGAGAGACGCACCTTCGGATAGCGGTGCCGGAACAGCTCGACGAGCGGCGGCAGCAGATAGGAGCTCAGCGACTCCATGGTGCCGACCACGAGAGTCCCGGCCGGCTGCTCGGCCGGGCCCACGGCCGCCCGGGCCTCCTCGGCCAGCTCGATCATCCGCCGCGCGTAGGGCAGCAGCCGCTCGCCCGCCTCCGTCAGCCGGATGTGGCTGCCCAGCCGGTCGAACAGCGCCACGTCCAGGGAGGTCTCAAGGGAGCGGACCTGACCGGTCACGCTGGACTGCGAGTACGTCAGCTCGGCCGCCGCCCGGGTGAAGCTCAGCAGCGTGGCCACCCGCTCGAACGTCACGAGCAGACGCAGCTCCATCAGGCGTCCTCGCCCAGGGACTTCAGGAACTCGGGGTTGTCGTCGGGGGCGACCCAGGTCTGCCTCGGCCGGCGCACCTTCCCGGCGAACAGCCACGCGACCGGGCCGACCAGCACCTCGCCGAAGAGCAGGATGATGATCACCCACGCCACCTTCGGCAGATGGCGCACCTCGTCCTCGGGAGTGTTCAGACAGTCCACGAAGGCGTAGATCCAGAGCGCCAGGATCAGCAGGAAAGGCAGATACCTCAGCATGGTGGTGCGGTCCCCCCGCGCTCTTGGACGGTCATGGTGACCGGGCCAGGCTATCGGGTGACCCGGTGCCCGGTCCCCGGCACCGGGTGGCCGATACTGGTGGGCATGGCTTACGACGATCTTCGCTCGCTGCTGAGGGCGCTGGAGCGCGAGGGCGACCTCAAGCGCATCAAGGCCGAGGTCGACCCGTACCTGGAGGTCGGCGAGATCGTCGACCGGGTGCAGAAGGCCGACGGCCCGGCGCTGCTCTTCGAGAACGTGAAGGGCTCCGCCATGCCCCTCGCGATGAACGTCTTCGGCACCGACCGGCGTCTGCTCAAGGCGCTGGGCCTCAAGTCGTACGGCGAGATCAGCGACAAGATCGGCGGGCTGCTGCGCCCCGAGCTGCCGCACGGCTTCGTCGGCGTGCGCGAGGCCTTCGGCAAACTCGGCGCGATGACCCACGTACCGCCGAAGAAGGTCAAGGACGCCCCGGCGCAGGAGGTCGTCCTGCACGGCGACGACGTCGACCTCGACCGGCTCCCGGCGCTGTTCACCTGGCCGCAGGACGGCGGCTCCTTCTTCAACCTCGGGCTCACCCACACCAAGGACCCGGAGACCGGGATCCGCAACCTCGGGCTCTACCGCCTCCAGCGCCACGACAGGCGCACCATCGGTATGCACTGGCAGATCCACAAGGACAGCCGCAACCACTACCAGGTGGCCGCCCGCCGGGGCGAGCGGCTGCCGGTCGCCATCGCCTTCGGCTGCCCGCCCGCCGTGACCTACGCCTCCACCGCCCCACTGCCCGGCGACATCGACGAGTACCTGTTCGCCGGGTTCATCGCGGGCAAGCGCATCGAGATGGTCGACTGCAAGACGGTCCCGCTCCAGGTCCCGGCGAACGCCGAGGTCGTCCTGGAGGGCTGGCTGGAGCCCGGCGAGATGCTGCCCGAGGGCCCGTTCGGCGACCACACCGGCTTCTACACCCCGCAGGAGCCCTTCCCCGCCCTGAAGATCGACTGCGTGACGATGCGGAAGCGGCCGCTGCTCCAGTCGATCGTCGTGGGCCGCCCCCCGACGGAGGACGGTCCCCTCGGTCGCGCGACCGAGCGCTTCTTCCTCCCCCTGCTGAAGATCATCGTCCCGGACATCGTGGACTACCACCTTCCCGAGGCCGGCGGCTTCCACAACTGCGCGATCGTCTCGATCGACAAGAAGTACCCGAAGCACGCCCAGAAGGTGATGCACGCCGTCTGGGGCGCCCACATGATGTCCCTGACCAAGCTGATCGTGGTCGTCGACGCCGACTGCGACGTCCACGACCTGCACGAGGTCGCCTGGCGGGCCCTCGGCAACACCGACTACGCCCGCGACCTCACCGTGGTCGAGGGCCCGGTCGACCATCTCGACCACGCCTCCTACCAGCAGTTCTGGGGCGGCAAGGCAGGCATCGACGCGACGCGGAAGTGGCCCGAGGAGGGCTACACCCGCGACGGCGGCTGGCCCGACATGGTCCTCCCGGACCCGGATACGGCGGCGAAGGTCGACCGCCGCTGGAAGGAATACGGACTGTGAGTTCAGCCTCCGCCGCGCTCCCGCAGCCGGGACGCACCCGGGCCTTCCTGCGCCTGGTGATGATCGAGCACTCCGTGTTCGCGCTGCCCTTCGCCTACATCGCGGCGCTGACCGCGATGTTCCAGCTGGACCGGAACGTCCACTGGGGCCGGCTGCTGCTGGTCACCGTCTGCATGGTCGGCCTGCGGACCTTCGCGATGGCGGTCAACCGGATCATCGACCGGGAGATCGACGCGCGGAACCCGAGGACCGCCCAGCGTGAACTGGTGACCGGCGCGATGTCCGTGAAGCACGCCTGGACGGGCGCGCTGATCGCGGTCGTGGTCTTCCTCGGCTCGGCGGCGCTGCTCAACCCGCTGTGCCTCGCCCTCGCCCCGGTCGCCGTGATCCCGATGGTGGTCTACCCCTACGGCAAGCGCTTCACGAACTTCCCGCAGGCCATCCTGGGCGTGGCCCAGGCCATGGGGCCGGTCGGCGGCTGGCTCGCGGTCACCGGCGAGTGGTCCTGGGACGCGGTCGTGCTCGGCCTCGCGGTCGGTGTCTGGATCGGCGGCTTCGACCTGATCTACGCCTGCCAGGACGTGGAGACCGACCGGGAGATCGGCGTGAAGTCGGTTCCGGCCCGCTTCGGCATCCCGGCGGCCATCCGGGGCGCGCGGGTGTGCCACGCCATCACCACCGGCCTGCTGGTCTGGTACGCGGTCCGCACCGGTGCCGGCCCGCTCTTCTGGCTGGGCCTGGTGATCGTCGCGGGCGCCTTCGTCTACGAGCACACGATCGTGCGGCCGCACGACCTGTCCCGGGTGAACCGGGCGTTCTTCTCCGTCAACGGGTTCATCGGTATTGCCCTGTTCGTGTGCGCGTTGCTCGATCTCGCGGTGCGTGGTCTGACCGTGTGAGGACCTGGTACGTCCGCGACGGCCGACCGGTCCTGAACACTCCCCGTCCCACCGGTACGCTCAAGGTGTGAACGCAGGAGAAACGCAGCGCGAGCCTTGGATCGTGGGGGTGTCCGGGGCATCGGGTACGCCATACGCCGCCGCCGTGCTGCGGGCACTGCTGGAGGCCGGTGAGCGCGTCGACCTGGTGGTGTCGCGGGCCTCGCGGCTGACGCTGCTGGACGAGACCGGGATCGCCTTCCGGGACGCCCACTGGCAGGACGACCTGCGGGAATGGCTGGCCCGAGGCGCTGACGGCAAGCCGGGGACCTTCGCCGTGGCCGACGGGGACCTCGAAGGGGTGCGGTACTGGAGCGCGGGCGACCTCGCCGCCGGACCGTCCTCGGGGTCGTACCGCGCCCGGGGGATGCTCATCGTGCCCGCCTCCACGGCCTGCGTGGCCGGTGTCGCGCTCGGGCTGTCGAAGGACCTGCTCCAGCGGGCGGCGAGCGTCACCCTCAAGGAGCGCCGCAAACTCGTGGTCGCCGTGCGGGAGACCCCGCTGAACGGGCAGACCCTGCGCCACCTGGTCGCCCTGGACGACGCGGGCGCCAGCGTGGTGCCCGCCTCACCGGGCTTCTACGCGGGCGCCACCCACATCCAGGACCTCGTGGACTTCGTCGCCGGACGGGTCCTCGACGCGGCGGGCGTCCGGCACGGGCTCTATCGCCGCTGGGAGGGCGAACTCGGCGGCGGAACCCGCACCTCGTGAACCCACACCTCTGAACGTCATCACGCAGAACATTTCCAGGAAGGCTTCGATCGCATGGACGCCGTGGACAGGCAGCTCATCCAGGCCCTGAGGGAGAACGGCCGGGCCTCCTACGCGGAGCTGGGGCGCCTCGTCGGTCTGTCGGGACCCAGCGTCACCGACCGCATCAACCGGCTGGAGGCGGCCGGTGTCATCACCGGCTACCGCGCCACCGTGAACGCCGTCTCCCTCGGGCTCGGCGTCATCGCCCTGATCGGCATCTCGCTCTCCGACGCCGCCGACCACGAGGACGTGGCCCGCAGGATGAAGGACCTGCCGGAGATCGAGGACTGCTGGTTCATCGCGGGTGACGACTCCTACATGCTCAAGGTGCGGGCGACGGACGTCGACGGCCTGGAGAAGATCATCCGTCGGCTCAGCGGCACCAAGGGCGTCTCACGCACCCGTACCACGATCGTGCTGTCCACGAAGTGGGAGAACCGGGTCGGAGAGCTGCCCGAAGAGGTGTAGGCGCTTTCGGCGCCGTATGGGGGTACCGGCCGCCCGAAGGGTGGGGGAGTAACGTGGGCGAGGCTGTCTAAGAAAGGTGTGGGCATGGACGTCGGGCTCAAGCGCGAGCTGGAGGAGAAGGTCCGTTCCGGTGAGCGGCTGACCCGCGAGGACGGCATCGCGCTGTACGAGTCGGACGACCTGGCCTGGCTGGGCGGGCTCGCGCACGAGGTGCGGACGCGCAAGAACGGCGACGTCGTGCACTTCAACGTCAACCGTCACCTCAACATGACCAACGTGTGCACCGCGTCCTGCGCCTACTGCTCGTTCCAGCGCAAGCCGGGCGAGAAGGACGCGTACACGATGCGCATCGAGGAGGCGGTGAAGCTCGCCAAGGCGATGGAGGGCGAGAACCTCACCGAGCTGCACATCGTCAACGGGCTCCACCCCAACCTGCCGTGGCGCTACTACCCGCGCTCCCTGCGCGAGCTGAAGGCGGCCCTCCCGGACGTCTCGCTCAAGGCGTTCACGGCGACGGAGATCCACCACTTCGAGACGATCTCCGGACTGTCGGCGTCGGAGATCCTCGACGAGCTGATCGACGCGGGCCTGGAGTCGCTCACCGGCGGCGGCGCGGAGATCTTCGACTGGGAGGTCCGGCAGCACATCGTCGACCACCGCACCCACTGGGAGGACTGGTCGCGCATCCACCGGCTGGCGCACCAGAAGGGGCTGAAGACCCCGTGCACCATGCTGTACGGCCACATCGAGGAGCCCCGCCACCGCGTGGACCACGTGCTGCGGCTGCGTGAGCTCCAGGACGAGACGGGCGGCTTCCAGGTCTTCATCCCGCTGCGCTACCAGCACGACTTCGTGGACATGAAGGACGGCAAGGTACGCAACACCCTCCAGGCCCGTACCCAGATGGCGACCGGCGCCGAGGCGCTCAAGACCTTCGCCGTCTCCCGGCTGCTGTTCGACAACGTGCCGCACGTCAAGGTGTTCTGGGTGATGCACGGCGTGCAGACCGCCCAGCTCGCCCTCCAGCACGGCGCGGACGACATGGACGGCTCGGTCGTGGAGTACAAGATCACGCACGACGCGGACAACTACGGCACGCCGAACAAGCTGACCCGCGAGGACCTGCTGGAGCTGATCCGTGACGCGGGCTTCCGGCCGGTGGAGCGGAACACGCGGTACGAGATCATCCGCGAGTACGACGGCCCGGACCCGCTGCTCCGCGAGTCGCCGCAGCCCATGCGGGTGTGAGCCGGTGACCCTGTCGTTCCAGCTGGACCCGGCCGTCTCCCGCGCCCTGCGGGACGACCTGCTCGCCCTGTGGGCGGACGTGTCGAACGCGGGCGGCTCGGTCGGCTTCGTGCCCCCGGTCACCGTCGAGGACGTCCGCCCCGAGCTGGTCCGGCACCTCGTCGCCATGGCCGAGGGCCGCACCCGGCTGCTGGTGGGCCGGGACGGCTCGGGGACGGTCGTCGCGGCCGCGTTCCTCGCGCACAACACCCACCGGCTGATGCGGCACTGGATCTGGCTGTACACGGTGATGGTGCACCCCCGCCACCAGGGCAAGGGGTACGGCCGGGACCTGCTCGACGCGGCCGCCGACGCGGCCCGCACCCTCGACGGCGTCGAGGCGATACGGCTCACCTGCCGCGGCGGCGCCGGACTCGAGCGGTTCTACGGCTCCTGCGGCTACAAGGAGGTCGGGCGGGTGCCCGCCGCGATCCGGGTGGCACCCGGGGACGACCGGGACGACGTCAGCATGCTGCTCCCGCTGCTGTGACCGGTGGCCCGGCCACCCCGCCGACCCCGCCGCCAAGATCGGGTCCGGACCGTGCTTCACTGGACGTCGACCCTGTTCGGAACCGGAAGACTGGATTGAGATGCTCCGCTACACGCTGATGCGCCTCGGGATCTTCGCGGGCTGCCTCGTGGTCGTCTGGGGCGCCGTCTACTCCGGCATCTTCCCGCGAGGCTTCGGCGACTCCAACTTCCTGTGGGTGCTGCTGCTCGCCATGGTGCTCTCCGCGCCGATCAGCTGGGTGGTGCTGCGCAAGGAGCGGGAGCGGGCGGCCGTCCAGGTCGCCGGCAAGGTCGACCGGGTCAAGGCGAACCTGGAGGCCAACCGCACCCAGGAAGACGCCTCCCTGTAGCCTTCCGCGACTTCGGGCACCCGTGGCCCAACTAGTCTTTCCCCATGGGTGCCGTGAAGACCAAGCGGATGCCGCGGGCGGTACGGGAGCAGCAGATGCTCGATGCCGCCGTGAGGACCTTCGGCCGGCGGGGGTACATGGCCGCGTCGATGGACGAGATCGCCGAACTGGCGGGTGTGTCCAAGCCGTTGGTGTACCTGTACCTGAACTCCAAGGAAAGCCTGTTCACCGCGTGCATCCGGCGGGAGGCCGCGGCGCTGGTCCGGGCGGTGCGGGGCGCCGTGCGGACGGATCTGCCCGCCGACCGGCAACTCTGGGACGGGCTACGGGCGTTCTTCGCGCACACCGCCGAGCATCCCGACGGCTGGTCCGTGCTGCATCTCCAGGCCCGCACCCACGGTGAGCCGTTCGCCGCCGAGGTCGCCGCGATGCGGGCGGAACTCGTGGCGTTCGCGACCCATCTGCTGGTGGTCGCCGCGCGTGCGGCGCACCAGGACCCGGACCTGCCCGAGCGTGGGGTGGCCGGTGTGGCCGAGGCCCTGGTGGGCGCCGCCGAGTCCCTCGCCACCTGGGCCAACACCACCCCGGGCGTCACGGCCCGGGAGTCCGCGGCGACCCTGATGAACCTCGCCTGGGCGGGCCTGGGCAACCTCCTGGAGGGCCGCCCCTGGCTCCAGCCGCCGGCCGCCGACTGACCTGCTTCAGGTCGCGGGCGGCAGCACCTCGCCGGTCAGATGCGCTCCCGGCCCGTCGTCGCGGCGCAGTTCGAAGCGGCCCGTGCCGTCGGCGGCGTACCGGACCGTGCCCGGCAGCGGGACGGGGGAGCGGAACTCGGTCCGTACGCGCACCGCGTCGGGTGTGCCGTGGGCGGCGAGACAGCGGGCGGCGGTCCACATGCCGTGGGCGATGGCCTGGCGGAAGCCGAAGAGGCGGGCGGTCAGAGGGTACAGGTGGATGGGGTTGCGGTCGCCGGACACGGCGCCGTAGCGGCGCCCGACGTCCCCGGCGAGCCGCCACTCGGCCACACCGGGCAGCGGTTCCCCCGCCGTCGGGGCCGCGGCCGGTGCGGCTGCGCCGGTGCGGTGGCGGGCGAGGTAGGTGCTCCGGGACTCCCACAGGGGTTGTCCCGTGAGCTCTCCCGCGCAGCGCAGCTCGGTGACCAACGCCGCCTCGGTGCCCCGGCGGTGCGGCGCCGTCCCGGCCACCCGTACCGAGAGGTCGTAGGTGCCGGTGGCGGGCAGCGGTGCGCGGCGGGTGATCTCGATCGACGTGTGGACGAGCCCCAGCAGCGGCAACGGGAAGTGCCGGCCGCTCATCAGACGCATGGCCAGGGGGAAACCGAGGACGTGCGGATAGGTGACGGGGAGCGCGTCCTCGCCGGTGGCGAAGCCGCACACGCGCTCGTAGGCGGCCAGCCGCGCCAGGTCGACGCGCACGCCGGGCAGCACCAGCCGGGTGCGCGGGACGCGGGCGTCCGGGCGGGGCCGCCGGAACGGCGAGCGCAGGGCGCCCCGGGCGAGCAGTGGCCCCAGGGCGGGGGAGCGGGCGAGGACCACGTCGGGGGTGCCGGCGCGGGCGTGCTGGTGGTCGGCCATGTCTCCAACTCCCGCGAGGCCGGTCGGATCTGCTTAGCGTGTCTGCTTACCGAGTCTGCTTACCCGGGAGTAAAGTTACCGGAGGTAAGCCTGATGTGCGAGGTTGCACAGCCCCGTCCCCGGACCATCCCCGAAACCGCACACGCCCCCCACACGGGCGCCGTACTCTCGCCCGGCGGGTCCGCCACCGGCCGCCGCTGAACACCTCGGTGCGCGAGGTACGTACGACATACGGCAAGCAGTCCGCCGCTGCACGCCCGAGGAGCCGCCCGTGTCCAGTCCGTACCCGAACCAAGCCCCCGCAGCCTCGGGTGCCACGGTCGCGGCGACCGACTACGACGGTGCGCCCGTCCTCGTGGAACCCCTCGTGCGCCGCCTCGACGGCGCCGTGCGCGAGGCCGCCGTACCGCCGTTCGCCGTGCCGGTGACCCACGGCTCGCTGGCGGACCTGCCGTTCGAGAACGCGGACACGGACCCCGGCGCCGTGGTCCTCAGCCGCCGTACCACCGACGGCCGCTGGACGGACGTGACGGCCGGCGACTTCGCGGCACAGGTGCGGGAGGTGGCCAAGGGGCTGATCGCGGAAGGGCTGGCGCCCGGCGACCGCATCGCCATCATGGCCGACACCACCTACGAGTGGACCCTGCTCGACTTCGCCGCATGGGCGGCCGGGCTCGTCACGGTCCCCGTCTACCCCACCTCCTCCGCCTTCCAGACCCGCTGGATCCTCCATGACTCGGGCGCGCAGGCCCTGGTCACCCAGACCGCCGAGCAGGTCGCCGCGATCGGCCCCGAACTCGAACACCTCCCCGGGCTGCGCCATCTGTGGGTGATGGAGAAGGGGCACGTCGAACGGCTCACCGAACTCGGCGCGCCGGTACCCGACGCCGAGATCGACGTACGCCGGGGCATGCTGGGCCCCGACACGCTCGCCACCCTCATCTACACCTCCGGCACCACCGGCCGCCCCAAGGGCTGCGCGCTCTCGCACGGCAACTTCTTCGCCGAGGTCGACAACGCGATCGAACTCCTCCACCCCGTCTTCAGGGCGCGCCCGGACGAGGACGCGTCCGTGCTCCTCTTCCTGCCCATGTCGCACGTCTTCGGCCGCATGGTCGCCATCGCCTGCGTCCGCGCCCGGGTCAGACTCGGCCACGCCCCCAGCCTGAGGGCCGAGGACCTGCTCCCGGACCTCGCCGCCTTCCGGCCGACCTGCCTGCTGACCATCCCCTACATGCTGGAGAAGGTGTACAACAGCGCCCGCGCCAGGGCCGAGGCCGACGGCCGCGCGGGCACCTTCGACCGGGCGGCCTCGGTCGCCCGCCGCTACGGCGAGGCCGTCGAGGCCCGGCAGACCGGCACCGGCAACGGCCCGAGCCGCTCCCTGAAGACCGCCCGCACCTTCTACGACCCCCTGGTCTACCGCCGTATCCGCGCGGCGATGGGCGGCCGCGTCAAGTACGCCATCTGCGGCGGCTCCCCGCTGGGCCGCACCCTGGCCGCCTTCTACGCGGGCGCGGGCATCCGGGTCTTCGAGGGCTACGGCCTGACGGAGACCACCGGCGCCACCACCGTCACCCCGCCCCTCAAGCCCCGCCTGGGCACGGTGGGCTGGCCGCTGCCCGGCACGAAGGTCCGCATCGCCGCCGACGGCGAGATCCTCGTCGCGGGCGACCACGTACTGCGCGGCTACTGGGACCCGGCGGCGGGCGGCGTCGTCCCCGCCACCCGCGACGGCTGGCTGCCGACCGGCGACCTCGGCGAACTGGACGACGAGGGCTACCTCACGATCACCGGCCGCAAGAAGGAACTGATCATCACCGCGGGCGGCAAGTCGGTGGCCCCCGCCCCGCTGGAGAACTGGCTGCGCTCCCACCCGCTGATATCCCAGTGCATGCTCGTCGGCGACGCCCGTCCCTACGTCACCGCCCTGTTCACCCTCGACCCCGACGGCCTCACCCACTGGCGCCGGATGAACGGCAAGCACCCGGTGCCGCCGGAGCTCCTCGCCGACGACGCCGAGTTGCGGGCGGTGCTGCAGCGGGCGGTGGACGAGGCGAACCGGCTGGTGTCCCGCCCGGAGACGATCAGGCGGTTCGCGGTGCTGCCGACCGACTTCACGGAGGCGGCCGGGCATCTCACCCCGTCGATGAAGCTGCGCCGCGAGGCGATCACGCACGACTTCGCGGCGTGGGTGGAGGAGCTGTACTCCTGACACGCTCAGGCCCTAGCCCACCTGGCCCCACCTGCCGGTGGAGATCACGGGTCCGGGACCGCTCCCGTGCTTCCATCGCGCCAGGAGGCATATCACATGACTGACGACCGACAGCTCGACGAGCCGAAGACCTGTCCCTTCGACTACAGCGTGGCCCTCGACTTCGACCCCGAACTCGCGGCGATCATGGAACGCGACTCCCTCACCCGTATCCGGCTCCCCTACGGCGAGTCCGACGCCTGGCTGGTCACCGGCTTCCGCTCGGTCCAGCAGGTCACCATCGACCAGCGGCTCAGCCGGGCCGGGATCATCGGTGAGGACTACCCCCGGCTGACCGCGGAGCCGATCGTCTCGCCGGAGTCCGTCAACGTCATGGACCCGCCGCACAGCACCCGTGTGCGCAGCCTCGCGTCCCAGGCGTTCACCCAGCAGCAGGTCGACGGGATGCGGGACCGGATCGTCCTGCTCGCGGACTCCCTGCTGGACGAGATGGCCGAGCACGGCTCGCCCGCCGACCTGGTACGGCACCTGTCCGACCCGTTCCCGCAGCACACCATCCTCCATCTGCTCGGGATCCCCCGGGACGAGTGGGACCGGATGCACGAACTGGTCCACAAGCTCCTGGTCACCGGCGCGGACGGCAAGGAGGCGGCGGCCAGGGTCAAGACCGACCTGACCGACTACTTCACCGCCGTGGTCGAGCAGCGCCGCCGCACCCCCGGCAACGACATCATCAGCTCGATGGCCGCGGCCCGCGACGGCCAGGACCAGCTCGACGACAGGGAACTGGCCGTCATGTGCCTCACCCTGATGCTGAGCGGTCAGGACACGGCGACCTGCCAGATCAGCAACATCGTCTATCTGCTGCTGACCCGGCCCGAGCTGATGGACTACGTCCGCAGCCACCCGGAGAACCTCTCCAACAGCATCCACGAGATGCTCCGCTACATCCCCTTCCGCAAGGGCGTCGGCATCCCCCGGGTTGCGATGGAGGACGTGGAGCTGGACGGCATGAAGATCCGCGCCGGGGAGTACGTCCACGTGTCCTACCTCGCCGCCAACCGCGACCCGGCGCGCTATCCGCAGCCCGAGATCATCGACCCCGACCTGCCCGGGCGCAGCGCCCCCCACATGACCTTCGGCTGGGGCGGCCACCGCTGTATCGCCGTCCCGCTCGCCATGGCGGAACTGGAGGTGGCCATCGGCCGCCTGCTGGAGCGCTTCCCCGGCCTGCGCCTCGCGGTACCCCCGGAGCAGGTTCCCTGGGACCAGAAGACGATCCGCAGGTTCCCGCACGAACTCCCCGTCGCCTGGTGAGACAACCGCCGGGAGGTGGCCCATCGGCTCCTCCCGGCGGCTTGGGCGCGGGCGTACCCGACGGCTTGGGTGCGGGGCGCCCGTCCGCGGCGGCGGGTCCCTCAGGCCGGCCGGGCGCCGGCGCTGTCCAGGACGGTGTCGGCGAAGGCCCGGGCCGGCGGGCTGAGGGCCTCCCAGCGGCGCACCGCCCAGCCGACGGACAGCGGGCGCAGGCCGGGCAGCGGGATCAGCCTGAGCCGGGTGCCACTGGGGACGGTGAGGCCCGGCAGGGCGGGCACGACGGCCCGTCCCACACCGAGTTCCGCCAGCAGCAGGGCCGTGTCCCAGTCGGCGACGCTGGTGTCGTACCCGAGACGTACGTCCGACTCGGCGCAGGCGGCCTCCAGTTGGGCGGCGGACGTGGAGTTCGGCGGCAGCCGGATGGGGCGTACGCCCGTCAGCTCGCCCGGGGTCAGGGACGTGCGGTCGGCCAGCGGGTCGTCGGAGCGCACCGCGAGAACCCAGGGGAGTTCCACCACCGCCCGCTGCTCGATCCCGCGCACCGGTGGCCCGAGCGTGATCCAGACGAGGTCCAGGGTGCCGTCGGCCAGCGCGTCGAAGCTGCCCCGGCCCGAACTCACGGTCCGGAACTCCAGGTTGACCCGGGGGTGCCGGCGGCGGAACGTGACCACCGCCTCCGACATGAAATGCCGTACCGTCGTCGCGCCGGTGGCCACCCGCACCGAGCCGCTGTGCCCGTCGACCAGGTCACGCAGTTGCCGCAGCGCGAGGTCCAGCCCCGATATCCCCTCGGCCGCCGCGCCTTCGAGCACCCGCCCCGCCTGCGTCGGCGCGACCCCGCGCGGCTGCCGCTCCAGCAGCGCGACGCCGGTCTCCCGCTCCAGCCGCTTCACATGCTGGCTCACCGCCGACTGGGTGCACCCGAGATCCCGGGCCACCGCGCTGAGACTGCCGGCCCGGCACACGGCAACGAACACACGGAGATCATCGAGGGTCACAAGTCCCAAGCTAGCACTTGGAGTTGGTGACAAATCCCAAGGATTGACTGTGCCGAGGGCACGTACGAAGCTTTTCCGCGGGCCCAGGCGGCAACCCGCTCCCCCCGGGGGGAGGGGAGCGGGTGTCGACCCCAGACTTACCTCGGCATACGGACACATGCAGATATACGGACATCAAGGGGACTTCTGCCATGGATGACCGCGCCACGGCACCGGCACCGGCACCGACACAGGCGACGGAACTGCTGCGACGACTCGGCGCCGCCGACGTCCCGCATCCGGGCGGCACCCTGCTCGCCCATCTCGGCCGCGTACGAGACCAGTTGGCGGAGTGGGGTGCCCGCCCCGCACTCCGGCTCGCCGGTCTGTGCCACGCCGTCTACGGCACCGACGGCTTCCCGTCCGCCCTGCTCCCGCTCGACCGCCGCGCCGAACTCCGCTCGGTGATCGGCGCCGAGGCCGAGGAGATCGTGTACTTCTACGCGAGCTGCGACCGCGCCGCCACCTACCCGGCGCTCACCGACCCCGGCGCCCCGTTCCGCGACCGCTTCACGGGCCGCGACGCGGGCCCCCAGGACCCGGGTATCTTCCGGGACTTCGCCGAGCTGACCGCCGCCAACGAACTGGACCTCGCCCGCCGGGACCGCGCCTTCCGCGCGGAGCACGGCTCCGGTCTGCTGGAACTGTTCACCCGGTTCGGGGCGCTGCTGAGCGAACCCGCCCGGCGGGACTGCCGTGCCGTACTGGCCGACGCGTAGCCCTTGACTTCACAAGACCCTCGCGCGACATTCCGGTCCCCCGGAACCCGTTGCGGAGGGACCCGCCATGCCCGCGAGACACACCGGTTCACCCACCCGCAGACATGTGCTCGGCACCGCCGCGGGCGCCGGGGTGGCGCTCGCGACGGCCGGGATACCGCAGCGCGCGAGCGCCGCCGACGTGCCCGTCATCGGGACCTACGACGTCGTGGTCATCGGGGCGGGGGCGGCCGGGATGACCGCCGCGCTGACCGCGGCGAAGCAAGGCCTCAGCTGTGTGGTGGTGGAGAAGGCAGCCGTCTTCGGCGGGTCCGCGGCCCGCTCCGGTGCCGGGATCTGGATCCCGAACAACCCCGTCATCCTGGCCGCCGGAGTGCCGGACACCCCGGCCAAGGCCGCCGCCTATCTCGCCGCCGTGGTGGGAACCGACGTGCCCGCCGCACGGCAACAGGCGTTCCTCGCCCACGGACCCGCGATGATCTCGTTCGTGATGGCCAACAGCCCGCTGCGGTTCCGCTGGATGGAGGGCTACAGCGACTACTACCCCGAGCTGCCGGGCGGGCTGCCGGGCGGCCGGTCCATCGAGCCCGACCAGCTCGACGGCAACCTGCTCGGCGCGGAGCTCGCCCACCTCAACCCGGCGTACATTCCGGTGCCCGCCGGGATGGTGGTGTTCAGCGCCGACTACAAGTGGCTGAACCTGGCCGTGGTCAACCTCAAGGGCGCCGCCGTCGCCGCCGAGGCGCTGGCCCGCGGCACCAAGGCCGCCCTGCTCGGACAGAAGCCGCTCACCATGGGGCAGTCGCTCGCCGCCGGGCTGCGCAAGGGACTGATCGACGCCCAGGTGCCGGTGTGGCTCTCCACCCCGCTCACCGACCTTCTGGTGGAGGGCGGGGTGGTGACGGGGGCCGTCGTCAGCAGGGACGGCGGCGCGGGGCTCGTCCGGGCGCGGCACGGGGTGGTCGTCGCGTCCGGCGGGTTCGAGCACAACGCGGCCATGCGGGCGCAGTACCAGCGCCAGCCGATCGGCACCGGGTGGACCGTCGGCGCCGCCTCCAACACCGGGGACGGGATCCGGGCCGGGGAGCGGGTCGGCGGCGCGCTCGGTCTGATGGACGACGCCTGGTGGGGCCCGGCCGTCCCGCTGCCCGACGAGCCGTACTTCTGCCTCTCCGAACGGACCCTGCCCGGCGGTCTGATGGTCAACGCGGCCGGCCGCCGCTTCGTCAACGAGGCGGCGCCGTACAGCGATGTCGTCCACATCATGTACGACCGCGACCCCACCGACCCCGACATCCCGGCATGGCTGATCGTCGACCAGAACTACCGCAACCGGTACCTGTTCCGGGACGTCGCCCCGACGTTCCCCCTCCCCGACGCCTGGTACCGCGCGGGCGCCGTCCACAAGGCCTGGAGCTTCGACGCCCTCGCCTCCGCCATCGGCGTACCCGGCGCCGCCCTGCGGTCCACCGTCGACCGATTCAACTCCCTCGCCCTCAAGGGCAAGGACACCGACTTCCACCGGGGCGACAGCGCCTACGACCACTACTACACCGACCCGGCCGTCCTCCCCAGCTCCTGTCTCGCCCCGCTGTGGCTGCCGCCGTACTACGCCTTCCGCATCGTCCCCGGCGACCTCGGCACCAAGGGCGGCCTGATCACGGACGCCCGGGCCAGGGTCCTGCGCCCCGACGGCTCGGTGATCCCGGGCCTCTACGCGGCCGGAAACGCCAGCTCCGCCGTCATGGGCCACAGCTACGCGGGCGCGGGCTCGACCATCGGCCCGGCCATGACGTTCGGCTATGCGGCGGCGCTGGACATCGCCGGGCGGTTCTGATCACATCGACAGGCCCTAGGTGTATTGATCACGAGCGTTGTTGACACTGGTGGGTCTTGAACATGGCGAAGACCTCCGATGTGGTGGAGCTGTCTAGGAACACACCG